>NZ_AUFE01000111.1 GCF_000426345.1 Cupriavidus phytohabitans | reverse complement strand
CCTTTCGCAGTTGCGCTTCGCTTCGTTCGCTGTGATCAACTTACGGTGGGACTTGCACCCACAAGAGTGCGCCCATGCTGGGCGCACAAAACAAAGGGCACCGCCGCAGCGGTGCCCTTTTGGGGTTGTGATTTACAGTGCCGCCAGCACCGCTTCACCCATCTCGCGGGTGCCGACCTGCTTGCAGCCCGGCGTCAGGATATCGCCGGTGCGGTAGCCCTGGGCCAGCACCTTCTTGACGGCGTTCTCGATGCGGTCGGCCTGCTCGGCCTTGTTCAGCGAGTAGCGCAGCATCATCGCCGCCGACAGGATGGTGGCCAGCGGATTGGCCACGCCCTTGCCGGCGATGTCCGGCGCCGAGCCGTGCGACGGCTCGTACAGGCCCTTGTTGTTCGCATCGAGCGACGCCGACGGCAGCATGCCGATCGAGCCGGTCAGCATGGCGGCCTCGTCCGACAGGATGTCGCCGAACATGTTGCCGGTGACGATCACGTCGAAGCTCTTGGGCGCCTTGACCAGCTGCATGGCCGCGTTGTCGACATACATGTGCGACAGCTCGACTTCCGGATATTCCTTGCTGACATCGATCACGATGTCCTTCCAGAACTGGAAGGTCTCGAGTACGTTGGCCTTGTCGACGCTGCACAGCTTCTTGCCGCGCTTGGCCGCGGCCTGGAACGCCACATGCGCGATGCGGCGGATTTCCGGCTCGCTGTAGCGCATGGTGTCGAAGGCTTCGCGCTCGCCCTTGAACAGGCCGTCCGGCGCTTCGCGCAGGCCGCGTGGCTGGCCAAAGTAGATGTCGCCGTTCAGTTCGCGCACGATCAGGATGTCCAGGCCGGCCACCAGCTCGGGCTTCAGGCTCGAGGCGCCGGTCAGTTCCGGATAGCAGATCGCCGGACGGAAGTTGGCGAACAGCTGCAGGTGCTTGCGCAGGCCCAGGATGGCCTGCTCCGGGCGCAGCGCGCGCTCCAGGCTGTCGTATTTCCAGTCGCCGACGGCGCCGAACAGGATGGCGTCGGCTTCCTTGGCCAGCTTGAGCGTGTTCTCCGGCAGCGGATGGCCTTCGGCCTCGTAGCCGGCGCCGCCCACCGGCGCGGTTTCCAGTTCGAACTTCTCGTCGAGCGCGTTCAGGACCTTGACGGCCTCTGCAACGATTTCGGGACCAATGCCGTCACCCGGCAGGACTGCGATCTTCATTGTTGTCTTCCTCGTTGAGTCTTATCCGACCAGGCGGTTGTTCAGCCACGGCATCTTCGCCACGCGCTCGGCCTCATAGGCCTTGATCTTGTCGGCATGGCGCAGGGTCAGGCCGATATCGTCGAAACCGTTCAGCATGCAGTACTTGCGGAACGGGGCGATGTCGAATTCATAGCCCTGGCCCGACGGCGTGAGCACCACCTGCTTGTCCAGGTCGATGGTCAGCTGGTAGCCGTTGAACGCGTTGGTCTCGTTGAACAGGTGGTCGACCTGCTGCTCGCTCAGCACCACCGGCAGCAAGCCGTTCTTGTAGCAGTTGTTGAAGAAGATATCGGCAAAGCTGGGCGCGATCACGGCGCGGAAGCCGTATTGCGTCAGCGCCCACGGCGCGTGCTCGCGCGAGCTGCCGCAGCCGAAGTTGCGGCGCGCCAGCAGGATTGACGCGCCCTGGTAGCGCGGCTGGTTCAGCACGAAGTCCGGGTTCAGCGGACGCTTGCTGTTGTCCATGCCCGGCTCGCCGACATCCTTGTAGCGCCACTCGTCGAACAGGTTGGGGCCAAAGCCGGTGCGCTTGATCGACTTCAGGAACTGCTTCGGGATGATGGCGTCGGTGTCGACGTTCTCGCGGTCGAGCGGCGCCACGAGGCCGCTGTGTACGGTGAACTTTTCCATGTCTCTTTCCTTACTTCTTCGCCGCGCTCTCGAGCGAGCGGCCGGCGGCCTGCGTGTCCTTGCCCAGTCCGGCCATGGTGTTGCAGCCGGCAAGCTGCAGCATGCCCAGGCATGCCAGCAGTGCGATCAGGGTCCTTTTCATTTGCCGCTCCGCTCAGCCCAGCTTGCGGATGTCGACGAAATGGCCTTCGATGGCGGCAGCGGCTGCCATCGCCGGGCTCACCAGGTGGGTACGGCCACCGGCGCCCTGGCGGCCCTCGAAGTTGCGGTTCGAGGTCGACGCGCAGCGCTCGCCCGGATCCAGGCGGTCGGCATTCATGGCCAGGCACATCGAGCAGCCTGGTTCGCGCCACTCAAAGCCGGCGGCCTTGAAGATCTTGTCCAGGCCTTCGCGCTCGGCCTGTTCCTTGACCAGGCCCGAACCCGGCACCACCATCGCCAGCTTCACGTTGGACGCAACCTTGCGGCCCAGTTTCTGCACCACCCACGCAGCGGCGCGCATATCCTCGATACGGCTGTTGGTGCACGAGCCGATGAAAACCTTGTCGATATTGATGCTCTCGACCGGCACATTGGGCTGCAGGCCCATGTACTCCAGCGCGCGCTCCATCGCGTTGCGCTTGGTCTGGTCCTTTTCCTTCTCGGGATCCGGCACGCGGTCTTCGATGCTGATGACCATTTCCGGCGACGTGCCCCAGGTCACCTGCGGGCGGATCTCTTCGGCACGCAGCTCGACCACCTGGTCGAACTTGGCACCTGCGTCCGAATGCAGCGTGCGCCAGTAAGCCACGGCCTGCTCCCACTCCACGCCCTGCGGCGCGTACGGGCGGCCCTTGACGTATTCCAGCGTGACGTCGTCCACCGCCACCAGGCCGGCGCGCGCGCCCGCCTCGATGGCCATGTTGCAGACGGTCATGCGGCCTTCCATGGTCAGGTCGCGGATGGCCGAGCCGGCGAACTCGATGGTGTAGCCGGTGCCGCCGGCGGTGCCGATCTTGCCGATAATGGCCAGCACGATGTCCTTGGCGGTGCAGCCGCGCGGCAGCTTGCCTTCCACCTTGACCAGCATGTTCTTCGCCTTTTTGCCCAGCAGCGTCTGCGTGGCCAGCACGTGCTCGACTTCCGAGGTGCCGATCCCATGCGCCAGTGCGCCGAAGGCGCCGTGCGTGCTGGTATGCGAATCGCCGCACACCACCGTCATGCCAGGCAGCGTCGCGCCCTGCTCCGGCCCGATCACGTGCACGATGCCCTGGCGATGGTCCGTCATCTTGAACTGGGTGATGCCATAGCTGTCGCAATTGGCATCCAGCGTATCGACCTGCAGCTTCGACACCGGGTCGGCAATGCCCTGGCTGCGGTCGGTGGTCGGCACGTTGTGGTCCGACACGGCCAGGTTCGCGCTGATGCGCCATACCGGACGCTGCGCCATCTTCAGGCCCTCGAACGCCTGCGGGCTGGTCACTTCATGCAGCAGGTGGCGGTCGATATAGAGCAGCGTGGTGCCGTCTTCCTCGACGTGGACGGTGTGGTCATCCCAGAGTTTGTCGTAGAGCGTCTTGGCCATGGTGCGATGGCGGGCCGAATGACCGATCCTTGGCAGGAGAAGTCCGCGGTGACCGCGCAGTAGTTTGCAGGGGTTTTTGTTCGCTTCGGTCGCGGCGGCGAACACGGGCGTCGATCGCGATCAATCGCGATGATCGCGCCGGAAGCCGCCTGAAGCGAGCGTTATTTCAAGCGTTGCCGCAATGCTTGACTTGGCAATCGATTATGCCACAGGGGATATGGGGATCAGCGCCCTGCCCGGCCGGGACGGCGCCTGGAATGTAATGTGATTGGCGAAAGGGGGCTTTCGCCGATCACGAAAACGAATCGTTGGCGGGCCGCCGCCCCGTTGCAGGGCGGCGGCCTCCGGCATCAGCCGCCCAGGTAGGCAGCCTTGATCCTGTCGTTGGCAAGCAGGTTGGCACCAGTATCGGCCAGCACCACCTTGCCGGTTTCCAGCACATAGCCGCGATCCGCCACCTGCAGCGCCTTGTTGGCGTTCTGCTCGACCAGGAACACGGTGACGCCCTCGTCACGAATGGTCCGGATGATGTCGAAGATCTGCGCGATGATCAGCGGCGCGAGGCCGAGCGTGGGCTCGTCCAGCAGCAGAAGCCGGGGCCGGCTCATCAGCGCGCGGCCGATCGCCAGCATCTGCTGCTCGCCGCCCGACATGGTGCCGGCGCGCTGGCTGGCACGCTGGTTCAGGCGCGGGAACAGCTTGAAGACGTGCTCGATACCAGCCTCGATCTCGTCGCGACTGGCAAAGAAGCCACCCATCTTCAGGTTTTCCAGCACCGTCAGGCTCGGAAACACGCGACGGCCCTCGGGCGAAATCGCCATGCCCAGCCGCATGATCTCGTGCGTCGAGCGGTTGGTGATGTCCTTGCCCTCGAACAGCACGCGTCCGCTCGAGGCGCGCGGCGTGCCGCACACGGTCATCATCAGCGTCGTCTTGCCGGCGCCGTTGCTGCCGATCAGGGTGACGATCTCCCCTTTCTTGACTTCGATCGATACGCCCGACAGCGCCTCGATGGCGCCGTAATGGGTATGGACCTGTTCCAGCTTCAGCATCAGTCCTCTCCCAGGTAGGCCTTGATCACGCGCGGGTCGTTGCGCACTTCGTCGGGCTTGGCCGTAACGATGGGCTTGCCGTGCTCCATCACGAGGATGCGGTCGGAGACCCCCATCACCAGGCTCATGTCGTGCTCGATCAGCAGCACGGCAATGCCGAACTCGCGGCGCAGCTGGTCGATCAGCTGCTGCAGCTCGACCTTTTCCTGCGGGTTCAGGCCGGCGGCGGGCTCGTCCAGCATCAGCAGGCGCGGCCTGGTGATCATGCAGCGCGCGATCTCCAGCCGGCGCTGGTGGCCGTACGACAGCGTGCCGGCCTCGCGGTTGGCAACCTTGGTCAGGCCCATGCGCTCCAGCCACAGCGCGGCGCGCTCCAGCGCTTCACGCTCGGCACGGCGATAGGCCGGGGTGGCAAACAGGCCGCGCAGGATGCCGGACTGCACCTGCAGGTGTTGCGCCACCAGCAGGTTCTCCACCACCGTCAGCGACTTGAACAGGCGGATGTTCTGGAAGGTCCGCACCAGGCCCTGCCGCGCCACCTTGTGGCTCGGCAGGCCGGCGATGGCATGGCCGTCCAGCGTAACCTCGCCCGCTGTCGGCTTGTAGAAACCGCCGACGCAGTTGAACACCGTGGTCTTGCCGGCGCCGTTGGGACCGATGATGGCGAAGACCTCATCCTTGCGGACATCGAAATCGATGCCGTCCACGGCCAGCAGTCCGCCGAAGCGCATCTGCAGGCCGGATACTTTCAGCAGTTCTGCACTCATCGGGGAAGCTCCACGTGCGGACGGCTCGCGGGCAGCAGGCCCTGCGGACGCCACATCATCATCAGCACCATCACCAGGCCGAAGATCAGCATGCGGTATTCGGCAAAGCCGCGCGCCACCTCGGGCAGCGCCGTCAGCAGGATTGCCGCCAGGATCACGCCCAGCTGCGAGCCCATGCCGCCCAGCACCACCACGGCGAGGATCAGCGCCGACTCGATGAAGGTGAACGATTCCGGATTGACCAGACCCTGGCGCGCCGCGAAGAAGGCGCCGCCGATGCCGGCAAACGATGCGCCCAGCGTGAACGCCGACAGCTTGATGCGGGTCGGGTTCAGGCCCAGCGAGCGGCACGCGATCTCGTCGTCGCGCAGCGCTTCCCACGCACGGCCCATCGGCATGCGGATCAGTCGGCTGGTGACGAACAGCGTGAAGCCCACCAGCAGCAGCGCCAGCAGGTACAGGAAGATCACCATGTGCTGGCCGCTGTAGTCCAGGCCGATCAGGTCATGGAAGGTCCTGGCACCCTCCACGCTGGCGTTGCGCGCCATCTCGATGCCGAACACTGACGGCTTGGGAATGCCCGAGACACCATCAGGCCCCCCGGTCAGGCTGGTCAGGTTGTTGGCCAGCAGGCGGATGATCTCGCCGAAGCCCAGCGTCACGATCGCGAGGTAGTCGCCGCGCAGCCGCAGCACCGGGAAGCCCAGCAGGAAGCCGAAGGTTGCCGACATCGCCGCGGCGATCGGCAGGCATTCCCAGAAGCCGAGCCCGAAGTGCTGGTTCAGCAGCGCATAGGTATAGCCGCCGATCGCGTAGAAGCCGACATAGCCCAGGTCGAGCAGGCCGGCATAGCCCACCACGATATTCAGGCCCAGCCCCAGGATCACGTAGATCAGCGCCAGCGTGGCCACGTCCACTGCGCCGCGCGAGCCGAAAAACGGCCACACCAGCCCGACCGCCAGCAGCACCCATATCGCCGCACGCTGCTGCCGCGCGCCGAGCTGCGGCACCGACGGCAAACGCACGGCACTGCCGGCGCGCGACAGCATGGGCTTGAACAGCTGGAACAGGAACACCGCCGCCACGGCAATCCACACCGGGCGCCAGTGCGGCTCGAGCACCACCTTGTAGCCTTCCAGCCTGAGCTGCAGGCCCAGGATCGGAATGGTCAGGATCGCCGTCATCACGGCCGCCGTGATCGCGTTCTTCAGCGACTGGCCCGGCATGGCGCCGCGCGCTACCTGTGCGGCGGACATCGCAGAAACTTGGTTAGTCATGGTCTCGCCCTCCCTCACACCTTTTCGACATCAGGCTTGCCCAGCAGCCCGGTCGGACGGAACAGCAGCACCAGCACCAGCAGGCTGAATGCGACCACGTCCTTGTATTCGGCCGGCATGTAGCCCGAGGCGAAGGTTTCCGCCAGGCCCAGCAGCACGCCGCCGAGCATCGCGCCCGGGATGCTGCCGATACCGCCCAGCACCGCCGCGGTAAAGGCCTTGATGCCGGCGATAAAGCCGATAAAGGGATTGAGCTTGCCGATGCTCAGCCCGATCAGCACGCCACCGACGGCGGCCAGCATTGCGCCCAGCACGAAGGTGAACGAGATCACCTTGTTGGTGTCGATGCCGAGCAGATTGGCCATGCGCATGTCTTCAGCGCAGGCGCGGCAAGCGCGGCCCATGCGCGAGCGGCCGATGAACAGCGTCAGCGCGACCATCATCGCCAGCGTCACGCCCACGATCAGCAGGCGCGAATACGGCACGGTCACGGTGAAGTCGCCGCCCATCTGGAACTCGATGGCGCCGGAGATCAGCACCGGCACCGACACGTCGCGCGCGCCCTGCCCGATCTGCACATAGTTCTGCAGGAAGATCGACATGCCGATGGCGGAGATCAGCGGCACCAGCCGCGGACCGCCGCGCAGGGGCCGGTATGCCACCCGCTCGACCGCAAAGCCGTAGACGCCGGTGACCAGCACCGAGACCAGCAAGGCGGCGCCGAGCACCAGCGGCAGGGGGTAGCCCGCCTGGGCGCCGATCGCGGTGAGCGTGACCAGGCCGACATAGGCACCGATCATGTAAATCTCGCCGTGCGCGAAATTGATCATGCCGATGATGCCGTAGACCATTGTGTAGCCGATGGCGATCAGCGCGTAGATCGCACCCAGCGTCAGGCCGTTGACCAGCTGCTGGGTGAACTGTGGAAGGAATTCATTCATTGGGGAAGCCTCAGGAACTTGAAGCCCGATACCAGAACGCCCCGCCCGGGGTACGGGCGGGGCGTGTGCGGAAGGGAGCGCCTGCTTAGTTTGCGGCGGTCTTGCTTGCGTCCTTGTGCCAGGTGTAGACCACGAACTTGAAGGACTTCAGGTCGCCCTTGTCGTCGTACTCGACCTTGCCGATCGGGGTGGTGAAGGCGTTCTTGTGCATGTACGCCGAGACTTTGGCCGGGTCGGTGCTCTTGGCGCCGGCGATGGCGTCGCCGATGATCTTGACGGCGGCATAGGACGGCATCTGGAACGGACCGTTGGCGTCACGCTTCTTGTCGGCGAATGCCTTCACCAGGCCGGCGTTGGCCGGGTCGGCCGAGAAGTCGGCCGGCAGCGTCACCAGCATGCCTTCCGACGACGGCCCGGCGATCGCGGTCACGTCCTTGTTGCCCACGCCCTCGGGACCCATGAAGGCGGCCTTCACGCCCTGCTCGCGCGCCTGGCGCAGCAGCAGGCCCATTTCCGGGTGGTAGCCGCCGAAGTAAACGAAGTCCACGCCCTGCGACTTCAGCTTGGTAATGACGGCGGAGTAATCCGAATCGCCGGCGTTGATGCCCTCGAACACGGCCACCGGAATCTTGGCGGCTTCCAGGTCCTTCTTCACCGAGCTGGCGATGCCCTGGCCGTACGACTGCTTGTCGTGCAGCACGGCAACCTTCTTCGGCTTGATCTTGCCGATGATGTACTGGGCGGCTGCCGGGCCTTGCTGGTCGTCGCGGCCGATGGTGCGGAAGATGAACTTGCGCTTCCTGGTCTCGGTCAGCTGCGGCGCCGTGGCCGACGGCGTCACCATCACGATGCCTTCGTTCTCGTAGATGTCCGAGGCGGGGATGGTCGAACCCGAGCACACATGGCCGATCACGTACTTGATGTTCTGGCTGACGATCTTGTTGGCCACCGCGACGGCTTGCTTCGGTTCGCAGGCGTCGTCCATCATCACCACCTCGAACTTGTTGCCGCCGGCGCCGCCGGCTGCGTTGATCTGTTCGATGGCGGTCAGCGCACCGGCCTTGACCATGTCGCCGTATTGCGCCACCGAGCCGCTCATCGGGCCGGCAATGGCGATCTTCACGGTTTCGGCGTTGGCTGCGGCGCCAAAGGTGGCCAGCATGGCAGCCAGCGAAATGGTCGTAAGACGGGACAGCGTCATCAGGAGCTCCTCGATTTATGTTTGGGTCATCCGGGCAGAAACGGAATGACCTGCGCAATCGAACAACACCCGCGGACTACTGGGATCGGGACTGGCAGAAGCGCCGCCCCGAACGCGGAAGACAGGCCTGCAAGGAAGAAGAAGCTGTGCGGGGCCCGGCATGTGTCAGTCCCCGCTGTGGTATGGGGACCAAGGTTCGGAAAGACAACGTTTGATGCGTTCTCTATTGCGCAAGCGATTCGCCTGCCCCGCTTGCCGCACCGCATGCCGGAGGGATGGCCCGGCTGCCGTCGGCAAAGCAGCCCGCATTATAGGGTCAAATTTCCTGCGCTACGCGACAATCGCACAATAAATGCGGAACCCCATTGGGAAAACGCGACACAATTTTCCACTAATTGCGGCCCGGACCAGTCAAGGTGCAATTTCCTGCCCTTGCCGTCGTTGCGCTGCACAAGGCGCACCGACGCAGAAAAGACAAACGCCCCGGCGGGCCGGGGCGTATGCAATTGCTGCACTGCGCAGCGGATCGGATGAACTGCGCTTAGCGCTTGGCCACGTCCGGCACGTCGCGCGTGGCGGCGCCGACGAACAGCTGGCGCGGACGGCCGATCTTGTATTCCGGATCGGTGATCATCTCTTCCCACTGCGAGATCCAGCCCGGGGTGCGGGCCAGCGCGAAGATGCAGGTGAACAGCGACGTCGGGATGCCCAGCGCGCGCTGGACGATGCCCGAGTAGAAGTCGACGTTCGGGTACAGCTTGCGGCTGACGAAGTACTCGTCTTCCAGCGCGATCTTTTCCAGCTCCATGGCCAGCTTGAACAGCGGGTCGTTGTGCAGGCCCAGCTCGTTCAGCACTTCATGGCAGGTTTCGCGCATCAGCTTGGCGCGCGGATCGTAGTTCTTGTACACGCGGTGGCCGAAGCCCATCAGGCGCACGCCCGAGTTCTTGTCCTTGACCTGCTTGATGAACTCGCCGATGTTGTCGACGCTGCCGATCTCTTCCAGCATCTTCAGCGCGGCTTCGTTGGCGCCGCCGTGGGCCGGGCCCCACAGGCACGCGACGCCGGCGGCGATGGCTGCGAACGGGTTGGTGCCCGACGAGCCGGCCAGGCGCACGGTCGAGGTCGAGGCGTTCTGCTCGTGGTCGGCGTGCAGGATGAAGATGCGGTCCAGCGCGCGCTCCAGCACCGGGTTCACGGTGTACGGGGCACACGGCGTGCCGAACAGCATGCGCAGGAAGTTGCCCGAGTAGGACAGGTCGTTCTGCGGATAAATGTACGGCTGGCCGATGTTGTACTTGTACGCCATGGCGACCATGGTCGGCATCTTGGCGATCAGGCGGATGGCCGAGATCTCGCGCTGGTGCGGATCGTCGATGTCCATCGCGTCATGGTAGAACGCGCTCATAGCACCCACCAGGCCGGTCAGCACGGCCATCGGGTGGGCATCGCGGCGGAAACCGCGCATGAAGAACTGCAGCTGCTCGTGAACCATGGTGTGGTTCATCACGTGGCCGACGAATTCTTCCTTCTGCTTGGCGTTGGGCAGCTCGCCCTTGAGCAGCAGGTAGCAGGTCTCGAGGTGGTCGCACTTCTGCGCCAGTTGCTCGATCGGGTAGCCGCGGTACAGCAGCTCGCCCTTGTCGCCGTCGATGTAGGTGATCTTCGAATTGCACGAAGCCGTCGACATGAAACCGGGGTCGTAGGTGAACTTACCGGTTTGTCCGTACAGCTTGCGAATGTCGATCACGTCCGGGCCAACGGTGCCCGTATAAATCGGCAGCTCAACGCTGGGGGAACCATCGGAGAACGATAGCGTGGCTTTCACATCGGACGGCGTCATGTCGGATCCTTCAAATGCTGTGAATAATAATGTTGACCAAAACTCAGACCGTACGCAGCAGGTTCACTACGCGCTGCATCGGGGGCGTGTCGAGCTCACCGTCCAGTTCCTTGCGGGCAAGGAGCAGGTCCATCAACTCGTTGTCGCTGAGTTCGAACAGCTGGCTCAGCGAAGCCACATCCTCGTCGGACAGGCTCTCCTCGTAACGGTTGAAAAAACGTTCGACGATGATGTCGTTCTCCAGGAGGCCGCGGCGGGCACGCCAGCGCAACCGTGCGCGCTTGTGCGGATCGGCCTGATGGGAGAAGGTGGTGGCAGGACTCTCGGTCATGGCTTCCTACTTTCGGCGCGCCCGCCAGATATAGCCGCTCTGGCTGACGCGCCGCTTACTACTTAGACAGCCGCAGGATCACACCGCGCGGCGGACCATCAGCTCCTTGATCTTGCCGATGGCCTTGGTCGGGTTCAGACCCTTCGGGCACACGTCGACGCAGTTCATGATGC
>NZ_AUFE01000110.1 GCF_000426345.1 Cupriavidus phytohabitans | reverse complement strand
GCTCAAGCAGCTCTGCCAGCTCCACTTCAATCGCCTCCTGGATGACCCGTCGGGCCCCGCGCCTGATCAGCTCCTCGAGCCCAAGCCCGATTTCCGATAGACCGACTGCTTCTTTCCCTTTATCCTTGCTCATGGTGGACCTTTCTTGTGCTGGTTTCCGATCTCGACAATCAGATTCTCAGCGGAAAGCTCCACCGCCCTCTACTCCGCGCCTCAAATTCCCCGCCTGTACACCAGTTTCGACTTTAGCTCGCGACGCTGAGTGTCGCAGCCTATGGCTTCCTGATGGCCGAACGACTCGTTGCGGTCAAGTCCGAAGGGAATAAAAAAAACTCCCTCGAACGCCAGATACCTCCGCTTCCCGCAGATTACATCCCCCGTGGCAGCCCAGCGCGCGCAGCGACACGTGACTAACTCAATCACCACACTGCGCCATCAACTTAGCTTCCACCTGATGCGCAGCCTTGGCATTTGCCCATGTTGCGCGTCCGGCTGATCGATCACATTTGTGACACAGTAAGACTAGGAGGCTGACAATGAAAAGTAACCCAACAAGGGTGCCGCCGACTACGAGCCCCAAGGCCGCCAGACCGGCGAGTACCGGCCCAAATAAGCCTGGGCTGGGATCTCGACGCAGAGGCCAGCCCCAAGGAGACCAAACTCGGCTGTCACGATGTACGAGGCTCGTCAATTGGCGCGCCAATCCCGATGTGGAAACAACTGTCGCGGGAAAACCGCACACCAGATTCGGAGGGTAGGAGACGGCGAAAGCCGTTTTCCTAAACTTATCCATCGACGCTTCTGCGCCTTCGATCGCTATGGGGAAGAAGACTGAAGATTGTGCCGAAGCGGTCGTTAGCGCCCTTCGGTAAGTTGTAAGAACAGGGCACGCTCCGGAGCTGGGATCGTGAATCGCAACTTGTCCGGATGACGGAAAACTGATCGCGTTCGGAGTAAATAGGGAAATCTACACCCCTCTCCTTGGGCATTCATGATCCTGTAGACCATGTGCTATAAGCACGTCGGCATCTGCGCACATGAACGGGCATTGCACAGGTCGCTGCCATACAAACGCACACATTTTTCTCAGGGGAAATCATGGCCACCAAAATTATGCTTAAGCATCCAGCAAGCGGAATGCTTAAAAAGGGCTACTACGGGTACAGCTGGACTTATCTGTTCTTCGGTTTTTGGGTACCGCTCATCCGCGGTGAACTCGGTACGGCCGCACTGCACTTGCTGTTCGGTCTGGTGACGTTCGGCGGCTGGAATATCGTCATGTCGTTCCTCTACAACAAGCAGTACATGACCCGCATGCTCGTCGAGCGCAACTACGTGCTGGCCGGATCCGATTCCGAGAATGAGTTCGCCCGGATGAAGCTTGGAATTGCACCGACTGGCGCAGCTATTGCAGCCTAATTCCATTACGCTAGAATAACGAAGGCCTCGCAAACTTGTGGGGTCTTTCTCTTATCGACGCACGCGTGATCCTGCTACAGCCGTCGGGCTGCACGGCCCCTCCACATGGCTTTTCAACATAACGCCCGATCAGCGTTTTTTTGCCGGGCGCTGGGTGTTATGTTGATTGGAGAGGCCAACTGGCTGGTCGCTCAGTCCGCCGTCGGCGCGCAGACGCTGAAAGCAGGAGCAAAGCCGAAATGGGCCCGCGGCATACATGACATTGCGCCCCAAACTCTTCACCGTGCTGATAGAAGGCGACCCATTTGCCGTCGCGGACGCAGTGGGCGACCAGGAAAGACTTCGGCATGGCCGTTCGGACCGTCCAGCGGAAAGGGCGCGTGCCGCGTGGCCCAGTAGTGGCCGCTCGGGCGGGGCACGATTGTCTTTGGCATGTGCATCAACCCAGTGTGCTGTCACAGAACGCGCGGTCCGGCCTCGTTACCGCGAAACGTGAGGCGCTGTCAATCCTGCATCGGCGTAGCATCACGCCGCGACATCCTGGTGTAGTCTCGCCGCCAAATTACCCCTGCTATCCGGCAATTTCCATGGCGCGACACCTTCAATTCTTGTCCCGGGCCTTCTGCGTCGGCGCCATCATTGTGATCCTCGCCATTGTCTTCCGCCAAGTATATCTGCGCAGCGCCGCAGAGGCTGAAGTAGTCGATGCGGATGAGGAACCCGCGAGAATGATGTTGATTCGCTGCGAAACGATGCACGAACGTCTGCAGAATGAGCAAAATTCGGCTGTAGCGGCTGAAACACGGCCGCGTGCTCGTTGTCGGGAATCCTGAGTTTGCCGAATCTCGACGCAGCGACCGCTCACTACTACCCCGGTGATGCGGTCCCTCCGCCGACCGAGTGGCGGAATAACCGGAGCGCCCAGTGTCGTGGCATGAAGGCTACGCTCCTACAGCGGTCGACCCATGGCCCACTTCGCTGCGAGGTAGAGGATCATTACACACCAGCCAAGAGCGACCAGCTTGACCGTCCAATGCCAATCGGCACCGGGCACATCGGGAGGGGATGCTATTGGTTCGGAGCGCGGCGGTATGTCCTTTTTGCCGGATCGGAACTGGCGAGGATTGTAGGCTGCATCTTTGGCCGCTCGGCCACTGTCTTTCTCGGGGCGCCGCCAGGAATCATTCTTCTTATCGCCGGAGCGCTGGTTGTATCGTTCGCGCCACCAATCTCGATCGTAGACACCCATGAGTCGTCTTTACTGGCAGTCGCGGGCTGCCATTTCCTCTTCAATTTGCATCAGCTGAGCACGCACGTTGTCCTGCTCCAGCTTCCAGCCTGTTCGCCGCAGTTGATCGCCTAACATGCTGCGGTCCACCTGCAGTCGCTGACACCGAGCTGGGGAATACTGCACGGTGCGCGCCGTTTCCAGTGTGGTTGCGCTGTTTGTGCGTTGGGTGTTGGGCGTAGGCGCTGAGTAAGTCGACACGTTGCCGCCCATGCTGGCGGTGATGTCCGTGTAGCCGGATGGGCAGTGCTGGTCCTGGGTGTACAGGATCCCCTTGTTGCTGCGACATTTCGCGGCATGGGCCGAGTTGAGAAGGGCGCTCGCCGCGACGATGGCTACAAATTCCCACACACCTACGGTCGAGCGCATATTGCTGCTTTTTGTTTACTGATGACGTAACAATAACACGTAGACCGCCAAGGGCGACTTTAGGCGTCCCGTGCCGGCGCACCAGGGAACACTTCGTCACGGCCGTTCGGATCGTCCAGCGGGCACTTGGGTGGTCGGAAATTCTCCTGCTGCGGCCCAAACTCTTGCACCTTGAGGCCTAACCACTCGCCAGCCTTACTTCGGCGCCAATCCGCCACACCCTGCTAGACACGCTGGCGGTCAATCAGAATGGCCAGGAACAGAGCAGTCCCATCTATCGCAGTCCAGGCGTGATTGGTACCGCGCTGGATTACCACATTACCCGGCACGAGTTCGGTTTCCGCGTTCTCGAGAATCAATTTTGCACGTCCCTTGAGCAGACAGATGACGTCCACAGTGTCCGTCTCATGCATGCCAGGATGGCGGGTCTGGTCAATCATGTGGTGATCCGCGCCTATCCGGGCAAAGCCTGCGCGCGCCAGAGTCCGTAGCGTTTCAGCGGGAACGCCGCCCGGCATCGGCTCTATGGCGAACCAGCGCACCTTGATCTGTCCGTCGTCTGGCGCAAGAATAGCGGACGCCGGTCCTTTGTCTTCCGCCAGCCCGGGACCGAGAGTGTCGCAAAGACCCTCGGCCCAGATTTCCATCAAGCCACCGAGCCCGGCCTCAACCGAAGCACCTGAAGGCGGGCCATCGACGATGATCACCGATTTCCCGTCAGCGTCGTCGCCGGTAATGACCCGGCGCAGCATCTTTTCCAGTCCTGGGTAGCTCATCTCTTGTCTTCTTGAGAATGCAATGTGTAGCGCTTAGGTTATGTGGGCAAACGCAAAGCATATCAGGCCCTTCAGGAATATCGCTTGGGATAATGGCCGAGCGGCGCAGAACTGTACGCCACCGCGAAGAACCATAGCAACCAGTACCATGGCATACCCGGGCGGCCCGCCAGGCAGCTACGATGAAAGCGAGCTAATCCGCAATTTCACCGGTGTACTGCACACGACCATGCCGGTTATGTCTCGCGCGGAACGGACTGTGGTATCACCGACCTGGTCGCCCGCGAGAAGTCTTCGGGGGCAGGGCGGTGCGGCAAGTCACGGATCTCTACCCTCTGTCCGTCGTCTCTTCGCGACCCGGCTCGGTCATTTGCAGCTTCCAGCTATCAACGGTTACTTGGCAAGGTACAACGGTCAGTCGAACTGCGAAGCCGCCCGGCGGACCGGCCACACCATGCCGTGGCAGGCCTCCCGAAGTCAGGCCTTCCGCATACGTGCCTGCCGCCACGGCTTCGGTGAGATTCCGAATTCCTGAGAAAACCAGCGCGTGAAGGATCTTGAACTGTCGAAGCCGAGCTGTTCCGCGATGGAGAAGATCGAGTGGCGCGTATTCTCAAGAGAGCGCGTCGCGTTATCCCGGCGCACCGCGTTGTAGACGCGCATGAAGGTGGTGTCTTCCTGCGCCAGCCGCCGCTGCAACGTTCGCGGACTCATCTTCAGGTAGTCGGCAACCAGCATCAGGTCGACCTTGCCGCTCGGCATCAGCAACGAAATCGCCTTTCTCGCATCCTCGAGAACGGACTCCCGATTGACCACAGGCAGATTCTCGATGAAGAACTTTTCGTAGTTCTTCAGCTCGATCTCCGAGAAATCGGAAGGCGAGTCCAGCTCGCTCGTGAGGCACGCGAAGCCGGAATACTCGGCACCCAACCTGAGCGGACAACGAAAGACGCGACGATGGATCTGCTGATCATCCGGCGCCGCATGCGAAAAGTAGGCTTCGTGTGGACGCCAATGTTCCCCCAGCAGTGACCGGAAGATGCTGATGATCACGCCCACGCCCAGCTCTGCCGCCTGCCTTGAATAAACATCGGAAATCAACTCGACTCTGACCACCGAAAATTTCCCCTCGGTCTCGACCTGAATGGCGAGGACGTCGTTCAGCAGCCCTTTGTGCCGAGTGAGGAAGTCGATCGCCGCCCGCGCCGAGCGCTGATGTCGCAGCAGCAGGCTGATTGCACCAATGTCCGAAAGCTTGCGCCGCTCTACCATCAAGGCCGCAAAGGCAGTGCAGTTGGACGCGCTTGCCGCATCTTCCAACAACTGAATCACCACACGCGCAGGCAGGAAGCTGCACTCGGTGGGGGCCAGCATGGCGCGGCTCAGTCCGTGCCTCAGCAAAAGGGGTTCCGGATCCAGGTCGAGTTCGCTGGCGACATCCAGGAACCGGGCCAGGGAGGCAGATCGAATGTTCAGGCTCATCAGAGTATTCGCTGTGTGTCGCGATCTGCTACCTTTATGGCGCCTTTAGTGATCTTTCAAGTCTCCAATGTTCTTACGATCAAGTCAAACATTTCGCGAGCCTGACGTAGGAGACCTCGGATGGAACTGAAGGACAAAGTAGCAATCGTCACCGGTGGTGGACGCGGTGCCGGAGAGGGCATCGCCCGAGTCATGGCACGGGAAGGCGCCCGCCTGGCTGTGGTGGACCTCAACCTCGAGAATGCCCGGCGTGTTGCCAATAGCATCGACCCGACCGGCACGCGTGCCATCGCCATCCACGCCGATGTTTCCAGGAAGGCCGACGCAGAAGCCATGGTCGCGGAAACAATGCGGGCCTTCGGCACGGTCGATATCCTGGTGAACAACGCAGGCATTGAGGGGCCCCCCGTTCTACTCCAGGATCTCGCCGAGGAACAGTGGGACCGCGTGATGGGCGTGAACGCCAAGGGCGTGCTGCTCTGCTGCCAGGCTGTCCTGCCGACCATGATTGCCAGGATGCGCGGGAAGATCGTCAATATCGACTCGATCGCCGGCATTCGCATGACCTTCTTTGGCAGTATTGACTACACCGCCTCGAAGCATGCGGTCACGGGGCTGACCCGGCATCTGGCCTGGGAAGTGGCGGATCACGGCATCAACGTGAATGCGGTCTGTCCCGGCGGGATTCTGACGCCGTTGATGGAGCAGAGCACAAGGCCGGAAATGCGCGATGCCATTGTCAAACGCGTCGTCCCGCTCGGCCGCTTCTGCAAGATCGAGGAGATCGGCGAAGCGGCTTCTTTCCTGTCCAGTGAACGGGCCAACATGATCACCGGCCAGTTGCTGGCCGTCGACGGCGGCGTGCTGACCGGCTACGGCGAAGACCTGCGATCCGTGCTCCGCCAGCGCATGGAAGACAGGAACGCCCTCGAGCATTAAGAGAACCCGTTCCTGAAGGACGGGCTCCGCCACCATAGCGGCGAGAGGCGGTCTGCCTTGTACCTACCTCCGCCCAGACCACGAAAGGAGATCGCTATGGGAGGGTTGGCCGCAATTCGTGAAAAATCCGCCACATCTCCGCTAAGCGGATGATTTGAATAGGAATTCTATCGTTGGGTCAAGCGACGGAGCCCGTCTTTGGAGGTCCAGCAGGCCGGTCGATGTACTCCCGCCGGCGCGTCAGATCGCGTAGTCGCGGTTGCCTTATGCTTTTGCGGCTGCCTTGATACGGATATGGCTCCCCTCCATCAGAACCGACCAAGTGAGAACCTGTCGTTTGTCTTCGGGGAAAAGGGCCTGCTTGCGCTGCATTAACCGTTCGATCTCCTGGACGGCGATCTCTCTGTTCGCCTCGGTAACATCCTTGAACATTTTCCCCACGGCGTTGGTTCGATCGTCACTTGTCAGCAGGCTGAGATTCCATGCAATCACGATCCCGTCCAGCGCATTTTTATACTCCGAGAGAGGCGCGTCGTCATATGGCACTTCTTCTTTCAGCAATTCGACCAAGGCATGGGAGATTTTCTGTTCTTGCGGGAGGTTCGCTTCTATCCGTACGAGAGGTGGTAGGCCAAACCACTTTCTCTCGGCCTTGGGGGGCTCATATTCCTGTGCCCAAAAACTGACAACATCTTCACTTTCGTTTCGACGAAGCTGCTTCCTTCTGCTGGCCTTCCCCATACACCACTCCTAGCTGTTTGCCCACACTGCTACGCCGCCGTAAGCGGCATCCTACACGCCATTACCAACACGGATCGGGCCAGTCCACGCCTTTCCATTGCTCGAGCTCACGGGGCGACACTGATTCCGTAGCACGCTGCCCGTTCGGGAGGCTGGAATAGTGCTCGTACATCGTGTCAAAGCTCAATAACAGTGAAGCGAAACGGCGCTCGCGCTCGGCTTTGGACCAGGAGCAAAACATTGCGCCACGGCTGTTCAGCCGATCGAAGATGTCTGGGGTGGGATCGAGTCGTAGCCACTGATCGACCATGGTTTGCCCCTGCGCGCCGAAGTCCTCCCGCAATCCCGCTTCGATGACGGCTTCCAGCGCATAGGTGATTGCCTGATGCCGCCTGGAATGATCAAGGTACCCGAGCGATACGCGCAGCATCCGCTGCTGCACAAGGAGCACGGGCCAGAGAATCTGGACTCCGTAGCGCACGCCGATTTCCTCATAGCCTTCGGGCGGTTGCAGGTTTTCCCGTTGCTGTTCATAGGCCTTGCGCACGTCATAGGCCAATCCCAGGAATGCCCCGCCCTCTTCGCGAATTAGGGGCGATCGATCATTGACGTCATGGACAACTTCGTGCAGCTCGCGCAATGAGGCGTAGTCACCGATCAGAAGAAGGCCAGCGTGATTATTCAGCAATTGATAAGCAAGCACAGTTATTCCTCGTCGGAATCAGAAGGGCATCGCGTCGAAGATTGGGTCTGGCTGCACGCGCTTGAAGGTCTTGAGCCAGAGCTTCACATTCTTGATCTCTTCGAACGCGACGAGATCGCGTTCAAGTTCGCGGATATTGGTCTGGAGCTCCTTGACATCAGAGGCAAGCATTCGGAGGGGCTTGTCTGGCGACAGGCTTACGAAGGGATCAATGCCGTAGCTGTGCCGAAATGCGGATTCGACATGCAGGATCTGCTCGTCCAGTTCGCGGACTTGCTCCTTGAGGATCCTGTTGTAGTGTTTCAGCCGATCTTCACTGAGATGGTTGATCGAGTGCTGGTCGATGTGTTCCAACTCCAGTTGCAGCTCCAGTAGCAGCAGCAGGTTGTTCTTGTTGTAGGCCTCATTGACGCGTTGCATCAGTTTGGTCTTCCGTTCGCGCTCCTGCGGATCGGCTTCGCGGTCCGGATGCAATGCGCTGGCGAGCTTCCGATAGATTTCGCGAATGGAGAGGCTGATCTGAGCCTGCTCTTCCTGGGCGCGAGCCTCTGCCGCAAGCTGCTTGGGCGATTTTTTCCGCTTGGCACGACGCACTTCCTGCTCGGCGCTTTGCGCGACCGCTTCCTCGTGCTGTTGCTGCATGTGCGCCTGGGCGCGCTGGAGCACGTCTTCTGGCGAGGTGAGGTCCACGTCGTCGCCCAGTTCGACACCAAACACCGCCTCCAGCATGGATTTCATGCCGAGGATGTCCGCGGCGGTTTCGCTGTCGTAGTCGGCCGAGCTGTACTTGTTGTAGATGGCTTTCAGGCTGTCGTCTTCATCGACCATCGGGCCCACCAGATCGGTGATCACGTCGGCGAGCTTGCAACGTTCGGCTTTGGTCAATCCCTTTTGCTCGTAGGCCCGATCCAGACAATGCACCATCCGGATCTGCAGATCGGTCGAGGTCTGCTCAAGCGGCAGGTACTCGTTGACATAGCGCTGCTGGAAGGTGGGCGTGACGGTTTCCCAGGCACGCAGCCGTATGCGACGCTTCTCAATCTGTTTGATCAGCGAGTTGAACGTCTTTTGCCCTTGGGACAGCGTGGTCCGGTTGTGATCCGGCGCGATGCTGACAGACTGGCGATTAATTCTGGTGGCCATGAGATGGATTGGTGCGCTGAGGCGGTAGCAAGGGAAGGTTGCACGAATTCTAGCCGATGGCGGCGGTTGGAAGAACGCGACGCGACTGCAGATTGCATAAACCATATCGATAACCCCTCTTAGCGATATAGCCACATTTTTCTGGCAAACTGCGGCCTTGCAATTTGCACCTCGCCTTGGCGTGCCTGGCCTTCTCCATACCAAGGCTTACGCACCCCGCCAACGACTTTCGATGCAAGACACGACGATTTCGCCCGATTTCCCCGACGCCGCCGCCTTGGCGGCCCTGCGCGCCTGGTACGCGGGCGCGTCGTCGCGCCAGGCGGTCGCACGCTATTGCCCCGACGCGCTGGGCGTCGGCCGCTCGGCGCGTGGCGTGCTCGGGGATATTCGCCGCCAGCTCGCCGAGTTCGCGCGGCGGCGGCGGCGCGAGGATTTTGCTGCACTGTTCCGCTGCGGCGCGGCGGAGCGCACCGGCCACGCCAAGGCGGTCGCCCGCGCGCTCGAAACGTTGCGGTCGCTGCCCCTCCCCGAGCCGCAGATCAGCGATTCGGTTGATTGGTGGCTGTCCCCACGCGCGGTCACCGCACTACGCGCCCATGGCATCCGCACGCTCGCCGACCTGACGGTGCGCATTCCGCGCCGGCGCCGTTGGTGGGCCGCCATCGATGGGCTGGGCGCCCGCAGCGCCAGGCCTATCGAGGCCTTCTTCGCGGCGCACCCGAAGCTCACCGAACGGGCGCGCGCCCTCGTCACGGCGGCACCGCCCGATCCGGTCGTGCCCTGGGAGCAGATCCGGCTGCCGCATGAGGTCGACGGATCACGTGGGGCCTTCCGCCCCCCCGCCAGATGTGCACGCTCGATGCCAACAATGACTATGACGCCATCGGGGCCTGGCTGGCCTTGTACGAGTCGACCGAGACCGAACGGGCCTACCGCAAGGAGGCGGAGCGTCTGCTGCTGTGGGCCATCCTCGAGCGCGGCAAGGCATTGTCCTCGCTGACCACGGAAGACGCGTCGGCTTACCGCGCCTTCCTGCGCCGGCCCACGCCGCACCATCGCTGGGTCGCGCCCGCACGGCCGCGCACGTCGCCGGAATGGCGCCCCTTTACTGGCGCCTTGTCGCCACGCTCGATCGCCTATGCCTGTCCGTGCTCGGGTGCATGTTCCGCTGGCTAATCCAGCAGCGCTACGTGCTGGCGAACCCGTTCGCTGGACTGAAAGTGCGCGGCGGCCAGCGGGCGCCCGGCCTGGACGCGTCCCGCGCCTTCTCGGCGGGCGAGTGGGAACTGGTGCGGACCATTGCCGACGGGCTCGAATGGTCCCATGGCTGGACGGAGCCGGCCGCGCAGCGACTGCGGTTCCTGTTGGACTTCGGGTACGCCACCGGGCTGCGTGCCGGTGAACTGGTTTGCGTGACGCTTGGTGGAATCGAGATCGGCGCGCGCGGCGAGCGCTGGCTGCATTTGGTCGGCAAAGGTGCCAAGCCTGGCAAGGTCGCGCTGCCGTCCCTGGCGCGCCACGCGCTCGATCAATACTTGGTCCAACGTGGCCTGCCGGTGACGCCCTCGCACTGGAAGCCGGATACGCCCCTGCTCGCCAATCTGGACAGCGCCGCGGCCATCACCACGCCGCGTCTGCGCGACGTGTTTCGCCGCTTCTTTCTGCTGGCCGCCGATGTCATCCAGCGTGACCATCCGGCGCTGGCGGACAAGCTGCGGCGCGCCACGCCCCACTGGGTGAGGCACACCCATGCAACTCATGCCCTGGCGCACGGCGCAACCCTGACAACGGTGCGTGACAATTTGCGGCACGCCTCCATCACTACCACCTCAATCTATCTGCACGATGACGAGGTGCAGCGCACGCGCCAGCTTGAGCAGGCCTTCGGGCGCAGATAGAGATCATGCCGCCGATCCACGAGACCGCCTATCCAGTGCTGCCGGCCGAGCCCACCGTTGTTGAACTGCAGGCAGCGTTCACGCCGACCGCGACCGAGATCCGCTTTGCGCGCAGCCAGGCGCGCCAGGCCTTGACGTCGGTGCTGATTCTCGTGCAGCTCAAATTGCTGCAGCGCCTTGGCTACTTTCCGATGCTGACCGAGGTGCCGGCCGCGGTGATCGAGCACGTACAGGCTGCCCTGCGGGCGCGGCCGTTGTCGCGCAGCGTGGTGACACGCTACGATGTCTCGGGCACCCGCGCCCGGCATCAAAAGTGGCTGCGCGCCTATGTTGGCATCCGGCAGGTGGACGCCAACGCGCAGGCATGGCTGGAGTCGCAGGCAACCGATGCCGCGCGGACCAAGGCTGAACTGCCGGATATCGTCA
>NZ_AUFE01000109.1 GCF_000426345.1 Cupriavidus phytohabitans | reverse complement strand
GCGCTAAACAGCCAGCGCAAGCAGGGCGGCGGCCCCTCGAACCTCGTCATCTGTCAAGGGTTCGCGGGGGGAATTGCGATTTTATTGGCGGCTTAACTTGGATGGATTGGATTAACTGACCCGTGCGCGTCGTACGCGATGATTCACGAGCGCACAGGCCAGCAGGAAAACGGCGGTAATGACAAAGACGGGCCGCAGGCCGATATAGGTGGCCACCTGGCTGCCAAGCAGCGGACCGACGACCTGACCAGAGAACTGTGCCGATTGCAGGTAGCCGAGCGTCTTGCCGGAACGGTTTTCCGGCACCGACTGCCGCACCAGCTTTGCGATGGACGGCAGCAGCCCCGCGATGGTCATGCCCATCAGTCCGCGCAGCACCGCCAGTTGCCACCATTCCGAGACAAAGGCCTGCGGCACCATCACCAGCGCGGTCGCGACCAGGCATCCGACAATGACCTTCCAGCTGCCGATCCGGTCCGCCAGCGCGCCCAGGCGCGGCGCGGTCAGCATGCTGCCGAAAGCCGAGGCCGCCATCACCAGCCCGGCCATGCGAGCCTGGCTGGCGGTCGGCACCCCAAGTTGGCCGATGTAGACCGTGATGATCGGTTCGATGGACATGTTGGCCACCAGCACCATCATCGCGGTGAACAGCAGCGCGACGATGACCGGCCAGGGCGCCTCGCCAGCACCGTCGGCGCTCGCGCGTGCCGGCGCCTTCGTGTCGATGTCGCGCTGGAAATCCTCGCGAATCAGCGTGACGGTGGCGACCGCGGCCGCCGCGATCAGCGCCCCGCCAACGAAGAAGGTGCCCCGGATACCCACCAGATCGGGCAGGAAGCCGCCCACCAGCGGGCCAACGAGATTTCCGGCGAGTGCGCCGGTGGACAGCAGACCCAGCGCCCAACCGGCTTTCTCGCGCGGTGCCTGCGTGCCGATCAGCACGATGGACGCCGACGCGTAGCCGCCAATGAAGCCCGCAAGAAGCCTCAGCGTCACCAGCTGGGTCACGTTCTGCGCCAAGCCGATCAGCGACATCACCACCGCCATGCCGATGGCGGCGCGAATCAGCATGGGCTTGCGGCCATAACGGTCGGCAAGGCGTCCCCAGAGCGGCGCGGTGACGGCGGTGCCGAAGAACGTCGCGCCGAACGCGACGGCGGACCACTGGACAATCGCGTGCGGCGATGTCACGCCAAGCTGCTCGACATAGAGAGGCAGGAACGGCAACAGCATGCTCAAGCTCACGAGCGACGTGAAGGAGCCGACGACGCACACCAGCAGGTTCCCGCGCCAATAGCGGATGTTGCGCTGGGCATACCCCGCAGCCACGGGGGTTCCGGTGTCCGCGGCGCCGAGCGTCGCGCCGCCTGCGGACACCGGGTCGTTCATCGTTCTCATCGTCATGCGCCCATCGCTATTGCAGATGGCTCAAGGCTATGTGCAATAGCGGATCCTGAGAACTGAAATATCGAGATATGACCTATCTTTGATTCAGATAGGTGAGCGCATTCTTGGCCGACGGGCTACAGTTGCGCATGAGCATTGCATGGCAGACGGAGGCACGGTTCGTATGGAACTGGCAGATTTGAAGACTTTCGAAGTGGTGGCACGGCTGGGCAGCATGAACCGGGCTGCCACCGAACTGCACACCGTGCAGTCGAACATCACGGCACGCATCCGCGGGCTGGAGGAAGAACTGGGCACGCAGCTGTTCGAGCGCCATGCGCGCGGCGTGCGCCCCACACCCGCCGGCCAGCGGATCCTTCCGTTTGTGGCGCGCATTGGCAAGCTGATGGCCGAAGCGCGCGCGGCGGCTCAGGACGATGGGGTTCCCAGCGGCACACTGACGCTCGGCGCCCTAGAGACGGCCACGGCATTGCGGCTGTCACCGCTGCTCACGGGGTTCGCGCGCGCCTGTCCGGACGTCAGGCTTTCCGTGACAGCTGGGAGCACTGCCAGCTTGGTGCGAGATGTGGTGGCGTCCCGATTCGATGGCGCCTTTGTCGCTGGCCCCATCTCACATCCCGATTTGCACCACGAGCGAGTCTTCACGGAACAGCTCGTTCTTGCCACGAGTCCGGAAATTCGCTCGCTCAACGAACTGTCCCACATCCCCGACCTGCGGATCGTAGTGTTTCAATCTGGCTGCTCGTACCGCCAGCGGCTGGAATCATTTCTCGCTACAAAGGGAATCGTGGTTGCTAAGCCTCTCGAATTTGGCTCGCTGGATGCCATAGTCAGTTGTGTGTCGGCTGGCGTGGGCATTACGCTACTTCCCCGCGGCGTACTGGCCGAATTCGCCGATGCCAGACGCATCGCCATTCACAGCCTGCCGCGCAGTCTCTCCCAAGTGGACACGTTGTTCATACACCGGAGAGACGCATACCTTTCGAGCGCAATGCGGGCCTTTCTTGCCATGGCCCGCGCGAGCGCGCCAGGCAATCTTGGCCCCTAAGTCCAGCGTGGCCAAGACTGCACAACATATCTACCTCCCGTTCATTATCGATTGAGCGCTTGGCAAATTGGGGGTGTCCATGTATGGGGGGCTGAGGCGGAGCGATGGTTAGCGGCCTCAGTACGGCGCATATTGAGTTGCCCCAAGGCAAAGAACTGGTAGCGCCCCTCGACAAAGCCCAACCCGAACAGACCCAATACCGTGTCATAGTAGGTTGGGCCGCTAGCTCCTGAAGGAGCGCCCACGATTTCCTGTGCGGCTACGCGCGGATATCCCTCCATCGCCGGAGACGAAGTCCACTAAAGCTAAAGCCTAAGATAGTTTCGCATACCGGCTAGCCCTCGGCGAGCCTCCGGAAGACTGGTGTACGTCGGCCGTCAACAACGTACACCAATTCGTCCAAACTTAGTTACTGCTTCGTGAAGATTTTCGGCGCTACTGTATTGAACGTCTGCTGATTTGAGACCGCTTGTTTCTGCAACTCATCACCACGCACGTCAGACACCTTCATGCCAAATTCCTTAGCGAAGGACTTGTAAGAATCGCTTGCCAGGGCCTTGGCGAACATCTCCTGAAGTTGTTGAGCGCGCTCCGGAGCTATACCCTTCGGCGCGACCAGGTACGACATCTGCTCAAGCAGGCCATACGGGAACACGTCTATCTTCTTTTCTGCAAATGTGGGGACCTTAGGGAGAATCGCGACGCGTTCGTTCGAGAACACCCCGACAGGCTTGATCAGTCCACCTTGAATCTGAGCCATGACTTCCGAGGGTTTCAATACGCCGGCGTCAATCTGCTTACCAGCAAGGTCAGTGAGAACCTTTTGCGCCGCCCGTGTAGGGAACATTGACATAGTCAACATTCGCTGCTCGGGCCAGCATGGCAGCAAAGGTATGGTTGACGTTGTTGTTCCCAGGTGTGCCAATCGAGACTGCCCCCGGCTCCTTCTTCAACATCGCCATGAAGTCTTCGATGCTATTGACCGGGCTGGCTTTCGGCACGACGAGGACGAGTTGTTCGACGGTCGTCTGGTTCAACGCCTTGAATTGGTCAACGCGCAGCTTGGTTTCATTTTGGGCGACGATACCCATCAGCGACGACGTTGCGATACCGACGGTATATCCATCGGGTTGCACATTGGCAACCTTTGTCAATCCAATTGTACTCGTGCCGCCTGGCACGTTCTCAACAACCACTGTTACCCCCGACTTGCCGAGGATCTCGGACAGTTTCCGGGCAGTCAGGTCGACAGAGCCACCAGCGTTCCAAGGAACAATCAGCGAGATAGGCTTGGAAGGAAATGCCGCGTCCTTTGCATTGACGGTAGCGCTGAACAGCGGGGCTACAACCGTGGCAGCGCCGGCGACGAAACGAAACAGTTTCATGAGAGTGTCTCCTCTAATAATGAATACAACAACAATGCGTTAAATCAGAACTTCACGACGTAGCCAGGACCATCGATGAACGCAAACTCTTCGAAGACCGACTCGTCGACGTCAAGACCAAGACCTGGTTTCTCGAGCGGTACGACGCAGCCAGTTGCGTCCGTCTGGAAGCCTGGACCAAACATGTCCCGGAAAGGGTTGTAGTGGGACACGCACGCTTCGAAGTAGCCTGGGTTGTCCACTGCGGCGAGATAGTGGACACAAGCCGCGTGGTTGATACCGGTGGCCGAGCTGTGCGGGTGAACCTTGTAGCCCCAGGCCGACACCAACGCTGCGATACGCATGGCTTCGGTGATGCCACCCGTCTTCGAAAGGTCCGGCTGGAACACCTGCACGGCACCCTCATCAAGATAGCCGAGGGCAATGCCGCCCGCATACGCCGGAATGGGCTTGCTGCTGCCGCCGAGAAGTTTGTAGAGAGGTTGATTACAGAGTTTGCCACGGACATCCCACAAGGCCATGTGATACCGCTCAGTGCTAGAGACGCAGCGGCTCCGGTACCGTGGCTTGCGAGCTGCATCTTGTGAACCCGACTCCAGACACCATTGGTGTCAAACGCGTCCATGCCAACCACCAACGGTGCAATCGTGTTCGCAATCAAACTTGTGATGGCGCCCGGACTGCGACCCGGGTGAGCCTCCCCGTATCCGATAACGCCGGATTCTGTCTCCACGCGAATGATGATCGTGTCGCGCTTGATGGTGCTGCCAATCCCGAGTGTGACGGTCTTGCCTTCTGGCAGACGAAACGACAGCGGGATGGCTTTGACCGAGAGAATTTTGGACATGCGATGAATGTGCGAGAGGCTGCAAGTCACTCACCGCACGAGTCTGCGTAACCGTCTTTGGTCCGCGTCACCGTACCCACTTCGGCCATCCTTGAACTCAGGCCGGTCAAAAATTCGGCTGGAGGCGAGGCGCAAGGACGCCATCTTCAATAACTAAAAAGCATTGACGCAACGGTTTCGATGCAGTACATAAATGTTTACGTAGTCATCTTATGGTGACTCTTGCTCAAATGGAAGTACCAACTGTGGTGCATTACATCAACTATGACGCGAAGGTCACGCGTGCTGCCGGGGAATCCGAAGAAGTCGCAGTGGCACGGCACCGGCGTGCCGCGTAAGCCTTCGCCCGCCCCCCGTGATAGACAAATGGGACTGCCGCGATGAAAAAGTTGAAGCGAGCGGTCGAATCACCGCCCCTTGTCTGCCTGTGCCTCGACTGCACGCCGGAGAACGGTTGTCAGGTCTGCTCCGGCAAGTCGTTGCGCTGCCGTTCTGCTGTCGCCTGTCCAGAAACTGCGCTCTGCTTTCAGAATTCGCTCTTCCGTATTGCGCATGTGAAAGAACGCCGCTTGACGCGCACGTTGCGGATCTTGCGCTTCAATCGCAGCACATATCTCTGCGTGCTCCGTTCGCACCTGAGCCGTCAGGTCGCTACGCCGGGCCTCGTTGCCTCGCGTGAGCTTGATGGCGTCCCGCAGCGATCGCGTCAGCATGCCCAGCAGTTCCGTGTAGTGCGGATTGCCTGTGGCACGTGATACCGCAAGGTGAAAAGCCAGATCTTCCTCCACCCCATCCCCGTGCGCCTCCACAGCCCGGTCAATCCTCTGCAAAGCATGCCGAATATCTTCCATTTGCTCAGCGGTACGACGCTCAGCTGCCAGCGCCGCCATTTCTGCCTCGATGCCGCGCCGCAGTTCGAGAATCCGAACTACGCCCAGGGCTGGATCTACGAGGTCACGGCCAAGTCGGAAGACTTCCGCGCTCGTTGGGTCTAACACCACCGTTCCGCTTCCCTGGCGGCTCTCCACCAGCCCTTCGGACTTCAGCCGTGAAATGGCCTCTCGTATCACAGTGCGGCTTACGCCATATTGCTCCGTCATGAATTTTTCGGTCGGCAAGCGCGCATTGACCGGGTACATGCCCTTTCGAATCTGGTTGGAAAGCAGCTCTGTGATGCGATCTGCAAGAGTCGGCTCGTGGCCGCCTTTGTCCGCAGCTTGCGCTACCGCATCCGGTAACTCTTTTGTGATCTGCAATTCCGTGCTCCCCAAGCTGTTCGTGGGCCGAGACGCGACTACTAGCGTCCCTGCATTGTCTGAGACCAATTCTACCATCCCAAACAAATTTGCTTGACACATTGGTCATATCAATTTGTAATACAACTTAAGCGGCAGCAAGACTTCCTGGAAGAGATCGCATTCGGCCATGGAGACAACAGCGATGAGGTCCGTAGACCACTCAAATTTAGTTGAAAATGCATACGTATGCAGAAGGCTGCCAAACGAGATAGAAGTCGCTCTCAAGGAGCGCTTTTCGGTAAGCGTCAATGAAGGCGATGCGTTGCTGCCGCCGGCAGTCATCGCGGCCCAGGCAAAAGGGGCAAGCGTGTTGCTGGTAACGGCCACCGAACGGGTAGACGGCGACCTTCTGCGAGCGCTGTCACCGACGTTGCGGACCGTGGCAACACTGTCGGTCGGTTATGACCATATCGATCTCGTGACTGCTCGCGAGCTCGGTATCGAAGTTCTGCACACACCTGATGTGCTGAGCGACGCGTGCGCCGAAATCGCCTTACTGCTCATCCTGAACGCTTGCCGACGTGGATTCGAAGCGGATCGCCTCGTGCGCAGCGGCCAGTGGGCTGGCTGGGCACCCACGCAACTGCTTGGCAAGGGCCTTGTTGGCAAGCGTCTTGGTATCTTTGGCATGGGCCGGATTGGCCGCGCTATTGCCACACGTGCCCGTCCCTTCGGCATGGACATCCACTATCACAACCGCTCGCCGATGGACCCTGCGTTGGCGCAAGGAGCGGAATACCACGCCAGCCTTGATGGCCTGTGTCGCCACAGCGACGTGCTGATGGTCGCTGCGCCTGGTGCCCCTGGATTGAAGGGCGCCCTTGACCGAACCCATATCGCGGCACTCCCCCGCGGCGCGGTCGTCACCAATATCTCCCGAGGCGACATCATCGATGACGACGCTTTGATCGACGCGCTCAGCAATGGTCACGTATTTGCCGCCGGTCTCGATGTGTTCGCCAACGAGCCCAACATCGATCCTCGCTATCGCACCCTCGATAACGCGTTCCTCAGTCCACACATCGGCAGCGCCACCCACGAGACCCGAAACGCGATGGGTTGGTTGCTGATTGAAGGCATCGAGGCCCTGCGTCGCGGCGAACGACCTGCCAATCTGCTTACCTGACCCGCCCCACTTCTAGAAAGGCTCTATAGCAAACGGAGTTTTCCTGCCATGCATATTCAAAATTCCTCCCTTTTCCGCCAGCAATGTTATGTCAACGGCCAGTGGGTAGACTCATCCGATGGCGAGGTGGTGCCGGTCTTTAACCCCGCCAGCGGTGATGCCCTCGGGAGCGTGCCACGCATGACCGCCGCTGATGTGCAGTCTGCCATTGCGGCCGCAGAGCAAGCTCTGCCGGCTTGGCGTGCAACAAGTGCACGCGAGCGTAGTCGCTTGCTGCGCCGCTGGTTTGACCTATGCATGGCCAACCAGGAAGACCTCGCTACCATTCTGACATTGGAGCAAGGTAAGCCCTTGAAGGAGTCGCGCGGCGAGATTGCGTATGGCTCCGGCTTTCTCGAATGGTTCTCCGAGGAAGCGCGTCGCATCTACGGCGATGTCATCCCAGCGCCCACCTCCGATCGCCGCATCATCGTGATTAAGCAGCCAGTTGGTGTGGTGGCGGCGATCACTCCCTGGAACTTTCCGAATGCGATGATCACGCGCAAAGCCGGCGCCGCACTGGCGGCAGGTTGCACCATCGTGATCAAGCCAGCGTCGGCAACGCCATACTCTGCACTGGCGTTGGCCGTGTTGGCGAAGGAAGCCGGGATCCCTGACGGCGTTCTGAACGTGATCACCGGCTCGGCATCGGTCATCGGCCGCGAGCTGACTACGAGCCCTGTGGTACGCAAGGTCTCCTTCACCGGATCGACCGAAGTGGGGAAGACGCTCCTGGAGCAGTGTGCCGGCACCGTAAAGAAGGTTTCGATGGAGTTGGGCGGCAATGCTCCATTCCTGATCTTCGACGATGCCGACCTTGACGCCGCCGTGGCTGGCGTCATGGCGTCCAAGTTCCGCAACGCAGGCCAAACTTGCGTGTGTGCCAATCGCATTTTCGTCCAGGACGGGGTGTATGACGCGTTCGCCCAGAAACTCAAGATCGCTGTGGAGGCGCAGGTCGTGGGCGACGGTTTGGCGCCCGGCGTCGACCTAGGACCGCTCATTGATGATGCCGCCATCGACAAAGTCCGAGAGCACATCGAGGACGCTGTGAGCCTGGGCGGAAATGTGCTCACCGGTGGCAAGCCACACGCGCTCGGAGGTCGCTTCTTCGACCCGACAATTCTGACCAATGTCTCGCCAAAGGCCAAGCTGATGAATGAAGAGACATTTGGCCCCGTAGCACCGCTAATCCGCTTTGCAACCGAGGAAGAAGGCGTCGCCATGGCAAATGACACCCCATTCGGCTTGGCCGCGTACTTCTACACCGGGAATTACGCGCGCTCGTGGCGCGTCGCCGAAGCGCTCGAATGCGGAATCGTTGGGCTCAATGAAGGGTTGATCTCAACGGAAGTCGCCCCGTTTGGCGGTGTCAAAGAGTCGGGTATTGGCCGCGAGGGATCGAAATACGGCATCGAAGACTACATCGAAGTGAAATACATCTGTGCCGGCGGCCTTTCCGTTCGCTAAAACGACAGCAAAACAGGAGACAACACTATGAAGACCGTAGGCATGATCGGGATTGGCATGATGGGCCATGGGATCGCCACCAATGTCGCAAAGCACGGCTACCCGCTCGTACTGCTGGAGCATCCGGGCAACCAGCCACTGGACGCTCTCGTGAAGGCAGGCGCCACAAAAGCACCGACTATCCACGACCTTGCGGCCACAGCGGATGTGGTGATCCTTTGCGTCACAGGAACTCCCGAAGTGGAAGATGTGCTGTTTCGCAGCGATGGTCTCCTGAACAGACTGCGTCCCGGGACCATCGTCATCGACTGTTCCACGGCGATTCCATCGTCAACTCAACGAATCGCCGCGGCCGTTGTGAAAGCGGGCGGCAAGTTTATCGATGCGCCGATGACTCGCACTCCCAAGGAAGCGGCCGAGGGGCGCCTGAATCTAATCGTTGGCGGGGAGAAAGAGCTTTTCGAGGAGTGCCTGCCGCTGCTCAAGAGCTTTGCGGAAAACATCACCTTTGCAGGCCCAGTCGGCTCGGGGCATCGACTCAAGCTGCTGCACAACTATGTATCCCTCGGCTTCTCCGCTGTGCTGGCTGAGGCCGCAGCATGTGCGGCGCGTGCCCAAGTAAGCCCCGATGTGCTCGTGGACGTACTGGCCAAGGGTGGCGGTGCCGGCGTGATTTTGGAACGGCTTCGCCCATTCATTGAGCGCGGCGACGCCTCATCGTTCCGGTTCACGCTCTCGAATGCCCTGAAGGACATGACCTATTACGACACGATGGCGAGCGAGTTGGGGGCGAGCCATGCGACAGCCGCAGCCATCAAGGATACCTACGCGGGAGCCTATGAAGCCAATGCCGGCGCTACGGTTCCGGAGCTCGTCGCACTGCTTGCAGACACCGAAGTTGCTCACTAAGAACTCTTTCGCCCTACCGACATGACAAAGAACCAGCAGTATAGGATCGCCGTTATCCCCGGCGACGGCATTGGAAACGAGGTGGTACCGGAGGGCATTCGTGTCCTCGAGGCCGTCAGCCAGAAGTTCGGCTTCCAGCTCGATTTCACACACTATGATTGGAGCTGTGCCCGTTACCAATCAACCGGCAGCATGATGCCCGCAGATGGTATCGACCGCCTGCGCGACAACGATGCCATCTTTCTCGGGGCCGTTGGATTCCCGGGAGTACCCGACCATGTTTCGCTCTGGAACCTCCTGATTCCGATTCGCCGAGAGTTTGACCAGTACGTCAACTTGAGGCCCGTTCGGTTGCTTCCGGGCATCCCCTGCCCGCTCGCCAACAAGAAGCCAGGCGACATCGACTTCTGGATCGTGCGCGAAAACACCGAGGGTGAGTATTCCCAACTCGGTGGGCGCATGTTCGCGGGCACCGAACATGAGTTCGTGACGCAGGAGGCAGTGTTTACCCGCCGCGGCACGGATCGGATCATGCGATACGCCTTTGAACTGGCTCGCAAGCTCGGACGCCACCACGTCACCTCGGCCACCAAGTCAAACGGCATCTTTCATTCCATGCCGTACTGGGATGAGCGGTTCGCTGCGGTCGGAGCCGAGTACCCCGAGATCCGAACCGACCAGTATCACATCGATATCCTCGCAGCACGCTTTGCGATGTCTCCCGAGCGGTTCGACGTGGTCGTCGGATCCAACCTCTTCGGAGACATTCTGTCGGACCTCGGCCCCGGAGTTACCGGCACGATCGCGGTAGCGCCGAGCGCCAACATCAATCCAGAGCGCAAGTACCCGTCGATGTTTGAACCAGTTCATGGCTCAGCTCCCGACATCGCAGGACAAGGCATTGCCAACCCCATCGGGCAGATCTGGTCCGCCGCGATGATGCTCGACCACCTGGGCCAGCCGGAGGCTGCCGCAGACATTCTCAATGCCATCGAAACTGTGTTGACGGCCTCTGACCGGGTACTCACTCCAGATCTGGGAGGGACGGCAAAAACCAGCGACATGGGCACGGAAATCGCAAGGGTGGTGCTTGCATGAACGCGACTAGCGGCACCCCTCGTCCGCGCGTACTCTTGACTGACCCGATTCTGCCTGAAGCACTTCGGATACTGGAAGAGTTCGTCGACACAGAGTTCTTGCCAACAGGGCTCACGGGGACTGCCAGCGACAATGCCCTACGCGAGCGCATCGCACAATACGACGGCCTAATTGTGCGGAGGCAACTTCCGGAGGATATTTTCGAGCGGGAAACTAAGCTTCGTGCTGTGGTGCGGCATGGGGTGGGCGTTGACTTTATCCCTGTGGAGCGGGCAACGGCACAGGGGATACCAGTGGCCAATACACCCGACACGAATTCGAACGCAGTCGCGGAGTACGTTTTCTCGGCGATGCTTGCGATGACGCGTCGACTTTCAGAATTCGATACAGCTGTTCGAAGCGGAAAGTGGGACCACAGAACGACGGCGAGCCGCAATTCACGCGAACTCTTCGGAGCAACGCTTGGCGTTATTGGCTACGGTGCCATCGGCCGCCGCACGGGACAGATCGCCCGGGAGGGTTTTGGCATGAAGGTGCTCGCAAACACTCTGACGCCATCCAGTCTTGAGATAAAGTCAAATCTGGTGTACGAAGGTTGATCGTGGCCGGTTCTCAGGCGGC
>NZ_AUFE01000108.1 GCF_000426345.1 Cupriavidus phytohabitans | reverse complement strand
ATATCGAACAATGTGATTGAGAATTCGATCAGGCCGTTCACCGTAGGGCGCCGGAACTGGCTCTTCTGTGACACCGTGGCTGGCGCGAACGCAAGCGCGAATCTGTACTCGATCATTGAGACCTGCAAGGCCAATGGCGTCGATACGTACCGCTATCTCGTCGCCTTGTTCAAGGCGCTGCCGCTCGCGAAGACCGCTGACGACTACGAGGCCTTGCTGCCTTGGAATCTCAAGACATCCGCTGTTTAGCCGACCTCGTATCCGGCCGCAAGAGGCGTTGTTAGTCGACCGCTTACAGTTGAAGTTTCTGGCGGACTCTGCTGCGTCGGGCCGCTTTCGACCGAGCAAAGGATAGGGACCGCGGGTTGAACCGACTAGTGGCACGAACGACAATTTTCGTCTAGATCATGCCAAAGTGTGCCGTATAGTGATCCGCAGCCCCTGCGCGCTCCAACTGCCACGTTTCGACGCTTGCGAGACGCCAGGCCGATGGTGCAAAATCCGGCGCGGTGGCATCAATACCTATTTCTATCTGCATCGTGCCAAAGAAGGAATCGCAATCGGCCGCCAATGGGGGACTTGTCGCAGTCGTCGTCTACGACGGCCTGAGCCTCTTTGAGTACGGCTGCGCCGTTGAAGTGTTCGGTTTGCCCAGACCGGAAATGGGAGACGCGTGGTATCGCTTCGCGACGTGTTCGGCCGAGCCCGGGACGTTGCGCGGGCCGGGTGGCATCCGAGTGCAGGCTGACGGTGGCCTTGAACTTCTTTCGAGGGCGAAGACGATCATCATCCCGGGCTGGCGCGATATTGAAGCGGTTGTGCCGCCGGATCTCTGCCGCGCTTTGCGAAAGGCGAACAAGCGGGGGGCGAGAATCATGTCGATCTGCACGGGGGCCTTTGTCTTGGCCGCATCGGGATTGCTCGACGGTAAGCGCGCGACTACGCACTGGCGTCACGCGGCAACACTGGCGGAGCGATATCCGGAAATCCGGGTGGAGGCAGATGTGCTCTACGTCGATGCCGGCGATGTCCTGACTTCGGCGGGAAGTGCAGCGGGAATCGATCTGTGCCTGCACCTGATCCGCCGGGATTTTGGCCCTCGTGCGGCCAATCAGGTCGCACGCCGACTTGTGATGCCGCCACACCGTGAAGGTGGCCAAGCCCAGTACATTGCCGAGCCGGTCTCGAAGCGCAGCACCGCTTCGTTGGCACCCTTGGTGGACGCGGTGCGCGCAACCTTGGATGAAGACTGGCCGATTGCCAGAATGGCAAGGCAAGCCGCAATGAGTGCCCGCACCTTCCAGCGGCACTTTGTCAGTATGATGGGTATGCCGCCTGGCGAGTGGTTGCTGATAGAACGTTTAAGCCGAGCGAGAGTGTTGCTCGAAGAGACCGATTCGTCCGTGGATGACATCGCGGTGCAAGTGGGGTTCGGCGCCGCAGCCACGTTGCGCAATCACTTCCGGATCCGGCTTGGAACAAGTCCCGGATACTACAGACGACGTTTCAGTACATCTGAGCTGCATTGATTCCGGCCAATGGCGGATCAAGTTTCCCAGTTGCCGTTGCGCCCATTCACGGTGGCACGGCGGTTTCCATCCAATCGAGTCACCTATACGCGGATAGATCGTAGGTTTCTACAAGCGCCGGTCTCGGATGACCGGTGCTCTCTTACGCGTAATCCAATGGTAGCGCAGTGGTGTACTTGATCTGTTCCATCGCAAAGCTGGAGCTAACATCGGCGAGCTCCGCCCCTTGGATCAGCTTCTTATAGACGCGGTCATAGGCCGCGATATCCGGCACTACCACCCGCAGCAGGTAATCGGTGTCGCCGGCCATCCGGTAAAACTCGGTCACCTCCGGGATCGATGCCACTAATCCATGGAACAGCTTGATCCATTTCAGGTTGTGCTGGCTGGTACGCACTGAAACAAAGACTGTGACACCGGCATTCAAGGCGTTTGCGTCCAGCAATGCAACGCGCTTGCGAATGATGCCGGCCTCTTCCAGCTTTTGGATGCGGCGCCAGCATGGCGTCGAGGTCAGGCCGACACGGTCCCCGACTTCCGTTACGGGGACGGTTGCGTCTTCCTGCAGGATGGCAAGGATTTGCTTGTCGTATCGGTCCATGTCCGTTAGCTGGCTGAGTCCGAGGCTTGAGTAAAGTCCGGGCGGAGCATCAGTAGCTTGCCTTTCACGTTCTCTCTCACTGTAAGTTGAAGTTTCTGGCGGACTCTGCCCGCTGTCGGGCCGCGATCCACCGAGCACAGGATAGGGAGCGCGGGCTGAACGGGCTAGTGGTACGAACGACAATTTTCGTTCATATCGTGCCAAAGTGAGCCGCATGGTTATTCCGATACGGACAATCGTTTAGGGAACGAACGGTGCACGGTTCGAGCTACTGCTATTCCTTATCGCCAGGTTCGAACTTTATCGGGGCGACAACCGACGACGCCGGCAGGCCGGCCGCAACGGAGAACTGGCGATCGGCCATGAACCGCTATCTGGAGCATCGCCGCCTTAAGTTGAAGAATCCGCGAGCTTAGACGAAATGCCGGGGATGCCTCGCCGAACGGTCTGTGGTATCACCGATCTGGTCGCCGGCGAGAAGTCTTCGTCATCGCAGGGGGCAGGGCGGTGCGGCAAGTCACGGATCTTCGCGCTCTGTCCGACGTCTCTTCGCGACCCTTCTCGGTCGGTCAACTTCCCTGCCGTCGATGACTGGAATCTGACGAAACAGTCGTTCGAGTATGGTTTTGCCCGAGGCTACGCCGTTGCCGATAAACGCACAGAAGCGGATGCTGCCCGGCCACAACGAACTTTCGTTGGCGTCAGCGTCGGCGCAATACTGACGGGGACGTTCCTGCCGTTTTATGGGTGTAATCAAGAGAGGGATAGCTTGCGATCTCTATCCCTTTGCTCTTCTAAACACAAGATGTGCAGCCGATCCCAAGACGATTCCCCAGAACGCCGAGCCCAGGCCCAAAAAGCACATGTTAGAAGCAGTAGCGATGAATGTGATGAACGCCGCCTCCCGATGGGCTTCGTCTTGCACAAGTCCCACGATGTTTGTCGCAATGGCACCCAGCAGGGCCAGTCCTGCTAGTACTGCCACAAAAGCAGTCGGTAACGCTGCGAACAGCATGACCACCGTGCCTGCGAACGTACCACCAATCAGGTAGAAGAGTCCGTTTGCAATACCCGCGACATATCGACGTCGGGGATTAGGATGCGAATCCCGGCCGGTGCAGAGCGCCGCTGTAATGGCGGCAATCACAATGGTGATCCCACCGGAGAAGGCGACGAGGATGGACGCGAAGCTTCAGCAGCCAGCTAAGCATCATTCCGGCGACGGCTGCGCCCGTCGAGATCGACCACACCCACGAAGCAACAACGTCGTTGCCTACATTGGCGGCGTGGGCGGCGTGGGCGGCCTGGAAGAAATGGCCAGTGGGCCGGCGTAGGAAATGATGACGGCGAGCAGCCCTGCCGTCACGGCGAACAGGGACCATGTGTCCTTGGCAGTCATAAACATGCCGCCAATGTGTCGTCGTCGATTTCGACGTTGGATCCCAACAGCGTCGTGATTTGCGTCGTTACGATTTCGAGGGCGTTCCAATGTCCGTTCTCGTACGCTCGAAAATTACGTGTCCAACGTCACGCTTGAACAGACCCAGAGAACCTTGGCATCTTCGTCACCCGCAGAAATGCAGGCGTGGCCCATGGCGCTGTCGAAGTAGCAGGAGTCGCCCACGGAGAGCGTCACGGGAGCATAGAAGTCCGTATGGAGCACTACCTGACCCTCCAGTACGTAGATGAACTCCTCGCCGCCATGACGGAAAAGATTTCCGAAATCTCGGACGCTGCGAGCCTTGATCGTCGTGCGAAGCGGAACGAACTGTTTGTCCGCCAGGTCGGAATTCAACACCTCGTAACGGTATTGCGCTGTTTCATGCACAACCCCTTGACCCGCGCGCGTTAGGCTGCGCCTACCCAAGGGCGCTGGCTTCTCCGGGGAGCCGAAAAGTTCGCTGACGTTTACCGAGAGGCCCCGCGCCAGCGCTGCAATCTTCTCGTATGTCGGCGACAGTTGGCCGTTTTCGATTTTCGAAAGCGTCGACACCGAAATTCCCGTTTGGCCGCTCAGTTGCTGGAGCGTGAGCTTTGCCTGGGCACGGAGAGTTCTAAGAGTCTGACCGAGCGGAACGTGGAGCTGTTCGGCATCTGTTGTGTCGCGATTCGATCGGTCAACCGACGGGGCGGACTCTGTTTCAGCGTGGGCGGCCATGACGGAGAGCGGAGCAGGCAGGTGGAAACTCATTGTAGCAAACGCCGAAGTTTTTTTCGCATCAGAAAATTAAGCAAACATAAAGACAGTAGCCTTTTTCGCCACTTTGTCGTGCCGAAGTGCGGACCATCGGGTGGTGATAAGTTCTGGTTTACCCTGTTTTCTGCGAAAAAGATTTCGTATCCGATAAAAAATTGTTGCGGTAGAAAAGAGCTTGACCTAAATTTGTCACATCGTTTCTTACCGCAAGCAGATCATGTCGGATCAGGTCGTCGTCGTTGGAGGAGGTATCGTCGGGCTCAGTTGCGCGTTGCATGCGCGTCGCGCGGGACACGATGTGACCGTTGTTGACGTTGGCGACGTTCGGCAACGCGCGAGCTTCGGCAACGCCGGAGTGATCGCGACGTGCGAATACCTGCCCATCGCCACACCGGCGCTGCTTAAGGCGATTCCGCAGATGTTGTTTGCCTCGGATAGTCCGCTGAAGCTGCGATGGAGTTACCTGCCGGCGCTGGCGCCTTGGCTGATTCGCTTTCTCGCTGCCAGTGCCCCGGGAAAGGTGGATCGCGCAGCCGAAGCCTTGAAATCTCTGCTGTCCCTTTCCGTATCTGAGCATCGTCGGTTGGCGAGAGACGCCGATGCCGGCAATCTGCTACGGGATGTAGGGTGGATAAAGGCTTACGAGTCCGAAAAGGCATACTCTGATTTGGAGGCAGAGCGGCGCTATCTGGCGGAGCGTGGCGTTGCAATGTCGGCCCTCTCGGCCGACGAGTTGAACGATCTGCTTCCTGGTTTGCGCAACATCTTTCGCAAGGGCACCCTGTACTCCGACTGCATTCAGGTCACGGACCCAGGTGCATATGTAGCGCGTACCCAGGATGCGTGCGCGAACGCCGGCGTTCGCTTTGTCTCTGAAAAAGCGAAGGGCTTCGAACTGACTGACGGCAAGGTCACCGGCGTACGTACGGCAGACCGACATGTTGCGGGCACGAAGTTTGTCATTGCAGCGGGCGCGTGGTCGAAAGTCCTGGCAATGCAATTGGGTGAGCGCGTCTACCTCGACACGGAGCGCGGCTACCACGCGATGCTAAAGACCGGAAATCGAACTTTACTGCGAGCCCCACTGCTCTGGCACGAGAAATCCGTCGTGTTGTCCCAGCAGTTGCAAGGACTTCGGATCACCAGCAGCGTGGAGTTTGCGGGATTGGACGCACCCCCAAGATACGAAACACTTGATAGGACCGTGGCCGCCATTCAGCAAATCGCGCCTGAACTCCAAGGGCCGATCGAAAGCCGTTGGCTCGGCTTTCGGCCATCGACGCCGGACTCATTGCCAGTCATCGGGAGAGCTGGCAAGCATCCCAATTGCTTCATGGCTTTTGGGCACGGACATCTCGGCTTAACGCTGGGGCCGGTGACTGGACACTTGATCGCGCAGGCGATCGCTGGGCAGCCAACGACCGTCGATCTGCAGCCATTTTCACCGAGCCGATTCGCTCATTCTTGACGTCACACCATGCTTGTACTCGATTATCAGCAGACCAGCGAGCGTTTGCCTTTCGATCAGACCATCGCCGCCCTGGAAGCGATGTTTGCAACCGGTTGCCATGTTCCGCTTCGCCACAACCACCCCATTGAAGTGCCAGGCGCTGAGTCACCTGCAACGCTGTTGGTCATGCCAGCTTGGCAAGTCGGCGGACGCTTAGGCATCAAGACGGTGTCGGTGTACCCGAGCAACACGTCGAAGGGGCTGCCCGGGTTGCATTCCACATTCATCCTGTTCGATGCAACGACCGGGCAGCCGCTGGCCATGCTGGACGGAGACGCGATTACTTCGCGGCGAACTGCGGCCGCTTCGGCGTTGGCAGCCAAGTACTTGAGTCGCCCGGAGTCCAAGTCGCTCTTGCTCGTGGGCACGGGTAGGGTCGGCTCCTTGCTGCCGGAGGCCTACGCGGCGGTGCGGGACATCGCGCGTGTAGAGGTCTGGGACACCAGTCTCGAAAAAGCACAGAAGTTCGTCGATGCGCTCGTCAACATGGACATTGAAGCTTCTGTGGTGACCGATCTAGAAGCCTCGGCGCGCCGCTCCGACATCATTACCTGCGCGACGCTATCGACCGCTCCGTTGATCCGCGGGGATTGGCTCGCGCCGGGAACTCACCTGGATCTGATCGGCGGTTTCACACCGACGATGCGAGAGTCGGACAACGAATGCTTTCGGCGCGCGCGAGTTTTCATCGACACGGACGAGGCGCTGGCAAAAGCAGGTGATTTGCTGGAGCCAATCAGGGCTGGCGTGTTCGAGCCTGCGCGAGTCCTCGCGCGGATGGAGGATCTTTGCCGAAAGACCCACCCGGGCCGGGAACGCCATGACGAGATCACGTTGTTTAAAGCCGTTGGAACGGCACTCGAAGATCTTGCCGCAGCGTCGCTTGCGTACGACGCCTAGGCATACCGTTTTCTACTCCTGAGAAGTTCGTCTTCGCGCCAAAGGCGCTATAAGAGTTATCACGTTGGACGTACGGCGCACGCAATGAAGGTGCTGACGGACACTACCATTGGGGCCTGAAATGAAGAAACTGCTTACCTCGATTGCCGTTACTGCCGCGGTTTGCACACCTCTGTGCATTGGCAACGCCGTCGCTGCTGACAACTATCCGTCGCGCGAAATCTCGCTCGTGGTGCCCGCACCTCCCGGCGGAACCACCGACGTCGTGGGGCGCATACTCGGAAAGTACTTGAGCCAGGAACTTGGTCAGCCTGTAATCGTGATGAACCGGCCGGGCGCAACGCTGCCCGCCGCCGTGGGACAGATCCAGTCCAAGCAACTCAAAGCACTCGCGATTACGTCGGCCAAGCGCGATCCCCTGTTTCCGAACGTTCCCGCGATGGCCGAAATTTATCCTGGCTTCACCGCGGATAGCTGGTTGGGTATCGCGGCAGCAAAAGGCACGCCTAAGCCTATCGTCGACAAAATCAGCGCCGCAGTACGAAAGGTCTCCACGAATCCGGAATACATCAACAACATCAAGAAGCTTGGCGCCCATGTGACGACGGATCCCTCGCCAGAACAGTTCCATAGCTTTATGGTGGCAGAGAAGGCGAAATGGAATCAGGTCATCGACCAGGCTAAGATCCAACGATTGCCCTCGTTCGGCGAGTGACACGAGCTCGAGGCAACTGCGCCGGCATGTCGTTTCAATGACGGCGGTGCAGACACAGCGACTGTATCCGGACGTGGGAAGCTCCTCGCGACCCGTCCCTTCTCTAAAGAGATTTTAAGGTGTTCACCATGAGTCAGGAAACCTTGCACTCGCGCTCCATCATCATCGATGGCACATGCCCGCTTCTGTACGACCTTGAATATACCGGGAATTGTGTCGCCGGCGGCCTGACGGCGGTTGTACCGACGGTGCAGAATGCAGGCGGTGTTGTTGGGTCTCTCAACAATATCGGTGCTTGGCACAACAAGATTCGTAATGACGACAAGTTGCTGCTCGTCAGGTCGGCTGCCGACATCCTGAAGGCCAAAGAGACTGGCAAGATGGGGATCATTTTGCATTTCCAAGGGGCCGATCCCCTGGAAGACAAGATCGATCTTGTTGACGCTTACAAGGCGGCGGGCATCGGAATGATTCAATTGACGTACAACGTCAAGAACCGCTTGGGCGATGGCTGCGAGGAGCGCACTGATGCGGGGCTAAGCAAGTTCGGCGTCGCCGTCATCAAGCGCATGAACGAAGCGCGCATCGTGGTGGACGTTTCTCACACCGGTTACCGCACGACGATGGAAACATTCGAAGTGTCCGAGCGACCCGTCGTGTTCTCGCATGCCTGTGCTCGCGCCGTCTACGGCTCACAGCGCAACATTCTGGACGACCAGATCAAGGCGGTTGCGGCGACCGGCGGCCTTGTCGGCGTAGCTGCAGTCCCGTTCTTTGTGTCCGATTCGAAGCGGCCCACGATGGACGATTTCGTCAGGCACATCGATCACATGGTGAGCCTGGTCGGTCCTGATCATGTGGCGCTGGGATTGGATTACTACACTGGCCAACATCCGTATTCATCAGACGAAGCGGCCATGGCGCTGTACAAAGGTCACCTCAAGCAAGGCCGGTGGGGTGCGTCGTATCCGCCCCCGCCGTACTACTACCCGGAAGGCATGGAGACGCCGGATCGCCTCGGGAATCTCACTGAAGGTCTGCGCGCTCGCGGCTATTCAGAAGACGATACCCAGAAGATCATGGGTCTGAACTGGTTCCGCGTTTTCAAGGAAGTCTGGGGCGGTTGAGTCGTCCCACTCGTTGCGTTGCCACGGAACGAAGCGGCGCTGGCCAGAGCATCGCTGGCTCTTCTCGAGGGGAAGCAGCGGCGGACCAGCGCCAAGTCCCAATCCATACCCCGCGTCAATTTCTCTTTCCCGGCTGCTCCCATTGCGGCGGCCGTGAAGACACTCGTCCTTAACGCTTAGCAACGTGGAGTCTCCAAATGAACAGTCCTCACTTCTGGAAACAGCCCCTCTTGGGCATATTGCTTTGCGGCGTCGCGATGGTTTGCCAGGCAGCCTCCGACATTTTGATCGGTTCGCCCCTCGACTACCAATACGCCATCACCACGAGCACGCTATATCACCAAGGGCAGAAGGATTACGCAGCGCTGCTCAATCAACGAGGTGGCGTCCAAGGTCATCAGATTCGCTTTGTCGATGCTGACCACGCCAATGACGCAAAAAAGGGGATTGAGGCGTACGAGCGGATGCTGAAGGACGGAGTGCTTGCGGTGGATCCTCTATCGACCATTGTCGCCAAGGCACTCACCAAACGAGTGTTGGATGACAAAGTAAATTTGGTGTCGTTCTACAGCGGTCGTAGTGACGCGTCAGATGGGAAAGTGTTTCCGTATGTCTTTCCGATGTCGCCAACGTATTGGTCGCAAGCTGCGCTGATCGTCAAGCATATTGAGCAGGCAGAAGGCGGAAACCTAAAGGGGAAGCGTATCGGCTATGTGGCGGACTCGAACCCCGAGGCACTTGGAATGTCCACACTTCCATTGTTGGAAGAGCTGTCGAAGAAGCTGGGATTTACGCTGGTTCCAGCGCTTTACCCGAGGACCGGAGATAGAACGCCAACTCTTGAGAAGCTCGCCGAGGAGAAACCGGACTGGACCATCGTTTGGGACGGCGGCCCCCGGAAATTTGAGGCATACAACTACCTCTTTTCCCACGGCATTCGGCCGGAGAGAACGGCCACCTTGATTTGGCTGTCAGAAGCGGAGATGACGAAGATCTCGGCGCCTGCTATTGGGATGCTGAAGTTTGAGGGCTTTGCCACGGGAAAGGGGCCAAGGGTCATCCAAGACATCATCCAGAACGTTGTCGGCCGCGGACTTGGAAGTGGGCCTAGAGAAAACGTTGGCACCACGTACTACAACGCGGGCGTCGTTTCCGTGGCTATCGTCGCGGAAGCAGTTAAGCAAGCGCTCCGTGCGGATCCCCATCGTGGCGTCACGAGAGAGGCGCTGCGAGATGGGCTTCAGAAGATCAATGATTTCGACGCTGACGGCTTGGCTCCTCCGATGCGAATCACGCCGGAAGATCATCAGGGAGGTGGGGCTGGACGCATTGTCAGGTGGGATGGCGAACGTTGGGCGCCAATCAGCGGATGGAGTTCCGCTTACCAGGATGTGGTGTGGGACTTCATCCATCGGTCGTCTTTTGAGTATGCCGCCAAGGGTCAGTAATCAGAGAGTCATCCGTTTGGCGGCAGAGTGTATTCGTAGTCCCGTTATCCGTGTTTGAAGAGTGAGATATGAAGCCCGAAGTCATTGAAGTCGCGGTTGATGTGGCCCTGAGCACCAAGATTGCACACGCTGCCGAGCAGCTTGGCTGCTCGACCAACGCCCTTATCGAACGAGCGGTCCACGAGTCGCTAGATCGAATGCAGAGCACGAATCCCGCAGTCGCTTTTGATGGTGCCAGCGCTGCGGATTGCGAAGCCGGCCCAACTTTCGTAACCGATCTGTCTCCTCCATTTGTTGCTTTTAGGGCTGGACTGAAGCCGCAATCGGTGCTGCGTGCCGCCATCACGTCGGCCTATCGCCGCCCCGAAACCGAATGCGTGCCGGTGCTGCTGGAGCAGGCCCGCCTGCCGCAGGCCCAGGCCGACGCCGCCATCAAGATGGCCAAGGCGCTGGCGCAAAAGCTGCGTGAGCAGAAGGTGGGCACCGGCCGCGAAGGCCTGGTGCAGGGCCTGATCCAGGAATTCTCGCTGTCGTCGCAGGAAGGCGTGGCGCTGATGTGCCTGGCCGAGGCGCTGCTGCGCATCCCCGACAAGGCCACGCGCGACGCGCTGATCCGCGACAAGATCAGCGGTGCCAACTGGCAGTCGCACCTGGGCCAGAGCCCGTCGCTGTTCGTCAACGCCGCCACCTGGGGCCTGCTGCTGACCGGCAAGCTGGTCGCCACCCATACCGAGTCGGGCCTGACCAAGGCGCTCACGCGCATCATCGGCAAGGGCGGCGAGCCGCTGATCCGCAAGGGCGTGGACATGGCGATGCGCCTGATGGGCGAGCAGTTCGTCACCGGCGAGACCATTTCCGAGGCGCTCGCCAACGCGCGCAAGTACGAGGCGCAGGGCTTCCGCTACTCCTACGACATGCTCGGCGAAGCGGCCATGACCGAGGACGATGCCGCGCGCTACCTGGCGTCGTACGAGCAGGCCATCCACGCGATCGGCCAGGCCTCGCGCGGCCGCGGCATCTATGAAGGCCCGGGCATCTCGATCAAGCTGTCGGCGCTGCATCCGCGCTACAGCCGCGCCCAGCACGAGCGCGTGATCGGCGAGCTGTACGAGCGCCTGAAGTCGCTGACGCTGCTGGCGCGCCAGTACGACATCGGTATCAATATCGACGCCGAGGAAGCCGACCGGCTGGAAATCTCGCTCGACCTGCTGGAGCGCCTTTGCTTCGAGCCCGAGCTGGCCGGCTGGAACGGCATCGGCTTCGTGGTGCAGGGCTACCAGAAGCGCTGCCCCTTCGTGATCGACTACCTGATCGACCT
>NZ_AUFE01000107.1 GCF_000426345.1 Cupriavidus phytohabitans | reverse complement strand
AATCAGATTCCTATTCGATCTGGGAGTTCTGCACGCAGCACAATTCTTCCGACGCCTTGCTGCGCCTTACCCTTCAACATTCTGCAGGCCGGACGAAATAGATCTGCCCCTTTTCTCGATTGCATCGCGCGGCGGGCCGCGGTCTAGCCGGTACCGGCCCAGTGACTCGCCGTGCCTCCTACTTCGCCGGCGCCTTGACGAGATCCCCGGTGTAGCTCAGCGAGGCTAGGTCTGCCTTCGCCTTCTCCGGCGTTTCCAACTCCAGCACGACGCGGCCCACCATCAGCCCCATCGACGGCGAGCTGCGCACGTACTTCGTCTCACCGGCATCCAGCACGAAGCTCAACGTCTTCTCCGTTTCGGTTGCAGCCGAGGCCACATACTTGCCGGCCGGCCGATCCACAAAGAAGAAGCCGCCGGGCTTGGACTCGCCCACCACCTGGTTGTTAAGACGCAGATCCGGCTGGATCGCGGCGCCGAACATCGACGCCGAGCGCAGGAAGTAGACCCGACCCTCGCCCGGCTTCAGCGTCGGCATCGACGCTGCCATGTCGGCGTGTTTCACACCCGAAGCACACCCAGCCAGCAGTGACGATACCGCCAGCCCGGCGATCACCATGCGTGCAACCCGTTTCATTCCGATTCTCCCAAGTTCAAAGGTACCGCGGTGGACAGCGGGGAATAGTTCTGTTCCCCGGGCAAATAGAAGCCCACCAGGGTCTTGTCGCGGATGACCAGGTAGGCCTCGTGGACCTGACGGCCCTCGATCGTGAAAATGGTGCCGATGGGCCGGTAAACGTCGCCCTGCGGAACACGACCCATCCTCGACCAGACAGACCTCTCGGGCAGCGTGCGGGAATAGCTCGTGTCCAGTTGGACGGTTGTAGCGATCAGGATCTGGATGCGTCGGGCGGCCACGTTTGGTTGGGTGACCTCGATAGTCGATGGGGCCGTCGCAATCATCGGGGCACAGGCGGAAAGCGCCACGCAATAGCACGCGGCGAGCCGCGTGCGGCTTGAGCTGCGACGGAAGGGGGCTTTCATCATTGGATCCGCTTGAATCTATATTTCGCGAAATGCCTGGCCGTTCCGGTCGGGATTGCGCCAAGTCGCAGGCTCATGTGAACTTGGGTCGATTCCTCACTGATCAGATTGCCTTGGTTGTCCAAATATAGTGTTGCCACAGAGTCCGTTGTATTGGGTCCAAACTCTGATCGCCCCCTTTTGCTAGCCCCGCCCCAAATGATTTTTCCACTCGCACCGGTACAGACAAATCTGTTGGTGTCTTCGAACGAAAATTCATGAGTCGCGGCTTTACCGTTCGGGTAGGCGAAACTCAGCTTAAGGACTCTCGTCCTTATCAATGCGACCTGGACAGCGCCGGGATACTTTAGACGTCCATTTTCCGTTCGGGCGGCCGCTTGAATTCTATGCAAATCCTCGTCGTTGGCGAAAGGGAAGACGTAATCGATTCGCATCGATTTCTCTAGTCGTTGAGCTGTAGCATCCCCATCTAATAACTCTCCGCTACCCTCATAGCTGCCACTGAGGTTCGGGCACGCTGTGGTCACATAGTCGGCCGGATTGATATTGTCACCGCCGCCACCTGGGTAATTGGGGGGCGAATGGAGACATCCGGAGCAGACTAAGGCCAGCATCAATGGAATAGATATCGCTCGATTCATTTGCCATCCTTCGACTGCTGGGTCTGATTATGAAAAATCGACCAATCGATACCATACTGATTGAGCAGCGTTACCCATATCTCAATTACGCCGTGGCGTCCGTAGCGCTACTCTCCGCGCTGAGTTGGCACGACAGTACCAAGCGGACTTTAGGGCGAATGTAGGACGCTTCCTAAGCCTTATCGGAATTTACATTTCGTTGGGTGGCGTCAACAGAATTTCAGCGAAGCTGTAGCATTGACGAGGATAGAAATGAACCTTGACTCAAGTCATTTTTATATCCACGGCGATATGGATGAGAGGACGATCTGATTTGGTGGACGCAAGACCGGCAATGAAACGCAGCACACACTGGATACGCCTCGGCCTGTCACTGGTTGGGGCCATCCTGCTTGGCGATGCTGTCGCGCTGTCGGGGATGGGGTTATTCAACTTCGGCATTGTGTTGCCGGGGTCTATTGGAATCGCGTTCCTGTTGCTCGGCCTGTGTTGGAATGGCGTGGCTCGGTGGCGGAAGGCGGATCGGCGGCGGCTGGTGCTTTGGCGCGCGGGATGGATTGCATTTGCGAACACTTTTCTCTCCGGCGCCTCACCAGTGTGTTCGTTTGGCACCGCGCAAATGCCGCCTTGATCTGCATCAACGGTTGTGACCCATCCCGCCACTATGCTGGCGAACGCTAACGGGTAGCGCTGCACAACAAAAAGTCACAGAGAGCACGGGAACAACATGCCGCATCACACCTTGGATATTGAGATCGAACGCCTGGTATCGAAATCAACACTAGAGTGCGAGCGCCAGACTCCCGTCAGCGAAGTCGTCGCCCGAATGGCAGAGCACCGCTGCAGTTCAATTGTCGTGATGGATCACGGCCAGGCAGTCGGCATCTGGACCGAACGCGATGCGCTGGCGCTCGGCAACGCGGCCGACGCGCTGTCCGGGCCGATCGGCGCGCTGATGAGCCACCCTGTGGATTCCTTGTCCGGCCACACGCGCCTCGGCGACGCCGTCGTCCACTTCAAGAACAAGGGCATCCGCCATTGCCTGGTGGTCGACGACGCCGGGCGCCCGCTCGGCATGCTCTCGCAGACCGATCTCGTCATGGGCCACGGCGCCGAATTCTTCCTGCGCACCAAGCCGATCGATTCCGTCAGGTTGTCCCGGCCTGTCGTGGTGGCGTCCGACACCAGCCTGCCCGACGCGATGCACGCCATGCGCACCGGCGGGCTGAGCGCCATCGTCGTTCGCTACTCCGCAAACGAGTACGGCATCCTGACCGAACGCGATATTGTCCGGCTGGCGGCCGCCAATGCGCTTGGCGGCACGGTGGCCGAACATGCGACGCGCCCCCTGCGCGCGCTGCGGCGATCGCAGAGCCTCTACGCGGCGCGCCAGACCCTGATCGAGAATCGCATCCGCCATGTCGGCATATTTGACGGCCAGCGCGACGGCCACGGCGAACTGGTGGGTGTGCTGAGCCTGGCCGACATCCTGAGCCATATCGAATACGAGTATGTGCATGAGCTTCAACTGGCGCTGCGCGAGCGCGATGAAGCCCTGCTGCAATCCGCCTACCACCTGAAGCTGGCGGACCGCGTGTTCGAGGCCACGCTCGACGGCGTCATGGTGACAGACCCGAACGGCGTCATCGAGCGGGTGAACCCGGCCTTTACGCAACTGACCGGCTATTCCCAGGCCGAGGCCATCGGCAAGACCCCGCGCATGCTGAACTCAGGAAAACAGGGCGCCGAGTTCTATCAGTCGCTGTGGCGCCAGCTGCGCGAGCAGGGCAGCTGGCAGGGCGAGATCTGGAATCGCCGCAAGAACGGTGAACTCTACCTGGAGTACCTGTCGATCTCAGGCATCTACAGCCCCGATGGCACCTGCACGCATTACGCCGCCATCTTTTCGGACATCACCAAGCGCCGGATGGACGAAGAGCGCCTGAACCACCTGGCGATGCACGATGCCCTCACGGCCCTGCCGAACCGTACCCTGTTCAGCGAGCGCCTGAAGCAGGCCATTGCCCGCGCCGAGCGTGCCTGCAGGCGGGTGGCCGTGATGTTCATCGACCTCGACCGCTTCAAGCTGATCAACGACACCATGGGGCACGGCGTGGGCGACCAGGCCCTCAAGGTCATCGCCCGGCGGCTCAAGGAAGCCGTTCGCGAAAGCGACACGGTGGCGCGCCTGGCCGGGGACGAATTCACCGTCATCATCGAAGACATCGAAGACATCCGCCACGTCGCGCAGATTGCGCAGGCATTGCTGAAATCGGTCGGGCACCCGATCGACACCCACGGCCAAGCCGTGTTCGTGACACCGAGCATCGGCATCAGCATCTACCCCGACGACGGCACCGACCAGAAACAGTTGCTGATGCAGGCCGATCGCGCCATGTACGCGGCCAAGGAGGAGGGCAAGAACAGTTTCCGCTTCTTCTCCACGCAGATGACCTCATCCTCGATGGAGCGGATCACGCTTGAAAGCGAGTTGCGCAACGCCCTGGCGGCCAACGAATTCCGCCTGCACTATCAACCGGTCTTCGACCTGCGCAGCGGGTCCGTCGTCAGCCTGGAAGCGCTGCTGCGCTGGCAGCATCCGACGCGGGGCTTGCTGTCACCCGGCGAGTTCATCACCACCGCCGAGGATTCGGCATTGATCATGCCGATCGGCGCGTGGGTACTGCGCGAAGCCTGCAGGCAGGCGCGCCTCTGGATCGAAGAGGGTTTCGCGTTCGGCCGGATTGCCGTCAACCTCTCCGCGCGGCAATGCCGCCACGAGCAGTTCCTGCATGACCTCACCACGATCCTGAGCGATACCGGCTTGCCGCCGGGCAGGCTGCAGCTGGAACTGGTCGAGAGCATGGCCATGACCGGCAATGGGATGACGGAAGCGCTGCTGGCGGAGCTTGCGCGGCGTGGGGTGAGTCTTGCTATTGATGACTTTGGGACGGGGTACTCGTCGTTTACCTATTTGCAGGCGCTGCCGGTTGATACGCTGAAGGTGGACCGGTCGTTCCTTGCTGGTATCGACGGCCGTCGGCGTGACAGCGCGATCCTGCGGGCGATTGTTGCCATGGCGCGGTCGCTTGGGTTGACGGTGGTGGCGGAAGGTGTCGAGAACGCCGACCAGTTGTGCTTCCTGCGTGAAATTGGGTGCGATCGCGGGCAGGGTTTCCTTCTCGCGCGGCCTGTACCGGCCGGTCAGTTATTGCGTGCAGGTATTGACGTCTGACGTCGCGGGTTAGCCGCCACCCGTATGGCTGCCGTGGTCGCGATCCCGGGCTAAGCGACGGAGCACCGAGAATCTCTCAATGGGAGCATCCCTGCCACAGCCCTTATTGGCCCACCCTCGGCATGAGCTGTGGCATGCCCGCGCGTTCTGACAGGTATCATCGTAACGGTCCGCCGTCCGTTCGCGGCATGTCTTCAATGGGACGCCACCTTCCATGTCCGCACCTGCAAAGCTCTCTGAAATCCTTACACTCGCCGAAGTTCAGGCCCAGACCGACACCGGGACGTTCGCGCGCGGCATGGCCTATTTCCATGACGGTGCCGTGTCTCGCCTTGAGGAACACGAAGGCGCCATTCGCGCCAGCGTACGCGGAACGCACCGTTACCGCGTCGAGCTGGCCGTCGCTGGCGATGGCGAACTCGCCTATGCATGCGACTGCCCGGTAGGCGATCAAGGTATTTTCTGCAAGCACGCGGTGGCCGTTGCACTCGCCTGGCTCGAAAACACTGGCGAAGAGGCATTCCATGCCGAAGAGACCACCCGGGAGAAACCGCGCAAGAAGCGAAAGACCTACGAGGAAGTGATTCGCGAATACGTGGCGACGCTGGACAAAGGCGCGCTTCAGGAACTGCTGCTGGAAGCCGTCGAGCTTGACCGGACGTTACGCGACAAGTTGCTATTCGCCGCGCGCTCGGCGCAGGCGTCCGATCTGCCGAGCATGAGAACTGCCGTGCGGCAGGTCACGCGCATCTCCCGGCCGCTGGACTGGACGGAGGCTGGCGAATACGGCGACAGCCTGATGTCGCTGGCCGAGACGTTACGCCAGAGGCTCACTGGGCCGCACGCTGCGCAAGTGGTCGAACTCACCGAGCTGGCAATTGCCGGCGCGGAAATGAGCCTTGAGCAGATTGACGATTCCGGCGGAGGCGTGATGCCCGGCATCCTGGAGCTGGCGTCTGTCCACCTCGACGCATGCCAGCAAACCCGCCCCGACCCTGTGAAACTTGCGGAGCGGCTCTTCCGCCTGCAGGTGGAAGGCAAATGGGATACTTTCAGCGATGTCCTACCCGCTTACGCCGAGCCTCTGGGCACGAGCGGGTTAAGCCGCTACCGTGGACTGGTAAGCGAGGCCTGGGAAGCCCTCGCCCCGCTTGCTCCGGGCAATGAATCTCTCCAATCATTCGAGTCGCGCCGACTGTATCTTGAGCGCGCAATGCGAACCCTGGCGGAGCTTGACGGCGACACCGATGCACTTATCCGAATTCTCTCCAAGGACCTGTCGAGTCCGTATCGCTTTCTTCAGATTGCAGAACTTTGCGTGAATCATGGCCGTCCGGACGAGGGTCTCGCGTGGGCCGAGCGAGCCCTTCGTGAATCGGAAGGGAATGTCGACGCGCGCCTGCTCGACTTTTGCATCGACGCGTATCTGCGTCGCGGCGAGTTCGACCAGGCCGCTACGATCGCATGGCGCCGCTTCGAGATGCATCCGACGGCCGGCACGTTTCCCGCCTTGATGAAGGTCGCTACGGCCATCGGTCGGCATGATGAGACCCGGGAGCGTGCAATCAAGCTCCTTTGGGCGCTTATCAAGGAAGAGGAGTCGAGCAAGAAATCCAAACGCTATGCCTGGCAGACGCCAACGCGCACCGAACTGGTCAAGCTTTTCCTTTCCGAAGAGAAGGACGATGTGGCCTGGGACACCTTTGTCGGTGGCCCGGTGGCGACGCAACTGTGGCCCCAGATGGCAGTTGCCCGAGGCAGAACGCATCCTCATGATGCGATTGCCCTCTATCACCGGCTGCTGCCGGTCGCCGTCGGGAACGGCTCGGGCAGTGCGCGCTATGACGAGGCATTTGAAATCGTGCGCGCCATCGGAAGCCTGCGGTCAAGGCTGGGCGAGCACGCAGAGTTCACCAGAGAACTGGAGGAGATCCGTGCCACCTATCGCGCGAAGCGCAATTTCATCAAGCTGCTCGCCACATTGCCCTGAAGTTGTCGTGTCCGCCTGGTGTTCAGCGCTAGCCATGCTCATGAAGAAGTGGCTCGGTGTAATGATCCGTCGCGCTATCTGGTGATATATGCGGTTGGAAAATATCGGAGTCAACTATCTGGAGAACCCCGCGGTGATACGCCGAACGCGCTGGATACGCCTCGGCCTGGCACTGGCCGGAGCCGTGCTGCTTGGCGATGCTGTCGCGCTGATGGGAATGGGATTGTTCAGCCTTGGCATCACGTTGCCGGGGTGTATTGGCATCGCCTTCCTGTTGCTCGCGTTGTGCTGGGATGGCGTGACACGGTGGCGCAAGACTGATCGACAGCGACAGTTGCTGTGGCGTGCGGGTTGGGTGGCGTTTTCTGCGTGGCTGGTAACTGTCGGGGTGTTCTTTTATGACATCCGCAGCGGCATGGGCGTCCCCGTGCCGGCAGGGACTTCGGTGAAGGCGATCGTCATCCTTGGATCAGGCACGCCTAACTGCGAGGCGTCGCCGACGTTGATTGCGCGGCTGGATCAAGGGTTGATGCAGGCGCAGCGATGGCCGGAGGCCAAGTTGGTTGTGAGTGGCGGACAGGACTTCGGGCTGCGGTGTGTCGAGGCGGACATCATGGCGGACTACCTCGTATCGCGTGGGGTGGCGTCGGACAGGGTGATTCGCGAGGGGCGAAGTACAAGTACCGAGGAGAACCTGTTGTTCAGCCGGCGGTTGCTGGAGGGACAGGGCGTCGATGCCGGGAAGGCGATTGTGGTGGTGACCAGCGATTTCCACGTGCGGCGGGCGGTGGGAATTGCGGGGAAGGCAGGGTTCAGCGAGGCCTTCGGCGTAGGAGCCGGGACGCCTTTGTACCTTCGCTTCAATGCGTGGCTGCGTGAGTACTTCGCGGCGATCAGTAGCTGGGTCCTGAGGGAGTACTGAGGCATCAGCTTGTGGCACTTCTCCGTGCCAAAAGCAGAACGGCGCGAGACCAATTGGCTCGCGCCGTTTTGCTTTCACGCCCGCGTTGCGCGGGCTGCCGCTCGCACCAGAAGTTTGACGGCGATCAAATCGCGTCAGCCCCGCGGCCAGACTTGGCATGAAATGCAATGCGCCTGGCGCGTAATGAAAAATCCCACCCTGCCGCGAACCGTAAGTTTCTTCTGACGCCAGACGCGTTGATTTACCCCACTGATAAGGCAGGAGACAAAGCGTGACCAAAACCAGCATTTCCCATCGCCCGGCAGGGCACGACATCGCGTGTTCGACATGCCCGACGCATCCGACAAGTGCCGCATGCCCGGCTTCCGTCATTTCCCGCACGGAGGCCTGACGATGCGCGTAGAACAACTGACCGCCAGCATTGGCGCTGAACTGGTCGACGTGGACCTGAACGATGCCATCCACGACGACGGCCTGTTCGCCGAGATCCGCGCCGCGCTGCTTCAGCACAAGGTGCTGTTCCTGCGTGACCAGGACATTTCCCGCGCCGAACACGTCGCCTTTGCCGAGCGCTTCGGCCAGCTGGAAGATCACCCGGTCGCCGGCAGCCATCCGCAATACCCTGGCCTGGTGCAGATCTACAAGCGCCCCGACCAGCCGATGGATCGCTACGAGAACGCCTGGCATACCGATGCGACCTGGCGTGAAGCGCCGCCCATGGGTTGCGTGCTGCGCTGCCTGGAAGGCCCGGCAGTCGGGGCCGACACCATGTGGGCAAACATGGTGCTCGCCTACGAGAACCTGCCCGCGCATGTGAAGACGGAGATCGCCGGCCTGCGTGCCCGCCACAGCATCGAGGCAAGCTTTGGCGCCGCCATGCCGATCGAACGGCGCCTGGCGCTGAAGGAGCAGTACCCCGACCCGGAACACCCGGTGGTGCGCATCCACCCCGAGACCGGTGAAAAGGTCCTGTTCGTCAACGCCTTCACCACGCACTTCACCAACTTCCACACCGCGGCACACGTGCGTTACGGCCAGGACTACAACCCTGGCGGGGCTGACCTGCTGCGTTACCTGGTGTCGCAGGCGTTCATCCCCGAGTACCAGGTCCGCTGGCGCTGGAAGCCCAACAGCATGGCCATCTGGGACAACCGCAGCACCCAGCACTACGCGGTGATGGACTACGCGCCCTGCCATCGCAAGATGGAGCGCGCCGGCATCATCGGCGACAAGCCCTTTGGCATCGGCGAGCGCGACCTCAACGCCCGCACCCCCGAAACCGCACTGGCCTGAACCACATATCCGCAGGAGACAAAGATGGATTTCATCGACGGTTCGCTGTTCCCCGAGAACCAGCAGAAGCTGGTCATTACCGCCGCGCCTTACGGTCCGGAATGGATGCCCGCCGACTTCCCGGAAGACATTCCGGTGACGATGGAGGCACAGATCCAGAAGGCCGTGGACTGCTACAACGCCGGCGCCACCGTGCTGCACGTGCATGTGCGTGAAGCCGATGGCAAGGGCTCCAAGCGCTTGTCCAAGTTCAACGAACTGCTGGCCGGCATCCGCGCCCGCGTGCCGGACATGATCCTGCAGGTGGGCGGCTCGATCTCGTTTGCGCCCGAGAACGAAGGCGACGTCGCCAGGTGGCTGTCGGACGATACCCGCCACATGCTGGCGGAACTGAAGCCGACGCCGGACCAGGTGACGATCGCCATCAACACCAACCAGATGAACGTGGTCGAGCAGATGTGCCCGGCCGACGTGGCCGGCACCTCACTGGCCGAGCCGGCGAACTACCGCGCCTATCGCGAGATGACCATTCCCGCCGGGCCGGAATGGGTGGAAGAACACATCCGCCGCCTCAGCAGCAACGGCATCCAGACCCACTTCCAGCTTGCCACCATCGCCCAGCTGGAAACGGTGGAGCGCATGATGCGCAAGGGCACCTGCAATGTGCCGCTGATCCTGACCTGGGTGGCCATCGGCGGCGGCTTTGAAGCGCCCAACCTCTACAACCTGGCGAACTTCGTGCGTGCCTGCCCCAACGGCTCGGTGCTGACGCTGGAAACCTCCATGCTCAACGTACTGCCGCTGAACATGATGGCCATCGCCATGGGCCTGCATGTGCGTTGCGGTATCGAGGACAACATCTGGACCCAGCGCCGCGACCGCAAGATGGGCACCGTGGCGCAGATCGAGCAGCTCGTGCGCATGTCGCGCGAGTTCGGCCGCGACGTGGCCAACGGGAAGGAAGCCCGCGAGATCTACAAGATCGGCACGTTCTATGACAGTGCGGATGAAACGCTGGCCGAGAACGGGTTCGCGGCGAACCGAAAGCCCGGGCAGGTTGGATTCACGCGGCATGCTGGCCGTCGATAGCCGCCTGTAGCCGCCCACAAGCTGCCGATAGGCGCCGGTGGCCGGCGACGCCATGCTTGGTACCGCCCGGCCTGCCCGCTGTGCCGCTCCCGATACATCGGAGGCAAGAGGCACAACGGGCACTCTTTTATCCGCCCCACATCCGCGCCGTCATCCGGTTCTCCCATTTGCAATTGATCTGCACGGATGCATTTGCATGCTTGCGAATGACGCGCTGGTGAATAAACTGGCGGAGCAGGGGATTGCGTCGGTGGCGGCTACCACGGGGGCGTCATACACAAATTCTTCGACCTTCAATTGACGGGTAAATGGCTTGATCTGAAAGCTAGGGAGCCGGTCGATGATGCTGAACTGGAGGGAGTGAATGTTCCGGAGCACTTGAAGCCCGGCTTGGAGACCTTTGAATTTCTTTTTTATCCTCAGCGCCATCGTCTGTTCTTTGTGTCACGCGAGCGAGAAGAATCCTTCGCGCCTATTGATGCGGCCAGGTATTTCCAGGCTTTGTTGAATCAACCAATTCTTCGAAATGAGTTCGGCGAGATAGTGGTTACGCCCGAGCCGGAACGGGACAGCCTTCGGAAGATCCTTGCGATACCGAAGCTCCGTCGACTGGAAATGCAAATCAGCCCGCCCAACCCCGACGATTTCGAAGAGTTTGAGCAAGAGGTCAAGGATCGTCTCAAGGCGCAAAATGCCAAGAGAATGGATATCTCGCTGGTTGCGAGTCGTGGCGAGATTTTAGTCCCGGACGAGCAGACTCAAGCGTTGGCTGAGGTGGCCAAGTCAAATGGGCGCGTAATAGGCCGTGGCTTGGACGATGAAGGACACGTTGTAGAGCTGTCAACCAAGCAGCATCCGATATTAGAGACCGCAGAATACGATCCCGATCTGGAGTATCCGTCTACTGCGCTATACGCTGTTGCAGCCGATTTCATACGTTCATTGATGCGGCGACCAGTGAGAGGCTAGATTAGCCGAAAAAAATCCGACCACAGGGGTCGGATTGAAAGATTTGGTATTGATCCATCGACTCACGGGCTAAGCTCATACCGCCATCCCGCTCCGGATGATCTTGATTGAGTTAAGCAACCGGAATTCGCCGGGCTGCGACTCCCAACAAATCAATGACTTAACAGCTAATTCTGTCGCGGCTCGGCCGTCTCAGAACCGGAATTTGCCGGACTGACGTGAAAAGAAGCGCGAATTAGTCAGTATGACTCCCCTAGGGTGGGGCAAAAGGCTGGCCTGCCGCGAGGAATCAAACGCGGGTTAGCATGACTGCCAGAGCCGCACGGTGTGGACAGTGCCACACCCAGGCGATTTCCAGCGCGGAGGCCAGCATGGAACACGATAGCACGCTGTATGTCGGCTTGGACGTCCATAAGGACTCGATCACGGTCGCTTACGCACTCGGCGCGGGCGAGGTCGAACTGCTTGGCAGGATCGGTACCTCGAAGGCCGATATCGATCGCCTGTGCAAGCGCCTGCAGTCTAAAGCGCGCCGGATCCGCATCGTCTACGAGGCGGGCCCATGCGGATATGGCCTTT
>NZ_KE384524.1:8984-16457 GCF_000426345.1 Cupriavidus phytohabitans | reverse complement strand
GCAAGGGCTGAACCCAATCCCGGATACGCCTCAACAATAACGCATCCGACCAATCGGACTTGGAGACAAAGTGGTGCAGTGCTTGATGCCGGGCACTGGCATGTAGTGGGTCAACTCGCGCTGCCATCGGTTCGACGCTCTTGCGCGACAACGGCAGCATCAGGCCAGTGCAGTAGCTCTCCAAGCCGGCGCGGCGATCTGCGTGTCCCAATCCCTCAGCCAAGTAGTTCATGTAATCCGCAAATCGGTCACGTGTGCTCATGCACTTCCACCTTTAATGAAGAAGTCCATATAATGCACTATTTTTTATGACACAGTAAGATTAATGAGTTGCTTCGCAGAGCTTGCGCAAACCTCCACCGGCGCGTTGTTGTGCACTGATGTTTTATTTTCGCCTACGGAAAATGCAATTAATCGCCGCGCTACCAAACCCAACAAAGGATGGAGCCAGCAGGCGAGGGGGTTGTCGGTCGTGATGTCACGTCGGGACTATGAAGGGTAGGCTCGGATATATTTTCACGATACCGTGAAAATACCGTTCGCCTTGCCTGAAGCTGGCTGGCCGTGATCTCGGAGAAGTTGGGTGGGGGTATTAGCCCTTGTGGGTCCAGCCAATCCGATGCCGCCCCTGTGTCGTCTCGTGCCGGGCATCCTCCTCGCTGTACAGGTAGCCGCTGGTCGTCGACAGCGGGCTGTGCCCAAAAGTTGTCGCGCGCAGCCAGAGCATTGAGGTGCTGGCCAACATCGCGGCTCGCGGTTCCCATGCCGGCACCCTAGACTCGAATCCCTCCCGTCAGGCATTGCAATGCCATTAGTTCGGGCGGCCCGTCACCTGGGCCGCCTTCCATGCGACAAATTCCGAAGGGCGCAAGCCGTAGCGGGCGAGTACGCCTTCGTGCAGCCGCCGGAGTTCTTCGACGACAAGCGCTTGCACGTTGTCACGGTCGGTGATTGGCACGGTTGCCATGACGCCCTGCCGAATCACGGATAGCGCATCCTGATCGGGTTGCAGCACGACGTCCCGGATCGCTTGTTTGATCACCTCACGCCAGGCGAGCCGTAGCGGGTCGGGTTCGGCCAGATTTTGCTTGATGGCCAGATACTCTTGGGTTGAGCGCTCGTAGGCCCAAACGAAGAGATCGCGCAGCAATTCCACGCGGCTCATCTCATACAGGCCCAGGATGGCCCGGCTATAAGCTTGCTCCGGCACATCCAGAAACGTGAGCGGACAAAGGTTGGCACGGAACAGCGGCAGATTGGCGACCAAGCGTGAGGTGCGTTTGTTGACGTCCGCGAAGGGCTGCAGGTAGGGCACGTGCACCAACACGAAGAATGACTGTTCGAAAGGATCCACAATCTGATTCACCTTGTCGAGCAGGACATCCAGGACTTCTTCAATCTGCTGCGGGGCAGACAGTGGGCGGTAAACACTTTTGCCGATGTCCACCGCGTGCTGGCGGAGCCGGCCTTCGTCGGCCGGGTTGGGCAACAAGTTTTCCGACAAGGCGCTATGCAGGTTCATCAGGGTATAGCGATCGAAACCAACCGTACCGATGTTCTCGACCAGCAGTTCGATGGCGGTCTTGTGGTTGAGGATCATCTGGGTTTCGATGGCCGCCTTGCCTTGGGCCGCCGTGCCATGCTCGATCAGCTCACGGGTATCCAGGCGTGAATAGGTGTTGCCCTCCAAATGACTCGAGGCCCATGACAGGTCGATCAGCAGCCGGTTCAGAATCGCCCGGCTATAGGTTCCGGCTGGAGCAGTGGCCTGCGCCGTCTTGCCCATCTTGTGAAGCTGGCGCCGAAGCGAGTCCGACAGATACCGTGTGACATTGGGGCGATAGGCGTCAAGGAAGTCGCGTTGGTAACCCACTGGTTTGCGCGCCTCCGGTGGCTGGTCGATATACGCGACGATGTCGCGGCTGTCGGCCGAAAGCGGGATGAAAACCGGGAAGCGGTCGGCGTCCTCGGCGGTCGCGGCAATCACCGTTGTCATCTTGCCGAAATAACGCCGGGCGCGCCCTTCGCCGACGGCCGAGACCTGTCCGCCATCGATCCATTGGCTGATCCAGCGCTGCGCGGTGCGCCGCGCAACGTCGGGATGCGCTGCGAGCAACTCACTGAGCGTCAGGCCAGCAGGGGCTGTTCGAATGCTTTGAAGCAGTGGGTGGGCGGTTGACATAGAGCGAGCGCGTGGCGCGGTTTGGAGACGAGAGTGGCGCGATTGTGGCGCAGTTCCTCAAACAGCGCCACGATTTGGCGCAGAAGCAGGGGCCCAGTCGCCCATGGATCGAACAAACTCAGGTAGTGCGTGGCGCACGCTGACGGGGAAACAGCGGTCGCGGAGCCGGGCGCCAGCGGGGATGGCGGAGCTTCCTGCCAGCCAGCGCCCAGCGCGCGGCCCCCGGTAGGCGGACAGCGTCGCCGCGCTCGCTGCGTAGGGCGCCACAGGGCGGCGACGGCTGCTTGGTCCGGACGGCGCGGCAATAGGGGGGGTTATTCCGCCATGCCCGCTTTTCGGGGAGAAGCAGACGGGCTTTATTTCGTGTTGATCCAGCCAATCCGATGCCGCGCCTGCGTCGCATCCTCCTCGCTGTGCAGGTAGCCGCTCGTTGTCGAGATCGACGCAAGCCCAAAATTATCCCGCACATAGCGCAGGTCGACCTGCCGGTCGGTCATGTGCGAGCCGGCGGTGTGGCGCAGCCAGTGCGCCGAGGCGCTGGCCAGGACATCGGCCTGCGCCTCCCACTCTGGCCCGCGCGCCCGCAGGCGCGCCGCGGCCATGCCAAAGACTTCCTTCAGGATCAGGTGGAGCGCCCCGCGCGACAGAGCCTTGTCGATCCCCTGGTCACGGCCGATCACCGGCAGCAGCAGCGGGCGCGTCTCGCCGGGGTGCGGGGTCGGCGCCAGCCCGTGGGGCGCGACGATAGCGCGCGAGTTCGGCGATCAGCTCGTCGGTGGCCGGCACCAGCCGGGTCTTGTTGCCCTTGCCGGTGACCCTCGAGCCACCAGCGCTCGACGCCCTGGGCATCGCGCCGGCAGAAGAACGCCCCCATCGCGATGCCGGTGACCTCGGCCGCGCGCAATCCGCCCAGGTAGAGCACGCTCAACAGCCAGCGGCAGCGCACCGCATGCAGGCGCTCGCGCGCGGTGGCGGGGTCGGTGGTCCCCGGCATCGCCGCGACGGCGTCTTTGACGGCGTCCCACAGCTCGTGGCTCAGGTAGCGCGTGATGCGGGGCTGCGTTGGCGCGCGCCGGCGGCGCGCCAGCGCGAGCGGATTGCCGGCCAGGTAGCCGGCCTCGGTGAGCCAGGCAAAGAGGGCGTTCAGGATCACCAGCGCGTGGCGCACGCTCGCCGGCGACAGCGGCCCGGCAAACGGGCGCCAGTCCGGGTGGGCGCGGCCGAGCTTCTTGCTGCCCGCGAGCACCCAGCGCGCGGCGGGCTGCGGGTCGGCCAGGAAACGTTCATAGACCAGCAGGTCCTCGTGGGTCAGCGACGACAGTGGCTTGCCCAGTTGTAGCACGGTCCACAGCAGCAGCCGCTCGACCTCGCGGCGGTAGGCGGTGAGGGTCGCGGCGCTGTCGGCATAGCGCGCGAGCCAGGCGGTGACGGCGGCGAGGTCGTCGGCCGCGGCGATGCGGGTGGCGGTGGCAGGCGCGCGGTTGCTGCCGGCGGCGCCGGACAGATCGGGCGGCAGTTGCAGGCGCTCGAGCGGGGTGGGCAGCGGGACCGCCAGGCTTTCCTTTCCAGGGGTTTGATCGGGAGTAGTTCCATGAGGCGGGTATCGGCCGAGGCACATGCCGTTTGCGTCAGTATAGCCGATTCCTTGACATAAGCGCACTTATGTCTAAAGTTGCGCGCGGATAGTTTGAAATATTGCGTATTACGTAGTAATATTTATTGATCCTAAGACACTTTTACCCCGATGGCCACCGCCGACCTAGACTTGACCGACGCCGCGCCCGACTTCGAGCGGTCTGCCGCCATGGCCGACGACATTGCCGCGCTGCGCGGCCGTTTTCCCGAGACCCGCGCGCTGTACCGCGAGGTCTGCGGCCTGCTGTTCTTCCGCTACGGCATCACCCCCACCGCCAACAAGCTCTATCAGCTGGTGCGCAAGGGCAGCATGGGCACCCCCGCCGAGGTGCTGCAGGCGTTCTGGCAGGAGTTGCGCGGGCGCACCCGCGTCACCATCGACCATCCGGATCTGCCCGAGGCCCTGAAGGACCTCGCGGCCGGGGCGGTGCAGACGATCTGGCAGGCGGCCAACGAGGGGTGATCGTGCTTTCGCTGCAAAACGATACACCGGCACGCGAAATCTTCTTTGAAACCAACAGTTTGTATACAACGACTTTTTCCACGAAAAGTTCTTTGCACAACTTGTTGATACAGAACGGTTTTCTTGCTGAAACCGTGTCAATCAGCATCGAAAGCACGATCACCCCGATGCCGCGCACTCCGAGACCGCGCTCGCGCGCGAGGAAGCCGCGGCGCTGGTCGCCCAGCTCGACACCGCGCGCCAAACCATCGAGGAGAATCAGGCGGCGCTGGCCGGGCAGCGCCAGGACCACGCCGCGACCCAGGCGCGGCTGGAGGCGGGCCGGGCGGAACTGGAGGCCGCGCGCCGGCAGCTGGACGAGTTGCGTACCCAATTCTCGACCGAGCTGGAGCGGGCCCGCGAGCAGGTGACCCTCGCCCAAGAACGGGCCGAGGCCAGCGAGCGCCGCGCCTTGCGCGAGATCGACGCGGAGCGCACCGTGCGCCAGCAGAGCGAGCGCACGGCCGAAGCGTTGCGCGGCGAACTGGCGGCGGCGCGCGCCGAGGCCCGCGACGCGGCGGTGGCGCAGGCCGCAAGAGGTTGAACCCCTTGTCGCGAGCAATGCGACGAACGGATTGGGTCAGATGGAACTTCCCATCGCTGAGGCGATGCGCGACGCGGATCCCGCCATTGGTGAAGCCAGTGGTGCAGGCGTCGGTAGTGGCAGCGTTGACACGCAGGCCCAACGCTTGGACTTCTGGTCGACAAGCCGGGATAGCGGCCCGACGGCGACCGTGTCATATCGGCGCCGGCGGTCTTACGCAGCCCCGGACGCTTCAACGGAAGACGTGGCACCGGAAGAATCGAGGGAAGCTGCCGCCTCGGCAGCGTTGAGGGAATCTGACGCGCCGGAAGCGCCCAGTGAAGCCATGCCCTCGGAAGCGACCACTGAAGCCGTGGCCGAAGCCCCGGTTGAAGTCCTGGCCACGGACGAACCGATGGAAGCTGCCGCCCAGGACGAACTGACCGAATCGGGCGCCCCGGTAGCACCGCTTGACGCCCCAGCTCCGGAAGCTGCGCCGGAAGAGACGCGGGCCCCGCAGCGCGGTCGGAAGCCGAAAGCGCTCACCGAAACTGCCGCTCCGGCAGCAACGCCGGAAGAGAGGCGGGCCCCGAAGCGCGGTCGGAAGCCGAAAATCCTAGCTGAAGTTGCCGCCCCGGAAATCACGACTCAAGAGACCCCAATCCGGACGCGCGGGCCGAAGCAGATAACGCTGCCTGGAGTGGAGGCTCCCCCGGAAGCGCCGACTCAGAAGACGCAAACCCGGAAGCCGCGACAGGGGAAAAAAGCGCCTACCGCAACAAAAAGCCCGTCCCAATCCTCACTGCTCGCTCAACTGGCATCTGTCAATGCGCAACTTGAGCAGTTGCGAGCCACGGAAGTGCCAAAGGTCGTGGAGGAGATTCAGCAGTTGATGCAGGAGTACGACCTCAGCATTGAGGACATTGCGGGCAAGCCCAGTGTTAAGCCCGCTGCCCGCGCTGTTCCGAGCAAGACGAAGGCCGCGCCGCCTCCGAGGTACCGCAACCCCAAGACGGGCCAGACGTGGTCGGGGCGCGGTAGGGCTCCCGCGTGGATTGGCAAGAAGCCCGAGCGTTTCCTAATCGATCTCTTGTACTGAACGGCAGGTTGGCGGGCGCGGCCGGTCCGCCCCCCATTCTGAGAAGAAGTGAGTCAAGGTTTTTCGCTAACAGTAGTCCCACTGAATTCTGCTCAAAGCGACATGTTGTCAGTTTCAAGTTCCGGGTCATCGTTGCGTGAGGGCTGTTCGCCCGTCACAAACTTCTATCCGCCGGACGCGTCCGGCATAGTCCTGCATGCGCGTGGGCGCGTAGAGGACCCGAATCCGACAAGCCCCATCTAGTAGTGGCGGTTGCGGAGCAACCAAATCAGAATGCGGGCCTGTCTACTTGTAACCGGTGCTACGTAACGACGAATGGACGAATTGAATCTGCTTGTTTCTACCCTCCGGTTCTTGCATTCTTCAGTACTGCGCCATCCGGTATGACCCCGTGCTCAAGGTAGCGCCACAATGCGATGACCAGCCGCCGCGCCACCGCGACAATGGCGATACGTTTGCCCCGTTTGTTCTGGGCATTGCCCAAGGTACGCTGCGTGAACCACCGCGCGATCGCGCTGTCGGGCTGATAGCGCAGCCAGAACCATGCCATCTCGATCAGCAAGGAGCGTACTCGTCGGTTGCCCTGCTTACTGATTCCTTGGTCGACCCGGCTTTCGCCGCTGTCGTAGGGCTGAGGTACCAAACCGACACAGGACCCCACTTGGCGCCGGTTATCAAAGTGTCGCCAGAATAGCTCGAGTACTAGTCGAGTAGCCCCCACTGGACCGACTGCCTTGAGTCGTTCGAGGTTGGCGATGCGTTTCTGTACGGGTTCCGATAATTGATCGATCAAATCTTTTTCGAGCTCAGCAAATTGCTGCTCCGCCAGGACTAGGCGCCGGCACTCCCTGGTTAGTCGCGCGTGCAGCTCTCGCGACAAGGGTGCGCCGTCGTGGCAGCAAAACTTTCCCATCGCGAGACGGGTTGAGACGTCGCCATTGACGTCCTGCCAGCAGCCCACCGTGCGCAGCAATTTGCGTATCCGGTCGCGATGCTGCATTACTTCTTTTTGTAGTTCGCCTCGGTCCCGTACGAGATGCCGTTGCGCTTCGGCTTCGATGCTTGGCACCCGTATCAAATGCATGCGGTCGTATTCACCGCGCAACCAGGCAAGCAGGCACATCATTAGCCTGATTGCGTCGAGCCGGTCGGTTTTGGCTCGCCTTGCGTGACGCTCGACCGGGATGCTGGCGGGATCGCAGATTAGGGGCTCATAGCCGAGCTTCGACAGGGCCCGCGCTATCCAGAAGCCGTCCTGGCCTGCTTCGTACAGAACGACCGTGCATATATGGGGCGCAAGGCCCCATCTCGTCTTGATTTCCTCAATCTGCTGCACCGCCTGCTCTAGGCGACAAGCCGCAGAACTAGCCGAAACCGTGTGGATTGCGGGTCTTTCGCGTTTGCCATCATGCACTGCGATCTTCCAAGATCCGCTCGATAAGTGCTCTGAGTAAACCAATTTCACGAATGAGAGTCAAATGCCAGTCATAAGAAGAACGAGCTGGCATCGCCGATGAAGTGCACCATCGAAT
>NZ_KE384524.1:0-7034 GCF_000426345.1 Cupriavidus phytohabitans | reverse complement strand
TGGACGCCCGCGCAGGCCTGGGCTGTGATCGAACTGCTCGACGATCTGCGCGACCGTCTGCTTGCACACTATCAATTGGCTTTGGCCGAGTGGCTGGCCGAAGATCGGCAGGAGCATCCTGATGGCCTTGGCGATCTCGCCGATAACGACTTCTGATCCAGCAACAAGGGGCCCGTCGGGCCCCTTGTTCCATCAATGCCGTCGCTCCACATCTGGACCTCCGCGTTTGATCGCCACGTCCATCAGCATCACCCGACGACCTGCAACATTGGCGATGGACCAGACCGCAGCCACCCATCATTTACCGTGCCCGCGCGCCCATCGAATCCCGTGCTCACGCACAGCGAAGCACGGTCGAAAGCCGAAAGCGCTCACCGAAACTGCCGCTCCGGAAGCAGCGCCGGAAGCAGCGCCGGAAGCAGCGCCGGAAGCAGCGCCGGAAGGGAGGCGGACCCCGAAGCGCGGTCGCAAGCCGAAAGCGCTCACCGAAACTGCCACTCCGGAAGCAGCGCCGGAAGAGAGGCGGACCGCGAAGCGCGGTCGGAAGCCGAAAATCCTAGCTGAAGTTGCTGCTCCGGAAGTCACGGCTCAAGAGACCCCAACCCGGAAGCGCGGACCGAAGCAGAGAACACTGCCTGGAGTGGAGGCTGCCCCGGAAGCGCCGACCCAGAAGAGGCAAACGCGGAAGCCGCGACAGGAGCAAAAAGCGCCTACCGCAACCCAAAGCCCGTCCCAATCCTCACTGCTCGCCCAACTGGCATCTGTCAATGCGCAACTTGAGCAGTTGCGAGCCACGGAAGTGCCAAAGGTCGTGGAGGAGATTCGGCAGTGGATGCAGGAGTACGACCTCAGCATTGAGGACATTGCGGGCAAGCCCAGTGTTGAGCCAGCTGCCCGCCCTGTTCCGACCAAGACGAAGGCCGCGCCGCGTCCGATGTACCGCAACCCCAAGACGGGCCAGACCTGGCCGGGGCGTGGTAGGGCTCCCGCATGGATTGGCAAGAAGCGCGAGCGTTTCCTAATCGATCTCTTGCACTGAACGACAGGTTGGCGGGCGCGGCCGGTCCGTCCCCATATATAGGATCTAGCGAACTCGGCAGGTCGGAAGTTCGGCGGCCACTGCGCGGGAAGCCCAAGGGGGAGAGCCGGGCAACGACCCGGGGGGGCGGCGCTGCCTAACACCCGGGACGAAGGCAACGACAGCAGTGACGGCAGCGATGACAGCAAAAACTGAGCGGGCGGACGCGATCCGCTGGATCCAGAATGAGATGGCCGACTACGGGCTGACCATGGAGGAGCTGGAATCGGCCCCGCCCCGGGCGCCAGCACCCGTGGTCTGCTACCGCAACGTCGCGGGGCAGAGTTGGGACGGGCAGGGCGACATGCCCGACTGGCTGCGGCGGGCGGTTAATGCGGGGCAGGGTAAGGAGTTTTACCGGGTCGGATAAACGAAGCCCAGCTGCTGCAAGCGCTGAATTTTCTTTTCAATCATGGGCTTGCAGAGGATGCGCCGGATAAGTAGAAAAAACGGCAAATAAGTGATGTATTCGCTATATATGGCTAATAAGGTACATTTTGTAGCGCACACCGTAGGCGTAGGGCAAGTGGGGCGAACCTTAAGACGACTTGCGCCAAGTCAGTGGCCGGCCCCGATGAGTGTCCAAAATAGTGTCCAACGCGCCCCGACTCGGACTACAATCGAGGCACACATTAAGGAACCGGCCATGCAGACTCTTGGCAGCTGGAAGCACGCACCTCTCGCCTACGTCGTCGCCGAGCTACGGCTCGGGAGCATCCTGAACCTTGACCCCTTCGCCGCAAGTTTGCAGGACGCGCTCGGTGCGCGTTTCCCCCGCCTTGTGCGCGGCCAGGAGTTTGGGTTCGTTTTCGACCCGCAAGGTATGCGCCAGCAAGTGACGCAGCGCTTCCATTTCCTGACAGGCGAGGCGGACGCCTGCGTCGTGCTCACTGGAGACGTACTGGCGCTCCATGTAACTCGCTATTCGGATTCTGACGCATTCACCAGTCTATTTGCTGAGGTGCTTGCCGCGCTCGCGCAAGTGCGCGAACACCAGTTCGTCGAACGCATTGGTCTGCGCTATTGGGACATCGTGCGCGCCGAAGGTGGCCTCGATGTCGCGGATTTCTTCGCCGCGCCATTGTCAGGGTTGCTCGCGCCCCTTCACGGCGCGCGGCTCGCGCGTGATGTCCACGAACTCATGTATGAAGTATCCGGGCCGCCGCCGCATGTCGCAGTCGCGCGGCTAAGTCTCACGGCGCCGGCGTCGCAGCCGCAGCCTCCCTCGCTCATGCTGGTGCCCGAGCTTGCCCCGTCGTCCCGATTGCAGTCTACCCGTGACTTGATGGCGCAGGACGCGGCGGCGAAGGTCGGGTACGTAGATATCGACGTGGCGGCCGAGATCAAGAGCGTTCTCGATGTTGCGATGCTCGTTGGTGTGACAAAATCTCTGCATACCACGCAATCCACATTGTTTAGGCAGCTGACCAGCCCTAATGGTCAGGCGTACTGGCAAGACGGGGAGGAACAACGATGATGCAGAGGGTCGAAATCGGCCAGCGCTCGCAGGCCTTGCCGCTTCACGCGCTGAATGATTTTTCGGTGTCAACCGGGGGAGCGATCTCCCGGTCAATTGCAGATCCCGATGTTATTCGAATCTCGACCGGCTACCAGACTGCATCGTCAGGACAGGCCGAGATCCACATCATCCTGGATAACCTGGCGATCAAGCGATTCTTCGCGCAGGCTAACCGGGGAGGCAAGTTTGCGCGCGAGACACCCGCGCGCGCCGTGCCGCTGAGTGAGCGCCTGGTCGCCGTGAAGTCCGGCCTTGGATTGTCAACGAAGGATCTGGCCGAAGTGCTGGGCTGCGCGCGCGCGACGATCTATCTGTGGCTTGACCACGCCTATCAGGGTCAAGTCAACGACGACGCGCTGGAGCGTCTAGCGGCGCTTGAGAAGCTAACCAGGACCTGGAATGCCTATGGAGTTGGCGCATTAGGCTCTCGCTTACATGGGATGGCTTTGGAGCGCGAGGAGGGGCGAAGCCTGTTCGCGCTATTGAAGGAGGCTCCGATCAACGTCCAGCGATGCGAGGTGGCATTGCGCGCGATTGCCGATCAATGTCGCTTGCAGATCGATGCCTCGCGTCGCCTGGAGGGGCTCGTCGCGCGCGGTTTCGGCAGTTGAGAGGGCCGTTTGGACGATACCAACGATCCACCGACAATCGGCAGCCGACTCAATGACCTGCGATGGCAGCAGGGAGCGATTGCTGGGGCCGCGGCGATCCCGCTGGTTGTCGCCGCCCTTCGGGAGCAGCGGCGCGAAGCACTCGCCGATCAGCTGTCGCGGGGAGAGGCGTGCGCCGTTACGATCAGCCAGACCTGCGACATCGTTTGCCACTCTGATGCGGCCGAGCCATATGTTGAATTTGCTGTTGCGGGGATTCGCGCGGGGGCTCCGAACGCTCAGGATACGTTTCTCAAGAGCTTTCGCCGCTTTGCCGTCCCACTCGCCGATGGCTCACATCATCTGACTTTCCAGCCCTGGGATCGCTGCCTGGTAGAACGGGCATTGCTCGTCGATGGAACCCCGGACAACACTCTTACGATCGACCGGCGGGCCTGTCAGGATCTTGTCGACTGGTTGACGACACGGTATAAGCGGGCCGCACTGCCCGACGAGTTCAATGAACGCTTGAAGCTTGCTGGCGCAGAAGAAAGGCTGCGGAAGGTGCTGACTAGCGCGCCGCTTATAACTGAAATCTTTCTGCTCCTCAAGCCGCGCAATGAGGAGCTGACAGATCCGTCCGACACATATCAGTGCGACGTGGTGCTACTTTGCCGGCGCGATACGTTCCTCGATAGCAATGCGCGGGCGACACTTGAGCCAACCGTCCTCGAATTCGAGAAGATTCTCGGCACGGTTTCAGGCATCGCCGTGGAGGATGTCAACCTGCGTGGCGAGCATGAGTTTAGTCGCCACGATGTCCGCGAGTACGATCGGTGGCAGTTTGATGATGTTTCCTTTGCGGCAGACTATCGGGCTGCCAAGAAGCCAGGCTCAGCGCAAACACCGCATGACTATTCCATAGAATTCTGGCGAGGATTCGGACGGCCGAAACAGTCCGAGGATTGAGACCATCTTGTCATTACGTTAAAAGGAGAAGCATGAGCACCACCGCACACGCCACCGGCACCGTCGTCAAACTGAAATCGGGCGGCCCCGAAATGACGGTGAAGTACTGGCAAGACACGAACGAGTCCTATACCTGCCAGTGGTTTGCCGGCCGGAAGCTGGAGCAGGGAAATTTCAAGCACGATCAGCTGGTGGTGATCAACGAACCATCAGGCGCGTGATGGACGCCGCCGCCGTCGCTCAATGGATGCTTGCGCAGATCGAGCGGGATGCATGCATCTACCAGGACGATGTAGTCGACCACCTCGTGCGCAGCAAGCGGGAAGACTTGCTGATCGAGAATGCGGACGGAAACCAGGTTCTGGGCAAGGACATTCTGACCGCCTTCCGCAAGCTGACGGAAGAGACGGTCGTTTGGGTCAAGCCTGATCGCTACTGGCGCTTCCGCGTACCGGAGGACGAGCCCGGGCGGGAAGCCAGAGGGTAGGTCGCAGCGAACCGGGTGATTTTGTCGCCCAGAATGCTATGCAGAATATTTTTGACCGACGGGAAAACGGATGGCCGAGAAGAAAGACTACCAAGATGTGCTCATCATCATCGACACCGTGGCCTCGATTGTGACCACGGGCAACGGCCTGGTGAAGATTGGGCATCGGACGGAAGACACGAAGCTAAAGGCCGCGCTGGAGAAACTCGCGAGGGAGGTCCACATGCGCGGCGGGCCGACGCAGAAAATTCACCTTGGCAACATCTCGACAACCATGAGTCTCGGCAAGGCAGCAGATCAGATAAAGAAGTACTGCCAGGCCGTTCTTGCCTCTGCCAAGCCACAATGGCAGATCCTGGCCGAACAGCATGGATGGATACCGCCGACGCCAAACGCCTGATACCACCGCCCTCGGGCGGTTTTTCTTGGTGTGCCGAGCATGTCCAACAGCTCGGGGGTGCAAGTCCCCTATCCAACCTGATGGTGGTGAAGGATTAGTGAAGCGTAAGGGCGTCACCGTGAGGTGGGGTCTGAAGGAAGCCGGGGTCATCGTACTTTTGATGAGAAATTTGGCGCTTAGGTCCTGAAAAACGTTTGGAATCAGTTGCTTGCAAGAGCGCAGGGGTACGCGCGCGAAGTAGCCTGGAACCTTTGCCACAAGCTGCATTCCGGGTTGCTAGCGCCGGATTCCGCACCAAAAGTACGATCACCCCATCGATGAGGCCATTGGTGAACTGCTCGTCGAAGCGCTTAATCCGCTTGCTATTGAGGTGAGCCTGGCGGTTCAGCGCGAACTCCAGTTCCGCATCGACGAAGCCGACTGTCTGCGTCACAAGCAGGTGGAGCGCGCCCAGTATGAAGCCGATCTGGCGCAGCGCCGCTACATGCGCGTCGATCCGGAGAACCGGCTGGTTGCCGACTCACTCGAAGCAGACTGGAACCATAAGCTTCGAGCGCTGACTGAGGCCAACGAGGAATATCGGCGTCGGCGCGAACAGGACGCGCGTATTCTGACGGATGAGCAGCGCGCCGTCATCGTCTCACTGGCGTCCAACTTCCCCCGGCTATGGCGTGATCCCGCTACACCCGACCGGGAACGCAAACGCATGATCAGGCTGCTCCTGGAAGACGTCACCCTAAACCGGGACCAGCGGGTTACCGCACAGATCCGCTTCAAGGGCGGCGCTCACCGGACCCTCAGGCTGCCGTTGCCGCTGAAATCTTGGCAGCGATGGGTCACCCCTTCCACGGTGATCAAGGAGATAGACGAACTGCTCAATCACCATACTGTCCTGCAGATCGCGAATATCCTGAACGAACGTGGCGTCCCGTCGGGCACAGGTAGGCCCTTCAACGCAAAAATGATCGCACGTCTGCAGCGCAATTACTGTCTGAAGCCACGCTATGATCGATTACGCGAAGCGGGTCTGCTGACGCTGCAGGAGATGGCCGACGCGCTGCACGTCACGCCAACGAGCGTGAAGATATGGAACCGTCGCGGACTGATCCGTGGTCACGCCTACAGCGACAAGAACGAGTGCCTGACCCACCGGGCAATAATCCACCCCGAAAGGCACAGGGGATCAAGCTGTCCTGCCGGCGTCGCGTTGCCGACGTCGTCTCTGATCGCCGCGAGGAGGTGTAGTGTGAAACGCAAGCCTTGTCGCGCCAACTGCCCTTGCCGTCCATCGACAGCAGGATGCCGCGGTTGGGGCAGGTGACAGTCTTGCCAGGCATGGGGCGTAAGCGCGCGGCCGGGCACTGGCTCAGTCCGGCACCTTAGTCAGGCAATCGAGGGCTGGCGATTTCCGTAGACGCATAACTTGAAGGCACCGCGGTGTTGATGAAAATGGCTGCTTCTGGGCCAACCACTGCCGTTGCACTCCCATGCCAGATTGGTATCCCTTTGATTTCGACGCATGTATGGACCAGACGCAGTTTGCAAGTCACCTTTTCTAATGAGAAGTGGTCTGCACGTATGTCCAGTACGGGCGTTATGTGTAACCCAGCATCCTGTAAACCTGCTTTCGTTGCAGGCTGGATTATTCCAATCCATTAAATTGCTAAGGACCAGGATGCGCGGATCTCATCGAGACTGCGGGCGTGTTTCGGCTTCCGCCACCAGGCAAGCCGGACCCTCTTTACGAAATCGCCTTGGCACAATATGTAGTCGGACCTGAAAAATTCAGTCTGAGAGCTCAGCGTGACTGAAAGGCGGAGGATTCTGGGCCCTCATCAAACGACTGCGGCATGTGGGCTGAGTCGATTGGCGGCATCGGTGGCGAACCGGGCCATCCCTGTGAGCAAAGCTAAGACGAAAAAAAGCCCGCGGATACCGAGGCGGGCAATGGCCCGCAGCAGCCAACGGAGATTGAAGCCTGCGGCACAGAG
>NZ_AUFE01000104.1 GCF_000426345.1 Cupriavidus phytohabitans | reverse complement strand
CAGCGCAGAATGCTCAAACGTCGCCAGGCAGTCGAGCCTGTCATCGGTCATGTCAAAGCGGATCATGGCATGCGCCGGAACTGGTTGAAAGGCGAAATCGGTGACACTGTCCATCCGATCCTCTGTGCCGCAGGCTTCAATCTCCGTTGGCTGCTGCGGGCCATTGCCCGCCTCGGTATCCGCGGGCTTTTTTTCGTCTTAGCTTTGCTCACAGGGATGGCCCGGTTCGCCACCGATGCCGCCAATCGACTCAGCCCACATGCCGCAGTCGTTTGATGAGGGCCCAGAATCCTCCGCCTTTCAGTCACGCTGAGCTCTCAGACTGAATTTTTCAGGTCCGACTACTCAGGCGAGCAAGGCAACGAAGGCGCTGACAAAGGCGGCTTCGCCCTCGAGCACCGCCCAGTCCAATGAATCGGACGAGGATGACGACGAGGGCGACGCCGCGACTACGGAAGCGAAGGCAGAGGCGAAAGCCGGCACCGACGCTCCCGCGACCACGGGTACCGACCTCGCATCGCTGTTGTAAAGGAGACCGCCATGGCACTCGAAGTCAAGAAGCTCACGCGCGAGTTCTCGTACAACGGCATGAATCTGATGGATCCCGGTCCACAGTTCACGCCTCAGCAGGTGCGCGATGTGTATTCAGCCCAGTACCCCGAGCTCACCACCGCCGCGGTGGACGGCCCGGAGCACAAGGGTGACGTCGCTCGCTACACGTTCGTGCGCGCGGCCGGCGCGAAGGGCGGGGATACGTAAATCTGACCTCATGAAGGCGCTGTCCACTGGGCATTTCGCCAGCATCAACAAGGAGCCGCCCGAAAGGGCGGTTTTTTTACATTCTGAGGAGACTCAACAATGCTGTTCGATCCTCGGTCGTTTGTTCCTGAACTCGATCCGGGACAACGACCCGCATGGACGTCACACCGACAGCATTCCGCTGCCGGCCGTCGACCTGCCCATGATTTTCTGACGCTGCCGCAGCTGCACGACACCATCCCGGCCACGGCGCGCCTGACGTATGGCGACGAGGTGGAGGTGAAAGACCTGGTGATCGCGCAGTTCGCCGCCGGCGTGCTGCGCGCCAGCGATGTGTCCAATCCGACCAGCGCCGGCGACGCTTTTACCCAAGCCATGTTCGCATGGTTGAATAGCCGTACTCCGGTGTGTCAGCGCTTGCAGTTCGGTCTGACCTTGATCGACCGTGGCGCTGCCATGGACCAAGTCATGCAGTTCGGCTGGGAGGACGGCCTGGAAGCGCCGCTCTACCTCGCCATCGAATTGCCGGAGGAGGAGGTGTACGCGATCGGAGAGGCGCGCGCGGAAGCGATGCGATCCGCTCACCCGTCGCTTCTCTTTACCGCCATGAGCCTGATCAATGCTGCATGCGGTAAGTCCCTCTTCCTTCGCACGCCGGATATGCTTCTGGACCAGTTCGCCCGGCGGCACTGGGACTACGACTCGTCGCTAGCCGACGACGAGAATGCCAGGGAGTTTCTCAAGGAGAACTTCGGCGGCGATGACGCCGATATCGAGCGCTATCTGCCGTCGGTCGTGCGGGCCGAACTGGCACCGGACGACACCCTGCCGAAGCACGCACATGTCGAGGCGGCTTCGGTCCGTCTGCGTGAGCTTGGCCCACGCGCCTTGCGCAAGCTGGCGCGTTCGCATGATGGCTGGCTGAGCGAGGTTTGCACCGCGCTTGCCGACCTCCGGCTGGTGGTGGCCAGAGCGGGGGAGCGGTCTGCCATCGACGGTGCCCAATGGGCTGAGCCGGCGTATTCGGCGGTGACCATTGCCTACCGGCCCAGCGACTATGTGTCAGAAATCCTGGACGACCACTACGACTGCCTGAACAACGCTGGCGACGCCACGATGTTCCAGTGCTTCATTCCGCTTGCTGAGGACGCTACGGCGATCCGCCAGCAGTTCCAAGACCTGGCAGGCATGCTGAAGATCATCGGCGCGCTTGACCGGGTGCTCACACTCATTTCTTCATAGGAGGGCCCCATGGCCGAGATCCTGACCGTTTCGCGGTCGCACGACGTCGCCCTGCAAGGGGCCATTTTGCTTTACGGCCGTTCAGTGGCGGAGTTTTCGTATGCCACCGCGCACCGAATCGAACCCGACGCGACAACCGGTCGCCTGACTATCGGTCCCGGCACGCCGCTCAATCGCCTCGCGCTGATTCAGGCGGTGCGGCAAGTCGCCGAAGCCTCGCTGCCCAAGGGCGAGTTCCTCACGCCCAAGGTGCTGTCGATAAGTCCCACCGCGGTCACGTGGTGGTGCCCGGCCGAGCATCGCCGTATCTTCTTTCATTGCAAGGAGTTCGGCGAGTGCAGCGCGGTGGTTCCCCATCCGGCCCTGGTCTTCCAGGCGTCGCACAACGGCTTCCGAGTCTTTGCGCTGCATGGCGACGATCGGCCGCTACCGGAGGCGGTGCTCCACGAGCCACCCTACTTCAACACCTGGGACAACGGGAAGATCTGCATTGGTAGCGCTCACGTGCCGAAGCAGATCGACGTTGCATCCGTCGCAGGCTGGGAAGCGGGATTCTTCAATTCCGCCTTCACCCATCCAAACCACGGGGCACAGCGCGTGAACTACCAGCGCGGGCCCTATGCCTTCTGGAAGGACATGCTCGACGGGAAGTTTCCGGAGTACCCGAAGCAAGTCCTCATCCCCATGAAACGCACGCTGGCCGATCTGATCGCCGGCAAACTGGAGAAGTAATCATGCATCCTGCAGACACTGCCCTGCAGCAGTCCTTTCCGTCCGTCATGGTGCCGCGCTTCGGGCAGCTTGCTGCGATGGAGCGGCCCGGTGAGCGGTTGCTTATCGCGGACAACGGTGTGTTTCTTGAGATCGCACGTCCGTGGCTGCGCGTGGTGCGCCGGCTCGGCGCATTTCAGCACCGCACCGCCATTCCGTATGGCGAGGCCGCGGAGGCGACCGAACTGCACTGCGGCCGGGTGCCAGCCGAGCTGATCGGCGAGTTCGCCGCGATGGCCCGGGCCGCGTATCCGAAGGAAACTGGCGCATGGATTGTCTGGAATGCCGCTAGCGCGGCGTTTCGGCTGATCCCGGTCGGTATCCTCGAGCACAGCAGCGGGCACTTGAAGTATGAGCGCCCCGTGCTGGCAGATGACGACGTGCTCGTGGTGGATTGCCATTCTCACGGCAGCCATCCCGCCTTCTTCTCGGTGACGGATGACGAGGATGACCGCCATGACGTGAAGTTCGCGTTCGTGATCGGCAACTGTGCGGCGCTCACGCCATCGATGGCACTGCGGCTCTGCGCCAAGGGCATTTTCGAGACGGTGGAGCGAGTGCCAGGCGACTGGTATTCGGCGGCACGCGAGGAGGTCTTGGCATGACCTTCGAGCACCGCATCCCTGTGAACATGGCTAGCCGGGCCTGGAAAGTGATCGTTGTTGGTGCCGGTGGCACCGGCAGCGCGCTGCTACCCAACCTGGCGCGGCTGCACCACGCCATGCTCGAATTGGGCCACCCAGGCGGCATTGACTGTACGGTCTACGACGACGATACCGTCAGCGAGACCAATGTCGGCCGTCAGGGATTCTATCCAGTGGACGTGGGCCAGCCCAAGGCCACCTTGCTGGTCAATCGGCTCAACAACCTGATGGGCACGCGCTGGGAAGCGCGCGTTTGTCGTGTCGGCAGCCGGGACCGCTTCCATTGCGACATGGTGATCGGCTGCGTGGATACCCGGAAGGCTCGCAAGGCCATCCTGGGCGCAATGCAGCGCGGCTCCGGTGGCTATTATCTCGACTGCGGCAACGAGGCCGACAGCGGCCAGGTGATCCTCGGTCAGGTCCGCGGCAGGGCGGCGGAACGGCTGCCCCATGTGGGCGACCTGTTTCCCGAGCTTCTGGACCCGAAGGGGGACAAGAGTGACACGGCGCCGTCCTGCTCGATGGCCGAAGCGCTCAGCCGGCAGTCGCTGGTGATCAACCAGGCGATGGCGGTGCAGGCGTACAATTTGCTCTGGACGCTGTTCCGCACGGGCACCTTGCAGTACTGCGGCGCGTTTGTGAATCTGGCTGTGGGCCGCACGAACCCACTGCCAGTGGATCCCCAGGCCTGGGCACGATTCGGGTATCACTTGCCTGAGCCGAAGGGACGTGCAACCCGCGCAGCCCGCCAGACCGGTTAAGCCCGCCACTTCCGACATTGTCGGAAGTGGCTTTTTTCGTTTGTGGGCGACCTTGGTTGTCGAGTCGCGCAGTGCGCTGCTAAGATCGCGTCACACCTCGCGTCCAGGACGCATCGACCTCGTGGCACTCCGTCACGCATTATTTTCAACCCGTTGGGGCAACTGCCCTGACGGCGTGCTCCATTCTTTCTCTCGGAGCACGTATGAACAAAAAATCCCTAAATCAGACCGCGCGCGCTTATCGTCGCGTCCTTGTGACAGGCAGCTGGCTGCCGGATGACGTCGCCGTCGGCGCCTACTGGAATGGCGCCATGTGGAACGGCTTTCCGGTGCCGGTGTTCACCAGCGAGGATGGCGATGCCCTGTGCGCCGTCATGCCGAATCTCGTCTACGTAGCCGGCCGTCGGGCCTTCCTGTTCGACGAGAACGACCATGTGGAATGGTTCCACTCCGCGGTGCATGTCGTGGAAGGCAAGGAACAGCCTCTCTATGCGATCGGTAATGGCTGGTGCTGGCAGTTCGCCGGTTCGGGAACGGATGCAATGGAGCTATCTGGTAGCTACCTGATACTGCAACTGCGCCCGCAGGTTGTTGCATGGATCGAGAACCTCGCTCAACAGAATGGCCAGGCGCTGGAGCACTACGTGGAATTCCTGCTGGCAGGCTTCTGCGAAGAGCGACGGGACGGCCGTCCCAGGTTCGACCTGTCCGGCTTCGAGGCGACGGTCTCCCGGGCCAACCTCTCGACATCGATTACCCAAGGCCAGGCGGTCCGGGTGCGCGGTAGCGCGTGGCTCGACGTCGTCGACGCGGTCTTGTCGCTCGCCGCAGCAGAGGACGGCGGCGCGCAATCGCCGCTCTCGCCCGAGCGGTTCGCCGAAACAGTGCTGGACAGTCTCGCTCGCGAGCTGGGTGGAGTGGTCTAGCCCCTCTCCACATTCGGTACTGGGCCTGCTACCATTACGGCACCTTCCGCGTCTCAGACGCATCGACTCTTCCGGTTGTATAGCCGGGCATCTCTTTTCCCACCTACGGGCCTTCCTGCCCGTGGGCATGTTGGCCCATTTTTCGTTGAGGCCATCGTGTTCAAGCGTGTCTTCCTGCTTTTCCTTTGCTTTGCCATGTTCACTGGCTGCGCTGCACAGCCGACTTCGCCGAACACCTACCGGGGTTCCGAAGCGCTGCGCACGAGTAGCGCCGAGACTGTGACCGTCGTCCGGGTCCGCCCGGTCACGATCGCCGACACCGACGGCATGCTTTCCGCGAACTCGGGTGTACCCGGTGTTCTCGGCGCCGTCGTCGGCGCGGTGCTCGGTGCCCGCGTCATCGGCAACGGCAACGGTCGTTACCTGGTTGGCGCATTGTCTGGCACTGTCTCCGCGGTTATCGCGCAGACGGCCGCCACCCACCTGAATCGCCGTGATGGTGTGGAGGTCATTGTCCGGACGGACAGTGGCCGCCAGATCGTCGTCACGCAGGACGCAGATCAGCAGTTCGTCACCGGCGAGCGGCTGTATCTCGTCTCTGGTGCCGGCGGCTATCGTCTCACTCGCTAACGGGCTCCAGTCGGAACCCCGTTTCCATCTATCTTCCCCGCGCGGGCCCTCCCGCGCGGGGGGTCTGTCGCGAACTGGAGCCACCATGTTCGACGTTGCAGAAGTCTCCCCCCTCACCGTCACCCCGATCGAAACGAAAGGGAAGTACATCTTTGAAGTGGCTGACGACGTCCGCCGTCAGCTACGCAGTGCGGGACTAGAGCCGGAATGGCTCAATGCGGCCAATTTTATGGATGACGATAACGAGGCTATGTATGGCCCGAAATTGTCGCGCCAGTGGCCGCAGATCGGTCCTCGCGAACGGCTCGCCGTCTCCGTGCAGCGTGGCCGGTGCGAAGGCTGGGTGGTCTTTGTCGACCGCATCGGCTACACCGGCGATGCCCCCAACCTGGTCACCGTTGGTCAGAAACTGTTGATCGGCAAGGTGTTGACCGAGCGCCAAGCGTGGGACACCGTCCGAGCAATCAGCAAGCTGTTTGATGTCGCCTGAAATTCAGGCCAACCCTTTGCAAGCCCGAGAGGGCTTGCCCAACCGTCGCCGGTTCGGCAAGCCGCTTTCACCCGCGTCATTGACGCATCGACCCACTGTTTGGCATTGCCGAACCAACCCATTGCGGGACACTCGTCCCGTCAGGGAAGGGATGTCCCGATCCATTTTGAGGACACCCATGAAACTTCCCAAGTCATTTTTGAGCCGCCATTCGTCGACAAACTCCGCGGCCGGACACGCCATTCGCCGTGACGCATGCCGTGTGCTACGTCGCTTTGCCGGCGACATGGCCCTGCGCCCGCGCGACTACACGATCCGCGAGCATCGCCAGCGTCGTCGTGACATCGACGTATTCGCCTTGCATACGGACTCGCTGCTGTTTGAGATCCGGCACGGTACGGGTCAGGAAGGTGTGGTGCACATGTCCTATCGAACATGTCGCGGCCGCGACGACCTGACCGGCGGTCGCGAAAACGCCGTTACCGTGGAATCGCTTGGTACCGAGCAGAGCTATGCCGATCTGGTTTCCACGCTCCGCGTGGTCGCCGGGCGGCGCGGTTAAGGAGTTCCCTGTGACCCGTCTCATCAAAGTCACCTTCACGGCCACCTCTGGCGAGGAAACTACTGGCTTTGCTTCGTTGCATAAGGACGACATTGTCGAACTGCCGGCACGCATGATGATGCGAGTCTACACAGCGGTGGACGCTGGCGAAGGCTATGCCATCGTCGCGCACCAGGGCGGATATGGAGTGCCGCTGATTCACGTCGTAGACTCCCGTTACAAGCTGGATGTCAGGCACGCCACCAGCGACGCTTGGCTTAGCCGGCTGGACGACGCATTTCGCAAACCGAGTAAGGATCAAATGCAAGCGTACGGACGCTATTACCATACGCTATCGGCGGCCTGCGCCGTGGGTTTCGCCGGCTATGTGGCAGGAACTTCGTCCTGGTCCATGGCCACTGTCATCAACGCAACCTGCTTGTTGGCTGGCGCTGCAGTACTATTTGCCATAGGCGCGGTTCTCGCGAAAGGAGATAAGTGATGTTTGGTCCATTTGTTCTCGGGTTCGCGTTGTGCATCGCGGGCTTCGGGCTCTGGGTGCTTCGCAACGCAGATCGTGAGCGCATGCTCGAGGAGTTAGATCGCAACGGCTAGGCGTTCGTGCCTCACGGTTGCCAGCCGCACGGCAACCCCCATCAGCGCATCCCATAGGGATGCGCTTTTTATTTCTCACACCCACACGGGCGTCGTCCCGATGGGGGCGGCTCCCTCCCAAAGGAGTATCCCCCATGGATGACATCATCTACGGTGCTGGCACGGCCAGCTATCCCGCCGGTGTTCTGCTGCGCATCGGCCTCTACGAATCGAACCTGCGCCCGGCGATCCAGCTGGTCTGCGCGGATGATGGCATGCCCTATGCCTCGCTCAGCGTGAACGTGCCACAGGTGTCATTGCTCGCCGGCGAATTCTGCGTGGCGGCTGACTGGAACCTTCCCGCGGACATCAAAGCGGCGTTGCTTGCCACCGGCAAGTTCTCCGACACAGACCGCGGCACCGAGGGGCGTGACCTGTGCGGTGCCGTCTGGCGCATCACGTGTCCCGAGCTGTTGTCGCAATTGGCAGGCGCTCGCATCGTGGCCAGCCGGTCCCGGCCGGTTCGTCTCATGGCCGCCGTCGCCTAGCAATTATCCCTTTCAACCCTTTCGGGGCACGTCCCCGAAGGGGCATGCTCCGTCCGGAGCCAATCATGTATGTCATTCACATCGGCCAGCGGGCCGAGAATCGCACGACGCTTGCCGGCGTGCTGCAGTACCTGAACGACGACCGTGACGGCAAGGCAATGCCGCGCGTCGACGACATTACCGTGCGTCACGTCGAAAGTGGCGCGATCCCGGTGGCGCAACTTGCCTCGGGCAACTTTGCGGTTCGCCCGGCTGGGAGCCAGCGCGGCATTCTCACCATGATCCTGGATGAGGTCGACCGCTTTATCGTGCGCGCAGGGGGCAAGATCCTGCGCCCACACGAAATGAGCCGCGCTTCCTGGGGCGCCGTGGTGGCCGCCGGCCGCCTGGCATATTTTCCCGCCGAAGCCATCGACTTGTCCCAGGGCGATGCGGGACCGCTCTTCCAGACGGCAGACCTCTTCGAAGAGCAGGGGCCGCTCGACATCGCTCAGTTCGTCTGCGGTGAGTTTGTGCGCCGCTTCGGCTACGGCATCAACGGGCCGCTGTATGCGCCCAACGCGAGCCCGAATGCTCGACATGAGGTGCACGTTGCCTACGCGCTTCTGCGCGGTGAGAAGGTCCGCGACTGCATCATCAATACGTACCGCGAAAGCCCGCAACACGGCCGCCATGACCTGTGGATGAAGCCGCTAATCGAAGTGCTGGCTCTGCGCGGCGCTCTGTCGCCGAACGTGCTGCAGGCGCTGTGCCGGATCATGCGTGCCGAGAAGCTGGAGATCACGCCGCAGAATGCCAGCAAGCTGCTTGCGGCGCTGCGGCATGTCTCGCGGGATGCCAGTGATGTGCAGGTCGACGATGCCTTGTTCGAGGCCGGGATACTCCCGCCACGGACTGTATCGACGCCCAAGCCGCCGGCGGGAGAGAACGCCCAGCCGGTGACCAAGCTGGCGGCGACGATCCATGCGCGGATCAGCGAGCGGCAATTTCGCGACAGCATGGACAAGGCCAGGGGCGAGCGAGAAGCGCTGCGCATCAGCCAGCGCGAATTCGATCGGCAGGCCGGCGCCGCCGCGGCTTATCGACTGGCCTATGGCTATGAGTGGCCGAACCGCGTCGCACTCGCGATCATGCAACGCAATGTCGCTGCGCTCCTGCAGATCTTCGATGGCCCGAAGGACTGGAACACCGATTCGAAGCGCGCCTTGCGCGACGAGCTCGGTGTCGACGTTCTCCAATGCGCTGCGGCAACCAGGCGCCGACGGCTGTTCGCACTGTGTGGATTCTCGGAGGCCGAACAGGCCGAATGGGAAGCCAACGAGGTCATCGAAAAGGCGCAGAAGCGCACGGATTGTGAACTGTCGGATGCAACGCATTTGGCCGAGGCTGCCAAGTACCGTCTTGAAACTGGCCAGGTGATGAGCGGACGCGAGTATGTCGACTTCTGTATCGATGCAGGCTTCACGCAGCTGATCGACGAGCCTCGCGGGAGTGCCCGACGCTACTGGATCCACGATCCAGTGAAGCGGGCATCTCGACCGCTACGCGCGAAGGACGGAACGCTCGGCTACGCGCGTGCCCGCCTGGCGCGGACCGCCGCGCCCGAGGCGCTTGCCGCCTGATATTTTCGTCCCCGGCCACTGGCTGGGGACGCCTTCTTCGAATCACGCAGGGATCTCGCGAGCTTTCGATACCTTCTAATCGCAACGACTACGTTAGTCTTTGCTTGACCAAAGAAGCTCTGTTCGCACTGAAGACCGTTCAGTCCAAACCGAGCTTTACCCGCGTCTCAGACGCATCGACCCCAGCCGGCTCGCCGGCCATTTCTTGCAACTTCCCACAGGGACCCTCCCTGTGGGGACGTCTCTGTGGGCTCCATCCGTTGTCCCACATGCACCTCCAACCCTTGCCGTAGCCCGTTGTGGCGCGTCGTCCGAGACCGCTGCCCGCGGCCAACGGTCAACTGCCACGCCAGTCCACGCGCGAGCTGCTGCATCGCTCGTCGCGGTTTCTGAACAACCCCATTTCTCTCCTGCGACCGGCTCATTGGCCCTACTCGCGCCATCCCCATTTCTAGGAGCAATCCATGTCTCATCTCGTGCAAACCATGGCTTACGCTGGCGCCACTCCGTGGCACGGCCTTGGCAACCAGCTGGAAAGCAATCAGCCGCTCGAAGCCTGGGCCGAAGCTGCCGGCATGAACTGGCGAATCGAGGAAACCGATGTGATGTATCGCATCGGCTCCCACGATCTTGATCCGATTCACTCGTTCCCCGAGCAGAAAGTGCTGTTCCGCTCGGATACCAAGAAGCCGCTCTCGACGGTGTCGAAGCGCTATCAGGTCGTTCAACCCGCGGAGATCCTGGAGTTTTACCGCGATCTGACCGAAGTCGGCGGCTACCAGCTGGAAACCGCTGGTGTGCTCAAGGAAGGTCGCAAGCTCTGGGCGCTCGCGCGCACGGGGCAATCGACCAGTATCGCCGGCGTCGACGAGGTCCGGGGCTATCTGCTGCTGGCCACCGCATGTGATGGCACGCTGGCCACCACGGCGCAGTTCACGTCCGTGCGGGTCGTCTGCAACAACACTCTGCAGATCGCGCTTGGGCGCAATCGTGGCGCCGTCAAGGTGCCGCACCGCAGCCAGTTCGACCCGCGCGCCGTCAAGGAAGAGCTGGGCATCGCCATCTCGTCGTGGGATGGCTTCATGGTCCGCATGCATGAGTTGGCCGCCCGCAAGGTGAGCCAGGCGGAATCGGAACGGTTCTTCCAGCGTTTGTTCACGTACTCGTGGGCGACACCGGAGTCCGAGGGCCCTACCAAGGTGAACGAGCGCGGCCTGAAGGCGGTGCTCAATCTCTTCGATGGCAACGGTCGCGGCGCCACACTGGAATCGGCGGCCGGCACTGCCTGGGGACTGGTGAACAGCGTCACCGAGTACGTCGATCACCGCCAGCGTGCGCGCAATCCGGGCAATCGGCTGGATTCGGCGTGGTTCGGTGCCGGCGCGGTACTCAAGCAGCGGGCCTGGGACGCAGCGCTCGAACTCGTTGCTTGAAGAGCTCATCTCATTGACAAGGCCTCAAGCGAACTACGTTCGATGCCGATGCTTGGCATGGAAGTAGTCGTTTTAGGTCTCCAAAACCCCGGCACTGTCCGGGGTTTTTTTTCGCTCGTTGATCATGATTTTGATTGATTTCTATTCTCGATACCCCCGCTGGCTGTTCCGGACCTCGCAAACGCCTGCGTTTCAAGGCCGCCACGCCTGTCGCAACACGATCAGGACCGAAGGGCAACGAGTCGCGGAGCGGCTTATGCTGCGACAGGCCATCGATGTGGCAAGTTTTCCGAAGGACAGAATTCTCGTACTCTTTTTCGAATGGCAGGCTCATGTCAGGCAGCATGCAATGCCGATGGGGTATGACGCCTGGCTGGACCAGCGATATCTGCAAGGCCCCGCGGCCACAGTGACGCTCAAGCAGAAACGTGTTGTCTTCGAATTAATGCATGGAGCCGTGTTCGAAGTGCGCGGCAAGGACGGACGCCGGCGCCTCTTCCGGGTGCAGTTGGAAAACGACTTTCCCTATGTGTCATTCCGAGATCCCGCGAACGCTGTGGACTATCCGTGGGTGGCTTTCCCTGGTGTCTTCACGCAGGCAGAGCTGATGACCCTGAGAAGGGTGTACTGAAGACAAACGCCCGGCTTTGCCGGGCGTTTGTCTTTGAAAGAGGGGGGCGGGAGGGTGCTTTCGGTGTCTTTGGAAGGAACATGTTCCTCAGCAAGGCGTGGGAATCTGCGCCTCGGTTGCCGGGCTGTCGATCGCTGCACCCTCCTTGTGTGGGGGGACGTAACCGACCGACTGGATGCGGGCAATGGTGCCGTCCAGGGCGGCATTCGGACCCAACCGGATGGTCCCGGCATACAAGATCCGACCCTTCACGCGTCCATTGATCAGCAGCGAGGCGCGCCCAACAACATCGCCTTCGACCACGCCGTCCACAATGACATGCTCGCCATCGACGTTGCCATGCACCACGCCGCCCGCCGCGATATGGAGCAGCCCACGGGATGCGCCAACGTTGCCGGTGACCAGCGCCAGGCAGGTGAAGCCATGATCCGCGACAAGGTCACCGTGAACGCTCATGCCCGCACGGAGCAGGCTGAAAATCGGAGGAGTATCCATAGTTCAAAATATCTTGACGTCGGTAGGGGCGCTTGCCTGCTGCGTCGCAGTATTCCGTGTCTGCGCGCCGGATGGCGGTTGCGGTGTCGTCTTGGCAGTCGCCGCAGCCGTCGCGGTCCTGGTGGGCGCTGCCGCAGTGGACGCGGCCGGGGCTGGTCGCTTCACGGCCTCCGCCTTCGGCTGTTCTGCCTGTGTTCGCTCCAGCTTAGGCTGTACGGGCTCCGCGGTGGTGGCGGGCCCAGACGCGGGTCCATCCACAGGCACGGCCGGCGATGGCGCGACAGTCGACTTGCTTGCCTCGAAATCGGAAACGGCGTCACGCTTTCGCGGCCATTCACGGTCACTGGATTCGGCAGTCGCGCGCGCAGGGGCTTCGGAAGCTGCCTGAACCGGTTGTTCACGATCGTTGGAAGCGCGCATTTCTCGCTTCCCGATCGATGAGCCGATGGCAAACATGGCCGCAGCAGCAGCCACGAAGGCGATGCCCCACAGTAGCCGCTGATTGCGTCGCAATGCGGCGAACTGGCTGGATGCCGGGGCGGCAGCCGATGTGGAAGACACCCCGGCGTAGCCAAGCTGCGCCACTGGCGCACCTGCTGGCGAGATGTCGATAGTGAGAGGCGGTTGGGCGTAATGAGCAT
>NZ_AUFE01000103.1 GCF_000426345.1 Cupriavidus phytohabitans | reverse complement strand
TGTCGGACCAAACAAGTCCTCGCCGACCACAGTGCGTCCATCCTTCCCCTTGCGCGCAAGCACCGGCGCCAGGGCCGCCTCAATGTTGTTCCATGGCATCCGGGTCGCCAGCACTGCGAGCGGATGCCGTAGATCAATCATCCCGTCCAAGCGGCTGCGAAAGAAGTCCGGTGTGCTCATCAGCAAGGCCCTCAAATCTCCCAGGATTTAAATCAGATTCCTATTCGATCTGGGAGTTCTGCACGCAGCACAATTCTTCCGACGCCTTGCTGCGCCTTACCCTTCAACATTCTGCAGGCCGGACTTTTCAGCTTTAGCCCAGTACGCCGACCAGAAGTTATGTGTGAGGCGCCTGCGCCGAGCGCTTCTTCTGCCGAGACGCGACGGAATTAGCTGTTAATTAAGTCATTGATTCGTGGGGTATCGCAGTCCGCCGAATTCCGGTTCCTCACAGGGAGCTCATTACAGCACTGCCACAACCGCATCACCTGCATCACCTTCATAATCCGAGCATTACAGGCAAGCGCGGAACTGTAGAGGTCGCCGACAGTGGCAGCCCGTTGCGGTGGGATCCTCCGATCCGAGGCCCGCAACCTGTTTTTTCAGTCGCGACGGCGGCAGAGACCGCCCTTGCCCGGAGCTGGCGTAACTCGTCAAACGTTCAGCGGCCCTGAAGACCTGCCGGCAACATTGGCAACGGGACGTCATGCAGCAAGCCGTTGCAAAAAACGCAGCAGCGAGTTAGCATTTGCTTAACAACTAATCCGCGATGTCGGTGTGGCTTGACCACCTGGTGCGCGGGGGAAAAAGCCGGCGAAAGCCGGTTTTTTCGTTTCTGGAGTCGGGAATGGGAGGGCAAGGTGGCCGAACGCTCAGGACGCGAGTCTATGTCGACGGGTACAACTTCTACTATGGTTGCCTGAAAGGCAGTCGCTTCAAGTGGCTAAACCTGCACGCACTGTTTGAAAACCAAATTCTTCCTTCGATCCTTCATATGGGCCCGGGCCGATCGCCGGACCGGCATGAACTGCTCCCCGTCGCGGTGAAGTACTTTACCGCAACAATCGTGGAGACGGCCGCCAAGGGCCCGGATTCCGTGTCGTCGCAGGACGCCTACCATACCGCGCTCGAAAATTACTGTGCAGGCCGGCTTCAGATCATAAAAGGATACTTCTCCGTTTCCCAAGTCAGGGCGCCGAAGGTCGACCACGCTAACCCTAGCAAGTGGCCTCGGCACTGTGAGCGCGTAGAAATCTGGAAGTTCGAGGAGAAGCAGAGCGATGTCCAACTCGCACTGCATGCCTACCATGATGCTCTAACAGGCGACGTGGATCAGGTCGTAATTGCCTCGAATGACACGGACCTGGCACCGGCACTGCAAATGATCCGCGACAACACGAATGTCGTCGTGGGACTAGTGAATCCCACTTGCGACCATCGACGCCCGCCCAACACGAGTCTCGTTCAGCTCAGTCATTGGACACGTGAACACATTTCCGAGCGAGAACTTGCTGCCGCGCAGTTGCCGCGGGTGGTGCCGCGCAAACGTGGCGTGAGCCTCAAGCCGACGTCCTGGTACGCGCGGCCTGACTTGCTAACCCCCGCTTTGATTTTGGCCACTAAGGTGCGAGGCAGTAAAGGGGCGGCGTTCAAATGGCTCAGCACCCCGAATGAGCATCTGCGGGGGGCTGTCCCTTTGGACCTTTTAGAGTCGGACGAGGGTGCCGCTGCAGTAATAACTTATATGGAAGACTGGATCGCCAAGCACCCGAAAAGCGGCAATATGGAATAACACATGACCGCACCTTTGCTCAGACGTGACGTGGTCATCCCCGACACTGGCAGTAAAGTGGCCGCGCCATCGGCGTACCGCCCACTGGTCGGGCCGGTCCGAGAGATCCACGGCCGACGCTGTTTGGACTAGCTAATTCGACAACTTGTCCCACGGGTTCGTAGCCACGGGCGCTCCACCGACAGAAATACTAATAAACTCAGTTGGTTAGGAGAATCGCGCTTATTTGATGGTCATTTGATGCCAGGCTGCAAGAGCTTCTTACGTATCTTTCGCAGCGGATCGGTCAGCCAGCGATTAGGACGAAGCGAACGGCGAATGAAGTGCGTGAGGACAGCACTCGACGTGACGATCGCGGGGACGCCCCCGTCACCTTCTAGTTTTTCGCCGACTAATGAGAGCCCGAAACAAATTCTGAAAACAACGAGCATTCTGCTTTCAAGCATGAAAGCAATTTAACATAATTATTCTTATGCGTGATATGACGCATAGATCACTTTCGACTCTCACGCTGGTCGAAAGCGCCCAAAGCAAGTCGTCTATGTTTGCGGGCGAGGCTCTGCGTCAGATCTTCATTTCGCGTCGAGGACAGACCGATCCTCAGTCGGCGCTCACGTGATCTAGTCGTCCATGGCTATGCCATTCACCTAAGCGGCACATCCTGTTGGTAAAACTCATGCAACTTGGCCTGCAATAGGGCCTTGTCAGGCAACTGAGTTTGATATTCGGCGATCAACGCTGGTGATAGGCTGCGACTGAGGGCATATTCAACTACTTCGTCGTCCTTGCTCGCGCAGAGCAATACCCCGATAGTCGGCCTTTCATGTGACTTCTTCACATCCCGGTCCAGCGCCTCCAGGTAAAAGCTCAGCTTTCCCATATACTCCGGTTCGAAACGGCCGACCTTCAATTCAATCGCGACAAGGCAATTGAGCCCTCGGTGGAAAAAGAGCAAATCCAGCGCGAAGTCCCGCCCCCCGACCTGTAGCGGGAATTCGCTGCCCACAAAGCAGAAATCCCTCCCTAGCTCGACGAGAAAGTGCTTTAGTCGTCTCAACAAGCCTCGGTGCAGGTCTGCCTCGCCATGAGTTGTCGGTAGGTCGAGAAACTCGACCAGATAGGTGTCCTTGAAGACGCTTAAGGCTTCCGGGTGAGTTTGTGACACCAGCGGTGACACTTTTACCGGGTTCAGTACCGTGCGCTCGAACAAGGCGGCCTTGAACTGACGCTCCAGCTCCCGTTTGCTCCATTGCTCCTGGATCGCCAATCGGAGATAGAACTCCCGCTCCTCCTGGCGCTTGCTCTGGCTCAGGATGATCAGGTGGTGCGTCCAAGGCAGTTGACTCACCAATGTCGAAACGATCTCGTTGCCCTCATAGGCCTCGTAGAACTGCCGCATGCGGAACAGGTTCCGACGGGTAAAACCTTGCAAGCCGGGTTGCGTTACTGCGAGGTGCTCGGCAAGTTGCGATACCACCCCATCACCCCATTCCGCCGAGGCGAGCTTGCGGCTGATCTTCTGTCCAATCTGCCAGTAAAGGGCGATCAGCGTTGTGTTCACCGCTCGGACCGCCTGCTGCCGGGCAGCGGTAATCAGTTGAGTGATCTCGGAAAAGTCGTCTTGGGGCTGCAATGAAGTGCTCACGCCTTTATTGTCCCCGATTGCGGGACTCAAAATAATTAGACTCAGTGAGTCTATCAAACAAGGTAGCTCACCGTCCGTGGCTTCCGCTTGCAGCCTCCGCCGACGAGTTGCGAATCGCTCCGTGACGTTGCCCGGTGCCACGCCGTGGTGCTGAAGAATGGCTTGAGCCGGATGCGGGGTGGCCTGCGCGTCCGGTTCTCAGCGGGCGGAGGCAGTAATGCGCCGCTGCTAGCTAACCGATATCAGAGTGATAGCTTGACCGGCTCTCGCCATCCGTTGTGATGAGCTATGTTCGATTCGGCGATGTTCGGGGTTTTTTCGCTGAGCGCCCGCGGCCGCACAACATCGCAGAGTGGGGAGTTGTTTTGGGTCGGAAAGCTGTCAGGAGAATAAGGCCCGGCTGTTTGATCATGGATCTGCGAAATGGCTCGTGGCAGTCCGATACAATGTTTGCGATCTAAATCGTTTCCCGATTGCCGTCCATGCTGAAGCCTGCCGCCACCCTGCGCATTGAACTGCTGGACGTGACACCCCTCGTCTGGCGAAGGTTTGTGGTGCCCGCGCATGTGCAACTGCCCAAGCTGCACAAGATCATCCAGACGGTGATGGGCTGGGAAGACAGTCACCTCCATCTGTTTGTTTTCGGCGGCACGGAATACGGTGTGCTGGACGACGAGTTTCCGGACGACCACACTCGGTCCGAAAAGGGCGTGCGGCTGGATAAGGCGCTTGGCTCTGCCACCCAGTTCCAATATCGCTACGATTTTGGGGACAACTGGCGGCATCGTCTCGTGGTCGAGACGCTGGGTGCACCAGACCTTTGCTTCACCCTTCCGATTTGCTTGGCCGGTGAGAACGCCTGCCCACCAGAAGACGTGGGTAGCGTCGCCGGCTATGCTGAATTTCTGCATGCCTTGGCGGATCCAGAACATCGCCAGCACGGCGACTACCGAACCTGGGTCGGTGGGATTTTTGATCCCGCGGGATTCGACGTGAATGCAGTCAATGCCAGTTTGCGTGCCCTGCGATAAGAGATGCGTTTGATTGGGCGGACCCCATGCTCTGCTGACACAAAGAGCGGGACCACATCATCTCAAGGTCCCCGCTACGGCTTACCACCGGTCACCAGTGTGGGATTGCTTTAGACTCGGCCACGGCCGCTAACCCGTGCATAGCGAGCGCAGTAGGGTGGCGACGTTGGCACGGCTGGTCGCTTGCACACGGGTCATGAGGTCATGATCAATTTGTCCCAATCCGTAGGTCTCAGCGATATCGTGTCGAAGACGAGACCAGAGGCCACTGGTGACCTCAGCGTCGGCCATTGCTCGGTGCGCCCGACCGGCCATGGGCAAGTGCAGCATCTTCGCTAGTGTCGCTAGCTTGTGATTCTGTGCCTGCGGGTAAACGCGTCGCGCAACAAGCATCGTACAGGCGAACGACTGCGGTGCCGACATGCCGAGGTGAGCCAGCTCCGCCTGCCAAAACCTTCGGTCAAATCCCGCATTGTGGGCCACCACGGGATGGTTGCCCACGAACTTTGCTGCTTCACGCATCACCGTCGACGCGGCGGGCGCCGATGCGATCATCTCGTTGGTAATGCCAGTCAGGCGCACCACCTCAGCAGGGATCCGCCTACCCGCATTCATCAAGCTTTGATACCGGTCGACAACATTTCCGTCACGCATCAAGATGACGGCAATCTCCGTCGCTCGGTCACCCCGACTCGGCGACAGTCCTGTTGTTTCAAAATCAAGCACCGCAACGGTCTGCACGTGGCCTCTCTTGTCAATCAGCATCGGGCCGCTTTTGCCAAATGTTGGCGTGGTCAGCGCTACCAGGGAATGGCAGCAGTACGGCATCCGCATTAAAAGGCCTCATTCTCCCACGCTCTGGGTGCCCTGCCCCATTGGCCAGAAATTCGTGCCGGGCGGGATCCCGACTGGCGCGCTTCAGTTGGCGCGCGCTAGCCCCCGCCTAGCGCAGTGGCGCACCGCACCGCACCGCCCGGATCGTATTTTCACGACCGTGAAATTATTGTCCCTCGTTATGGCCCTCCCCATCGGGGGTCCGGCTCTCGGAGTTTTCAGCGTAGCGGCTCGGCTGAAAAGTCAAGGCGATGCGACTGCGCGACCGATTTCTATCAAACGCTTCACCAGGAAGCAAACGCCCTATTCCAGCCGTTTCATGGCCCCCCTGAGGCGCTGATCGCCCTGGCCCATGCCGGCTTTCGGGCCTGGGCCACGGCGGGCAATCTGAATTTGCGACAAAAAGCGCTATGCCCTGCTCCACGAGGTCCTGCGCTACTGCGCCGACCGGTGCTTACTCGCATGTTGCCTTTCGCAAGAGCGACTTCGTGACATCGGTGCGATGCTCGATGGCCGCTATCCCCATTGCGCCCTGACGCGGGCGCGCGTCTCAGTCCGCCGCGATCGCTATGGGCGGCCTCGCTTCTAGCCCGCTGTTCTGCGAGCCATACCGCCTCAACGAGGCGGCATAATGTTGTCGGATAGTCAAACCCAGTATATAACAATAGGCATGGCTCGAAAGGACATCCTCTGGCGCTCGAACCCCACCCTTGCCTACCGGGACTGGCAGGCCCGCGAGGCGGCCGGGGCCGACAGACGTCCCTTCTCCGCGCGTTCGATCGTGCAACACCAGGCGATGTTCGAGCACTTCCGTCGGCACCTGCTAGCCAGGGGTACGTCGGTCGCCAGCTTCGGCACCGACGACATCGAGGCTTTCTGGCAGACCCCTGATGCACGAACCTACTCGCAGGCCACCCGCATGCGGTACGCGAAGCTGCTGGATCGGCTGTGCCGGCATCTGGTCATTGCCGGTGTGCGCCAGGACAACCCCGCAGCGGGCCTGCTCGCATCGGTGCGCTGGCCAGAGGAAGAGCCCACGCCGCATTACCTCGACGCGAGTACTGACCAGCGGCTGCAGGCCTACCTCCAATATCCCGCCGAGAACCTGGCCAGCCTGCGCAGCCGTGCCATCGTGGCCACCTTTCTCGGGACAGGCATCACCGCAGCCGAGGCGCGCACGGCCCGCATGGGCGAGCTCTACCCCAACGCCTCGCCGCCCTATTTGTTCGTCCCGGCGCACGGCTCGAGAGACGCGCGCACCGTGCATCTTTCCGCCTTTGCGGTGCCGCTGCTGCGCGCCTGGTTGGCGCGCCGAAAGCAGCTGCCAATCGAGGGAGATCGACTTTTTTCCCTGCGCCCCAACGGGCAACCAATCACAGACATGAGCTTTGGCCGTATTGTGTCCGAGATCCTCGAAGCCATCGGCGCCACGGAGGTCGAGATGAGTCCCCGCACGCTGCGCAATACGTTCTGCCGCCGTCAGCTGCTGGCGGGCCGCCCGCGCGACGAAGTCAGCCACATGCTCGGTCTCGCCAGCAATCGGACCTGCGACCGTATTTTTGCCACCATCCTTCAGCCAGCGATCTAGCATGATGGAGGGGCAACACCCGCGTAGAATGCTCCCCGCGTTGTCAAATATTGAAGCCCTCGGCCGATGTCTGTCCCCTACCATCCCAGGCAAATCGCAGAATGGCTGGACTCCCACACGGTGTCCAAGGCTCGCTCCTGTGCGAGCGCCGTCTCGGAACTACGCTGGATCGACGGGGATACGTTAGCGGGTCTGGTGCAAGGAACACGTACGCGTCCGTACGACGTGCGTGCCTATTTCCACGACATCGACGAAGAGATGTGGGTGGAAGGGGAATGCACATGTCCAGTGGGCGTTGACTGCAAGCACGTTGCCGCGCTGCTGATCGCCGGCCTTGCGCTTCAGCCCAAGCCATCGGCCACTGGCGTGCGCGCCGAACTGGTAACCTGGCTCGAAGGCTTTCGCGCCCGACGCACGGCGGCCGCTCCCACCGCCAAGAAGAAGTCTGCCAAAGCCACGCATGCACTCGCTTACGTGATTGAGCAATCCTATCGCGGCGCCGAGGTCATTCTGTACAAGGCCCGCGTAGGCGCGGACGGGACGATTCGCTCGCTGGACGATCCGTGGCAGAACGTGGAGAAAGCGCTGATCGAGCCGCCGAAATTTGTCACCGAGGAGGATTTGCCGATCCTGCGCGGGCTGTGGCTGGGCCGCTCGCCTGGCGCCTATACCAGCGGCTTCAGATTAGAGGGCACAACCGGTGCCGCCACCCTGGAGAAGCTGATCGCGACCGGCCGCCTGTTTGCAGCTTCCGCCGGGATGACGATGGATTCGCCCTGTCTCGTGCACAGCGGGCCGGCACGCAGCGCACAGATTACGTGGCAAGCGCAGGCCGACTCACGTGTGCGGCCAGTCTTGCAGGCCGAGCCACCGGCCACCCTTTTGCTGACGACCACCCGGCCCTGCTGGTATGTGGATGCGCATTCTGGCGAATCCGGACCCCTCACTTTTCCATGGCCCGCGGAGCAGATTGCGGATTTCCTGTCGATGCCGGCCATCACGCTGGACGAAGCGGCACTCGTCGGCAATGTGCTCCGTGAAATCGCCCCGGACCTCCCTCCGCCACCAGCGTCCGACGCGTCGTCCATTGAGGTGATCGACACCGTACCGATCCCGGTATTGGCTCTGGATACCCGGCCGGTCTGGGGCTCCGGCTGGTCGCCGTCCGCCTCCCAGAGCGGATTGGACTTTGCAACGGTCAGTTTTGATTACGCGGGACACAGCCTTCCCGCCAATAGCAGCACCACCCTTGTTCGAACCGATGGTGGTGAGGTCATACAGATCCGACGATCGACCGATCACGAGCGCAACCGTCTGACAGAGTTGCAAAAGGCCGGTTTCCGAAAGATTGCGGCCCAGCGTGCTCAGGGCCCGAAAACGTTTCCGCCCGGCCTGCTGGGCCCCGAGGATGACGGCGGCTGGCCAGACCTCATGACGCGGGTGGTGCCCGCGCTCCGGGCCAGCGACTGGCGCGTCGTCATGACCGACGCGTTCCGGCACAACGTGATTGAGATCGAGGCCATTGACGGCAACCTGCGTCAGACCGGCGACGGCTGGTTTGACGTCGAGATGGGCATTACCGTCAATGGTCGCACGGTGCGCCTGGAGCCACTGCTGGCAGACCTCTTTCGTCGGGACTCGCGCTGGCTATCGGGCAAGGTCGAATCCATCGCTGACGACGAAGCGATCGAGCTGAAAACCGACCGCAACGAACGGCTGCGACTGCGTGCGGACCGGCTCAAGCCGGTCGTGCGCGTGCTGATCGACCTATTCGACTCGCTCGGCACCGGCATGCGCATTTTCAAGTGGGATGCGGCGCGGCTCCATGCCCTGGATCAGACCGGGCGCTGGCAGTTTCACGGCGACGCATCGATCCGGCAGCTCGCGCAGCGGCTGATGGCGGGTCCTGGCGTGACTGACGTGGCGGTGCCGCGTGGGCTGAAGGGCGACTTGCGTGCCTACCAGCGCCAGGGACTTGCCTGGATGCAGTTCCTGCGCGAGCACGGGCTATCCGGAGTGCTTGCCGACGATATGGGCCTCGGCAAAACCATCCAGGCACTTGCACACATCCTCACCGAAAAGGAACGTGGCAGGCTGGACCGGCCTGCCCTGATCGTCGTGCCGACCACGCTCATGCACAACTGGCGCGAGGAAGCGCAGCGCTTCACCCCGAAGCTGCGCATCCTGGATCTGCACGGACCCCAGCGTCACGAGCGCTTTGACCAGATCGGCGCGCACGACCTCATCCTGACCACCTACGCCTTGCTGTGGCGTGACGAGGAAGTCCTTGCCAAGCACGAGTATCATTTGCTGATTTTGGACGAGGCCCAGAACGTCAAGAACGCCGCCACCAAGTCCGCGGCAACCATCCGCAACCTGCGTGCACGCCACCGCCTGTGCCTGACAGGCACGCCGCTCGAAAACCATCTCGGCGAACTGTGGGCCCAGTTTGATTTTTTGCTGCCTGGTTTCCTCGGCACCCGACAGGACTTCACCCGACGCTGGCGCACGCCTATCGAAAAAGGCGACGATGCCGTTCGACGCGACTTGCTCGCACGGCGCATCCGCCCATTCATGCTGCGTCGACGCAAGGATGAGGTCGCTACCGAGTTGCCCCCGAAGACGATGATCGTGCGCACGGTGGCGCTGGAAGGCGCACAGCGTGACCTGTATGAGACGGTGCGTGCCGCCATGCAAGAAAAGGTTCGTGCGGCTGTCGCTGCAAAAGGCCTCGCGCGCAGCCACATCATCGTGCTGGAAGCGTTGCTCAAGCTGCGCCAGGTCTGCTGCGACCCGCGGCTCGTCAAGATTCACCAGGCTGCCCGGATCAAGGAATCCGCCAAGCTTGACCTGCTGCTCGACATGCTGACCGAGCTGATCGACGAAGGTCGTCGCATCCTGCTGTTCTCGCAGTTCACCAGCATGCTCGACCTCATTGCGACGGACTTGGAAAAGGCTGGGATTCCATTCGTGACGCTGACCGGGGATACCACCGATCGCGTCACGCCGATCAAGCATTTCACGCAAGGTGAGGTGCCGCTTTTCCTGATCAGCCTAAAAGCCGGCGGTGTCGGCCTGAACCTTACGGCGGCCGACACTGTCATTCACTACGATCCCTGGTGGAATCCCGCCGTCGAAAATCAGGCCACCGACCGCGCCCACCGTCTTGGCCAGGACAAACCCGTGTTCGTCTACAAACTGATCACCGCGGGCAGCGTCGAGGAGAAGATCGTCGCGATGCAGGAACACAAGGCAGCGCTTGCCGAGGCGATCCTGTCGGAAGCTGGTGCCGGCGCCGTCAAGTTCTCCGCCGAAGACATCGAGGCGCTGTTCGAACCGATCCCGGCTGCATCCGCCGTCGTCGCGTCAGCCGCGAAGCCACGGGCCCCTACCAAGACGGGAACTTAACATGGTCTTGCTGCGACGCGTTGTTGGCGGCGACCAGGGCTACTGCTTGAGCCCTTCGCCGTCTCCGATTGCGTTTTCTGACCGAGCCACCACCAACAACAAACAGCTGACGGCCGCGAAGAGCCCGTTCGACGTGTTTTCAGGCCGCTCCGCGTCACGGTGGCATAGCCCAGTTCGTTGTCACATCTGCGCAGTTGCGGCGGCGATTGTGACCAACCAACCCTCGGCAGTATCGGTGGCACAAGGTTGCCTTGACTTTGGTGGTGGGTCTGTAGAGTGAAAAGCATGCAATGCAACTCCATGCCCATGCTTTCGACCATGCAGCTTCCCCTGTTCCCCCACGCACCAACACCTCGCACTGATGCCGGCGAGCCGGCCCTGCTCCTGATGGCATGCTCGAGCACGAAGCTCGATCGGGATGCGCGCGCCATCGACCTATACCGGGGCGTCATGTACGCATCGTACCGGGCGCACGTGCGCAGCGATGCGGCGCCCCGCGTCTTGATCCTGTCTGCGCGTCACGGTTTCCTGCCGCCCGACACCGAGATTGCACCCTATGATGAGCGCATGACGCGGCAACGTGCCGACCAGATGATGTCCGACTTGCCGCGCTACCTGCAGCCCGCTGCCTGGCCAACCCGTGTCGGCTCGGTGATGCTCGCGGGCGGTGCCGAGTATCGGCGCGTCATGCGCGCTGCGCTATTCCGCCAGTACGGTCCCCAACTGCTTGCTTTGCAGGAAACCACTGGTGGCATCGGCATGCAGCGGTCGCAGCTCGGCGCTTTCCTCGACGGGTTGCAGCCGACGTTCCGTGACCAAATGGGCCGGCACGCTAACGGCACACTGCTCTATCGCGCGTATGGATGGATCGAGACCGGCGCCTTCGCCACCCTGCACTACCGGGCCGCTCCCGCTCTTCCCTCGCGCCAGGCTCGCGTGCTCTGCGTTTTCGAGGGGCCGAGCGGCCCCACCGCCGACGTTGAAGTGGAAGAATTCGTGCGCGGCCGCCCGAAAATCTGCCAACGTTGGGTCAGCGTCCGGGATCTCCACCCTTGCGCCGAGGTGCCGGCATGAGTGATCTTGACCGACAGCTGCATCGGGATGCGGTTGAGCTTTGCCAAACCGGGCCAGCAACACCTGACAAACTCGTGGCGCTGGCGCATGCAGGGCTTAAGGCGTGGGCGAAGGTCGGCAATCTGCAGTTCCCTCCCGAAAAGCGGTATTCACTACTTCAAGAAATCATGCGCTACTGCGCCTGGGAATGCCTGCTGGCGTGCTGCTTCACGCAGGCGGACCGCTTGGAGCGGATCGCGGACATGCTGGACGCCGCCTACCCTCGCTACGCCTGCACCCGCGCCAGACTCGCCGCGCGCCGCAACCGTTATGGACGACCGCGGTTCTGATCCCCTTATTTGCAAGCGGTATCCGCCGCGAAGCGGTGGCAGGTGTGCGAGATGGGCCAAATTCAGTATATAACAGGGCCATGACGCAAAAGGACTCCCTCTGGTTCAGCAACCCAACCCAGGCGTACCAGGACTGGCAGGCTCGCGAAGCGGCCTGCGCTGATCGCCGCCCCTTCTCGGCGCGCTCGATCATCCAGCATCAGGCGATGTTCGAGCATTTTCGTCGGCACCTGCTGGCACGAGGCACGACCATAGCCTCATTTGGCACGGCCGACGTCGACGCGTTCTGGCAACCCCCCAATGGCCGCACATACTCTCAGACGACCCGCATGCGGTATGTGAAGCTGCTGGATCGGCTGTGCCGACATCTGGTCTTCGCCGGCGTACGGCAGGACAACCCTGCCGCTACCCTCCTCACAGCTGAACGCTGGCCAGACGAGGAGCCAACGCCTCAGTTCCTGAGCAAAGCTGAGGATGGGCGGCTGCAGGCGTATCTCAAATTGCCTCCTGTCGATCTGGCCAGTTTGCGCAGCCAGGCGATCGTAGCGGCATTCCTTGGTACCGGCATCACCGCAGCGGAAGCGCGCGCGGCCGATTGTGCGGATCTGAGGCCGGACGCGACCCCACCCTACCTCGTCGTGCGTGCACATGGGCCCCGAGACGCCCGCACGATACACCGAGCTAGCTTCGCGGTACCGGCCCTACGGGCCTGGAGTACCCGGCGCGCGGCTCTCCCCATCGAGGGCGAATTGCTATTCACGCTCACCCCGGATGGTCGACCGATCACCGACATGAGCTTCGGCCGTATCGTGTCGGAGACCCTCAACGCGATCGGCGCCACTAACGTCGAAATGAGCCCGCGCACATTGCGCAATACGTTCTGCCGGCGCCACCTCCTGGCCGGCCACTCTCGCGATGAAGTAAGCCGAATGTTGGGACTGGCCAGCAATCGCACGTGCGACCGGATCTCCGCGACCCTGACACCTGCATACCAAGCGCTTTAAAAAAATGCAGAAGCCGAGCGCAAAGGCTAACGAAGCGGAAGATCATGGAAATCCCGATACCCGCTTGCATACGCGGCCGCTTTTGCTATGCTTCGCCCGTGCGCCACACTAAAGATCGATGTCGGGCGCGCCCTTTACTCATCAGACACGACTATGGCCACGAAAGCGAAACCTGTAGCAAAGACTGCAACGAAGACCGCAGCTAAGAAGGCTGCCCCGGCCAAGAAGGCCGCT
>NZ_AUFE01000102.1 GCF_000426345.1 Cupriavidus phytohabitans | reverse complement strand
GCCGCCTGAGAACCGGCCACGATCAACCTTCGTACACCAGATTTGACTTTATCTCAAACCAAGTGCCGCGAGCCCTAACCCGCCAGCGCCGATTAGTACTAGCGTGTCTGCATCGAGCATGGGAGGGAGCTTCTTCAATGCACTGAACGAGGTTAGCCCAGAGCAGGCACAGGTAGCGGCGAGCAGCGGATCGAGCTTTCCGTAGTCCAGGAGGTATTGCTCATGCGGCACCAAGACGTAGTCAGAGTATCCCCCCGGCTTACGGGTACCGAGCGCCCGCCCACTCTCACAGTCAACTTCACGGCCGTTGGTGCAATTCAGGCAAGTCCCGCATCCGTGCCACGGGTAGACAACACAAGGCGTCCCTGGCTTGACCGATGCCTCACTGCCAGCCTCTGCAACAACTCCAACGATCTCATGGCCCATCGTAAAGGGCAGCTTTACCCCGACACTCTCGAAAGTAATGTGCTTCCCATTGCCAAGATCCAGCAAGCCATCCCGGATATGGAGGTCACTGTGGCAAACTCCACAGGCCTGCACCTTCACGAGGACCTCAGTATCAACCGGCTTTGGCCTGTCTCGCAGAACCTCTTGGAGAGGCTTGCCCCACTCCACGATATCGTAACTCTTCATGGTATTCCTCCGCTTACTGCGTCGCCGTATCGAGCGAACGTTCTTCCAGAAGGAGGGCATCCAGCATGCGACGTACCTTTAGCAGAGTGCCATCCGCGGCAATGGCGACCATGGGCGCATCGGGTGTAGTCGAAATAACCGCCTGCTGTGCTTCGATAATTTCGCGGTCTTCGTTGAAGGCGTGGGCCACCTGTTCTGTCAGACGGCGCGTCAAATCCTCGGTTGTCGATGCAAAACTGTTGTGTGCTGTCGCCCAGAAGTAATGGGCAGTCTGTTCATCGCATGGGGTCAAAGCAATGAACGTGTGTAGCTTCATAGTGACGGGATCCTGACTCTCATACCCGCCCCCTACTGGCGCGATGACTGAGTCCTGCACGAAGAGATTTCCGCGGATATGCCACACGTAGTAGTTGAATCGGTCTACGTTCTCCGGCAACTGCCCAAGCTCATGGGCAAAGGCAGGGGGCGGGCTGCCTAGCGTTGTGAATCGGACGGACACCGTTTCGCCCTGGAACTCGGTCTCTGGACGAATATTCCCTTGCTTACGGGTACCGATGGACTTGTTGTGAACGAAGCCCAAGTGCGAGAAATCCAGTAGATTGTCAACAATCAGCTGGACGCCTGAGGCGTAACGGAGATATCCGCCCTCCTCGACACGCCATCCCTCACGATTGTGCCAATGCACCTCCTTGATTTCCGAAGCGTCAGCCAGCTCTGGCTGTCCCATCCAGATCCAGACAAGATTGTCGCGAACTTCAATTGGAAAGCTGCGGACCTTGAGTTTGTCGGAGATGCGCTCCTGCCCAGGAACCTCCACGCATTGGCCGGCACAGTTAAACAGAAGGCCGTGATACATGCAGCGGATTTGGTCACCTTCCTGCTGCCCTTTGGACAATGGCGCGGCGCGATGACAACACCTATCCTCCAGCGCGGCAACTGATCCATCACCGCGACGATAGAACACGATGTCTTGGCCGAGAAGTCGACGCGACACCAGCTGGTCCTTTTGAAATTCCGAGTTCCAGCCGGCCACATACCAGGCATTTTTGAGGTACATAGAGTTGTCTCCTTATTTCGCACGGCAGCAGAATCGACTGCTCTGTACGCTTTTGTTGAGGTCCAACTCACTCTATGCGTTCGCTCAAACACTGTCTGCCACCCGGCCGGGTGACAAACGTCAACTCAGGATGCGTGCGCGCACCCATTCATCCCAATACTCGAGGTACGCAACAACAAGTTCGCGCTGAGAGCCTATCTCAATCCGTTGATAGGCTCGTTTCACGTAGCTCTTTACGGTGTCTACGCTAATACCTAGGTCGCTTGCGATTGCCGGCAAGGAGAAACCGAAAATTACCCGCGCGCAGACTTCGCACTCTCTCGCTGGCATGCCGCTTACCGCGCGAAGGCACTGCTCCGCCAATTCCCTTGATACGAAGGCGTCTGCCGGACGACCACGTCTGACAGACGAGACGAAATGCCGATCGACCAAGGCCATGATGACGGGGCTTCGCGAAAGGAGTGATTCGATGTCCCCATACAGGAACGGTGCACTGCTCCGCCATCTCAGAAGGCTAATTGCGTAGGTTGCGGCTTGGTTCTTGTAGCAAACAAGCAATCTGTCCACGAGGTGTGTGTAGACAACGTCCCTCAGGCGATGATCCGAAATGTCCGTCCGCCTAAGCCGAGCATGCGCGAGGCTACTCGATTCGAGACCGACGAAAGCCTGACGCAGGGCGGGATCAGTTTCCCAAAGCTTTCCATTCGCATACGTGTCGATTCGCGTCGCCGACTCGAATCGATTCGGGTCGCTCATCGCGACGACATCGACTCGATCCGACGCGATTCGATAGCATGCACAAAAATCGATCCGACAATAGTGGTCCACCAAGACGTCCAGTTGCGATCCAAACATCTCGGTACCAATCGCTCCCACGGCGTCCGCCATGAAGCTTGTGTCGTCGGCAGATCCTGCTCTCATCTTGGCTGTCTCCCCCGCGTCACCCGCGCTTATATCAGTGGCGGCCACGCTCTCGCTGAGGTCATCTCATTGGCCATAACTATCGCCACGCCAAGCGTAGCAAACACCAAATCGGCCTCCGTGGCGTAAGTGGCCAGGCGCTACGCCTGAATAGCTCCCGGACTACCGCTTTCATCTGCAACAGAAGCAGAGTCTTACATTCGCAAGCGCCCTAGCAGGTTGGCTTCACCGAAGACCCAATCATTTTGGTGGGGCCACTTTGGCATGGGCACTATATGAAATATGTGCAAAAAAACGTACCGGGGAAATCCCTCAAGTCCGATAAAATGCACTACACGTCCCTTTTTTAAGTTTTGCAATCCGCAACATGCGCCCATACGCCCCAGCCAGCCCTTGCCGCATAAGGGTTACTACTGATTTCTTATCAGCCCTCCGCTCTTAGAATTGGTCCCACCAGATTGGATTACCAAAAAAGGACCTCACAATGCTTTCTCGCGAAGACAACGAACTGCTCGTGCGCGTCGGGCCCGGAACGGCCATGGGCACGATGATGCGGCTGTACTGGATCCCTTTCCTCAAGTCCTCAGAGGTAGCCGCAGGGGGCCAGCCTTACCGCGTCCGACTCCTTGGCGAGGATCTGGTTGCATTCCGTGACAACAGTGGCAATGTTGGCCTGGTCGACCATACATGTCCTCATCGTGGCGCGCCAATGGTCTTTGGCCGCAACGAGAATGACGGGTTGCGCTGCGTGTATCACGGATGGAAGTTCAAGGTCAGCGGCCAGTGTGAGGAGATGCCTTGCGAGCCTGCAGACAGCCCGATGTGCCAACGCATGAAAATCAAGGCCTACCCTGTCAAGGAACGCAACGGCATCCTGTGGGCCTACATGGGCCCTGACGCCGAAACGGCCCCGGAACTTCCTGACGTCGAATGGAACATGGTGCCGGAGGAACAAGTTGCCATTTCCATGCGCGTTCAGGAATGCAACTGGCTCCAGGCGTTGGAAGGCGAGCTCGACTCCGCGCATGCCGCCATTCTCCACGGCCGTGTTGGCGAAGGCGGCGTCATCAACCAATGGCGCCAAGCGCAGGATCTGAGCCCCACGTTCGAATGTGTGCAGCACGACGCCGGAATCAGCATCGGCGCACGCCGGAAGACGCCGGACGGCGAAAACTATGTTCGCGTCAATCAGTTCCTGATGCCGTTTTGGACCCTGGTACCCCCCCAATCCCAGTTCCCTGAACTGAGCGGCCACGCATGGGTACCCATCGATGATGAGCACACGCTGTGCCTGATGTTCTCGTACCACCCAGCAAAGCCCTTCTATGAGCGCACTCGCAAGCTCTTTAAGGAAGGACACAACGGGCGCGAGACCGGTCACCACTCGGACAACGCGTTTGAAAAGCGTCCAGTCACGGAGCCGTATCACACCTACTGGAGCAAGTTCAATCGAGGTAACGCTTACCAGTTCGACTACCAGTCGCAAGTGGAAAAGTACAACTCCGGCATGCCTGGCCTGTGGATTCAGGACGCAGCCTGCCAGTCCGGCACCACGCCGATTCTCGACCGGAGCAAGGAGCACCTCGGCACAAGTGACACCGGTGTTGCTCGCATGCGTCGAGTTCTGCTGGAGGCCGTCAAGAAGTTGGTTGCAACCGGCGAGCATCCGGTTTCAAGCAATGCACCTGCGGCCTTCCGCTGGCGGGCAGTGTCGCTGACCATCCCACTTGGCGGCGACTGGACGAAGCTTGGCGAAGAAGCAATGCGCGCCGAACCGGGCAAGGACTTTGGCTACACGCCCTGATACGTCGTACTGGAAATGAGCATGAACACCTCGCAAATTGAACTTCGACTGAAGCGAATCACGTTCGAAGCAGAGCGCATCTCTTCGTTCGAATTTGTTTCCGCTGATGCGAAGCCCTTACCGGGCTTCCAACCCGGCGCGCACATCGACCTGCATCTCCAACAGGGAATGATTCGCAGCTATTCCCTCGCGAACGCAGCTTCGGCCGATCCTTTGTACTACCGTGTCGCCGTCCAGCGCGAACCCAATGGCCGAGGTGGCTCACGCTGGGCCCACGACAAACTCCGCGTGGGTGACAAGGTCTGGGCCACGCCTCCACAAAACGACTTCCCCCTCGCCGAATGTGCGTCGAGTACCGTCTTCTTCGTGGGCGGCATCGGAATTACCCCTATTCTTCCGATGCTCCGCAGACTCGACGCCATCGACCGAGAATGGAAGTTGATGTACGCCAGCCGCTCACCGGGCGAAACTGCCTTCGCCGAAGAGCTTCAGCGCATTGATGCCGGGCGCGGTCGAATTGTCCATTTTCATGATTCCGAGCCTGGTCAGCGTCTGGAGATCCGCGCCACGGTTGCAGCACTGCCCGCTTCAACGCATGTGTACTGCTGCGGCCCCACCGGCATGATTGATGACTTCCTGGCAGTCACCGCCGAACGAGACCCGACTACAGTTCATTACGAACGCTTCGGTGCGGCCCAACAGGCGGCAACGGAGGGCGGCTTTGATGTGGTCTTGAATAAGAGTGGCGCAAAGTACCGCGTGGAGCCCGGCAAGACCATCCTGGATGTGCTGTTAGATAATAACGTTGCAGTGCCCTATTCCTGCTGCAACGGCGTCTGCGGAAGCTGCCGCACGGAGATCATTGATGGTCAAGCCGACCATCGCGATGACTTCCTCAGTGACGAAGAGAAGCAAGCCAACCAGGCCATTATGGTTTGCTGCTCTGGCGCACGCTCCAAGACGCTAGTTCTAGACCTTTGATAGGCGGGGCAGGGCAACAGAACGCCAATGGAAAGCAAATCATGACCTACGCACGAGAAGCCACCGCTGAACCGCGCGCCAGCGCCGGCACGAACGTTATTGCCGGCATCCTGGCGTATTTGCAGGACCGGCGCCTGCAACCAGGCGATCGCTTGCCATCTGAGCGCGACCTGGCCGAACGACTCGGTGTTGGCCGAAATGCGGTTCGTGAAGCGCTTGCGACTCTTGTCACACTTCGGGTGGTCGAGTCGCGCCCCAACTCTGGCGTCTATCTGCGTCACATGTCCCGGGAAAGCAGCTTCGAAGCGCTCGTACTGCTGACCGACATTGGCGCAACTCCCACCCCGACTGAGGTGACGGAGACGATGGAGGTTCGTGCCCATCTTGAGCTGCTCGCTGTCAGCCTGGCGTGTCAACGCCGCACTGACGAAGACCTCGCCCGGATGGAAGCGATCCTTGCGCGCACTGACCAAACGCTCGAGGCTGGCGGAAACATCGCCGAGATGGATACGGATTTCCATATCGCCGTAGTCGACGCCGCACACAACTCAGTGCTGGTTCGCACCCTCAACGCCTTCTATCGGTTTACCGCACGCCGACGAGAAGTGCTGTTTGCTGACCATACTCAAGGCCTAGCATCGGCCCGTGAACATCGCCAAATGCTGGAGCACATCAGCAACCGCGATATCTCAAAAGCTGAACGCTTGATTCTCCAGCATATGGATCGAGCAACCACCTACTGGTCCAGCTACCTGGAACCCTGACCCTAGCGGCCACCGAGCCGCGACCCACAACTAGGAGACAAAACCATGCGCCCCCGGTCTTTGCACCTGCGTGCGATGCTCTCGCTCGCCCTTTTTTTGGCAACTCCCCTCGTTTTTGCCAAGGGATACCCCGATAAGCCGATCCGGCTCATCGTTCCCTACGCTGCTGGCGGCAGCACAGATCAGCTCGCTCGGATCATTCAGAAGCCCATGAGCGAGTATTTGGGACAACCCGTCGTTGTCGAAAACAAGCCAGGAGCAGGTGGCGCCATCGGTACCGACGTGGTCGCGAAATCGGCGCCCGACGGATACACGCTCGTCTTCGGTAACACCGGGCCTAATGCCGTTATCCAGCTCCTGCGGAAGGTGCCGTACGACACGCTGCGAGACCTCCGTCCGATCTCCACGGTTGCTATCGCACCGATGATTCTGGCCGTACCGGCCGACAGCCCAGCTAAGTCCATGAAAGATTTTCTCGCTTATGCCCGCAAGCAAGGCACTGCGATGAACATTGGCTCGGTAGGCAATGGCTCGCTTTCGCATCTCACGAGCGAGTACTTCAACGAGATGGCTGGACTGAAGATGGAGCACATCCCGTACACAGGCGGCGCCCCTCTGATGACGGCGTTCCTGAACGGCCAGGTCCAAGCGGCATTCGTAACCGGTCTCGACGGTGCCGTCATGGTCGGGTCGGGAAAGGTCCGGTACTTGGCCGTGGCCTCTCCCAGCCGAACTGAGGTCGTACCCGGTCTTCCCGCCATGGCCGAAGATGTTCCCGGCTTCAAGAGTCAAGCCTGGTTCGGCGTACTCGCACCCAAGGGCATCCCCCCGGAGGTAGAGAAGAAGCTGCGCGATGCAATCACCAAAGCCGTCGCACAGCCCGAGGTGCGCAAGATCTTTATCGACCGCAAGGTCGAACCTCGCAGCGGCAGCGCAGAAGACCTTGAAAAGCTCATCCGCGACGAGATCGGGCAATGGAACCCGGTTATCACGAAGTTCAACATCCGTCTCTAAAGCCCAATTTAGCCATGCTGAATAACATTGAAGCCGATTTCCCGCCGCACGTTCCGCGCCCTGCCGATGCACCGACCGCTCTCGGCGGCCTCCGCGTCGTAGATTTCACCCACTTCATCGCCGGCCCGTTCGCCACAATGATGCTGGCCGACATGGGCGCCGACATCATCAAGATTGAAGCGCCGGGTCGTGGCGACGACTTCCGCCAGTATCCGCCAGTTCACTCGGAACTCGGACAAGGCGCGCCGTTTCTCTGGTCCAATCGCAATAAGCGAAGCATTGCCATCGACCTGAAGACGCCGGAAGGTCTTGATGTCGCACGAGAGCTCATCGCAAGTGCCGACGTAGTCGTCGAGAATTTCTCCACAGGCGTGATGGAAAGGTTTGGCCTCGACTATGCCACCTGCAAAGCCTACAACCCCCGTCTGATCTATTGCTCGGTATCTGCATACGGTCGCACCGGTGCCTTCGCTGACCGCCTGGGATTCGATCCAATCGCCCAAGCAGAAAGCGGCTTCGTTTCGATGAACGGATATGCCGACCGCGAAGGCGTCCGCGCGCTGTCGCCAGTGATGGACATCAGTACTGCCATGATGGCCTGCAATGCCGTTCTGGGGGCACTGCTGGCTCGCGAGAAGTCGGGTAAGGGCCAGGCTGTCGAAATCGCGCTATTTGACAACGCCGTTCTGATGACTGGCTACGCCCCGATGCAGTACCTGTTTAGCGGCGCGGACCCTCAACGCCACGGCAACACGAGCCCTGACACGTGCCCCTCTGGGGTCTTCAAGGCCAAGGACAAATCCTTTTACATCAACTCGGGCAACAACGGCATCTTCCAGCGCCTGATGACTCAAGTTATCGGCCGTCCAGACCTGGCTGCCGATCCGAACTATGCAACGGGAGACTTGCGCCGAGCCCGCCGTGACGAGCTCTTCGAGATTCTTGGCAATGCATTCGCAGAACAACCATGGAGCCACTGGCAAGGAACTGATGCGGGCGGCAGGTATCCCCAGCGGGGAACTGCGCAGCGTTAGCGATGCCATTCGCTCGCCCGAGGCGCGAGAAAGTCGGATTGTCAGCCGAATTCCTCACCCCAGGGTCGGTTGGGTGCCGAATATCGCCTCCCCGATTCGCTACAGCGATACGCCTATGGTCGACCCCACCCCGGCGCCCGCTGTCGGCGAACATACGCTGGAAGTGCTCCGGGATGTCCTCGGTTACGACGATGACAAGATCGAAGGCCTGCGGCGCGCTGGTGGCCTGGGCAAAGATCATCGCGAACTCTCCAAGGAGTCCGCATCGTGACGCGAACGCTCAAGGGACAAGTTGCGGTGATCGGCATTGGCGAGAGTCAGTACTATCGTCACGGCAAATCGCCCGACAGTGAATTCAAGCTCGCACTGCAGGCCATTCTTGCTGCTTGCAAGGATGCCGGCATCAATCCACGCGAGATTGACGGCTTCTCGTCGTTCAGTGATGACCGTAACGACCCTTCGCGAATTTCCGCTGCGCTAGGCCTTCCCAGACTTAGAGCGACGACGATGCAGTGGGGAGGCGGCGGTGGCGGCTGCTGCGCAGCAGTGGCTAATGGCGCTGCTTCGATTCAGGCCGGCTTGGCGGATTGCGTGGTTGTCTTCCGCTCTCTGGCTCAGGGCCAGTTTGGGCGCTTTGGTCGCACTTCCGGTGTCGATACGATTTCAGGGGAAAAGGCATACCTGATGCCTTACGGGGTCCTCACCCCTCCTCAACGCTTTGCCATGCGAGCGCGACGGTTCATGCATGACCACGGTGTCCGACAGGAAGCCCTGCGTGCTATCGCATTGGCATCCTATCACCATGCTCAGTCAAATCCGCGGGCAGTCATGTACGGTAAGCCTCTGAGCGAGGAGAAGTACGACCAGTCGCGATGGATTGCCGAACCTTTCCATCTGTTTGACTGCTGCATGGAAAATGATGGCGCCGCTGCATTGATCCTCGTATCGGCAGAACGTGCGAAGGACTTCCCGGGCAAAGCGGCGTACATCCTCGGAGCCGCCGCCGGCTCCGGGTATCGAACCGGTGCCATCCCCCATAACTCGCCGCTCTATGGCAGCGCCAGCTTCGACACTGTAGCTCCCAACCTATTCAAGATGGCCGGCATCAGCCATACCGATGTGGGCGTTGTGCAGAGCTATGAGAACTTCACCGGTGGCGTCGTGATGGCGCTTGCTGAGCACGGATTCTTCAAACCGGAAGAGGCCAACGAATTCCTGACGCTTGAAAACCTTATCGCCCCGTCCGGAAAGCTACCGCTGAACACAAGCGGAGGAAATCTCGCAGAGTGCTACATGCATGGGTTCGAACTTGTGCTTGAAGCCGTTCGTCAAATTCGCGGTACATCGTGCAACCAGGCTCCGAAGAACGACGTTGCCTTGGTAATCGGTGGGCCGATGGTAACCCCCGTCAGCAATCTTTTGTTGGCATCGCAGGAGGTGGCGCAATGACCGACCAGACCGTCGATACCCCGTATCTCCCTCCTGGTCTGCCTATTCCCGTGGCTGAACCGGACGGACTCTCTGCTCCATTCTGGAATGGCTTGCGCGAAGGCCGTCTGCTCTTCCAGCATTGCAATCATTGCCAAACTTGGCAGTTCGGCCCCGAATGGCTGTGCCACCAGTGCCACGAGTTTGATCCGGGCTGGCAAGAAGTTGAACCTCGCGGTCAGATCTACAGCTGGGAACGAGTTTGGCATGCGTCGCACGACGCACTGACCGGACATCCTCCCTATCTCGCGGTCTTGGTCGAACTGCCGGACGCCGGCAACGTACGCATGGTGGGGAATCTTTTAGGAGACCCTATGCAAGACGTCATCATCGGCTCAGAAGTGGTTGGGGTATTTGAACACCACCCCGACGCTGACCCGCCGTTTTCCCTGTTGCAATGGCAACTTGCACCGATCAGGTCGACCGGCTGAATAGTCCCGCGGATATGACTACATACGATATCGTTGTCTGTGGCGCAGGAGCGGGCGGCATGACTGCAGCTTTGGCGGCTGCGCATCTCGGACTCAGCGTCGTAATTTGCGAGGCAACCGACCAGGTCGGCGGCACTACATCCACATCGGCCGGAACATTGTGGCTTCCAGGTAATCGCCATGGCCATCAAGCTGGCCATGGCGACAGCACCGCTGCTGGCCGTCAATACTTGGAAGCCTTGACTGGTCCCGACGACCATCTCGGGCGCCGCCAGGCCTTCCTTGAAAGCGCCGGTCCGGCCATCGAGTTTCTCGAGAATCAATGCGGAGTTGAGTTTGTAAGCTCCGGGCAGCATCCCGACTACTTGGACTTTCCTGGTGCCGCCATCTATGGGCGAGCCATATCGCCAAAGGAATTCGATGGACGTAAGCTTGGCCCGGATTTTTCCCGGGTACGCCCACCGCTGAAAGATTTTCTCGTCCTCGGCGGCATGATGGCGAACAAGGCCGATGTCTTGGCGTTGCTCGGCCGCTATCGTTCGTGGCCGGCTTTCAGGCGAACAGTCCAACTGGTGTTGCGTTATCTCCGCGACAGGATCTCTTACGCAAGAGGTACTCGACTTGTCATGGGTAACGCATTGGTCGGCGGAATGCTTCTTGGCTTGAGGCACTCTGGCGTAGAAATTCGCTTTGGCACCAAACTTCTTTCACTCGAAAAGACTGAAGGTCGTGTCTCAGGCATCTCCGTCGAATGCAACGGCAAGACCACGCGAATCGGTGCAAAGCTGGGGGTCGTTCTTGCGACAGGAGGCATCGGGCACAACAACAAGCTGCGTGAGAACCTGTCTCCTAGAACATTTTAGTCCCTCGCCCCTTCCGCTGTTCGCGGGGAGGCGCTGATGGCCGCTCAGGACGTTGGAGCCAAGCTTGAGCACCATGCGCGCGATTTCCTTTGGCAACCCGTATCCCGTGTTCCCGATGGAAAGGGGGGCTGGAGACTGTTCCCCCATCTCTATCTTGATCGAGCAAAGCCGGGGCTCATCGCGGTGAACGCCGGGGGAAAGCGATTCGTTAATGAAGGAGCGTCCTACCACCATTTCGTGGAGGGTATGCTCGGATCGGGCCACGTATGGAATTCGAATCTGCCTGCATACCTCGTGTGTGACCACAGGTTTATTCAGACATATGGGATCGGCGTTGTCCCGCCAGGCTGTCGAAATCTGCGCCCATTCCAGCGTTCGGGATATTTGGTTAGCGCCAACACGATTCGAGAGCTTGCAGAAAAGATTGGAGTCAGCCAATCCGGGCTTGCGGAAACCGTGAGGCAGCAAAACGCGGACGTCGAAGTGGGCAGAGACGGCGACTTCGGCAAGGGCGAAACCACTGTCAGCCGCTTCAATGGCGACGCAGGCCAAAAGCCCAATCCATGCTTGGGACCTATCCAAGCTCCGCCCTTCTATGCAGTTCAGGTGTACCCCGCAGATGCCGCGAGTTGTACTGGCCTCCGCACCGACAAAGATGCGCGGGTACTAGACGAGCAGGATATGCCAATCGATGGCTTGTACGCATGTGGCAACGATATGGCATCTGTCATGAAAGGAGCCTACCCAGGTCCAGGGGCGACGTTGGGACCTGCCGTTGTGTTTGGGTATCGCATAGCCATCCACGCACACAAGTCGTCAACGCGATCGGCCTGCATAAGTCAAGCGGTTCAAGCAGGCACACGCTAGCTACAACTACCAGCGGAACCAGCACATATATGGGCCGAGTATCGAATGAGCTCTGACTCCAATCCTTGATACGGCGAAGACGCGCGTTGGATGCCCCGCGCGCCGAGACGGGGTCGGGTGAGAGGCCTCCTTCAAAATTGCGGCCCTCCTACGCTAACCAATGCGCACCTCCGTGTACCGCATCTGTTGCTTCTCGAAGAAATCGCTCTCCAGTTGATGAATGAAACACGAGACCTACATTCCGGTGCTTCAACGCGAACCACAGGTTAAAGCAGGCGAATTAACCACTAGTGGTGCTCTTGGGCGTGGCATCCAGATCCTCCAGGCTTTCACCACTGCGACGCCTGAGTTGAATGCCCACGAGCTGATGGCCGCAACCGGTTTGCCGCGGCCGACGCTTTTCCGCCTATCCTCTATGCTGTGCCAAGCTGGCCTGCTGCGCTACGACAAACTCACTGGTCGCTTCCAGCCAGCACCAGGGCTAGCGCGCCTAGCCTCTCCACTGATGGCACGGGTGCATATCCGTCAGTTGGCCTTCGGCTCCATGCAAGCACTGGCCGATCGCGTGCGAGGACAAGTCTCACTGGGACTGGGGACAGGCCCGGATCTGGTCTTCATCGAATTGGCCCAGGCCAAGGAATGCGAGACCGTGCGGCCCGCGATGGACAGTCATATCTCGCTCTCGCGCACAGCAAAGGGAAGGGCTTACCTTGCAGCGTTGCCCCCTGACCAAGGGCAACGCTATGTGGAGACAATGCTCGCCAACGATCCGGAGCACGGTGCTTGGCTGGTTGAGCGCATGTCGGAAGCGCGCCGGGACCTTGCCGAACGTGGCTTCTGCGTCAGCCAGGGCGACCTGCATCGCCAACTCGACGCCGTCGCCGTGCCAGTGCGCTCAAACTCCACGGACAAAATCTACGTCTTCGGCTGCACCGTGCCGAGCTTTGAATTGCGGCCACGCCAATTAGTGGAGGAAGTGGGTCCGCGTTTGGTAACTATGGTGCGCAGTATCGGAGCCGCGATGGGTATTCCCGTTGCTAGCCATACTGGCGAGTGAATGACAGCTCCCAGTTCCGCTTAGCAGTTGGACGCCGCAGTACGAGCAGCACCCCAAAGAGCGATGAACCAAAGTGGCCACTGCGCAGAGCTAAAGTCGAAACTGGTGTACAGGCGGGGAATTTGAGGCGCGGAGTAGAGGGCGGTGGAGCTTTCCGCTGAGAATCTGATTGTCGAGATCGGAAACCAGCACAAGAAAGGTCCACCATGAGCAAGGATAAAGGGAAAGAAGCAGTCGGTCTATCGGAAATCGGGCTTGGGCTCGAGGAGCTGATCAGGCGCGGGGCCCGACGGGTCATCCAGGAGGCGATTGAAGTGGAGCTGGCAGAGCTGCTTGAGCAGTTCAGTAACGTCAAGACGTTGAGCGGGCAGCGTGCCGTGGTTCGCAATGGCTA
>NZ_AUFE01000101.1 GCF_000426345.1 Cupriavidus phytohabitans | reverse complement strand
TGGCCCAAGCTCGTCCGTTACGTCGAGAACGGCGCCTGGCCGATATCGAACAATGTGATTGAGAATTCGATCAGGCCGTTCACCGTAGGGCGCCGGAACTGGCTCTTCTGTGACACCGTGGCTGGCGCGAACGCAAGCGCGAATCTGTACTCGATCATTGAGACCTGCAAGGCCAATGGCGTCGATACGTACCGCTATCTCGTCGCCTTGTTCAAGGCGCTGCCGCTCGCGAAGACCGCTGACGACTACGAGGCCTTGCTGCCTTGGAATCTCAAGACATCCGCTGTTTAGCCGACCTCGTATCCGGCCGCAAGAGGCGTTGTTAGTCGACCGCTTACATCACTTGCGCGGAGATGCGGTCGGACACGCACTTTCTCACGCTCAGGCTGTGGTCTATCTTGGTACTCCACCAAGGCGCTTTTTCACCAGCCGCAAGCCAAAATGCCTGGCCCGAGTCATGATCGTTCGATAAATAAGGATCGAGCCTGAATGATCTGCCACCTTTCAATGTGACGGCAGATATCGCATACGAACTGATCGCAGCACCGCCTAAAAATGAATCTTTGTGCACTTTTGCACGGTTCTGGTTTGAATTCTTAGGGGTAAACACCGCCCGCTCCCGTCTTGGCAATCAATCCTCATCAACCTATGATTTATCACATGATCACTTATCGAGTGATAATTATCTGGAGGCAAAGATGGGAATCACAAAGTTGGCCCACTATTCAATCCGCACGACCGATCTGGAACGTTCGTGCGCATTCTACGAACGCGTCCTTGGGTTTCAGCGCGGCTATCGCCCGCCCTTCGCCTTCCCGGGAGCGTGGCTCTACATGGGGGACGATGAAGGGGACTTCGGAACTGTCCACATTATTGGCGTCGATCCCGGCAATCTCTCTGGTTTGACAACTTACCTTGGTGACAAGGCGCTGCCGGAGACCGGAACCGGCACTGTCGACCATATTGCCTTCCTAGCCAAGGGCGTAGCCGCAATGTGGCAAACGCTGCAAGCCGAGGGCATCCCCTGGCGGGACCGCACGGTCCCCAGCCTGGGACTTCACCAGCTTTTCATCGAGGACCCCTCGGGCGTCACGATCGAACTCAACTATTCCGCAGAAGAGGTAGCGGGCCTGACCGCGCCACCGCAAAAGCAAGCCGACGCAGGAGCCACAGCATGAACGCCGCACAACCATCGCCACGCAAGGCCATCGTGATCGGAGGGTCCGTGGGCGGGCTGTTTGCCGCAAACCTCCTTTCGCGTGCCGGTTGGGAAGTGGAGATTTTCGAGCGTACTCCCGAGGCACTGACCGGGCGAGGCGCCGGCATTGTCACGCACCCGGAACTGTTCGAGGCCCTGGCCGCGGCCGGTGTGACCGTGGACGACAGTATCGGCGTGTCAGTCAATACCCGCGTCACGCTGGCGCGCGACGGCAGCGCCGTTTCCGATCGCGAACTGCCGCAGACGCTGACAGCCTGGGGAAAAATGTACGAGGTACTGGGCAAGGCCTTTGCCGGCAAGTATCGCACCAGCGCGAATGTGACGGGGGTGGCTACGCACCCCGATCATGCCGAGGTCACGCTTCAGGATGGCTCGAAGCATCGCGCGGACATGGTAATTGCCGCGGATGGCTTCCGATCAGGCGTGCGGGAACACCTGCTGCCATCGGCGCAACTCGAATACGCTGGCTACATCGCGTGGCGCGGTCTCGTCGACGAAACCGGCCTCACTCCAGCTACTCATGGCGCGATCTTCGATAAGTTCGCGTTCTGCCTGCCACCGCGAGAACAAATCCTCGGTTACCCGGTCGCCGGTGACCGCAATAGCACAGCCCCTGGCGAGCGGCGCTTCAATTTCGTTTGGTATCGCGCCACCTGCGAAGATGAGTTGGCTGATCTGTTGACCGACGCACAGGGCAAGTGCTGGTCTAGCGGCATCCCTCCGGCATTGATCCGCGCTGACGTGCTTGCCGACATGGAGAGCGCTGCGGCCGAACTGCTCGCGCCCCAGTTTGCCGAGGTTGTGGCGCGGACGCCCCAACCGCTGTTCCAGCCGATCTATGACCTGACCGTCTCGCGCATGTCCTTCGGGCGCATTGCCCTGCTTGGCGACGCCGCATTCGTGGCGCGCCCGCATTGCGGCATGGGCGTGACGAAAGCTGCAGGTGATGCCATCGCGCTCGTCCGCGCTTTGGACACATCCGCCACCGTTGAAGCAGGCCTTGAGACCTACAGCGCGGAGCGGGTACAGGTGGGCCAGGCAATCGTCGAGCATGCCCGCCACCTGGGTGCCTACATGCAGGCGCAGCTGAAGAGCGATGAGGACCGTGCCATGGCCGAGCGCTACCGGACGCCGGAAGCCGTCATGCGAGAGACCGCCGTGTCGCGTCGCTTCTGACAACATCAACATTAGGAGACAACCATGCCTCAAGTCGCCCCCCCATCTGGTTCGCTAGGCGCGCCATATGGCGTCCACCGTGCTGTCGACGACATCGATCCACCGCTGACTCCGCACCCGATGCTCGAACGCTCCGACTTCGAGCACCTTCAACGCGCTCGCCGTCGTTTCTCGTGGTCACTTACCGCAGCGATGCTGCTCGCCTACTTTGGCTTCATCCTGACGCTGGCGTTTCGCCCGGATCTGCTTGCCCTACCGCTGGTGACCGGACAGCCCATGAGCGTCGGTATTCCGGTCGGCTTCGGCATGTTTGCCTTCACGTTTGCGCTGGTAGCCGTCTACGTCTACCGCACCAACACTGTTTACGATCGCATGATCGCGGAAGTTCGCGCCGGAGCACAGTCATGAACCGCTTCCTCCTTGCAGTCATCGCGCTTGCGATGGCCACTCCGGCCATGGCCGCAACTCCTCCGGTGGGCCAGGGACTGAATGTCATCGCCATCGCAATGTTCCTGGTATTTGTCGTTGCTACGCTTGGTGTCACGCGATGGGCAGCCAAGCGCAACAACAGCGTCGCTGATCACTATGCCGCCGGCGGCAAGATCACGGCGATGCAAAATGGCTGGGCTATCGCGGGCGACTACATGTCCGCCGCGTCATTGCTCGGCATCTCGGCACTCGTGTTCACTAGTGGCTACGATGGACTGATCTACTCGATCGGCTTCCTGGCGAGCTGGCCGATCATCCTGTTCCTGATTGCCGAGCCGCTGCGCAACCTCGGACGCTACACGTTAGCCGATGTGCTGTCGTACCGGCTTCGGCAACGTCCAATTCGCGCCTTCTCGGCATCGAGCTCCATCGTGATCGTGCTGCTATACCTCGTCTCGCAGATGGTGGGTGCGGGCAAGCTCGTGGAACTGCTGTTCGGCTTTAGCTACACTTCGGCGGTGGTGCTGGTCGGGGTACTGATGGTGGTGTACGTGTTCTTCGGCGGCATGCTGGCGACAACGTGGATCCAGATCATCAAGGCGGTCATGCTGCTGGCCGGCTGCGCCTTCATGGCGTTCATGGTGATGAGCCGCTTCGGCTTCAGCCTGAACAGCCTGTTCGACCACGCGATTGCAGCCCATGGCAAGCAGCAGGCGATCATGCGCCCAGGCGGGCTGGTGTCCGATCCGGTCTCGGCGGTTTCGCTCGGGTTGGCACTGATCTTCGGCACGGCAGGCCTGCCGCACATCCTGATGCGGTTTTTCACGGTTAGCAACGTCAAAGCGGCGCGCAAGAGCGTGCTTTACGCAACCGGCATTGTCGGCATGGGCTACGCGCTCATCATCGTGATCGGCTTCGGCACAATTGCATTGGTAGCGAAGGATCCCCTGTACCACAACAGCACTGGCGCGGTCATCGGCGGCGTCAACATGGTGGCCGTGCACCTTTCTCATGCGGTGGGCGGCAATGTCTTCCTGGGATTCATCTGCGCGGTCGCCTTTTCGACGATCCTTGCAGTGGTGGCAGGACTGACGTTGGCCGGTTCCTCGGCAATCTCCCACGACCTCTATGCCACGGTGATTCGCCAGGGCCAAGCGTCGGACAAGGACGAGATGCGGATCTCGCGCATCACCACGCTGGTGCTGGGCGTACTGTCGATCCTGCTTGGCATCTTGTTCGAGAAGCAGACCATCGCGTTCATCGTCAGCCTCACGTTCTCGATCGCGGCAAGCTCCAATTTTCCGGTTCTGCTGCTCTCGATCTACTGGCGTGGTCTGACTACACGCGGCGCCGTCATTGGCGGCATGATAGGCGTGGTCACGGCCGTGGTGCTGACGATCCTCAGCCCAACGGTGTGGGTACAGGTGCTAGGCCACCCGTCCGCGATTTATCCGTATGAGTATCCGGCACTGTTCTCGATGCTGGTGGCCTTCGCGGGGATCTACCTGTTTTCTGTCACCGACCGCTCGGCGCGTGGCGTGTGGGAGCGTAATGCGTACCAGAACCAGCGTGTTGACTGCGAATTAGGCATCCTTGCGAAGTCTGGAAGCTGACGGCGCCTTCCGGTGTCACCCCGAGGCGGCGGCCCGCGACTGGCCTGCCGCCTGTTTCCATTTATCGGGCGATTGGTAGAATCGGGACATTCGAACAGAAGGACCGAGAGACAGCCATGGAGTCACGCGCCACAACGACCGGGGACGTCGCCGCCAACAAGTCCGCGCGCAGGTTGCTGCCGGAGGAACGGGAGCAGCAGATCGTCGAGAAGGCCATCGAACATTTCACGCGTAATGGGTTCGGTGGAAGCACGCGCGAGTTGGCTCGGCAGATTGGCGTCACCCAGCCCCTGCTTTACCGGTACTTCGAGAGCAAGGATGCCTTGATCGAGCGTGTCTACAACGAGGTCTTCCAGTGGCGCCCGGACTGGGAGCGACAGATCACGAACCGGTCCTTGCCGCTGGTCGAGCGACTCCACGCCTTCTATCTCGACTATTCGACCGTGATTCTTCGTGAAGAGTGGATCCGGCTCTTCATTTTTGCCGGCCTGACGCACGAAGGTATCAACAACAAATATCTCAGTAAGCTGCGGACCAAGGTATTCCTGCCCGTCCTGGCCGAGATACGGGAAGCCTTCGGCATCCCCGTTCCGCGCAATGCCACCGAAACGGACGCCGAGATCGAGATGATCTGGAGCCTTCATGCTGCCATCTTCTACATTGGCGTTCGCAAATGGGTCTATGGCCTGAAGGTGCCCACCGATCTGGATGCGCTAATCCGCCAGAAAGTCGATTTGTTCCTGTACGGAGCACCCGCAACGATGGAGAAAATTCGAGGCCAGAAGGCCTGAAACGCCTTCTCCGTGCTTTGTTAGCCTTTTGACGGTCTTATTGGGGAATTTTTGGACCGTATGATGGGCACATGAACCCGTTTATCGCCGGGTGGGAATCAATGATACTTCCTGCATCGACATGCACGGGACAACCGTCATGTCAGCCCACTCGACTCCCCTGCAGCAATCCCAACACGCCGAGGCACCAGCAAGCGCGCATTCTCTTTGCGATGAGACCGGCCGCGCGTCGCATCCGCATCCCTATCTGCAACAACATCCCGGCTTCCAGCGCCTGTTCGGGCCTGGGGGCCTGACGGTCGGCCTTATCCTTCCACTGGAAACTCATCCGGGCAAGCCGGCGCCGACTATGGCAGACCACGTGGAGATGGCGCAACGCGCCGAAGCCGAAACACAGGTTCGCATCGCTAGCGGCAGGACGTATCTGACACGACCGGATGCGGTCCCGCCCCATACTGATCACCCGGACGCCCGATTGATTCTGTGGTTTTGCAACCGGGGCGACCGACTAGGATCAGGCGCCAATCGGTTGATCGACGCTAGAGCGGCAATCGAAGCACTACCTCATGGCGCCCAGCGGGAATTGAGTCAATATAGGCTTGCATGCCCCGAGCGCGGCGGTCTTGAGCCGAAGGGTTACCACGCGATGTTTGAATTGGACAGCCGTAACGTTTTCTACGCACGGTGGCTTTGTGAAGACATGCCATGCGCTGCGGTCAGGATGTTTGAGCAGATGATAGAAAGTAGAAAGTATCAGCGGACCGTTCACCTCCAGGTTGGAGAGGCGTTGCTCGTTGATAATCGACGAATGTTGCACTGCCGATGACGGCATCGATTCTGATATCTTTTGGATAAGGTGAGTCGCGCTTTCCAGTCATGGCGATACGGTAGGACCCTCGACGAAAGGGCGGACGCGCCGGAGTGATTCGCCGAGGAGTTTTGTCAGAGGGTATGGACGTCTCCCCCGGTTACGGGGAAGGCCAGACCGCGAGGATCGGAATCGAAAGGACCCTCACACTTAGAGAAGTCGTGGACAGCGCCCGCCTCACGGGCTTCTATCAAGCGTTGGCGGCGGGTGTTGTAGTGGTCTTGATCTAGGAGAAGGATCTTGTGGCACTGCCCGGGCTTCTTCCAAGTGACGCAGTACGTCTCGAGAAGGATGGCTGCCAAGTAGAGCGGCATGGGTACAGGGGGAGTCTGCCGCTGGCGTTTGGGCGTGCGGGCTGCTTCTTCCCAAAATCGAATGAAGTCCGTAGCGGACATCGGCTTTTCGCCGGATCTCCATTTCGCCAGCAACCCCTGCGGCAGGTTGGCCCACTGCGAGACGACTTTCCATGGGACTCGCTTGCGCGGCCACTGACCGTTACGCCAGCGGTAGATCAGCCGGACGCTGAAGTCCAGCAGCCGTGCTATCGGCAATTCCACCAAGCCACGCCGGCTTGGCCGGCCTGTCTGCACGGCGGCGCGGGCGGCCTGGCGCGGGAAGAGGCGGGTGAGCACCGAGCCGTCGATGGGGTCCGACTAGACCGGGCCGAGGTATCTCTGGATGCTGATATCGAAGGTCGCCAGCAGGGAGATCAGGCAATGGACGGCAAGCACGGCAACAAAAGGCATTGCCTCGTCCCACGCGGTTGCCTCGGCGAGCTCTGTGAGCGCCTGCCGCTCGGAGTAGTCCCCCACGAGTTGACCTTCAGGGCGGTCAAAGTGCTCAGCATCGAAGACCGATGAGTCTCGCAGAATCTGTGCGATGTGGCTGGGCGGCTTGCCATCTTGATACGCACTTTCCAGGTCCGAGATCAACCTGTCGATCCTGGTGGCATGAGAGATGGCCTCCTCACCGCCGCCGAACCCGAAAAATGCAATATAGGTCCAATCGGCGTAGACGGCCGGGAAGTCACAGCGACGACTGGGAAAGCCGGTCTCGAACGATTCGATTTCTTCGGGCTTCCATTGCTGCTGCCGCAACTGCTGGCGGGTGCTGGCGATACGTCTTTGCATCGCGCGATCCAGCGTGGACTGTCGCCGCACCCCGAGGCGCAACTGCGATCTCGATAGTCCTGTGACCCACTGGATGAAGCTTGTGATAGAGGTTGCGTGCGCGGGCCAGGACTCGTATCAAAACCTGACACATCACGTCTGAGGGCGCCATCCCGGCAAGGTATTGGCGAAGCTCGGCGATCGACTCCAGCTCTTTGTGCGGTCGATCCCGGACCCGTAGCCGTGGGGTCAGTAAGGAACTGTTTTTCATCGGTCACGCCTGCTATGGTCCACTTTGCGCTGGTTGTACATGATGCTGTCTGGGTCCATCGCGGAATAGCGCTGTTCCAGGCGAGAGACTGTCGCGTCGTATTGCGCCTGGGTTTCCACTGGCGCGGGTGGCGCCAGTGGTGGTACGGAGGGCGGCGGATCGAAGCACCCCCGCCGCTTCCAGCTCCTCCATGGTCGGCCCGTAGTCCGCCATCCGGGCCTGGATCCAGTGGATCGACTCCGCCCGCTCATTTTTCCTGCATCGTTGCGTCGCTTCCGGCATCCGAGTTCAGGGCGGCATGGCCGCAGACGGGATGCTTCCCGGCTGGCGATGATCAGCGCCAGAGGTGGCGCGCGAAGAACGTCAGCGTGCGGTCCCAGGCGACCTGCGCCCAAGCGGCGTCGTACTGGGTACCTGCGATGCGGCCGTCGCCGATGGCTTCCTCGTTGGCAAAGGCATGGTGCGCGAGGTAACGGTGGAACGTCGCGTCGACGCCGCCGGCGCGCAGATTCTCCTCGAGCTTGTCGAAGTCCTCGGCCGCAAAGAACGCGTCCTGCGTGGCCGCGTGAACGAGCACCGGCACCTTGATATTGGCAGGGTCGATGGCTTCCAGCGGCGGCATGCCGTAGAACGGCACACCTGCCTTCAGCTCGGGGATGGCGTTCAGCGACAGCAGCGTCAGCGCACCACCCATGCAGAAGCCGGTGATACCGATGCGGCTGCTCAGGGTGCCGAGGTACTGCACGGCGCCGCGGATGTCCTGCGCCACGGCGTCGCCGAAGTTCAGCTTGGACATCAGGTGGTGGGCCTCTTCCTGCTCGACCGTGCTGGCGCCGCGGTAGAGGTCAGGCACCAGCGCGAAATAACCGGCACGCCCAAGGCGGTCAGCCACGCCGCGAATCTGGTTGTTCAGCCCCCACCACTCCTGGACAACGATGATGGCCGGGGCGCCGTCGGTGAGATCCGGCCTGGCAAGGTAGCCGTTGACCGACTGGCCGTCGGGACGGATAAACGAGACGGTCTGACCGATGTGTCGCATGATTGGCTGCTCCTGTTGTTTGCTGTGGACCAGATGGGTCGGATGATAGCGCAAGGGAGGTGCTCCGGAATGCGCGGGCAGCGGCAAGCGGCGAACCCGTCGACTATCCGACCCAGAAAAACTCCACCGACTGCCCCGCATTGACTGCCCGCCGCAGCCAGTCCGGCATCTCGCCCTGCCTGTCCCAACTCTGCCCCGCGGCGTTGCGGTAGCAAACCACTGGCGCTGGTGCGGGTAGCGGCGGTGGCGGAGGGGGCGGCGGATCGAAGCACCCCGCCGCCCGCAGTTCGTCCATGGTCAGGTCACAGTCGGCCATCTGGATCCAGCGGATCGCCGCCGCCCGCTCAGTTTTTACTGTCATCGCGGGTGTCGCTGCAGTCGCTGCCATCTTCCGGGTTCGAGCCGGTAGGCACCCCGTGCTCGTCCGCCGGCTTTGCGCCCTGCTCTTCGCCCTGATCACCCTGCGCCGCCGGCGCGCGCCGCTGCCTTGAGCCGGGCGCGAGCCTCGGCCTGCGCCACCGCGGCTTCGCGGCCTCGGCGCGCACCGCCGCCAGTTCCGTGCGCAACTCCTCGCAGGCCCCGGCGCGCGGTGCGCTCCGCGTCCAGTTCGCGCAAGGCGCGGCGCTCGCTGGCTTCGGCCCGTTCCGAAAGTCGACCGGGATTCGAAATTAAGCGGCAGAGCATAAGACCGTATCCCGCCTCGGCCCAATAGGGCATTGCCCCTCCCAAGGGAGGATGGTTCGCCAGCAGACCATCAAGTAATGTCGGCGCGCCGGCTCGCGGCCTCAACGCCATCACGACCGGCCAACATTACATTGGGGAAGACATGGGTAAACATTTTTATGGCAAAGCCGCCGATAAACACGAGGCTATGCGGTTGGCCAATAGCTATGCAAAAAAATACAGAAAAGGCGTGTGCTATACGCCCTCGAAAGAGAAGTCCTGTGTATTTGACGAGTCCACGAAGCTCTGGACATGTATGGCTGCCGCACACCATCACGCGGGCAGCTGTGGCACTTACGAGCTTGACTGCGATGGTAGCGGTGATTGGCGGGTGGACATCGGCTGGTCGTTTGGCCAGCAAGGTGAAGCTAGCCCTGCAGGACAACCGGCCCAGATAGCCAATCCGGGCGCTGGTCTCGGCGATGACGTCTATACGGACGCGCTTCCGGAGGATTACGAAGCGGCGTGAGCTCGGCGAGGCGAGCGGCAGCTAGCGCCTCGCATCAGCCGATCAGGCGGCGTAATTCCGCAGATTCCGGTGATGGCTACGGCGTGGGTAGCCGCGCGGCCGAGCCGTGTCAGGGCTCCCGTGGAGTAGGACCATTGGGAAATGGCGGGAAAGGGACAAGTCAGCAAGTGTCTGATTTGACGGCGATTTCAACTGGGCATCGCCCGGAAACCCGTATGGGTGCTAGGGGTGGCTACCCGAGTAAATTGCGCGGAAATCAAAGGGACCCATAAAGCATCTGCCGAGTTTGATAGATCCTATGTATGGGGGTGGACCGGCCGCTCCCGCCAACCTGTCGTTCAGTACAAGAGATCGATTAGGAAACGCTCGGGCTTCTTGCCAATCCACGCGGGAGCCCTACCGCGCCCCGACCAGGTCTGGCCCGTCTTGGGGTTGCGGTACCTCGGAGGCGGCGCGGCCTTCGTCTTGCTCAGAACAGCGCGGGCAGCGGGCTCAACACTGGGCTTGCCCGCAATGTCCTCAATGCTGAGGTCGTATTCCTGCATCAACTGCTGAATCTCCTCCACGACCTTTGGCACTTCCGTGGCTCGCAAATGCTCAAGTTGCGCATTGACAGATGCCAGTTGAGCGAGCAGTGAGGATTTGGACGGGCTTTGGGTTGCAGTAGGCGCTTTTTGCTCCTGTCGCGGCTTCCGGGTTTGCGTCTTCTGAGTCGGCGTTGCCGGGGCAGCCTCCACTCCACGCAGTGTTATCTGCTTCGGCCCGCGCTTCCGGGTTGGGGTCTCTTGAGTCGTGACTTCCGGGGCGGCAACTTCAGCTAGGATTTGCGGCTTCCGATCGCGCCTCGGGGTCCGTGTCTCTTCCGGCGCAGCTTCCGGAGCGGCAGTTTCGGTGAGCGCTTTCGGCTGCCGACCGCGCTGCGGGGCCCGCGTCTCTGCCGGCGCTGCTGCCGGAGCTGGGGCGTAAAGCGCAACCCGAGCTTCGGCCACGGCTTCAGTGGTCGCTTCCGAGGGCATGGCTTCAATGGGCGCTTCCGGCGCGTCGGATTCAGTCAACGCTTCCGAGGCGGCAGCTTCCCTCGATGCTTCCGGTGCCACGTCTTCCGTTGAAGCGTCCGGGGCTGCGTAAGACCGCCGGCGCCGATATGACACGGTCGCCGTCGGGCCGCTATCCCGGATTGTCGACCAGAAGTCCAAGCGTTGGGCCTGAGTGTCAACGCTGCCACTACCGACGCCTGCACCAATGGCTTCACCAATGACGGGATCCGCGTCGCGCATCGCCTCAGCGATGGGAAGCTCCATCTGACGAGGTCCGTCCGTCGCATTGCTCGCGACAAGGGGTTCAACTTCTTGCTCTGGGGCCAATTTGTTCTCCTTCATTGAAGCCACTGCACGTGCAGACGCTTCCTAATCCCATGGACGGTGAGACCTTGTCTCTTGGGTGTCGTTCGCTTCTCGCCTGCGCCAAGCCTTCCTGACGAATTCTCGCGCCCAATCACAACAGCCTCGCCCTCGTCACATCCGCCATTGGACAGAGGGCCGCATGCATCGGTGAGACTATCCAACCCGGTAAAACTCCTTGCTCTGCCCCGCATTGACCGCCCACTGCAGCCAGTCGGGCATCTCGCCCTGCCCGTCCCATTGTTGTCCCGCGGCGTTGCGGTAGCAGACCACCGGCGGCGCGGGTGGGGGCGGCGGATCGAAGCACCCCGCCGCTGCCAGCTCCTCCATGGTCAGCCCGTAGTCGGCCATCTCGGCCTGGATCCAGCGGATCGCCGCCGCCCGCTCAGTGTTTGCTGTCATCGTGTTCGTTGTCGCTGCCGTTGCTGCTGTTGCTGCTGTTGTCCGGGCTCGGGGCGCTCGCCCCCTGGACTTCGGCTGGCGGTTCGGCTGGTGTGTCGCTAGGTGTGTCGCCAGCCAGAGGGGCCTGGCCGCCGGCCTTGCGCCGCCGTCGCTCGGCGCTACCCCCCTCCCCCCGCTCGCGCGGCGCCAGCCGTAATTCTGCCAGCAGCTGACGCGCCAGCGCCGCTTCGGCTTCGCCACGCTCGGCCCGGCGCTGCGCCACCGCCAGCTCGGCCTGCACGCTGGCCAGGTCGTCGGCCATGGCGGCCTGCAACGCGGCGTCGGTCAACTCGAGGTCGGCCCCTGACCACGATACGCCCAAACCGCTATCATAAGCCTTTAGGTTATAAAGATAGCAACATTCATTACTTTCCGGAATAAGAGGCAAACTGTCCTGTCCCAGCTAGGCTGGCCGGCCTTTCAGCGATTGTCGAGATCCTGCATGGCCACCGTCGAGCGCACCGCCTACCCGCGTTTCCCGAAGGTCTTTTCCCTCAAGGAATTGCGGGCCTGCTACATACCCAGCGCAGAAGAGCTGGACTGGGCGACCCGGTCCACACGCGGGCAAGAATCGCGACTTGGTCTGCTGGTGCTCCTGAAGGTCTTTCAGCAGCTACACCACTTCCCGGACCTTGACACAATTCCTGCCAGCGTGACGGAGCTGGTACGCATCAGCGCCGGCCTGAACCCAGGTACAAGGTTTGGCTACGACCGAAAGGTGTCGCCGACTTTGTTCCGGCACTACAGGGTGGTGCGAGAGTTCCTTGGCATCCAGGCCTACCTCGGCACCGAGGCCAACGAGGGTGATTCCCATTCGTGTAAACCCTATCCGGTCGGTCATTGCGCTGTCATCGTCAACGGTTAGAGTGCCGGCTCTGAAGATGAAGGCGATAAAGGAGACGCAGATGTTTCTCACGTCTGAGCAGATTGCCGCCGCGCAGCGTGCCAGCCTGGAAACCTTGTGTGGGCTGACGCTAAAGGTCTTCGAGAGCCTGGAGCGGCTTGCAAGCTTGAACCTGCAGGCAAGTAAGGCGCATTTCGCTGACGGCGTAAATGTTATGCTAAAAGCGCTTTCCGCAACGAGTACTCGCGATCTCTTGGTGCTCCAGGAGGAGACCATTAGGCCGGCGCACGACAAATTGCTGAGCTACATTCGTCAGCTTTCCGAGATTTCTGACGCCGCTCAGCTTGATTTCCCGACATTTATTGAAGCCGTCCAAGACGCCAATGCAGAGAATCTGCAGGCATTCTTTGCGAAGGTCTCAAAAGCTAGCCCCGTAGCTTCGGAGTCGTCGGTGGCTATCGTGAAGTCCGCTATCCGCGCAGCCCAGGCCGCTTACGTGTCAGTCCAGCAAGTCACGAAGGAAACGACCGAGCTTGCGAATAGCTAGGTGGGCTTAATTCCGCGCTTGCGATTGACTGATCAGAAGTTCGGAAATCACCACTCCCGATAACGGGCTCGCGGGCGCTCGTCGCCTCTCCGACGGAACGATGCCGATACCGCGATGTTACTCCCGCTCCGTCGGACCCGACGACCGTCATGGCAAGCGTTGAGGACGCGTTATCGGACCTTGTCGCCCCTTCCCTACTTTGTCGCCGTCACCTACTTCCCAGCCCAGGCGCAGCTGCTAACCGTTGGCCCTTTGGGGGCGTAAGGCAGTTGTCGGCTATGAGCTGCCGCTCAATTTGAACCACCAAGATTGTAAACAATCTGTCTTACCGAAGCTGCAAGCGCGGCCGACTGCAATCATTGGCAGTCGGCCAGACACAATGCTAAACGGCGTTCCAAGCGCATTTCGCGTTATCTATTTCTCTCCTCCGGTGTGTGTCAAGGTAGTTGTCGCGTCCGCCGTTATGCTGCTTTCCGGTGCTCCTTAGCTTCCAGCTCAGCTCGCTCGGGGTTCAGGTAGACCACTGGCTCCAGCTTCCAATTCCGGATCCCTCGCGACCGGCGCTGCGGATGTCGGGCGCGGGCTGCCTGATATAGCATCGTGCGCCGCGCCAGTAGGGGCGGCGCTTCCCCGCGGTGCCGCTGGTTCGGCGTGACGTACTTCAGGCCGCTGTGGCGATGCTCCTCGTTGTACCAGCACACAAACCGGTGCACCCAGTCGCGCGCCTGCTGCAGCGTAT
>NZ_AUFE01000100.1 GCF_000426345.1 Cupriavidus phytohabitans | reverse complement strand
AGCATTCGCTATACCGAGAGGCTTTCTGAAGCCGGCATTGAACCGTCGGTCGGCAGCCGCGGTGACTCCTACGACAACGCACTGGCTGAGACCATCAATGGCCTGTACAAGGCCGAACTGATCCACAAGCGCGGCCCCTGGAAATCCCGTGAGGCCGTAGAGCTTGCAACCCTGGAATGGGTGGCCTGGTTCAACAACGACCGCCTGATGGAACACCTCGGCTATATCCCGCCGGCTGAAGCTGAGGCAAACTACTACCGGCAACTCAGCTACACCGCTGCCGCGCCGGCATCAACTTAAACCAAACAGCCTCCTCGATACCCGGGGCGATTCAACTCGAGCATGTAGCCGTATCCGCCGTGCAGCTGCACCATCTGGTCCAGCGCCTGGCCCAGCGCCTCGGTGGCGTACAGCTTGGCGACTGCGGCTTCTTCCAGCGTCAGGCGGCGGCGGATGTGCTCGCCCAGGTAGTGGTCGATCATCAGCCGCACCGCGATCGCCTGCGCCTTGATGTCGGCCAGCTTGAACCTGGTGTTCTGGAAGTCCCACACGGTCTGGTTGAAGGCCTTGCGGTCCTTGACGTAGGCCAGCGTGTGCTCCAGCGAGGCTTCGAGCTTGGCCGCGGCGCTGATGGCGATCGAGAGGCGTTCCTGCGGCAGTTCGGCCATCAGGTAGCCGAAGCCCTTGCCTTCTTCGCCGAGCAGGTTGGCTAGCGGCACGCGCACGTTGTCGAAGAACAGTTCGGCGGTGTCCTGCGCATGCTGGCCGACCTTGTCGAGCTTGCGGCCGCGGCGGAAGCCTTCACGGTCGGCTTCGACCACGATCAGGCTGACGCCGCGCGAGCCAGCGCCCGGGTCGGTCTTGCAGACCATGATGATCAGGTCGGCGTTCAGGCCGTTGGAGATGAAGGTCTTGCTGCCGTTGATGACGTATTCGTCGCCCTCGCGGATCGCGGTGGTGCGGATGGCCTTGAGGTCGCTGCCAGTGCCGGGTTCGGTCATGCCGATCGCCAGGATGTATTCGCCCGAGCAGACCTTGGGCAGCCAGCGCTGCTTCTGTTCCTCGTTGCCGATGCGGGCGATGTACGGCGCGATGATGTCGGAATGCACGCCGAAGCCCGGGCCGCTGATGCCGACGCGCGCCTGCTCTTCGTTGAAGATGGCGGAGTGGCCGAAGTCGCCGCCGCCGCCGCCGTACTCGGTCGGCAGCGTCACGCACAGCAGCCCTTCGCGGCCGGCCTTGAGCCAGGTCTCTCGGTCGACCTTGCCGGCCTTGTCCCACTCCGCCTGGCGGGGCAGGCATTCGCGTTCAAGGAAGCGGCGCACCGTGGTGCGGAACATCTCGTGGTCGTCGCGGAAGATGGTGCGTTGGATGTCCATGGAGGTCTCCGGATGTCTGCCCGCAACTTGGCGCCGGCGGCGTGCGGTCTGCGGCGTGACGAGTTTTCTGGGAAATGGGAAGGCGGTTCGGGCACAGGTCGCCGGCGGGTTGCGGGCCGGGCCACTGGCATGTCGCTAAGGTACTGGGGGGAGGGGGGCGCGAACACCACCCGCGTCAGGTGGTGGGGTGGGCGCGGTTGCCGCGCGCGGGCTGCGCGGGCGGGAAGGGGGCAGGGAGTAGGGGAGTAGGGGAGTAGGGGAGTAGGGGAGTAGGGGAGTAGGGGGCACGAGGCCGGTGTCGGGAGGAGGACCGGTGTGAGGCGTGCGCCGCGGAGGGCGCGTTCTCGTGCGCGTGAAGGGGTGTCAGCGCCCCCCGTCGGCCGGCTGGCTGCCCTGGCCAAGCTCGCGGTCGCGCACGCGCGCCACCGCCTCGTCGCGGCTGCTCACGCCGAGCTTGCGGAAGATATTGCGCAGGTGCCATTTCACCGTCTCCGGCGACAGGCCCAGCGTGCGCGCGATCTTCTTGTTGGGCAGCGCCTGGCCGAGCAGGCGCACCACATCGGCCTCGCGGTCGCTCAGTTCTTCGGTGCGGCCCTCTGCCAATCCCGCGGGCGCTGCGCCGGCTGCCGCCGCTCCGGCCGGTGCCCGCTCCGGCATGGCCCGCTGCAGCCGCTCGATGTAGAACGCCAGCACCGGGTCGAGCCCGGGCATGCCGGCGATGTCTTCGATCTGCCGCATCGCGCCCGGGTAGGCATCGATCAGGCTGCGCATCAGCCCGAGCCGGTGCCCGCGGCGCAAGCCTTCGAGCGCATGCCCGTGCGCGCCCTCCGGATCGCCGCGGCGCATGGCGACGCCCGCGGCCAGCATGTGCAGCTGCGCCACGTGGCGCTGCCAGCCGCGCGTTTCGCAGTAGGCAATCAGCGGCGCCAGCCGCGTCCAGGCGGCGCGCAGGTCGTCATGCGCCAGGCTGGCCATCACGTGGGCCCGCTCGGTCACCATGTGGATGGCGTCGAGGAAGCCGCGCGGCGCATCGCGGTGGCGCGCGGCAATGGCGTCGAGCCGGGCCAGCACCGCTTCGGCCGTGGCGATGTCGCCGCTGGCCAGGTGCAGGCGGACCTGGTTGGACAGGCTCTGCGCCACCAGCCGGTCCAGGCCCTGCTGCGTGCCATAGTCCTCCAGGCGCTCCAGCTGCGCGAAGGCATCGAGCCGGTGGCCGATGATCCAGTGCGCCGCGGCCAGTACGGTATGCACGCGCAGCACGGAATCGGGGATCGAGACGCGTTCCAGCACGTCGACGCGGTCTTCGAGCAGCTTGCGCGCGGCGTCCAAGTCGTTGTGCTCGTACAGCACTTCGCCCAGCAGCGCGGCGGCAAAGTACTCCGGCTCGGCGCCGGCGCCGCCGTGCCCCACCAGCTCGGCTTCGCGCAGCACGTCGCGGCTGATCCGCTCGACCTGCGTCACGTTGCCTTCCATCGCGTGGCTGAACCCGGCCAGGCAGCGGCCGTTGAGCATGCCGCTGGCGGTGCCCAGCAGCGGCACCCCGTCGATCAGCAGCGGCGGCGTCTCGGCGTGGATCGCGCGCGCACGTTCGTAGTCGCCCAGGTGCATGTACAGCAGCGACAGCAGGTTGTTGCGCGAGCCCATGTAGAAGGGCGCGATATCGGCCGGGGCGGCTTCGATCTCGGGCAGCAGCGCCAGCGCGCCGGCGGTGTCGTCGCGCAGCAGCACCAGGCTGAAGCGCAGCAGCGCCAGCCGGTAGCGCAGCGAAGCGTAGCCGGGACCGATTGCGGGTCCGAGATCGGCTTCGAGCCGGTCGGCCGCCGCGGCACAGCCGTCGAGGTCGCGCGTGAGCATCTGCATGCGCAGCGCCAGCAGCCGCAGTTCCGGACGCGCCTGGATCTCGCTGGCGGGAAGCAGGCGCAGCAGTCCCAGCGCCGTGCGTACCTCGCCGCGCGCCATCAGGGTGTCGGTATAGCGTTCAACCAGCTCGGCCGCGGTGCCGGCATCGCCGGCGAGCACGGCGTGGTGGACCGCCTCGGCCAGCATGCGATGTTCGCGGAACCAGCGCCAGGCCGCCCCGTGGATGGCGCGCCGCTGCGCCTCGCCGCGCGCGCGGAAGCGCTCGGCCAGGGTTTCGCGCAGCAGCGGGTGCAGGCGGTACCAGGCTTCGCGTTCGGGGCCGGAAGTGGGGGTGATAAAGAGGTTCTCTTGCTCCAGCCGCGTCAGCAGGGCCAGCACCTCGTGCTCGCCCATCGCCTGTTCGCCCAGCGCCTGGCACAGCGATGCCGTAAAGCGTTCGCACGCGGCCGCGCGCACCAGCAGTTCGGCTTCGTCGGGCGCCAGCCGCGACAGGACTTCGCGCTCGAAATATTCGGCAAAGGCGCCGGCGTCCTGCACGTTGGCCTGCACCAGGCCGCTGGCGAAGGTCGGGCCGCTGGCGCTGGCCTTCTTGCGCTTCCAGTGCGCGGCGAACAGCTGCAGGCCGGCGACCCAGCCGTCGGCCAGCTCGTGCAGCAGGCGCGCATCGCGCGCGCTGATCTCGCCCAGCTGGGCCCGCAGGAAGTGCTGCGATTCGGCCAGCGTGAAGCGCAGGTCGCGCTGGCCCAGTTCCAGCAGCTGGCCCTGGTCGCGCAGGCGCCCAAGCGACAGCGGCAGCGCCGCGCGCGTGGCGAGTACCACGTGGAAGTTGGGCGGGGCGTAGTCGAGCAGCCATTGCAGCGGCTGCAACACGCGTGCGGAGCCCAGGTGATGCACATCGTCGAGCACCAGCGTCACTTCACGCGAATGAGCGCCGATGCCGCGCACCAGCGCCACGATGGCGCGTTCGACGGCTTCATCGTCGGTGCCGCGTTCGGCCAGCAGCACGGCCTCGCGGGTAATGTCGGGGCTGATCTCGGCCAGGCAGGCGAGCACGCGGTCGAGCCAGCGCTGGCGCTCGTTGTCGGTGGGTTCCAGCGCCAGCGCGGCCATGTCGAAGCCCAGCGCCAGCAGGTCAAGGCGCCAGGCGCTCAGCAGCGCGGTCTTGCCGTAGCCGGCCGGTCCCTGCAGCACGATGCAGCGCCGCCGGCGCGCCTCGGTCAGCTGCGCCAGCAGCCGTTCGCGCGCAACCACGCGCGCCGCGCTGCGCAGCGATGCCGGGCGCGACGGCGGCGAGGGCAGCGTGGTGGGCTGGCTGCCGGGTGGCGACGGAGGGTTGGCTGGCGTGGGGGGCATCGGAGCGGCGGGATAGGTAAGCCTGCGCAAGCCCATGCAAGCGGCTGCGCTGGCTCGCGGGCGCCAGGGCGTCCAGCCCTGGCGCGGCAACGGTCAGCTGTTGCCGCGATTGTATGGCAGAAGCCCCGGCCCGGCGATAGCGGCCCGGCAGGACCGCCGGCATGGCGGCGGTCCTGCCTTGAGCGCGCCAGGGCGCAGGCAGCACATGCATGCCGCGCGGAACAGATGGGTGAGGGTTTGCCGATGCCGGGCGTTGCCACGTGGCCTTATCGTCCGCCCGCGATTGCGCAGTGCCCCAGGCTATTCCGACGCACAGCTCGGTGACAAAGGACAGGTCGCGGCGCACGTCGTACTGCACATTGCGGTACAAGTGCGGCGTATTGATCAGCGGCGCCGAATGGCTGAGCAGCATCGTATAGCCGTCAGGCGCGCCGCGTGTGATGGCCTGCACCGCGATCACGCCGGCGCCGCCGGGCTTGTTGTCGACGATGATGGTCTGGCCCAGGCGCTTGCCCATTTCTTCGGCCAGCGCGCGCGCGAGCGTGTCGGTGGCGCCGCCGGGCGGCCCCGGCACCACCAGCGTAATCGGGCGAGCCGGATAGGTCTGCGCGCCGCTGGTGGCGCTCCAGGCGCTGCAGGCGATCAGGGCGAATGCAATCAGGGAGGTCTTGGTGCGCATGTCGTTTGCCTCGATGGATCAACGGTGTGGGAATGGCGGGGTACGACCAAGGTAGCGGACGGGATGGGGCGGCACCCCCCACCGGAATGGGCGGGGCGGGATAGTCCTATCAGTGTCTACCCTAGACCGCTGCCCCCGAGCGGGTGCAAGGCGCCGGATACGATGCCGGCCGCATGTGCGGCCGGCAAGGGAAGAGCAGGAAGGAGGGAGGGAGCGGCGGCTCAGCTTGCCCCGAGCGCGCCAAGCCCCATGGCCCGGAGTTGCGCGATGCCGTCACTGTCGAAGCCCCAGTCGCGCAGCGCGGCTGCGCCATGCTGGCCGCGTTCGGGGGCGCCGCGCAGCACCTCGGACGGCGTGCCGAGAAAACGCGGCGCGGGCGCGGGCTGCACCACGCCGTCAATCTCGATGAAGCTGCCGCGCGCGCCGTGGTGCGGGTGCCGCGGCGCTTCGCTGAACTCGAGCACCGGCGCCACGCAGGCGCCCCAGCCGGTCATGCGCCCGTAGACCAGCTTCGGGTTGCGCGCGAGCGCGACCTCCGGCCCCAGGCCCAGGCGTTCCATGGTGCCGGGGCGGAAGCCTTCGAGCACGACGTCGGCGCGCTCGATCAGCGCCAGCGCCGCGCGCTGCTTCAGGTCCAGCGTGACCGAGCGCCGGCCGCGGCCGGTGATGTCGATGCGGCGGGCGCCCTCGTTCTTCTTCGGGCCGAGGTCGGCGGGGGCCACGGGGCGGTCGACGCGGATCACGTCGGCGCCCATGTCGGCCATCAGCATTGCGCCGAACGGGCCCGGCCCGATGGCTTCGAATTCGAGTACGCGGATTCCGCTCAGTACGCCCATGTCGCTATCTCCTGTGGGGGTGGAGGCGAGCGCCGCCCATGCCGGCGCGTTGCCGTCTGCCTCAAGTAGACCAAATGCCGGTCGGCGGCGAACCCACCCGCTTTTGTAGCGCACAATCGCACTCCTATAATCTGCTGGCGCCGACTGGCGGCCCGCACCGGGTCGCACGGCAAGCGAAGATTCCAGTGAGCCGGAGGCAGCAGTGAGCCAGACCCAGCGCGCCAGCGCATTGCCAACAGGAGCCGGACATCGTGTGCGGACCGCTTCGCCGGCGCGTCTGCTGCCGGTGCTGGGCGAACTCAGGCAGGAAGTGCGCGCGCTCAGCCGCCATGCGCACCGGCTCGCGCTGGCGCAGGCCGGTGGCGAAGCGAACCACGGTGAAGGTGCCTACCATGCCTGCCTGGCAGCGCTGTTCGAGCGCTGGATCGAAGATCGCGCGGGTCGGTCACAGGTGGTGTGCTTTGCCTCGGCGGCGGAGTTCGGCCTGCCGCTGCACCGTCATGCGGAGCGCTGCCGCGCGGCGGCCATGCGCGAAGGTTCGCACGCGGTGCGCGCGTTGTATTGGGCGGCGTTGCACCGCACACGCAGCCGTGTCGGCATGACCGCGCAGATGGACGATGCGCTGGCCGCGGTACTGCCCCTGGCGGCGGAATCCATGCAGGCGCCCGACGCGGCCAACGTATCGCCGCAGGTGCTGTGCCGCCATTGCGAGCGGCTGCGGCTGGATGCGCGCTGCGCCGACGGCCATGGGGCGCTGCGCGCGCTGGGCGAGGCACAGTGGCGCAGCGTCGGCGCGGGTGTGCCGTGCGAGACGCGCGAGCACCAGTGCGCCTCGTGCAAGACCCGCTGGACGCAGCATCGCAGCGCGGCGGATCCGTTCACCGTCTGGACCATCTGCCTCGGTTCACCGCGCGTGCCTTGCCCTCCCAGTGCGGCGCGCGCAGGTCCTGCTGAGGATCATGCCGGCGCCGACCGCTACAATCCGCGATGGGACATTTCTGAATACAAGAAGACTTGATGACATACATCGTTGACGCGGTGGACGAGGCGCTGGGCCTGCTGATGCTGGTGGCAGAACATCCTTCACTGGGGGTGACCGAGCTGGCTCGCCGCGCGGGGCTGACCAAGGCGCGCGCCTTTCGCTTGCTGGCCACGCTGGAGCATCGCGGCATGATCGCGCGCGAGCCCGCGGCGGCGGTCTACAAGCTCAGCTACAACGCCTTGCTGGTGGGCAACGCCGCGCGCGACCAGTTCGACCTGGTCAAGGTGGTGGCGCCGCGGCTGGCGGCGATCGGCGCGGCCTGCGGCGAGAACGTGATCGTGCGCGTGCGCGACGGGCTGGAATCGGTCTGCGTGGCGCGGCACGAATCGTCGCAATCGGTGCGCGTTCATACCGAGGTGGGCAACCGGCGGCCGCTGCATGTGGGCGCCTCGGGCAAGCTGCTGCTGGCTTTCGCCGCGCCCGAGGTGGTTGACGCCGTGGCCGCGCAGAACCTGGAGCGCTTTACCGAGCGCACCATTGCTACCGCCGAACAACTGCGCGAGGAACTTGCCGCGATCCGTGCCGCCGGGCACGCCGTGTCGCTGGGCGAGCGTGATGCCGATGCGGTGTCGGCGGCGGCGCCGTTGCGCGACCACGGCGGTGCGGTGGTGGCATCGCTGAGCATCGCCAGCCCGGCCAGCCGGACCACGCCTGAGGCGCTGGCCAGGCATGTCGCGATGGTGGTGGAAGAGGCCGCGGCGCTGTCGCGGGCGTTGGGATATGCCGGCGGCTGACGCCGCGATCGCGTAACCATGGTCCGGTCAAGAGCGGCGCTTCGGCGCCGCTTTTTTTGTCCTCATTTCTTCTTTTGCCGGGTAAACCCTCGTTACTGACCTCGTCTGGATGTTTTATTCTCCGACACATCGTATCGGTAAATGAAACAATGTTTCGATCAACGAGATTCCCCCAAGCCGCGCTGGCGCTCGCCTTGGCCTTGTCCGCACTGGCGGACGCCGGTCGGCCGGCCCATGGCGCCGACCTGCGCATCGGCTACAAGACCGAGGTGAGTGCTGCCGACCCGCATGTGCTCGACGCCGCCGGCCGCAACCTGTGGGGCCACGTGTATGAGACCCTGGTCGGCCTCGACAACGCCTTGCGCCCGGTGCCGCTGCTGGCCACCGGCTGGCGCCAGCTGGATGACCACAACTGGGAATTCCAGCTGCGCCCGGGCGTGAAGTTCAGCAATGGCGCGCCGTTCACCGCGCAGGACGCGCGCTATTCGATCGAGCGCGCACGCAAGCTGCCCGGCGCACGCACCTTCCGCACCTATCTGAAGTCGGTGGAGGCGGTCGAGGCCACGGGCCCGCTGACGCTGCGGGTGCGCACCCGCACGCCCAACCCGGTGCTGCCGCAGAACATCGGCATGGTGGCGATGCTGCCGCACGGGCTGGGGCAGGGCGTGCGCGAGGCGGACTTCGCCCATGGCCGGGCGAGCATCGGCACCGGCCCGTACCGGCTGGTGGCGTGGGAGCATGGCCAGCAGCTGACGCTGGCGCGCAATCCCGGCTACTGGGGCGGCGCGCAGCCGTGGGACCGGGTGGTGTTCCAGTTCATCCCCAAGGAGCCGGCGCGTGCGTCGGCGCTGCTGTCGGGCCTGGTGGACGTGGTCGATGGCTCGTCGGCCAGCATTGCCGAAGCCTTCGCGCGCACCAACGGCCGCATCCGCACCGTGTCGGCGACGTCGTACATGCTGAACTACCTGCAGCTCGACCAGGGGCGGGCGGTCTCGCCCTATGTGCAGGATGCCGCCGGCCGGCCGCTGCCCGCCAATCCGTTGCGCGACGTGCGCGTGCGCCAGGCCATCAGCCTCGCGATCGACCGCGACCTGATCGCGGCGCGCGTGACCAAGGGCGATTCGGTGCCGGCCGGGCAGGTGGTGCCGGCAGGTTTCTTCGGCTTTGCCCCGGACGTGCGCGCGCCGCGCGCCGATGCCGCCGAGGTGCGCCGGCTGCTCATCGCGGCCGGCTATCCCGATGGCTTTCGCCTGACGCTGCATTGCCCGAGCGACCGCTACCTGAACGATGCCAAGACCTGCGAGGCCGTGGGCCAGATGCTGACCCGCGCCGGCATCCGCACCGAAGTGCGCACGTTGCCGTACTCGGTCTACATCACGCGCGCCACCTCGGGCGGCGAGGGCGGCAAGCCTGAGTTCAGCGCCTTCCTGCTCGGCATCGGCGCGGTCAGCGGCGATTCGCTGGAACCGCTGGTGGCGGTGGCGCATGCGCAGGACAAGGCCGCCGGCCTGGGCGCGAACAACCGCAGCGGCTATGCCAATCCCGCGCTGGACGCGCTGATCGAAACCTCCATGCGCACCATGGCGCCGGCGCCGCGCGAGCAGTTGCAGCGCCGCGCCGCTGGCATGCTGGCCGCCGACGCTGGCATCGTGCCGCTGCACCACCTGCGCGCCGCCTGGGCGTATCGCGCCGGACTGGAAGTGCAGCCGCGCGCCGACGGCTTTACCTACGCCGGCAACATCCGCCCCGCAGCGCCTGCAGCAACCACTGCGGCGCAACCCTGACTCACCGCTTCCTGTCCTGATCGCTATGCTCGAAACCCTGTTGAAGCGGCTGCTGCAAAGCCTTGTCGTGCTGTGGCTGATGTCGGTGCTGACCTTCTGCGCCGTCAACCTGATCGGCGACCCGGTCCACCTGCTGGTCAGCCCCACCGCCACCGAGCAGGAAATTGCCGACGCGCGCCACGCGCTCGGGCTGGACCTGCCGGTGCTGCAGCAATACCTGCGCTTCATGGAGGGCGCGCTGCGCGGCGACCTGGGCGATTCCTTTATCTACAACCGTCCCGCGATCGAGCTGATCGTCAGCCGCGTGCCCGCCACGCTGGAGCTGGCCGTGACCGCGCTGCTGCTGTCGCTGGGCATCGGCATCCCGATGGGCGTGTTCGCCGGGCTCAGGCCGGGCAGCCGGCTGGCGCGCGCGCTGATGGCTGTCTCCCTGGGCGGCGTGGTCATGCCGACGTTCTGGGTCGGCATGATCGGCATCCTGGTGTTCTCGGTGAACCTGGGCTGGCTGCCATCCGGCGGGCGAGGTCCGGTCAGCACCGTGCTGGGCATGCCGCTGTCGGTGACCACCTGGGAAGGGATCCGCTTCCTGCTGCTGCCGGCGCTGACGCTGTCGCTGTTCAAGATCTCGCTGGTGGCGCGGCTGGCCGAAGCCGGCACGCGCGACGTGGCGGGGCAGGAGTACATCAAGTTTGCCCGCGCCAAGGGCGTGGGCGGCGCGCGGCTGGTGCTGCGACATGTGGTGCCCAATGTGCTGATCCCGATCATCACCGTGGTGGGCCTGGAGTTCGGACACCTGATTGCCTTCTCGGTGGTGACCGAGTCGGTGTTCTCCTGGCCGGGCATGGGCAAGCTGATCATCGATTCGGTGCTGGCGCTGGACCGCCCGGTGGTGGTGGCCTACCTGCTGGTCACGCTGGTGCTGTTCGTGGTGCTGAACCTGGTGGTCGACCTGCTCTACGTGGTGCTCGATCCGCGGCTGCGCCACAAGGCGGGCTGAGCCCGGCTGCATCCATCCCCACAGAAACCATGGAAAACGAACGAGAACCGATCGATGTCCCTGCCTGCATCCCAACCTGACACTGCCGTGCCGGCGCTGGCGGCGAGCGCCGCGCCTGACGCGCCGCTGCCCATCACCCCGTCCTCCACGCGGCCCTCGCTGCTGCGGCGCTTCGTCGCCAACCGCGTCGCGGCGGCGGCACTGGCGCTGCTCGTGGTCCTGCTGTTGATCGCCGCGCTGGCCCATGTCATCAGCCCGCAGAACCCGTATGACCTGGCCACGGTGTCGGTGATCGACTCCGAGCTGCCGCCCGGCAGCGCCGGCTATGAGGGCAAGACGCACTACTGGCTCGGCACCGACGGCGCCGGCCGCGACCTGGTCAGCGCGATCTTCTATGGCATCCGCATCAGTGTGGGCGTGGGCGTGATCAGCGCGGTGGTGGCGCTGATGGTCGGCAGCGCGGTCGGCCTGGCGGCGGCTTACTTCGGCGGCATCGTCGATGCCGCGATCATGCGCGTGGTCGACCTGCAGCTGAGCCTGCCGGCTGTGCTGGTGGCGCTGATCCTGCTGGCCGTGCTGGGGCAGGGCGTCGACAAGACGCTGCTGGCGCTGGTGATCGTGCAGTGGGCTTACTTTGCCCGCACGGTGCGTGGCGCGGCGCAGGTGGAGCGGCGCAAGGAGTATGTCGAGGCGGCGCTTGGCCAGGGGCTGCCGGCGCTGCGTGTGATGTTCCGCCATATCCTGCCCAACTGCATGGCGCCGCTGGTCGTGACCGGCACGCTGCAGATCGCGCATGCCATCACGCTGGAAGCGACCATGAGCTTCCTCGGCATCGGCCTGCCGCGCACGCAGCCGTCGCTCGGCATGCTGATCGCCAACGGCTTCGAGTACATGCTGTCGAACAAGTACTGGATCAGCATTTTCCCGGGCGTGGCCCTGGTGCTGCTGATCGGCTCGATCAACCTGGTGGGCGACCGCCTGCGCCGCGTGCTGAACCCGCGGCTGGACGGCTGAGGCCGGGAGGCGGACATGGCACTACTGGAAGTCTCCGGGCTGAGCACCAGCTTTGCATTGGCCAACGGCCGCAAGGCATTGAAGGCCATCGACGATGTCTCGTTCACGCTGGAGCCGGGCGAAATTCTCGGCATCGTCGGCGAGTCCGGTTCGGGCAAGTCAGTGACGGCGTTCTCGCTGATGAACCTGCTGGACCCGCCCGGGCGCGTCACCGGCGGCTCGGTCCGCTTCAAGGGGCAGGAGCTGCTGGCGTGCTCGCCGCGCCAGTGGCGGGCGTTGCGCGGCGACCGCATCGCGATGGTGTTCCAGGACCCGATGATGTCGCTGAACCCGGTGATGCGCGTCGGCGACCAGCTGGTCGAGACCGTGCGGGTGCACCACCGCCGCAGCCGCGCGCAGGCACATGCGCAGGCGGTCGATGCGCTGGCGCGCGTGGGCATCCCGGCACCGCAGGAGCGCATGCGTGCCTACCCGCACGAGCTGTCCGGCGGCATGCGCCAGCGCGTGGCGATTGCCAATGCGCTGATCAACCGGCCCGACCTGATCATTGCCGACGAGCCTACCACGGCGCTCGACGTCACCATCCAGGCGCAGATCCTGTACGAGATGAAGCAGCTGGTGCGCGAGACCGGCGCCGCGGCGATCTGGATCAGCCATGACCTGGCCGTGGTCAAGGACCTGGTCGACCGGGTCTGCGTGATGTACGCCGGCAGGGTGGTGGAGCAGGGGCCGGTGGCCGAGGTGATCGCGCGGCCGCTGCATCCGTACACGCGCGGGCTGCTCGATTCATTGCCCACGCCTGAAATGCGTGGCGCCACGCTGCGCGCGATTCCAGGCGCCGCGCCGGCACTGGCGGCGCTGCCGCCGGGATGCGCCTTCGCGCCGCGCTGTCCGCGCGTGCGCGGGGCCTGCAGCGAGCCGCCCGCGGCAACCGTGGTGCGCGGCCGCACGCTGCGCTGTTTTTATCCATTGGAGTCGGCATGACCGTGCTGCTTGAAACCCGCCAATTGCAGAAACGCTTTTCGCTGAAGCCTGGCCTGCTGGGCCGCATGGCCGGCAAACCGGTGCAGGCGGTGCATGCCGTCAACGAGGTCTCGCTGCAGGTGCGCAAGGGCGAGGTGCTGGGCGTGGTCGGCGAGTCCGGCTGCGGCAAGTCCACGCTGGGCCGCATGCTGGCCGGGCTGCTGCCGCAGAGCGGCGGCGAGATTGCGTGGGAAGGGCGGCGCGCCGATGTCGAATCGGCCGCCTATCACCGCGCGGTGCAGATGGTGTTCCAGAATCCCTATGCCTCGCTCAATCCGCGGCTGCGCATCGGCCAGGCCATTACCGAGGGCGCGGTCTACCATCGCATGGTCAGCCGCGCGCGGGCTACGGAACTGGCCGGCGACCTGCTGCAGCAGGTCGGGCTGGACCCCAGCTACGCCGAGCGCTATCCGCACGAGTTTTCCGGCGGCCAGCGCCAGCGCGTGGCGATCGCCCGTGCGCTGGCGCTGCGCCCGCGGCTGCTGATCTGCGATGAGGCCGTGTCCGCGCTCGATGTCTCGGTGCAGGCGCAAATCATCAACCTGTTCATGGCGCTGCGGCGTGAGCATGGGCTGACCTACGTCTTCATCAGCCACAACCTGGCGGTGGTGGAGCACATGTCCGACCGCGTCGCGATCATGTACCTGGGCCGCGTCGTCGAGAGCGGCGATGCCCGCACGGTGTTCGCAGCGCCCAATCACCCATATACCCGCGCGCTGCTTGCCGACGCGCCGCGGCTGGGTGGCGGCACCGCCTGCCACCAGCCGATCCGCGGCGAGTTGCCGAGCCCGCTGGCGCCGCCCACCGGCTGCGCCTTCCATCCGCGCTGCCCGCATGCCAGCGCACGCTGCGCCGCCGAAGTGCCGGTGCTGCGCGATCTCGGCGGACGCCTGTCCGCCTGCCACCTGAATGACTAACGAGGCTCTGCCTCAGACCGACGAGTAGTACGGGTGACTGCGGAGCGCTGAGGGGGTAAGGTGGCTCCGGTCGAGCCGGCTGGGACAAGCCCAGCGATGTACGAGCTCGAAGCTCAATGGGGTCCGAAGACCCCGTGGACGACCGGAGCCAGACATGACGGTACCACACAGTGTGTGCGATGTTCTACGCGACCACGTCGTGCTCGAAAGCGAGTGCATCGACCGGATGTACCTCAACGTGTACGTGCCGCAGTTGCAGCGCGTAGGCGGCGTGGTGTGGTACCTGCGCGGCCACCTCGGTCAGCGCTTTGCCTCGACGGCGACGGTGG
>NZ_AUFE01000099.1 GCF_000426345.1 Cupriavidus phytohabitans | reverse complement strand
AGCGACCGCTCGGTGCTTCCAGCAAGGGCTGAACCCAATCCCGGATACGCCTCAACAATAACGCATCCGACCAATCGGACTTGGAGACAAAGTGGTGCAGTGCTTGATGCCGGGCACTGGCATGTAGTGGGTCAACTCGCGCTGCCATCGGTTCGACGCTCTTGCGCGACAACGGCAGCATCAGGCCAGTGCAGTAGCTCTCCAAGCCGGCGCGGCGATCTGCGTGTCCCAATCCCTCAGCCAAGTAGTTCATGTAATCCGCAAATCGGTCACGTGTGCTCATGCACTTCCACCTTTAATGAAGAAGTCCATATAATGCACTATTTTTTATGACACAGTAAGATTAAGCAGGTGCTGGAGATCGGCGCAACGACGCTCCTAATTCCGATGGTGGAAAGCGGTGCGCAGGCCGAGATGTTGGCGCGCGCTACACGCTATCCCCCGGAGGGTACGCGTGGCGTGGGCAGCGGTCTGGCGCGCTCGTCGCGATGGAGTGCCTATTCAGCCTACCTAAATGAAGCCAACGATTGCGTGTCGCTGTTGGTTCAAGTGGAAACGCTCGCGGGTCTCGCGCAACTTGATGCCATCGCCGCAGTAGATGGCGTGGATGGCGTCTTCATCGGTCCCGCAGACCTCGCCGCATCCATGGGATACCGCGGTCAGCCCGGCCATGACGCGGTCCGCGCAGCGATCGAGCGCGCCATCGAAGACATTCTGCGCGCCGGCAAGGCGCCCGGAATCCTGGCAACCGACGAAGCACTTGCTCGCCGGTACATCGAGCTTGGTGCGAGATTCGTCGCGGTCGGGGTGGATGCAACGCTCCTGGCGCAGGCGACTCGCGCTCTCGCTGCGCGGTATGCCGGATCCACAGCAAATCGGACAGCAGACTACTGAAGTGGGCTGACCGGCGACGGCACTGGCCCGAACTTCGCGGCCGACGCCACGCGTGTGGTTGCTATCCACAGCACAACCTTTTCGCGGAAACATTTGTCCGCTCAGGATCCTGACAATGAGTACTGAACCCATCGTGGTCGGCGGCATTTCCATTTCGCCAGACCACTACATCAATGGCCAGCGGGTGGCGGCTGAAAGTACGTTTGAGCTCTTCTGCCCGATTGACCAAAGTCCGCTCGGCCGCGTAGCCGAAGCAAGCGCCGAAAATGTGGACGCCGCGATCCGGGCGGCCGAACAGGCCTTTCCGGCATGGTCGGCGTTGAGCGCCGCGCAACGGCAGCCCTATCTCGATCGCTTTGCGAAAGAGATTGGCAAGCGTGCAAACGCCTTCGCGACTGTCGAGAGCACCGATGCAGGTGTCTTGCGATCGCGCATGCATCACGGCGTGGTGCCGCGCGCAATGCAGAACATTTCCTGGTTCGCGCAGCACGCGCTGGATTTGCAGGATCGCCCTATCGACACGGAGCAGGCACACCACATCGTCAAGCATGATCCCGCGGGCGTAGTGGTCATCATCACGCCGTGGAACTCCCCCTTGATGTTGTCCACGTGGAAGCTCGGTCCGGCGCTTGCTGCGGGCAACACCTGCATTCTCAAGCCGCCAGAATGGGCGCCTCTTACATGCTCGTTGCTTGCCGATGCCGCACACGCAGCGGAATTGCCGCCAGGCGTATTCAATGTCGTGCAGGGCACCGGCGCGAACGCCGGAGCGAAGCTTGTGAGTGATCCGCGCATCGCCCGGGTGTCGTTCACCGGCAGTGTTCCTACCGCGAAGTGGATCGCGCAAGCCGCCGGCGCGAACCTGGTGCCCTGCAGCCTGGAACTGGGGGGCAAGAGTCCGTTCATCGTACTCGAGGACGCGGATCTCGAAGGCGCCGCAGCCACGGCGGCCCTCATGTACCGCAATGCGGGTCAGGTTTGCCTGGCAGGGACGCGCTTGTTGGTCCACGAGAAGATCGCCCAGCAGTTTGTGCACAGCCTGCGAGGCCATGTGGAAAAGCTGGTCATCGGCGACCCGCGCGATGAAGCGACTGAAATCGGACCGATCATTCACCCGCGTCAGGTGGAACGCGTCGCGGCATTTGTGGACCGTGCAGTGTCCGCCGGTGCGCATCTGGAGTGGGGCGGGAAGCCGCATCCGTTCGGGCCTCAATACTATGCGCCGACGATGCTATCGAACGTCAAGCAATCCGACGAGATCGTGCAGACGGAAGTGTTTGGTCCAGTGCTGACGCTGCAAACTTTTGCGACGGACGAGCAGGCGATCGACATGGCCAACGGCACAGATTATGGACTCGGCGGGGTGTGCTATGGCGAGATGACCCATGCGACGGCCGTAGCCGAACGTGTGCGTACCGGCTTCATCTGGGTGAATAGCTTTGGCATCCGGGACCTGGCAGCGCCATTTGGCGGCATCAAGCGTAGTGGCATCGGGCGAGAAGGCGGCGACTGGAGCTTCGAATTCTTTTGCGACGTCAAGGATGTCGTCGTGCCGAAAAAACCGTTTCGCGCAAGCTTTGCGCATCGATAGGAGCGAATGATGGGACAGATTGTAGGCGCAGCCATTGCGTCGCACCATCCTGGTCTGATGCAGTGCGAAGAATTCCGTCGCGCCATGGGCGCAGGCGAGGATTCGGACTTGATTGCAGGCTACGCGCGTTTGCGGGAGCGCATTACGGCGGCCAAGCCGGATGTTGTCGTGATCTTTGATAGCCATTGGTTCACGACCGGCTACCACCTGGTAGATGGTGGCGACCACTACGAGGGAACTTACCTCTCCGACGAGATGCCGTGGTACTTGCATGGCGTGCCGTACCGCTACCGTGGACATCCCGAGTTGGCGCTGGCCATCGAGGCGATCTCGCGTGAACGCGGTGGATTCAACCGTGCCGTCAGCCACCCGGACCTGGGGCGACACTATGCGACGGTCAATCTGATCAAGCACCTTTGGCTCGAACTGTCCGACTTACCCGTCGTGACGGCGAGTTCGTGCCAGAACTGCGATTGGCCGCATTTCGTTACGTCGGGCGAAGCCATCGGCGAGGCCATTCGCCGAAGTGACCTGCGCGTCGTTCTGCTGGCGTCCGGAGCCCTCAGCCACAAGTTCAATGGTATCGACTGGAAGCCCAGACACCCGCGGATCTTCCACGAGAGCAACGTCTCATCGCCAGAGAACGTCGTCAGCGACAAGGGCGCGATCGAGCTGATGCAGGAAGGGCGGCATGACCTCATCCTGGATCGCTGGAATGACGAATACAGACGGCTGCCGTGGGAAGCGTTTGGTGCGCACTATCTGCAGATGCTCGGCGCAATCGGCGGGGCCGAGTGCCGTGTAAAAGGGGAAGCGCTTTCTGAGTACGAGAACGCCCGCGGCACCGGCAACATCCACGTTTGGTTTGACACGCAAGCGAGCTCCGCGGCGCTCGCGGCTGCGCAAGGGGAGGGGGCATTGTGACGTTTGAATTTCCACTCCAGGAGCTTCCGGCCGTTATGCGGGGACCTCGCGTCGAGCGTCGACGCGTGCTGATCGGAGGCAGCGCGTTCTGGGGCACCATGGTCGAGAGCGGTCCCGATAAGGGAAAGCTGAAACTGGACGACGGCCGGACGCTGGTAGCCGACGCGCAGGTCTACCTGTCCCCGGTAAGCCCCTCAAAGATCATCGCGATCCACATCAGCTACACCTCGCGAAGCGTGGAGACGCGAAACAAGCCACGACCTACGGAGACGCCGACGTATTTCACCAAGCCGCCGACATCGCTCAACGGCCATGGCGGGCAGATTCACAAGCCCGCGGATTGTCGCTATCTGAACTATGAGGGCGAGTATGCGGTGGTCATTGGACGGACCTGCCGCAACGTGACGCCAGATGAGGCGTGGGACTACATCGAAGGATTCTGTCCAGCCCTGGATATGGGCTTGCAGGATTTCCGGGATACCGATCAGGGCAGCATGCTGCGCGTGAAAGGTGCAGACACGCTGCTCCCCATTGGTCCCGGAATCGTTCGAGGCATCAATCTGTTTGAACAGACACTGCGTACGTACGTGAATGGCCGGATCGTTCAGGAAGCGCACATTGGCGAGGAAACGATCTGGGGACCTCACTACGTCGTTGCCGACATCGCTCGACACATCACGCTAGTTCCGGGCGACGTCATCCTAATGGGAACGCCCTGTCACTCGCGTAGCGTGGACGCCGGGCAAACGGTGGAGTGCGAAATCACTGGCCTGGGCAGAGTCGGTGGCAAGGTGATCGCCATCGATGCGCCTCGTGCGAGCGCGCTGGGCGTGGGACACGCTCCCACGGATTCGCCTGAAGTTCGGCGCGTCGCGCTCGGATTTGACGAACGCGTCCCCGAGCATTTCAAAGAGAATTTTCGCCTTTGCAAGGGAGATACCGTATGAAGAAGATCTGTATTGTCGGGGCCGGTGCGATCGGCGGTTTTCTCGGCGCCAAGCTTGCTGCGCTGGACGATGTCGAGGTTAGCGCTCTGGCACGCGGCAAGACACTCGAGGCCTTGCGCCAGCATGGCTGGCGACTCCGCACAGCCGAGCGTACCGTGAGTAGTCCGGTCCGCGCGAGCCACAGTGCATCGGAGCTCGGTCCTCAGGAGCTCGTCATCATCGCGGTAAAGGGCCCGGCTCTTGTGCAGGTCGCCGCCGAGATTGCTCCGCTGATCACGGAGGACACCGTTGTACTGCCTGCCATGAACGGCGTGCCCTGGTGGTTTGCAGGAGGTGTGGAGGCGCTCCGCGGCAAAACGCTGGAAAGTGTGGATCCGGGCGGCAGCATTGCGCGCGCTATCCCGCAGCGTCATGTCTTGGGCGCCGTGGTGCATGCCAGCACCTCCACGCCGGAGCCGGGGCTGGTCGCCCACAAGATGGGCAATGGACTCATCGTCGGCGAGCCGGAGGGCGGGGAGAGTCCGCGTGCCCGGCGGATCGTCCATCTGCTCTGCCGGGCTGGATTCGATGTCACGCTTTCCACCGGGATTCGTCAGGACATCTGGTACAAGCTTTGGGGCAATCTGACGATGAACCCCGTATCCGCCATCACCGGTGCGACGGTAGACAGGGTGCTGGCGGATCCCTTGGTGCGCGCTTTCTGTTCGTCGGCCATGGCGGAGGCGTCGCAGATCGGCGCTCGGATCGGCTGTGCGATCGAACAGAGTCCGGAGGACCGGCACGTTGTGACCGCGAAGCTTGGCGCATTCAAGAGCTCGATGCTCCAGGACGTGGAGGCCGGTCGTGCCATTGAGCTAGACAGCATTGTCTCTGCTGTCCGGGAACTCGGCCAACATCTTGGCATCCAGACGCCGAATATTGATGCATTGCTGGGCTTGGCCCGCCTGTTTGGGCGCGTCCGGGGGCTGTATCCGGAGGCGGAACATCGTGCCTGAGTATTCTCCTGTCTACTGCAACTACATCGCGGGCGACTGGGTGGCCGGCGATTCCTCCTCCGAGAACATCAACCCCTCGGACACACTAGATGTTATCGGCGTCTACGCCAGAGCGAGTCGCACCCAGGTCGAGACCGCCATCGGGGCCGCCGCACAAGCGCAGCCGTGTTGGGCTGCGAGTACGCCGCAGCAGCGTTTCGACGCTCTCGATATGGTCGGCAGCGAAATCCTGGCGCGCAAGTCAGAACTGGGCGACCTGCTGGCGCGGGAGGAGGGCAAAACACTTCCCGAGGCAATCGGTGAAGTGGTACGCGCTGGGCAGATCTTCAAGTTCTATGCCGGCGAAGCGCTCCGCATCGCTGGCGAGGTTGCCGGCTCGATCCGGCCGGGGATGGAGGTGGAGATCACGCGCGAACCGGTCGGGGTCGTCAGCATTATCACGCCGTGGAATTTTCCGATGGCCATTCCGGCCTGGAAGATTGCGCCCGCGCTTGCCTACGGCAATGCGGTCGTTTTCAAGCCCGCCGACCTGGTATCGGGCAGCGCGTGGGCACTGGCAGAGATGGTCAGCCGTGCAGGCCTGCCGGCGGGCACGTTCAACCTCGTCATGTCCCGTGGCCGAGACGTTGGGGATCTGCTGTTCACGGACCCCCGCATTCAGGCAGTCAGCTTTACCGGATCGGAAGCGACTGGTCGGCAGGTGGCGCAGGGGTGCGTTGGCCGGCCGGGCACGATGGCGAAGTTTCAGCTTGAGATGGGCGGGAAAAACCCTCTGGTTGTCCTCGACGATGCGGATCTGGACGTCGCGGTGGACTGTGCCGTCAATGGTGCGTACTTCTCCTCCGGGCAGCGCTGCACTGCCTCTTCGCGTCTCATCGTGAGTGACGGTATCCACGACCGGTTCGTTGCGGGATTGCGCGAGCGTCTGACTGCACTGACGGTTGGTGATGCCCGGCACCCTGACACCAAGATGGGGCCTGTCGTCGACGCCAAGCAATTACAACAGGATCTCGACTACATCGAGATCGCTCGGCATGAGGGGGCGACCTTGGCTTTCGGTGGCGAAGCGTTGCCGAAGATCGACGGGAAACCGGGCTTTTACCTCCAGCCCACGCTCTTCACGCAGACCACGAATGCGATGCGTATTAACCGCGAGGAGGTGTTCGGACCCGTGGCGAGCGTGATTCGTGTCGCAAGCCTCGAGGAGGCCATTGACGTCGCGAACGACACCCCATTCGGATTGTCGTCGGGCGTGGTAACGACCTCGCTCAAGCATGCGCAGCGCTTCAAGCGTGGGGCGCAGGCCGGGATGGTCATGATCAACGCACCGACGGCCGGTGTCGACCCGCACGTGCCATTTGGTGGCCGGAAGGGTTCGAGCTACGGGCCGCGCGAACAAGGAAGATACGCCGCCGAGTTTTACACGACAGTAAAGACCGCTTACGTCAATCCATAAGGCGAAAGCTCTGTGCCCCCTAAGGATAAGAAGGAAGAGACTATGAAAAACGCCCTCATTCACGCGGTATTTTGCGGCCTGATCTAGGCGAAAGCTCTGTGCCCCCTAAGGATAAGAAGGAAGAGACTATGAAAAACGCCCTCATTCACGCGGTATTTTGCGGCCTGATCTTCGTTGCCGGCGGCGTGGACGCCGCCGAAGCCAGGGTGGCGATGACGGCAATCGTGGATCACCCGGCGTTGGATGCCGCCAGGAAAGGCGTCTCAGACGAGCTTAGCGAGTCCGGCTACGTACTGGGAAAGAATCTGCAATTGGAGTATCAAAGCGCGCAAGGAAACAACGGTATCGCGGCGCAGATAGCACGCAAGTTCGTCGGGGATCGTCCCAATGTTATTGTGGCAATTGCCACACCGTCGGCGCAGGCCGTCGTCGCTGCCACGCGCGACATCCCCGTTGTCTTCAGCGCGGTGACCGACCCTGTCGCAGCAAAGCTCGTGAAATCATGGCAGGCTACAGGTGGCAACGTGACCGGAGTGTCCGACATGTCGCCGCTCGACCAGCACGTGAAGCTTGTCAAGCAGTTGGTGCCGGGCGCGAAGCGGATCGGGGTGGTCTACAGCCCCGGTGAGGCGAATTCTGTCGTCCTGGTAGAGGGATTGAAGCGGGCGGCAACTGCCGCGGGGCTGACGGTCGTTGAAAGCGCCGCGCCCCGGACTGTCGACGTTGCGAGCGCCGCGCAGAGCCTGGTGGGAAAAATCGATGTTTTCTACGCCCCGACCGACAACAACGTGACGTCAGCATTCGAATCGTTGGCCAAGGTCGCCAACCAGTCCCACATTCCAGTGGTTGCAGCCGATACGGACATGGTACGGCGCGGTGCCACCGCCGCATTGAGCCTCAATTACTACGACCTTGGGCGGCAGACGGGCAAGCAGGTGGTCCGGATTCTACGCGGAGAGGCGCCGGGGAAGATGCCGACGGAGCTGAGCAAGACACTGGAGCTTGAAGTCAACCAAACCGCGGCGCGCAAGCAAGGCGTGGTGATTCCTGGTGATCTCCTGTCGGTCGCCAAAAAGGTTTTCGAATAATCCCCCGCATCGCTGCCTGTTCATTTTCAGAGGTTTTACCATGTCGCTCATCGCAACCCTGGGCGCGTTGGAGATTGGCCTGATCTTCGGATTGGTCGCTCTCGGCGTGTATCTGTCCTTCCGCGTTATTAACTTTGCAGACCTGACGGTCGACGCCAGCTTTCCCCTTGGCGGAGCCGTTGCGGCGACGCTGATCACGTTGGGCTGGAACCCGTTCCTCGCGACAAGCGTAGCGTTCGCCGCAGGGGCGCTATCTGGCTTCGTCACAGGCTGGCTCAATGTCAGGCTGAAAATTCTGCAACTGCTCGCGGGCATCCTGGTGATGATTTCTCTGTATTCGATCAATCTTCGCATCATGGGCAAGCCCAATGTCGCGCTGATTAGCGAGCCGACGATATTCACCATGCTCGCGATCGACGGCGTGCCGGACTACTGGCTAAAACCGCTGGTGCTTCTCGTGACCGTCATTGTCGCCAAGGTCGTGCTGGACCTCTACTTTTCGTCGGAGGATGGTCTCGCGATGCGCGCCACGGGTGGCAATGCCCGCATGGCGCGAGCCCAGGGGATCTCCACTGACCGGCACACACTACTCGGACTCGCACTGTCCAATGGCATCGTCGCGTTGGCGGGCGCCTTCTTTGCGCAGTCACAGGGTGGCGCGGATGTCTCCATGGGCATCGGCACCATCGTGATCGGCCTGGCCGCCGTGATCATCGGGGAAACGCTGATGCCGTCCCGCAGCCTTCCCATCGCCACACTGGCATGTGTGCTGGGTGCCATTCTCTATCGCTTCTTCATTGCTCTGGCTCTCAACGTGGATTTCATTGGCCTAAAGGCACAGGACCTGAACCTGGTCACCGCGGTGCTGGTGGGCGTTGCGCTCGTGATGCCGGCATATCGTCAAAAGCTCGCTAGGCTGCGTGTGCCTCGCTCGCAGGTTCAGAAGGAGGCCTGATCATGCTGGAAGCCAAGGGTCTTGCCATTACGTTTCACCCGGGAACACCGATCGAGAACCGCGCGCTGCGCGGCCTGGATCTCACGATCCCGACAGGCCAGTTTGTCACCGTCATCGGCTCGAATGGCGCGGGAAAGTCCACATTCCTCAATGCGCTGAGCGGCGACCTGAAGGTCGACCAGGGATCCATCAGCATCGATGGAAAGAATGTGACGCGACTGAATGCCTGGCAGCGCAGCCACCTTGTCGCTCGTGTATTCCAGGATCCGCTTGCCGGCACCTGCGAAGCGCTCACGATCGAGGAAAACATGGCATTGGCATGGCGGCGCGGAGACGCGCGCAGGCTCCGCTTTGCCGTGAATGCGGAACTGCGTGAGATGTTCAGGGAGAAGTTGAGCATTCTTGAGCTCGGCCTCGAGAACCGGCTGGAGGACCGCATCGGCTTGCTGTCCGGCGGGCAACGTCAGGCCGTCAGCCTGCTGATGGCTTCGTTGCGCCCATCGCGAATCCTGCTGCTCGACGAGCACACCGCGGCGTTGGACCCGAAGACGGCCGCGTTTGTGCTGGATCTCACCGCGCGGATCGTGGGGCGGGGGAAACTGACCGCCATGATGGTCACTCACAGCATGCGCCAGGCGCTCGACTATGGGGAGCGAACCATCATGCTCCACGAGGGGCGCGTGATCCTTGATGTGAGTGGCGAGCAACGGCGCGGGCTCGACGTGCCGGATCTGCTGGCAATGTTTGAACGCACACGTGGAGAAGCGCTCGCGGATGATGCGCTTCTGCTCAGCTAGGCCGGTTGGAAATTAGAGTAATCAAGGATTTTTGCTATGTTCGATAACGTCACCGCCTATGCAGGCGATCCCATTCTGAGCCTCAACGAGGATTTTCAACGTGACCCGCGTTCCGACAAGGTCAACCTGAGCATTGGCATCTATTTCGATGATGCCGGACGACTGCCGGTCATGGCCGCGGTGGACGAGGCAGAGCGGGAATTGGTCGCGCAGCGCCGCACTCGTCCGTACCTACCCATGGCGGGCATTGCAGACTACCGCGCTGCAGTGCAGGAATTGGTGTTCGGCGCCGATAGCGCCGCGCTGCGCGAAGCGCGGATCGCCACACTGCAGACAATCGGTGGGTCCGGTGCGCTAAAGGTCGGAAGCGATTTTTTGAAACGCTATTTTCCCGATTCGCAGGTCTGGATTAGCGACCCTTCCTGGGAAAACCACCGCGTGGTCTTCGAGGGCTCGGGATTTCAGGTCAATACATATCCGTATTATGACGGCGCCACAGGGGGTCTGCGCTTTGAGGATATGCTTAAGACAATGGAAGGATTGCCTGCCGAGAGCATCGTCCTTCTTCACGCGTGCTGCCACAACCCGACCGGCGTGGACTTGAGCCAGGCGCAGTGGGAGGCCATCCTCCCGGTGCTCCGCGCGCGTCGTCTGATCGCGTTCGTTGACATGGCCTACCAGGGCTTCGGCAGTGACCTCGAGCAGGATGCCTTTGCGGTTCGCGCGCTTACCGACGCGGGCGTGACCTGCCTGGTTGCGAATTCCTTCTCGAAGAATTTCTCGCTCTATGGCGAACGCTGTGGTGCCCTTAGTGTCGTCTGCCGCAGCAGCGAAGAGGCCACGCGCGTGCTGGGCCAACTCACTTGCACGGTGCGCGCCAACTACAGCAATCCTCCGACACACGGCGCACGAATCATTGCACGCGTCCTTGGCGATGCTGCACTGCGCTCGAACTGGACGGCGGAACTTGCCGCCATGCGGGGGCGGATCCAGGTCATGCGTCAGGCAGTGCACAGCGGATTGGAAGGCCATGTGGCAGGGCGGGCGCTATCACGTTACCTGGATCAGCGCGGCATGTTTACCTACACAGGGCTGAGTCCGGATCAGGTCGACTGCCTCCGTGAGGTGCACGGCGTGTACCTCTTGCGGTCTGGCCGTATGTGCGTGGCTGGTCTGAACCAGCGCAACGTTGGAGTGGTCGCCGCGGCCATCGCGAGTGTGTTGAAGCATACGCCTGCTAACTGGTAGGCGTTGGGGAAGGAAGTGATGGAGTACCTCGTATCAGACGACATCTTTTGTGATCATCCGCACTACTGCCGCGGGGTCATCTTGGTCCAGGTCAGGGACAACCGTTCGGCGTCTCCGGAACTCGTCGCGCTCCTGCGTGCTGCAGAGCATGGTACGCACGCTTCGATCACAGGTAACGTTGCGGAGCATCCGCGGATCTCTGCCTGGCGGGACGCCTTCCGGCTTTTTGGAGCGAGGGCGTCGGAATACCGCAGCTCGATTGAGTCGCTCGTCAGGCGGGTCGCAAAGGCCGATGCGCTTCCTTCCATTAACCCGCTGGTTGATATCGGTACCATCGCTTCGCTTCGCCACCTCCTGCCCGTTGGTGTCCACCCCGTTCCTGCCAGCGCTGCACTGCAACTCCGGCGCGCGCGACCAGGCGACAGGTTTGCCCCACCGGATGGCGGGGCACCCGAGCCCATTGCGGAGGGAGAGATCATTCTCGCGGCATCCGCTGATGTGCTGACGCGTCGGTGGACCTGGCGGCAGGCCGCTAACACCCAGACGCTGCCGGATACCTCAATGGTGTTCGTCAATATCGACGGCCTCCCCCCCGCTACGCGGGCCGAGGTTCAGGCCGCCATGCAAGACGTGCAGCACCTCATCGAGGCGCACGGTATCGGCGTGGCGGTACAGTCGGCAGTGCTCAGCCGCGAGCTGCCTTCCGCGCTCTTGCACGTTGGCTAGATAGCGGTCGCATATCCGCGTGCAGGATGTCGAGATGATGTTCCCAACCTCGCAGCGAGAAAATCTGCTTCATGCCATTCGCCGGGTCAGGCGGGAACTCGCAGGCAGCTCCCATCAAACCGATCTATGTCCGGAAAGGCTGAGGCATGCCGAGCACCGGGTAGATATGATGATGGAGATGCAACTGAGCCACGGGAGCGACGCAATGGCCATCATTGTGGCCGCCGCGGCCTCGGAGCTTGGCCTTTCCGTGACGGATGATCAGTGGGCGCGCTGCTTACTGGCCGCCGAGAGGTTGATGGATCATCGATTGTCTGGCTTGTTCTGGGCACTATCCCGTCGACGACAGCGGCGAGACAGCCATGTTGCGTCCCGAGGCGGCTGAACGCGAAGTCATCGCAGTCATGGGCTGGCGAGCCGCCTAACCTCGCTGGCTGCGATGCTCCCGCGAGTCGGGGAAATGCGTGGTGAAAGCCACTGCCGCGGCGCCCCCCATTAGGTCAGCGGCCGCCCTTGTCACTAAGGTAGGCGGGAAGGAGCCGCGCTGCTTTGCATCGCTTTCCTTAAACTTGACAGTTCATGCCAGAGCTTTACCAGTGCAGGAAGCGACATACGAATGCCGGCAGCCTGCGAAGCCCCGCCCAACAGGAGGCGATTCGCCGACTTCCTTTTCGAAGGCCAGTAAGCCACCTAGAATGCGCACATGGCTTCCGGCTCTCGACCTGCGACCTCTGAGCACGACGCTCGGGCAATTCCATAAAGTCATCCGGAAGGTCCAGGCCCACGCAAGGAGGGGTGTGAAAATGGTCGAATTGAAAAACGGACTTTGGAGCCAGACCAGCAGAGTGCTGGTCATGGCCGGGCTTCTGGCGCTATCGGGCGCTGCCCCGGCGACCGAGCAGTCGCAGCAGCGCCAACAAGGCAGAAATGCAAACCAGGCGGCCAAACAGGAGGCGCGTTCGGGCAAGGTCGACTGCCGGGCGGAAAACCAGAAGAGCAACGCTGAGTGCCGGCAGGACAAGCGCGACACGAAGCAGGATGGCCGTCAGGAAAAGCGGGACACCAAGTACTAAAGAGCCGTATCGGTCGACCGCCGTGCCCGCCAGCAGCGTGGCTGCCCTGCGCCGCCAATGCCGTGGGCTGGGCCGGGACTAGCGGTCTCCCTAAAGCGCTTGCCGTCGCCTTACGGGTAGGTGCGCTTTTTATCTTAGTCTCGATGAGGTCATGCGGGACCACTGCGGGCGGGAGATATGGCTCGAATTCTCCCGCTCCCTCATCTTATGAGAATGTGCAGCGCCTTCAGTTCCAGATCGGATCTTCCTTCTGCATCTGGTCCTTGGTCTTCTTCATCCAGTAGGAACCGATCTGGCGCTCAGTGACATAACCCTGCTTTTTTACGTCGATATTGTCGAAATTTCGTAAACCTTTGGCATTCCCGCCTGAGCTTCGTCGCGAGTCAGCTTGCCGTTATGATTGGAATCGGCTGCCTAGAAGCGCTCGGCAATCAGAGTCTTGGCCTGGGCCGTAGTCGGAGGCGCTGCAGGAACGTCGGAGAGCGCTTCGCTGGCGACTGTTGCAACCGGCCGACATTGTTTTTCCGTTTCGAGCGTTTCAACTCATCGGATGTTGGCGGAGAACGAATTACGCTCCTATGCTCGAACAGGTTGCCTGGCAGCGTGCTGTAAGGCCAGCCATCCAGAATGAAGTCGTGGTTGAACCACCAAGAAAAAAGAAAGAGAGGAGAGCGGGCATGGCACTGAAAAAATGGCCTTGGTGTCATTGCTGGGATGGCCGCTGGCAACTGTTGCGCAGTCAAGCGTCACGCTGTACGGCGTGATCGACGCCAACGTGGAATACATCAACCACGCGGGCGTCGTGCCGACGGCGGCCAATGGATTCAATCCTGGACCGGGCAACGATGTTTACCGACTGACTTCGGGAGGGCTATCCGGCTCCCGCTGGGGCCTGCGCGGCAACGAGGACCTGGGCGGCGGCATCAAGGCTCTCTTCGTGCTCGAAAGCGGCTTCGGCATCGACAACGGCTTGTCGCAGCAAAGCGGCCGGCTGTTCGGCCGCCAGGCATACGTGGGCGTCCAAAGCGACCGTTTCGGCCAGGTCAGCCTTGGCCGGCAATACACCTCGATGTTCGAGGCGCTGGCCAACTTCTCTCCGACCGCCTATGCCACACAGTATGAGCCGGTCGTCATGCAATCCGGGCCCAACTACCGCGCGGACAACACCGTCAAGTACTCCGGGAAGTTCGGGGGACTGACGGCGCTCGCGCACTGGTCCTTCGGCGTCGGGGTTGCCTTGCCCGCCTCGGTAGGATTCCCCATTCCGATCGGCGGCAATGGCGAAGTCCCCGGGCAG
>NZ_AUFE01000098.1 GCF_000426345.1 Cupriavidus phytohabitans | reverse complement strand
TAGCAAGGGATACGAGATACACGGCACCCGCCATGGCTGTATAGCCAGGTGCGTGCCCCCGACAATCCGTCTGAACTGACTTGTTCTCAAGGAGCGCAAGCATTGATCGCATGATGGCTAACAGGTTGGACCGGGGCGAGGAAAACCCGATAGGGAATGTGAGCAGCAACGCTCGATGATCAGATGAGGACCTCGCCAGCGAATTCCATATGGGCCAGCAGGCTGAGCGGCCTGCACAAAAGGGCCGGACATAAGCGTGCTGCCTTCACCTGTCGACCACCATGTCAATCGGCTTGCAATCCGGGAGGCGTCCACATAAGCGTTTCCCTAGCTGGTGACCAGGCCCGCAATACGCGCACGGAGCGGCTGGCCAACGTGACCAGCGTGAAGCTGGCTAACGGGCAACTGGATTTCAATACCTGGGTCATCCACAAGTACCTGTACCACCCGATCTTCCAGGTGATCGATCAGGATTCGTGGACCTACGGCTTTGCACCGCGCTATACCGGCACCTATAGCGTGGGTGGCATGCGCAACCAGGTCATCGCCGGCCTGCGGTTCTTCGGCGGCAACAATGACGCACGCCAGTATGTCAACGTGAACGGCGACCGCGGAGCCCAGACACTGAACGCCGCGCAGGACGCCTACAACTACGAGGCGTACATCGAGGACCGCCTCTACGTCGTACCCACGGTGGCCCTGATGGCCGGCGCCAAGGCGTACCATAACCGACGGGAGTACCAGGACTTTGGCGGACTGCCCGCCAATCCGCGCCCAAAATCGGACAGCACGACGTACAGCGGCGTCAATCCGAAGTTTGGCGTGCTCTGGGAGCCGAGGAAGGATGTGCAGGCCTTTATCGATATCACGCGCAGCGCCGATATCCCCGACTTCACGGACCTGAACCAGACCATTGGTACGACCCAGCGCTTCGTGCCACTGGCCGCGCAACACGGCTGGACGCTTGAGGCCGGCACGCGCGGACAGCAGGATCGCTTCGGATGGGACGTGACCTTGTACCGTTCCCTTGTGCGGGACCAACTCTTGCAATTCACCGTCAGCCCCGACGTTCCTGCGTCCACGTTCAATGCGAACAAGACGATTTTGCAGGGTGTCGAGCTGGGCGTGAGCGCCGATGTGCTACGCAACGTCGGCAGCCCGGGGGACAAGGTGACTGTGTCGCAACTCTGGAACTACAGCGATTTCCGCTTCGACAATGATCCGGTCTACGGCAACAACCGTATCGCGGGCGTGCCGACCCACGTGCTGCGCACGACATTGGCTTACAGCAGGCCATCGGGGCTGCGTGTGGCGGGCACGATCGACTGGGTCCCCACCGGCGCGTATGTCGACTACGCCAATACACTGAAGGTACCCGCTTACGTGTTGTTCGGCCTGCAGGCCAGCTATGAGTTCCAGCGTGGCCTGACCGTGTTCCTGGACGCGCGCAATCTGTCCAACAAGCGCTATATCAGCGATTTCAGCACCGTTGCCGATGCCAGAACGGCCAATACCGCCGTCTTCTATCCTGGCACGGGACGCGCCTTTTATGCGGGGGTGAAGTACAAGTTCTGATGGCCGGGTGCCCCGTCGGGGCACGCATCGACAAGCTGACGCAGTCCTCAACCACACTGCAAACTGGAGTGACCATGAGCCTATGGCTATTCGTAGAGGACGGATGCCCGGCCAGTGCCACGCTCGAATTCTTGCTCCGACGATGCGGGTTGGCGTTTGAACGTTCGCCCGTCAAGCGAGGTTCCCCCACACGCGACGCAGTCTTGCTTCTGTGCGACGGATCGTCGCAACTCCCGGTGATCGATACCGCCGACGGTTGCGCGTTCGGATTGAAGGCGAGCCTTGCCTTTTGCGCCACGAACTTGCCTGGCTGGCCCGCAGACTCCGTCACCGAAACGGGCCAAGTGGATGATGTTCTGGCCGATGGCACACTGAGTGGTGCCGTGATGGTCGCACATACCGAGGCTGAGTTCCATGTACGCTGGCATGCGTTATGGCAGGCATTGAACTCGCAGCCTGATGTAATCGGGCTGACGGAATTTTTGATGCTGCCCGCCCTGATCGACCTGCATTTTCTGGCATCCCTGTCTCCCGATCATGACTTCGCGCTGCCGGAGTCTGCAAGGCTTGCTGCTGCCCTTAGGCGTATCTTGACTAGCGAGTTCGAAGCGGCCTATATGAAGCGCCTTCGCCGCGCCAGAAGTTGGGTGTGTCAGCGCAATCTTCAGCGCGCAATCCCGAACGCGGCTACGCTCGACTCACCGCCTTTGGCGGCCTAGCCGCAAGAACAAGTTCGCAGACGATTCCACTCTGCAGGTCGGTGCGCGGTCACCACTGTTTTACCTTTTGACTCATGCCTGAACAATCTCCATCGTCCGCAGTCGTTGCTGCGGCATATCGAATGCTCTGGCGCTGGCATTTCTATGCTGGCCTGTCGTCATGCCATTCCTGATCGTACTGGCGGTGACGGGTACTATCTATTGCTTTCAGCCGCAAGTCGAGCCGTTGCTGTACCCACATTTGCTGCGCGTCGCTCCCGGCAGTCAAAGGCTGCCAGCCCAGGCGCTGCTCGAGCTGGCCCAGGCAGCCGTGCCGACGGGCGCAACGCCAACCACCTATACCGTCGGCACCAATGCACGCGCCAGTGCCGAATTCGTCTTCCGCTTGCCCTCCGGCAAGAGCGAAAGCGTGTACCTGAACCCCTATACCGGCGACGCCCTTGGCAGCCTCAGTGTCGAAGACCGATTCATGAAGCAAGTGCGCATGCTGCATCGTGCACTGCTGCTGGGGAAGCCTGGCGAATTGCTGATGGAACTGGCCGGATGCTGGTGTCTGGTGATGATCGCAACCGGGCTCGCCCTGTGGTGGCCACGTCTGCGGGCAACTGGTACGGCAGCATTCCGTATGGGCCGGGTGGCCGGCAAGCGCGGCTGGTGGAAGGAGCTCCATCAGGTTCTGGGAGCATGGCTGGCCGTGGGCGCATTGGCATTCGTGCTGTCTGGCCTGCCGTGGACGGCCTCATGGGGTAAGCAGTTTAAAGCCCTAGCGACCGCGGCAAATCTCGGCCGTCCCGCTAGCGGGGGTGCGGACTCGCATTCGCAGGCGCAGGCGGCACCGCGTACAGCTGGCGCGACAGACAATGAGGGCAAGCACGATGACCATGCCGGTCACACCATGGAGGCACTGCCGCTTGCGGAGGTGCCGTGGGCCGTGGGACTCACTCGAGTGCCAACCGGCACGGCAGGCCAGACGTCGATCGGTCTAGATCGTGTACTGGCGATCATGGCTGCGCAAGGCGCATCAGCAGGCTGCCAGGTGGCGCTGCCCACTTCGACCGTCGCGGTCTATACCGTTTCATGCTTCCCGAGCGATCCGCAGCATGAACGGACACTGCATATCGATCAGTACAGTGGCGCCATAGTGAAGGACATCCGTTACCAGGACTATGGACCGGTAGCCAAGGCCGTCTCCTACGGCACGTCATTGCATATGGGTCGTTACTTCGGCGTTGCCAATCAAGTCGCCTGTGCCGGCATCTCGCTGGGACTGATGGCGCTTGCCATCACCGGCTGCATCATGTGGCTCAAGCGGAGACCGGCACGATCGTTGGCTGCGCCGAGCTATCCTCCAATGCTGCCGCCCATGCGAGCCTGGACTGTAGGCATCGGGTTGCTGGGCGCGGTGTTTCCGTTGATGGGCGCAACGCTGCTTGTAGTGTGGCTGCTCGATCGCTGGTTTGCCCGCGCGGCTGGAATTCCGGTCCAAACATACGACAACACAGCAACATAGCGGTCGTATTGGCGGCATTCCGCAGTGGCTCTCGTTCGCATGCGAAACCTGCGGCGACCAACCTGCCCCGCCAAGGTTTGGTTGGTAGTCGCAACTTTATTGCAATAACGATCTTCTTCCGATATGGCCGCTCGCCTGCCCGTCACCATGCTGTCCGGAACAATGCGGTCAAGGCCAACCGCGCCACGCTAAGGTGGCTCTGCCGGCCCGCGCAGCCTGCTCTGTGATAAGTCCGACGAGTGACGATTGAGCATATTCCGGCTCGTTCGATCGCGTTGCCCTTCCTATACTCAGTCCTGAGTTCGTCCGGCGATACGCCTGCGCCCCACGCAAGATTGGCAGCGAAAGGTATCCAATTCCCCCAAGGAGGCACACATGATCAACAGTCCCGCCACTGTCAGCCTGCCGATGCGCCGTGAGGTCGTCGGCACCCTGACACTCGCGATGGCCGCCTGTGCGGTCGGCCTGTATCCGGGGCGAGCCAGCGCGGCTCCGATCGTTTTACCACCGCTTCCGTACCCCGAGAATGCGCTCGAGCCTATCATCTCTGCCAGAACACTAGAGTTTCACTATGGCAAGCACCATCGCGGCTACGTCGACAACCTCAACAAGCTGATCGCGGGAACGGAGTACGCGGATATGCCGCTAGAGAGGATCGTCGCAGCCACGGCCGGGCGGGCGGACAAGGTGGCCATCTTCAACAATGCCGCACAGACGTGGAACCACACGTTCTACTTCCGCAGCCTGCGGGCTGGGGGCGGTGGCCAGCCGCCGGCCGCGTTACGCCAGCGCATCGAGGCATCGTTTGGCAGCATGGACGCCTGCAAGCGCGAACTGGCGGCCGCCGCCACAGGCCAGTTCGGCAGTGGCTGGGCATGGCTGGTGCTGGACGGCGACAAGCTGCGTGCCGTGCGCACTCCCAACGCCGACGTGCCATCTACGGCCGGCATGAAGCCACTCCTGACGATCGATGTCTGGGAGCATGCCTACTATCTTGACTACCAGAATCGGCGCTCGGACTACGTCAATGCCGTGCTCGACAAGCTGGTGAACTGGGGCTTCGCGGCTGAGAACCTTAGGACTTGACCTGAGGCCGAGTCAGCCAGCGTGTTGTCTCGTCGCTTTTTGCGGACACCCCATGGGAATTGGACATTAGCAAGGAAGAAATCACTCTCACGCCCGCGAGTCGGAAAGCAATGTACTGTCCGCTGAAACGATCGATGACGGGGCTGATGCGTTTCGGCTGACGCCCGACGCGGTGTTCATGAGGGGTCGACAATGCAACAATGTTGCATTAGTCTTGCCCCATGTTCCCCTTCCCTCGGTAGCATGATACGAATCCTAAAATGCGCAGCAATCGTTGGCATGTGGATGGCATGCGGCGCCAAGGCGCACGAAGCCCATGTCCACGGAATGGCCAAGCTTGAGGTGGTACAGGAGGATTCCGTGCTCACCATGCATCTAGAATCGCCTCTTGCTAATTTCTTCGGCTTTGAGCGTGCCCCCCGGACGTCTAAGGAGAGGGACGCGGTGCAACGGGGCATGGAACGCTTGCGCGATGGCGATGCCATCTTCGTAACTTCGCCCGCCGCGGGCTGTCGCCTCAAGTCCGTTGCGTTCGATTTCGGTGCGTTGACACCGGCATTCACCGCCGCTGCCGGCCAGCATTCGTCTTTGGCATCGACGGCTCCCCCGGGCAATGAGCATGCGAATCTGGACGCCGAATATACGTTCAACTGCAAAGCACCCGAGGCGCTCCACCAAATGGACGTCAAGTTGTTCGAAGTGTTTCCGGGGCTGGGACGCATTAACGTCCAGCTTGTGACGCCAAAGTCGCAGGCTGGTAGGAATCTCACCCGTGGCAGCAGCAGGCTGTCATGGTAAATGCAGGGGGCGCCTTCCCCGACGCCAGTCTTGCAAGGATGGTCGAGTTGGAGGATATCGTTTTTGCATGGCCTGGGCAGCAAGAGGCCTGCCTCAGGATAGACAGTTTTTGCGCAGCGACCGGCGAGCACGTCTTTGTTTCGGGTCCCAGCGGGAGCGGCAAAAGTACGCTTCTGGCGTTGCTGGCCGGGGTGCTGGTACCCGCGCGAGGCAGGGTTGTGGTGAACGGTACCACCCTGCAAGCCCTCAATGGTGCACAGCGCGACCGATTTCGTGCCGATCATATCGGCATTATCTTCCAGCAACTGAATCTCCTTCCGTATCTGTCCGTGTTGGACAACGTTCTGCTGGCTTGCAAGTTCTCAGCGTCGCGCCGCGAAAGCTCCCTCGAGCAGGGCTCGACCCCTGCAGCGGCGGCGTCCATATTGTTGGACAGGCTGGACTTGCCCGAATCGTTGTGGCGCCGCCCCGCGGCACAACTGTCGGTTGGACAGCAGCAGCGCGTGGCCGCTGCGCGTGCATTGCTGGGGCGTCCACAACTGGTGCTGGCGGACGAACCCACGTCAGCACTGGATGCCGAGCGGCAAGCGGCCTTCATGGATTTATTGCAACGCGAGTGTCGGGCGGTCGGAGCCAGCCTGGTGTTCGTCAGCCATGACAAAAGATTTGCGCCGTGCTTCGATCGCCGGTTTTCCATGCCAGCCGACGACCTCTCGATGAGAAAGTGATGACGCTGCTCGGCTTGGCTTCGCGTAGCGCATGGAACCGGCGCTACAACTTGCTGCTGATGGTCGTGGCCATCGCACTGTCCACGGCACTGCTGGTGGGCGTTGAGCGCATTCGGCATGCGATCCGCGCCGGGTTCTCCCAGTCGGTCTCCGGCACCGATCTTGTGGTCGGAGCACGGGGCAGCCCGATCCAATTAATGCTCTACACCGTGTTCCGACTGGGCAGCGCAACGAACAATATGAGCTGGGACAGTGCGCGCCGCATTGCCAGCGATCCCCTGGTATCCTGGACCATTCCAATCTCACTGGGGGATTCGCATCGCGGCTTTCCGGTGCTGTCGACATCTCAAGACTACTTCCTCCATTTCCGTTACGGGGAGCGGCGGCTGCTGGAAATGGCACAGGGCCGGAAATTCGAGGCGCTGTTCGATACCGTGCTCGGCGCTGACGTTGCGCGGCAGCTCCATTACCGGCTTGGGGACCGGATCGTGCTGAGCCACGGCGACGCGGTCGGCCCGATGGCCGACCAGCTTCAGCATGCGGACAAACCTTTCGTCGTAACAGGAATTCTCGCCCCCACAGGAACGCCGGTCGATCGGACTGTGCATATCAGCCTCGCGGCCATGGAGGCAATCCATTTGGACTGGCAGGCAGGCGTGCCAATCCCAGGCATGTCCATACCGCCTGAGTTCGTCAGAAAATTTGACCTGACCCCCAAGAGCATTACGGGTCTTCTGGTTGGCCTGAAGCTGCGATCGCGGGTCTTCACCCTGCAGCGCGAAATTGCCGATGATTCGCGGGAGCCATTGATGGCAGTGTTGCCGGGCGTGGCGCTCGACCAGTTATGGGATTTGGTCAGCCTTGGCGAAAAGGGAATGCTCCTGATGTCCGCGCTCGTGGTCGTCGTCGGACTGGCGGGGCTTGTGTCATCCATTCTTGCCGCGCTTGGCGAGCGGCGGCGGGAACTGGCGATATTGCGTGCAGTGGGTGCCCGTCCCATGGACATTTTGGTGCTGTTGACAGCCGAAGGGTGTTGCCTCATGTTGGCTGGAGCGGTGACGGGCTATCTCCTGCTCACGGCATTGTCTGCCGCGATGTCCCCGTGGCTGCAGGCTTCTCTAGGATTGGCGTTACCTATCACTTGGCCACAGGCGGGTGAACTGCCGTTGCTGAGTGCTATCGTTGCAGCGGGGGCCGTGGCTTCACTGCTGCCTGGCTGGCGCGCCTATCGAATCAGTCTCAGCGATGGGCTGACCCCAAACACATGAGGGCGTGATTCATGCAAACGAGACGCGAGATGCTGCGCGCCATGGCGGTGCTCGGTGGAGCTTGCCTACTGTCACGCGCGCATGCAGGCACAAATATCGATGGATTCCGGGAAATTCCCTGGTCGGCGCTGCTGCCGGAAGGCTGGGATCCCAAGGCTCCGTTCAGGGGGCTGCGTCTGGAAAGCCTTGACGACGCAGACCCACGTGCTCAGGAGGCGTTGATGAATGCGCGAGAATACTGGAAAAACGCCCCGGTTGAGCCGAGCCTCAACGGCGCGTAGGTGCGGCTGCACGGCTATGTCGTACCGATGTCCGGTGAAGCAACGACCGTACGCGAATTCCTTCTCGTACCATATTTTGGGGCCTGTATCCATGTACCGCCACCGCCCGCCAACCAGGTCGTCCACGTCCGGATGGATAAGCCGCTGACGTCTCGCCTGAGGACGATGAATGCCGTCTGGGTCAGCGGAATCATGCGAGTGGAACGCTTCACCTCTGTCATGGGCGATGCCGGATACGCCATGCGAGGCATGGCGGTGGAGCCATACGTGCGGTCTGATGCGAAGTAAAACTTGGTGAAGATGAGATTCATAGAGCTGCTGGCGAAACGGATGTCACCGCCGCTCCTGGCGACAGTCGTGACCATTCTTGTTCTCGCCGTTGCGGCGGCAATGTATTGGCGATGGCCAACACGCGGGTCGCCCGATCCCACGTTGCCTGCGCGAGAAACCGGGAGCACCAGTCGCGAGTCGACAACGCCCGAGCAAAGCAGCGCAACCGCAGACAATACCTTTCGCGAAATTGACTGGCAGGCCCTCCTGCCCAAAGGCTGGGATCCCATGGCGCCCTTCAAGGGCTTGCGTCTGGACCAGATGCAAGACGGCGATCCTCAGGCGCAGATTGCGCTCTACAAGGCGCGGAAGTACTGGAAGACAGCGCCAACCGAACCCAGCGTCGATGGCAAGCCAATTCGCCTCCCCGGATATGTCGTGTCCCTCGATGGGGAAGGCGAAGCAATTCGCGAGTTTCTGCTAGTGCCGTACTTTGGCGCCTGCATCCATGTCCCGCCACCGCCGTCAAACCAGGTCGTCCACGTACGCACCGGCAAGCCGCTGGAGGGATTGCGGACGATGGATACCGTCTGGATCAGCGGCATCATGCGCGTGGAGCATGCCGAAACCGGTATGGGTGACGCAGGATATGCCATCAACGCAGTCCGCGTCGAACCCTATCAACCCGCACCATGATCTGTATGCCATGCTGCGAGACGTCAGTGCCCGGCATTTGGTCCGCGTCAGGCATTTGTGTGCATCTGGCGATACCCTCCGGGAGCTTGCCGGGGCCAGCGATAGCGCATGCCAGCCACCCGCCTCATGGATGCGGGATTCAGGCCCTCTGCGAACTCAATGGAGGGGCAAGGCCACACGGGCTCTTTGCTTGCATACGGCAATACCAGCTTCTAGGATCCAACAAGTAGGTTGCTGGCCGATAATCTTTCCTTCCCGACCTCTGCGCAACCGTGTCCACCGGGTTCCGAACTCGGAAATCAATCAAGGAGTTAGCGCCATGGCTGACTGCTCTTTGGAACACCCCATCAATCACCCTCACCAGCACGGGCCCAATTGCGGACACGTCGCCGTGCGTCATGAGGGACACGTTGACTATCTGCATGACGGGCACCTTCATAACATGCACGGCGATCACATCGATGAGCACGTGCTTGCAATAAGCGATACCAATCCTGATCGGTGTACCCCCAACCATCAGTGCGGCGGCCATGACCCGAACCACAAGCACGGCCCTGGCTGCGGCCATGAGGCCGTACCGCACGGCGATCATGTAGATTATTTGGTTGGCGATCATCTGCATCACCCCCATGGGGATCATTGCGATGACCATGGCCCATTGTTGCTCGCCTGACATCACTGCATGGAAATAATCGGGGCAAGATCAACAATTGCGAGACCGCGCCGCTACTTGCTGTTCGTTCCGCACTGGCACTCTCGGCTGCCGGTGCTGCCCAAGTCTCCGCGCCCGGCGGCGGCGATGCCATGCACGTGATTCAAACTAACCCTCAGCGCATGACACCCCCGCCACGCACCGTCGACAGCATCAAGCAGGAAATGCGGCAATGGCAGGCTACCCCGGTGGCGCGTGCCGGCAGCAGGGCACATCCTCGTTCGCGGGATGGCCGGGAGAGCCAATCCAGTCGCCCACCTGGGAGTCAGGAATCCAAACGTTGCGCCGATGGCAGATCATCGTCAATGGGATGAGGCTTGCTCGGGATTTTCTGCCTGACTCCCCCTGACAAGCCACGCGGCATGCTCAGGTTCAGACTTAGTGCCCAGGCTCAGATGAAGGGCTGCCCACTTAGGCCGGCACCTCGCCATCCAACGTGCGACTCCATGAATGTCAAGAGCGGCCAGCCTGTGCTTGCGAAGCCGGCAAACAGCGTGATGCCAGTTGCTGCAGGCCGCAAACCGTAGTGGGCCGGCAAAACGATGGCACATCAGGTGCCAGTTGCCACTGCATCGCATTCAGTGCTTCGGTTCGGTTATGAAACCGATCTTGCCGAGCCCGCCGTGATGCGCGGCGGCCACTACCTGGGCCACGCGCCCGTAGCGCACATTGCGATCCGCGCGCAAATGCAACTCAGGCTGCAGTTGGTGGCGCGTTGCTTCCGCGATGCGCTGGTCCAGCGTTGCCATGTCGACCTCCTGTTGGTTCCAGTACACTTTGCCTTGTGCATCGATCGATATGTTGATGTCCTGCGGCTTGGAGTCGTTGGGCTGATTCGTCGCACGCGGCAGGTCGATCTTTACCGCTTGGTTGATGACGGGAATCGTAATGATGAAGATGATCAGCAGGACCAGCATAACGTCGACCAGCGGCGTCATGTTGATCTGGCTAATCACCGCTTCATCGTCTCCGTCGACAACGGCCAGGCCGAAGGCGGTCATGATCAGTGCTTCTCCCACCGGGCCGGCCACCTTATCGATCGTCGGGACGCCCGAGGCGCCCATGCCGATCAGGGCGTGATAGATGCCCCATACGGTACCGAACAGGCCAACGAACGGTGCGGTCGAACCGACCGACGCAAGCACGGCCAAGCCCGATTGCATACGCGCCACGGCGCCGTCGATCGCGTTCTTGAGCGAGCGGGTTAGCCAGTCGGACATGTCGAGGGCATCGTGCAACTGCGGCTGGCTTGCGCGATGGAGTTGCGCGGCTTCGCGGCCTGTGATGGCCAGTGCGCGGAATGGGTTGGCATCGTTGGCGCCGAGCGTGTCGAGCGCATGATCGAAGTCGTCTGAGTGCCAGAAGCGCTTTTCCGCGCCATTTGCCATCTTCTTTAGGCGAACCAGGTCCCATGTCTTGGTGAGAATCACGATCCAAGACAGCAGCGACATGATTAGCAGAATGATGGCGGTCGCGCGCATGACAAAATCGCCTTGCGTCCAGAGGTGGGAGAGTCCAAGGTCCTGCATGGTTGCTCCTGCAATGGGTAAGTGTTAGGAAGCTTCGGAAGAATTGCGCGTGATCAGTTCAATTCGAAGCTGATCGGCTGCTGGGCGGTAGCCGCCACGGCGCGGCCGTTCTCTATATAGGGCTTGCAACGCATGGCCTGCACGGCGTTGACCGCTGCCGTATCGAGGCGCGTCGAGCCGCTCGAGCTCACCACGGCGGTCTTGACCACACGACCGGTGTCATCTGGTGTCAGACGCACCACGGAAAGCGTGCCAGGCAAGTGGCGCCGGAATTTGTGTAGCTCCGACTCTTGAATGAGTTGAGCCAAATACGGCGGCAGGGCTCAGGCCCGACACCGGCGTACTAGCGGAACATTCCAATTGGAAGAGGTGGTCCCCGACTGCGGGCGGCAGGGGCAAACGTCAGCGCGACGTGATAACTGACGCCCAGGGGAAAATGCCAGCGGCGTGCACACGCGGCCGGAAGCAGGCAGGCAACGGTGGGGGCAGCCAGGGATCTGACCAAGATTCAGTCAAAATCCTCCCATAAGCCAATGGGTTATATTGATCTCGATCTATAGATCTAGGTGTTATATAGAATCCTGGGCGCCTCGGAGAGGCTTTTCCGCTACACTGGCCGGCCCACTGGAGATGCAAAGTCCGGCATGGCCACCGTTGAACGTACCGCTTACCCGCGCTTTCCCAAGGTTTTCTCGGTCGCGGAGTTGCAAGCCTGCTATACGCCGGACGTCGAGGAACTGGAATGGGTGCGTCGCAACGCGCGTGGCCAGGCTTCGAGATTGGGACTGCTGATCCTGCTGAAAGTCTTTCAGCAGATGCATCATTTCCCCAACCTTGATTCCATTCCCATCGCTGTCATCGACCACGTCCGGGCCAGCGCGGACATGGGTTCCGAAGTCGAGTTTGGCTATGAGACGAGCCGCTCTTCGGCGCTGTTTCGTCACCATGCTGCGATTCGTGAGTTTCTCGGGGTCCAGTCCTACTACGGCACTGACGCCAATGAAGTCGCGGTGCGCGCAGCACGGGAGGCGGCCGAAACCCTAGATCAGCCGGTCGACATCATCAATGCCACCGTTCAACGATTACTCACGACATGCAGTGCATCGAAGCGTGGCGCGAGGTTCCGCTTGGCGCGATTGACCGGCTGCTGGATGCGGTGAAAAATGCGGTGCTCGGTTATGCGATCGAGATCGAAAAGCTCAACCCGGATGCCGGTGACGTGCCGATGGGCACCAAACCTGTCAGCGAGGACAATTTGACCCAGATCTTCAACACCCATATCGCCGGCCCAGTTGGCAACGTGGCCAACGGCGGCAGCGGCTTTTCGCAGCAGGCGACCGTGAGTGTGGGGGCAGGGGACTGGGAAGCGTTGCGGCGCTACCTGTTGTCGCTCGGACTCCAGGACAACGACCTGGACGGGCTGCAGGCGGATCTCGACGCGGCGCGCGCCGCCGGCACGGGCGTGGAGGGCACACCGTCGTCCTGGGTCGGCAAACTGCTGGGCAAGGCTGGGGCGGGCGTCACTGGCGTTGGGGTCGAAGTCGCCGCAGGCGGCATCGCCAAGGCAATCGCCGCCTACCTCGGCCTGTCGTGACGAGGGCACAAAATGAAAAGGGCGCTCCGCAGAGCGCCCCCAAAGCAGGAAGTCGGGGGTCCGCCCACCCTTGCAGGCAGCTGCCAACACTGATCCCGACTTTTCATTGCTAACTATAAATAGCTTTGCGCGTCTAGTCAATGGACCACCTGTCTGACGAAGAATTGGCCGCCGTGGCCACGTTGCTCTCAAGTTCGGCACGGCCGACTGGTTGCGCAGTCCGCCGCAGCCGTTCCGCTGGGACGACGAGCTGCGGTCAAAGATCAAGCAGGCCGAAGGCAGTGCGCAGAAGGCAGCCTACGCCAAATTGAGCCAGGAGCAGAAGCGGCAGCTGGATCAGCGCGCTTTCAGAAATGGATCACCCCCGGCGGGCTTGTCGCACGAGCATGTCTCGAAGGCGCGGCAAGCCGCGATCACAGTACCGATGGGGCAAGTGGTGGCACAGCTGACCATGTACTTCTGGAAGCGGCTGTTTTTCCGCCGACTACGAGCACGCACTGTGGAAGCCGGCGCTGAAGCGGGTCTTTCCCGACAAGTCGTTGACGCGCGCCACGGTGGCCGCCCAGTTGGAGGCGATCTACCAGACCCGCAACCGCATTGCCCACCACGAACCGGTCTATGGCCGTCGTCTGGTGCAGACCGAGGCGGCGATCGACTTCGTCGCTCGCCACCTGGGCAGCCGCGGGCATGACGGTGCGACGCCGCTGGAGAAGCAACTCGCACTGGAGCTGCGGGAGCTGAAGGACCAGGCCGACGCGATGCGACAGCGCTTGACTGCCTTGCAGGCTGGGGAGCCAGACTGACGCCGTAGGGCACGCAACTTGTACCGAAAACGTGAAGGTCCGCGCCCAGACCTGCAGGGCCGTGATCCGGCACAACGTCTTCGGCCAGCAAACACATGCCACTTTTAGATCTGGGGGTTGCCAACAATGCGTGAGATGACAGATCGGCTTGCTTCCCTTGTCCGCGAGCTGAAGGCCCATCAGGTTAGCAATGAGCTAAAGTCGAAACTGGTGTACAGGCGGGGAATTTGAGGCGCGGAGTAGAGGGCGGTGGAGCTTTCCGCTGAGAATCTGATTGTCGAGATCGGAAACCAGCACAAGAAAGGTCCACCATGAGCAAGGATAAAGGGAAAGAAGCAGTCGGTCTATCGGAAATCGGGCTTGGGCTCGAGGAGCTGATCAGGCGCGGGGCCCGACGGGTCATCCAGGAGGCGATTGAAGTGGAGCTGGCAGAGCTGCTTGAGCAGTTCAGTAACGTCAAGACGTTGAGCGGGCAGCGTGCCGTGGTTCGCAATGGCTACCTCCCGGAG
>NZ_AUFE01000097.1 GCF_000426345.1 Cupriavidus phytohabitans | reverse complement strand
CGGGGCGCATGAGCTACGAGCTGCGACGCCTGCGCCTGCATGGCCTCATCGAGCGCGTGCCCAAGACCCACCGCTATCGGCTCACCAACCTGGGGCTGCAGACGGCACTCTTCTACACGCGCGTCTATTCCCGCATCTTACGGCCCGGCCTTGCATTGGTCAGCCCTCAGGCGCCTGCGGCCTCGCCAGCATCCTTGCAGCGCAGCTTCCGCACCGCCGAGCAGGCCGTCAACACATGGTGCGATCAGGTCAAAATCGCCGCGTAGAAAAACTTGACTCAATCACTACGCAATCAATTCAGTCAAGGAATCTAGCGGCAGGCAGAACGCCGCTCGGAGCGAGCGATCACTCATTCGTTCACCGAACAATGTCATAGCTGTAGTCAGTCTCCGAAACCGCAACAGTGCTAGCGTCCAATGCTTCAAAATATTCATCGAGTAGCGCCATAAGAATGCGAAGACCGCCAGCGTATCCCCAAGTAGGGTACCGATGATAGTGGTGACGGTCAAAAATGGGAAACACGAGCCGCACGAGGGGTGTCCCGGCATCGCGCTCCAAGTATTTTCCGTATGTGTTGCCGATCAGATAGTCCACCGGCTCCGTGAATAACAAAGAGCGCAGGTGCCAGAGGTCACGCTTCGGATAGACTTTGCATCCTGCACCATATGGCGACGCATCGAGCAACGCCTGTACTTTCTCCGCCCAAGCATCGTTACCGTTTGTCGATAACACGAGGCTTGGTTCAGCCCCAATCTCGAGGAGAAATTGGGTGTATCCCAGCATCTGGTCCGGGTCCCCATACAATGCGTACCGCTTACCATGGAGGCTTGCCTGACTGTCCGCCATAGCGTCTACGAGCTGACCTCGCTCCTTTTCCAGTTCAGCTGGTATCGGCTTACCGGTCACCCGTGAAATCTCCATAAGGAAATGGTCAGTGCCACCAACGCCAACCGGCGCATTTAAAACCACGACATCCTGACCCTGTTCAGCGATAAACTTACTTGTTCGTTCGCAGCAGAACTCCTGGAAAACGAATGTTGCTTTAGCGTTCAGTGCGCGTTCCACCTCCTCTTTCGTTGTCCCACCTTGATACATTCTGAACACGCCATCCGTAGGTGTGTTCCAGGTTTCCGACGGGTCGCAGATAATGTTCACTTTTACGCCAAACAGCTCGAATATTCTCTTGATTTCACGCATGTTTCCGACGACAAATCCATCAAAGCCGCCGATGAAGTTCACACTGTCGTCAGGCGTTCGTACCAACGGGTTGGACGCCCCTGCCTTACCGCCCCAAAAGTGCTTCAGGATGCCCAGTAGCGCATTGTCATAACCCGTCACGTGACTACCGACAAATGCTGGCGTGTGGGCGAAAGGCACGTCGTAATCTTTAGGGACGCTGCCCTTCTGCTTGCTGTTCTTGATGAATGCATCGAGGTCGTCCCCGATCACCTCCGCCATGCATGTTGTGGATACAGCAATCATCTCGGGCTTGTAGAGGTTGTACGCGTTAGCCAGCCCATCAATCATGTTGTTCAGGCCGCCGAACACCGCCGCATCCTCAGTCATAGAGGAACTCACACACGAAGTCGGCTCCTTGAAATGCCTCGAGAAATGTGAACGGTAGTATGCAACGCAGCCTTGAGAACCATGAACGAATGGGAGTGTCTTGTGAAAGCCGTTTGCTACAAACACGGCTCCAAGCGGCTGACACGCCTTGGCCGGATTCACAGTCAGTGATTCTCTTGCGAAGTTCTTAATCTTATAGTCTTCTGTCTTAGTCCATTCGGAAAACTCCCTTATCTTTTCCTCGGGATCCTTAAATTCGAACTCTTTCTTCTTATTCTGAAAGAGCGCCCTGTATTCCGGCTCCCGGAAGAGTAGCTCATGATCGAGAATTTTGTCAGTCGATTGTGGCATCACTCACTCCTGTACGTAAGTTCTAAATAACCGTTCGCTAGACGCCCATGCGCCGCTGCGATCTCCGTGCTCATGTTCGATCTTTCCACGGAGTCTTCGCGAGGTTCCATACAGGACTTGAGATGGCAATGTCCATATCACGGGCGAATATCGCAAATCCGTCGTAGCCGTGATAAGGGCCTGAGTAATCCCAGCTATGCATTTGGCGGAACGGGACACCCATTTTCTGAAACACGTACTTCTCTTTGATACCAGAACCGACAAGGTCGGGGCGCACCTGGTCTACGAATCTTTCAAATTCGTACCCCGTCACATCATCATAGATGAGTGTGCCATCCTTTACATAATGCGTCGTTCGTTGGTAATCGTCATTGTGTGCAAACTCGTACCCCGTTCCGATAACTTCCATGCCAAGATCCTCGTATGCCCCTACAACGTGCCGCGGGCGTAACCCACCTACAAAGAGCATCACCTTTTTACCTTGCAACCGAGGCTTATATTTCGCAATGACGGCATCAGATACTGTGCGGTATTTAGCGATCACCTTTTCTGCATTTTGCATAATCGCGTTATCAAATCGACCTGCAATTTCACGCAAGCTTTTCTCGATCATTGTGGGACCAAAGAAATTATATTCTACCCATGGGATACCATACTTTTCTTCCATGTGTCGACTGATGTAGTTCATCGATCGGTAACAATGCAACAAATTCAGCTTCGACCTTGGGGTGTTCTCCAGTTCCGCCAATGTACCGTCACCCGACCACTGTGCGATTACCCGCAAACCCATCTCTTCAAGAAGGATTCGACTTGACCACGCGTCTCCCCCAATGTTGTAGTCGCCGATGATAGCAACGTCATAGGGTGTCGATTCAAGTGCGAGCCGCTTATTGGAGTGAGCATCGAACACAAAGTCGCGGATCGCGTCGTTTGCCAAATGATGACCGAGTGACTGCGACACACCACGGAAACCCTCGCAGCGCACAGGCACGACGGTGTGCCCGCCATACTCCTTACTCTTCTTCTTTGAGACAGCCTCAATGTCATCTCCGATAAGACCAATTGGACATTCTGTCTGGATAGAAATCCCCTTGTTGAGCGGAAATAGTTGCTGTATCTCATCAATGATCTTGTCAAGCTTCTTGTCACCTCCGAACACTATGTCCTTCTCCTGGAAATCAGAGGTGAACTGCATAGTAACGAACGTATCGATGCCCGTGGTGCCAACGTAGTAATTGCGACGCGATCCCCATGAGTACTGGCCACAGCCAACGGGCCCATGGCTTATATGGATCATGTCCTTGATCGGGCCCCATACCACGCCCTTTGATCCAGCATACGCGCACCCGCGAATCGTCATGACCCCAGGCAGCGACTTGATATTCGACTTCACCCCGCAATCTGGCTTGCCTTCCTCGAATGAACTTATGTGCTTGGCCCGTCGTTTTCCCATCTTTTCAGGGTAAGCCCGTAGCACTTCGTCAATGAGGGCCTTGTTGGCGGCCTTCCGTTCCTCAACCGTCGTGGTCATCGCGTAGTCCATAGGTAATCAACATGCTCGTCCCAAATAGCCGCCGTGCGTGCACGGCGGCTATCGTTCAAACCTGGCTAGGCAGTAAGTTCTGACGCAGTCTTCCCAACTTTTGACTCGTCGATCTGCACCAGAATCCCCTTCGCCATCAAGAGATCCTCCAACTGGTCCATCGTGATTGGCGTCGGAATAACGCCATTTCCGCCATTGTTATGGATCTTCTCGGCAAGCGTCCGATACTCCCCTGCCTGAGCGCAGTCTGGCGCATACTCAATGACGGTCATTCGACGCAGTTCTGCATGCTGGACTACGTTGTCGCGAGGCACGAAGTGTATCAACTTCGTGCCTAGCATCTCCGCCAGCGATTCAGCTAGCTCAAGTTCCTTGTCCGTCTTTCGCTCGTTACAGATCAACCCACCCAAGCGCACGCCGCCGCTATTTGCGTACTTCAAAATGCCTTTAGAAATGTTGTTTGCCGCGTACATCGCCATCATCTCCCCAGACATAACAATATAGATCTCTTGGGCCTTGTTTTCACGTATTGGCATCGCGAAACCGCCACAGACGACATCGCCGAGCACATCATAGGAAACGTAGTCAACACCGTCATACGCGCCGTTCTCTTCCAGGAAGTTGATTGAAGTTATAACACCTCTGCCTGCGCAGCCAACCCCCGGTTCAGGCCCCCCCGACTCGACACACCGGATGTCCTTGTAACCAATCTTCATTACGTCATCCAGTTCAAGGTCCTCGACGGATCCCGCTTCAGCCGCAAGCGAGAGGATTGTATCCTGGGCTTTAGCATGCAGAATAAGCCGTGTCGAGTCCGCCTTTGGATCACACCCAACGATGAGAATCCTCTGCCCGAGGTCGCTCAGCGCCGCTAGCGTGTTCTGCGAGGTAGTCGACTTGCCGATGCCACCTTTACCATAAAAGGCAATTTGCCGAAGGTTAGACATTGTGATACTCCATTTTGAATAGAAGGTGAAGCTAGAAAATCATGGTTTGCAAGGCAACGATCATGTCCTCAGTCTGCGGTGTTTCCCTATGGTCTTCTTCTTTCAAAAGCACGCATCGGCCAGCTCGTGTCCGCGCCCCCGCTTTAGCGCAGCTTTCGTGCCAAGTCGCTAAGAACTCCAGAAAGCCCGCTAAATCTCCGGTTTCCGGAACTCGTTGTGGCCCTGACTACGAACTATTGGCCGCGTCGCGATACTGACAAACCGTTCGAAACTTTGTCGAAATACGTCGTTTGGCAACTAATGCGCCCTCGCGTCGCCCCACTGACCTATTAACTTGAACCATTAAGGCTGGCACAGCGTGTGTGAAATAGAGACTAGAGACGTGCTTGGCAGGATTCACGCTAGCCATCGGACAATTCCGGAAACCTTAACCGACAAACCTTGTGCCCAGCGTTAATGTTGAATACCTTCTGTCTTTTTGGAAATCTATCGTAACCACGTACGGAGAGTCGTCGTAGATTCGAGAGATCCAGAGAAGAGACCCTGAGGTAGAATTAGCTCTTGGTTAGCCAACTTTTAAACCATTATGGTTGTCTACCGAGAGGCTACTTTCTCACTTATCCAAATGGAATCCTTTCACTTATCAAATCCCACATTCAAATATTATGGCAATATGATCACTCTTCATTGTATACCCAATTTTCCGTGAGGATCAGCATATTGGCGTTGCTTGGCTCCGATGTTATAGAAATGCAGACGCCCGTGGATGCGCCAAAATAGACGCGCCGCCCGGCCAATTCAATGACCGGCTTTTCGTACCGCATTTCGAGCTCGCTGACCCGCATTACCCGAACATCCGGATAGCAGCTTTGCCACTTGGCCGCAACTTCAGGAAGTGATGATTCCTTGCGAATCAATTCAGTTATAATATTGATCTGATCACCAGTGAGTGCCATGTCATTTGCCTCCAGAATCAACTCTTCTAGCTTCGATAGTCACTGGAAGCCTAGTATCTGGCGCCATCTCTGGTAACTGAAACTGCCAACCATTCCCAAGCTTAACGAGGCCGCCCCACATTTGCTCCTTTGTCATGGAAACTATCGGCTCTTCCAGGTCCTTTCTTGGCAAGTAAGCTTTAAGTGTACCTGTAATATCCTTTCGAATCATAATTTTCATTGGGCCTCCAAAAACGGAGAAGCTGGAAAAAAGTACATGGCAACACCGCGTTACAAAGGATTTGTTAGGTTCACCGCCACGCATTGATCGTCGCGTATTGAAAAATTGTCGAGACAGACCACACACATTTTGTCAGAGCCCCGACAAGCATAATCGAATCGTTACGTACAAAAGGCAACTTACCCTTTTGGTCTGGTCCGCCACATCTTGCCAAGGAATCGATCTCTTGCGAGGACAGGCAATTCCTCTTAGCCGGCAAAAGCCGCAGGTTCCGTCAGGATTCCCTAACAACAGCACGGCGGCCCCTTTTTTTGAAGTACCATATAATCTATGGACGGATCTTCGACAAGATTTCCCCAGTTAGCGATCGACTTTTCCCTTGGAATTCAGAACGGCTCCGTCAAGAATTCCCCTATCTGTGATGGACGGTGGACCCGCGACGTGGTCACGTATAGACGCGCATACGCCTTCAATTTAAGTGGTCCAGCGTGCAGAGTTCTCTTGCGCGCATGCCGACGTGACGATCACCCGCGACGAAGTGAACAGCATAGATGTAGAATCGTTGCAGGAAGGTGTCGATTCTAGTGATGTAGCCAATATCTCCTTTATTCACGATAACTTCGCCAATGTCTTTCCCCAAAAACGTACCATCGTTGCGAACCATCGACCGTGCAATTACGCGTTCGCCAACCTCAAAGCTAGGTTCAAACGCTATTTCAACGGTGTCATCCCTCTCAGAGTTACATACGACCTGCTTTGGTCTCGACATCGCCTTTCCCCGTGATCAGTCTCTAAAATTAGGCATCCACATCTCCACGATAGAGGCATGTTCGCACCCCACCGACGATGCCACGCCAACGGATCTCAATTCATAGCTTTTCCACCGGTAAGGCTTGAGCCATTAAATGAACCAGATCGATAAACAGGCCATGCTAAGCCGGTACTATGCAATTGTCCACGGGACACACCGACACACACTGCGGAAAGTCGAGTCCCTCGCACATAGTGCACTTCTTAGGATCAATTGCCAGCACATCACTTTTCTCACTAATGGCAACATTTGGGCACTGTGCCTCGCACGCCGAGCAACCGGTGCAGGCTGAGGCAATAATCTTCAGGGCCATAAATACGCTCCTTACAATTGAAAGTACTGTACTACTCCTCCGCGCATGCATGGCTTTCGCACGTCAAACGGTCGTTATTGAACCTTTTATAGACGCGCTTTGCCGGATCATGCGTCGTCGCAATGTTTGCGCAACGATGCGCCACCAGCCACACGGCTTGAGTAGTCATTGAACCAACATAGTGCTGCGACCTCAACAATTTCCCCCGCGTACTGCTCCACCGACTCGATGCCAGCATCGGCGAGTTCCTTACGCGGACACATACCAATTTTCGCCACAAAAATGGCATGACAATCGTTGATCGCGCGTATGATACGCACTAGTCGTTCATTGTCACCGTACCCCCCTTGGCAATACAATTCAACCCGGCGGTAACCCACGAAGTGCACGCCAGAGGCGCTAACTTCGAAGATTTTTAGCTCAGAAATATTCCCAAAGTGCCCATTCACGCGACCCCGGCCTTTCGTCGCAACGGCGATATTGACCTTCAGTGCTTCTGTCGCTTTCCTGACCTGCGTTAAGGCCAGAACTTCCCTCTTTGCCTCACGTTGCGCCATGATCTGGGTCTCCGTCGGGACCTGGTACTCTTGGCGGATGTTTCGGTCATAACCGATATCCATCTGCTCGATACTCTCCAGTGAAAACTCGTCACTGCGATCCTCATCGAGGAGTCCTACCGCGTCCGCTCGGCACTGCCGGCAATGCCGCATCAATTTCACACCGCCCGAACAAGCTTCCTGTACTGTCCTCAATTCATGGGAGGTAGGTCCGCGTGGTCCGTGCAGGCCGAAGTACGTACCATGCGAGGAGTCGGAGATTAGCGGCATAATGTTGTGAAGGAACGCACCTCGCTCTTTCACTGCACGGTTTACCTCAATCAGATGTTTATCGTTAATACCTGGAATCAACACCGAATTGATTTTCGTCAGTACGCCTCGTTCTGTTAGCATCTCAAGCCCTCGCATCTGCCGCTCATGCAACACGCATGCGGCGTCCGTCCCTGTCAATCGGCGACGGTTCCAAAAAATCCACGGGTAGATTCTTGCCCCAACAATCGGATCGATCATGTTGATGGTTATTGTCACATGATCAATGTTGTATCGGCAGATGTCATCCACAAAGTCAGGCAACGCGAGGCCATTGGTTGAGAGACATAGTTTGATCTCGGGAGCTCGCTCCCTAAGCAAGCGAAACGTCTCAAACGTGGTTCCCGGGCTCGCGAGAGAATCACCGGGCCCAGCAACACCCACCACCGTCAATTGCGGTATGCGACTCGCGACAACCATCACTTTCTTCACCGCCTGCTCTGGCGTCAGCTTTCTCGACGTAACGCCAGGTCGCGACTCGTTTGAACAGTCGTACTTGCGGTTACAGTAGTTGCACTGAATGTTGCAGGCGGGCGCAACCGCCACATGCATTCGCGCGTAATGGTGATGCGCTTCCTCTGAATAGCACGGATGATCTTTTATCCTATCCCACACTCCCGGCAGCATCCCCTCGGCCTCTCCAGACGACTCGCACTTCAACACGTTGGCTCCAACAGACGCAGTACCGTCGCCCCGTAGGGCGGATGTTCTGCTAGTGAGCATTAGGGGCACAATTTTCTCCTCGCCTTCACAACAGGCAGCCGATGGTCGCGCGCTTGCGCTATCTCGCATAACTCTTTCCTTCTCATCGAGAGTGATTGATCATCGTAGAAAAAGCGAAATCCGTGCCATCGCGCATAGAGCGTCTCGACCGGTATGAAGGCGCCAGCATCTGCCGGCGTTCCATAGGATCGACAGCAGCGCGTTCGTCTCGCGTGTGGGTTGAAGCCAGCTCGAAGCTCGCTGCGAGAAGAGGGAGCTAAATTGGACTAATACGGCTCCCCTCTTCTCGGCACAGTCAATACCGGTTGAGTTAAGAGCAGCTTGTCCGGACAGAGACATTCGCGACAAGAAAAATGTGCGAAGCCCCCCATGTTTACTGACAGCGTCGCTGCTGCCGCTCCTGAAGATAGCGCTCCAGCTTATTGAACTCGGCTGGCACAACGCTTGCTCGTCCGTCTAGGACTCAATGACGCGCAAAGGCGACTACCGCGATGCATAAGCCGATTATTATCCAGAGAACATTGTGCGGCCCAAAACGGCCCCAAAGGGGCCTTTATCGGATAGAAGAAAATTGTGCGATTGCCGGCATACTCTCGCCCGCGGAAATTCCTGAGTTGCTGACAGGAGTCTTTGCAATGGGTGATGAGGAGATAACGTATAACGATGCTATCGGGGACATGAATCTCAAGCCCGAAACAATAATTTCCGGCTGCTCGACAGACACCATGCAAACCGCTGCCTTGCGCTGCAAGGCTGAGTTCTTACACTTGTCCGTTTCCATTTCCGATCGTTATTTTCACCATCTGAGGCTGTCGCGAGCTTGGGTATTATCCCTGATCGCGCGCCTTATCCAGAAGGTAGGGAAATGCCACACAGGAATATCTATTGGTATGGTAAACCTTGCGTGTTCGTACCCCTCATTCCTTGTGGAAGTCGCGCTGCGCCCGAGGATGTATGGTGAACAGCCGATCCAATTCTCCAACGAAGTTTGTGCAATTCTCCCGTTTGCGGCCTACGACCTCATTGCAAGGCTGCACGATGTAGAAATCTATTTGCAAAATGATGTCGGTCTCGCTACCGCACATACACCAACTGGGCTCAACTCCAGCGCCCCACATGTGAACCCAGCGGTAAAAGGCATGGTTCACCCGAAGGGCAAGGCAGCGCTCGAGGAAGTCGTGACGGGTTCACGGCATTTGATTGGGCAGGATACAGGCGTCGATTGTAAATCGCTCGTCCGGATCTCTTCTCTTGTCAAAGATGCGTCTGACCGGGCAGTGCCGTCGAGCAAAATAAAAACCCATATGGGCTCCCATCAAGCTAGGCGTTGGAGTACACACTCCCGTGTATCCCATTTCGATTCCCGGCTGAGACGATGCGACAAGCACGATTCATTGCGGGCTAAGACGCGTCCGCACCCAGACTACAAAGATTCGGGTAACTCTGAGGCCGTTTTCCGGGTCCGAGCAGTTACAAAAATGTTGTTATCGCTGCATCGCGAGCAGGCGCTGGAGATATCCAGTAAAGCCAATGATTCTTTTTCCTGGCGACCGTAGGATGCCCATGTAGGGGTAGCTAACTATTCCAAATAAACATCGGCCCAAACTCGTCGAAACAACGCGGTCCGCATCTATGTACGTCACACGCCCTATTTGTAACCTACTTCCTAGCAGCTTACTTCACCTCGGAGCAAGGATATGCAGGGACACCTCAATCAGCAGCAACACCTCTCTTCGACTGAAGACTTTTTTCGGCATTTTGACATCACATTCGACGAAACAGTCTTGAACGTTAGCCGTCTACATATCCTGAAACGGTTCTTCCAGTACATCGAGCAACAAGAAGAGCCTCCCTTGGACAACGGAACCGCGCTATTCGAACTCTATCGCAGCTTGCTGCTCAAAGCCTACAACGATTTCGTCTCGTCAACGCCAGCGGAACAGAAGGTTTTCAGGTGTTTTCGGGAGGCAGAAGGACGAAGGTACGTTAGCCTTGAAAACCTTCGCGCTTCGCTGGGAAAGCGCGACACCGTCTGACGCGGAGAAGGAACCATGCACATTGTTGTCTGTATCAAGCAAGTCCCCGATTCAGCGCAGATTCGGGTGCATCCGGTCACTAATACAATAATGCGCCAAGGCGTTCCAGCTATCATCAACCCATACGACCTCTTCTCACTAGAGGAGGCGTTGCGGCTGAAGGACCGCTTCGGCGGACGAGTCACGGCGCTATGCATGGGGCCGCCCCAGGCTGAGGACGCGCTACGCAAGTGCATCAGCTTCGGCGCTGACGATGCCATACTCATTACCGACCGCGCTTTCGCCGGGGCTGATACGCTTGCGACGTCCTACGCGCTTGCCGCTGCTATCCAACAGATCACGACTCAACAAACAGTGGATATGGTCTTTACCGGTAAGCAGACCATCGATGGCGACACCGCGCAAGTCGGCCCTGGTATCGCGACGCGGCTCGGCTTCCAACTCCTGACCTATGTATCAAGGATCGTTGAGACGGATTTAAATAAGCGTTCAATCGTCGTCGAGCGTCGTGCGGAAGGAGGCGTGCAAGTGCTTCAGACCGCGCTGCCTTGTCTCATAACGATGCTTGAGAATACGAACGAATTACGTTTTGCAACACTCCCCGCGATGATACACGCGGCGGCGTTTCCGATACGCAAATGGAATCGAGAGCAAGCCGGCATCACTGACTTGAATAGGATTGGACTCAAAGGCTCGCCCACCGTAGTCAGCAAAGTGTTCGGCCCAACGCCGAAAGACGAGAAAGCCGAAATTCTGGAAGTGGGTGCCGTGAACCTCAGCGAAGTCTCCCACAAACTTGTGCTAAAGATCCTGGCCCGTCATCCAACATTGGAGGCGGACCTGGTGAAGAGGTTCTCATGAATTCCCCCGTTAGTTCAGACAATATGCCGAACACCACCGTTAGAAAGGGCAGCAACCGCCACCTTGAGTTGCCTGAGCACCTGAACACTTACAAGGGTGTATGGGTTTTCCTTGAACACGATCAGGGTCAGGTTCATAGCGTGTCGTGGGAACTCCTAGGCGAGGCATATAAGCTCGCAGACAAGCTGGGCAGTGAAGTAGCAATTGTCGCGCTCGGCGGCCCTGAAGAGCCCCTTGAACAGTTTGCAACTGAAGCTTTTGGTTTCGGTGCAAACAAGGCGTATGTGATCCACGATCCTGTGTTGCAGGGGTATCGGAATGAACCATTCACGAAAGGATTGACCGATCTAGTTAGCAAATATCGTCCGGAGATCCTGCTTCTTGGGGCGACCACTATGGGCCGAGATCTTGCCGGCTCTGTGGCAACGACTCTTTCGACGGGGCTGACGGCCGATTGCACTAGCTTGAGCATAGACTCTACTTCGCGCGCTCTTGCGGCCACTCGCCCAACCTTCGGTGGCTCACTTCTTTGTACGATAATGACGCTTGCATGCCGGCCTCAGATGGCGACGGTCCGTCCGCGCGTAATGGCGATGCCGCCAGTTCAGACCGGCCGTTGCGGACAGATTATTCATGAGCAACTAGGTATGATTGAGTCCGACATCGTGACGAAGTTGCTCAATTTCATTGCCGATTCAAAAAGCAATCAGATTAATCTTACTTATGCGGATGTGATTGTAAGTGGGGGAAAGGGGCTTAAGAACCCTGAAAACTTCAAGCTGGTCTTCAACCTGGCGCGTGTCCTCGGCGGCGAAGTAGGTGCGACTCGCCCCTGCGTGCAAGCTGGCTGGGTCGAAGCCGAGCGCCAAGTGGGGCAAACGGGTAAAACCGTTCGACCAAAACTTTACATCGCCGCAGGAATTTCCGGTGCCATCCAGCATCGCGTTGGGATGGAAAGTTCTGACGTGATCGTGGCCATCAACACTGATGAAAACGCACCAATCTTCGACTACGCGCATTACGGCATCGTAGGAGATGCCATGCAACTACTGCCAGCATTGACTCAAGCTTGCGAGGATCACTTGGCGCAGCATAAGTCCGGACATATGAGGGTAGTCAAATGACAGAACCTTTGCGTTTTGACGTAATTGTCGTTGGCGCAGGACCTTCCGGAAACGCTGCTGCCTACTTGATGGCCAAGGCCGGTCTAAAGGTTCTCCAAGTTGAGCGCGGTGAGTATCCGGGCAGCAAGAACGTTCAGGGAGCGATTCTCTATGCGAATGCCCTAGAACAAATTATCCCAGAATTTCGCGACGACGCACCACTCGAGCGGCACATCATTGAGCAACGCATGTGGATGCTCGACGATACGTCATTCGTAGGCACACACGTACGAAGCGAGGACTACAACAAACCACCGTACAACCGTTACACCATCATCCGCGCTCAATTCGATAAATGGTTCTCATCAAAGGTCCGAGAGGCCGGCGGATTGCTCATCTGCGAGACGACGGTGAATCAACTGATTATGGATGGAGATCAAGTTGTCGGCGTTCACTGCGACCGGGAGGAGGGTGACGTGTATGCGGACATTGTGATTCTCGCAGATGGTGTCAACTCAACTCTCGCTCGAAAGGCAAAATTTCACAGCGAAATTGAAGCGCATAACGTTGCGCTCGCTGTCAAAGAGATTCTCTTTCTTCCTGAGGAAACCATTCGCCAGCGCTTTAACGTTTCAGGGGACGAAGGCGTCGCTATTGAAATGATAGGCCGCATCACCGATGGCATGACGGGCACGGGCTTTCTTTATACAAATAGAGAATCCCTGACCATCGGCGTTGGTTGCATGTTAAGTGACTTCAAGAATTCCGTACACCGCATAAGCCCTTATGAGTTGCTCGAAAACATGAAGCACCACCCTTCGATAGCGCCGCTAATTGATGGAGGCGAAATGAAGGAGTACTGTGCACATCTGATTCCAGAAGGTGGCTTCAATACGATTCCAAAAGTATATGGCAACGGCTGGATGATAGTGGGCGATTCCGGAGGGTTCGTCAATTCCGCGCATCGAGAGGGGTCTAACCTGGCGATGACAACAGGCCGCCTTGCTGCTGAAACGGCAATTCGAGCAAAGGCCATGGGTCGTGGCTACCGCGCCGAGGTGCTTTCTGCGTACAAGAGCGCGCTCGATAGGAGCTTCGTGATAAAGGATTTACACAAATATCGCCACATGCCAGAGATCCTCCGACAGAACCCTCAGTTCTTTACGACGTATCCTGACCTGCTCGCATTCGCCGCACGTACGATGATTACCGTTGATGGCATCGATAAGACGACGAAAAAACATGAAATCATCGGAAAGTTTAGAAAGAGCCGGACCCTGCCTGGCCTTCTTGGCGACGCGTACAAACTATGGAGGGCATTTCGATGAGAAAAGTCATAGTTAATATCGAAGAAAAGCTATATCAAAACCGCTATCGCGTGGATGTAGGTAGGCCACATATCCATATCAAGAACGCGGAGGTATGCGCCAATAACTGTGCCGACAAAAGCTGCACCTACATCTGCCCTGCCTCTTGCTATCGCAGTGAGACCAACGGTGCCGTTACGCTCATTACCGACGGCTGCCTCGAATGCGGCAGTTGCCGCATTCTCTGCACCGACCACCGTAACGTCGAATGGGAATACCCGCGAGGCGGTCATGGTATCCAGTTCAAGTTCGGCTGAGTCCACGGCGCAATGAAATGAGCGGTGTTGATCATACTGCTCCGCCCTATTTACAAACAATCTCAGAACGCCTTTCCCTAATCTTACTGTGTCACAAATGTGATCGATCAGCCGGACGCGCAACATGGGCAAATGCCAAGGCTGCGCATCAGGTGGAAGCTAAGTTGATGGCGCAGTGTGGTGATTGAGTTAGTCACGTGTCGCTGCGCGCGCTGGGCTGCCACGGGGGATGTAATCTGC
>NZ_AUFE01000096.1 GCF_000426345.1 Cupriavidus phytohabitans | reverse complement strand
GGCCAATGCGTCGGAAACCGCGCTGCGCGGCGGCGAGGTGGTGGGCCGCGTGGTGCAGACCATGGACGAGATCAACGATGCGTCGAGGAAGATCGTCGACATCATCGGCGTGATCGAAGGCATTGCCTTCCAGACCAACATCCTGGCGCTGAACGCCGCGGTGGAAGCCGCGCGCGCCGGCGAGCAGGGCCGCGGCTTTGCGGTGGTCGCGGGCGAGGTGCGCAGCCTGGCGCAGCGCAGCGCCAATGCGGCCAAGGAGATCAAGGGCCTGATCGGCGATACCGTCGAGCGTGTCGACAATGGCTCGGCGCTGGTGGGCCAGGCCGGCAAGACCATGGACGAGATCGTGCAGGCGGTGAAGCGCGTGACCGACATCATGGGCGAGATCTCAGCGGCCTCGGCCGAGCAGAGCTCGGGCATCGAGCAGGTCAACCAGGCCGTGGCGCAGATGGACGAGGTGACGCAGCAGAACGCGGCGTTGGTCGAGCAGGCCGCGGCCGCTGCCGGCGCGCTGGAAGAGCAGGCCGGCCGCCTGCAGGGCGCGGTGGCGATGTTCCGCCTGGCGGCGGGCGATGCGCAGGCATCGTTCTCGTTGCCGGCGTCCCAGTCGGCATCGGCCGCTGTGCCGGGCAAGGTGGCGGCGAAGGTGCGCACGCTGGCGGCCACGAGGCGCGCGGCGCCAGCCGTTACGGCGAGGGCAATGGCAGCAGCACCGGCAGCGGCATCCAGCGCAGCCGGCGCGCCGCACGCCGCCGAGCCGGCGCAGCCGGTTACCACCGCACGCACGCCGCGCCCCGCGCTGGCCGGCGCCGACAACGGCGACTGGAGCGCGTTCTGATCCACCGGCGCTTTCCACCGGAACCACGGGCCGCGGCGCGGCCCGGGATGGCAATGCTATGACGAGCGAGATCACCCTGGCCCTGCCGCCGGATGACGCGGCCAGGCTGCGCAAGGAATTCGACCAGTTCATCGGCGTCTCGACCGGCCTGGACCGCGAGTTCCTGCCGCCCGAGTTCAACGACTTCCTGCGCGCCAGGCTGCTGCAGCACGATGGCCCGCTGACCGAGCGCGCCGTGAACCGGCTGTTGTCCGGCGGCGAGTACGGCTGGGCCCGGCGCGTGTTCGACAAGCAGTTGCCCCACGCGCTGGCGGCGCTGATGCGCGACGCGCAGCGCTTCGGCTTTGGTCTCGCGGTGCAGCCGGACTGGACGGCGGCGCAACGCCTTGCGCATGCGCGCGAATGGGCCGCGAAGGTGCTGACCGAATGCGGGGCTGATGTCGCCTTCACCGAAGCGCTGGCGACCCAGGTCGCGGCCTCGGCCGAAGACGTGCGCGCGCTCGAGGAGCGCATGCGCACGCCGGCATGGCGGCTGGCTGAAAGCCTGCGCCAGCGCGCCTATGACCTGATGTACGCGCTGCAGACCGAAGCCAACGAGGCCACGGGCCGCGCCCGCGTCGGCGAGCTGCGCGGCATGCTGGGCCTGGCGCTCGAGTATGGCTCGGTGCAGCCGGAAGAAGCCGCGCGCGTGCTCGAGCAGGTGGAGCGGTCACGCCCCGCGTTGTTCCGCGACGCGCCCGACGATGTCTATGCGCGCCTCGCGGCGTGGCTGCGGCGAATGTTCGGCGGCTGAACGCGCGCGTGCCGGGCAGTGGATTTCGGACATGCCGTTTTCGGACAGGGCGGGGCAAGCCGCAGGCGCAAAGATCACTCCGCCCGCGTTTCGTCAATAGTGGAATCCAGCAGGCATCCGGACAGCAGTCTGGCGCGTTTGGTTGCTATGACGATTGCGTTACTGCGTTGATCGAAATCAAGTGACAGTTCCGTGAAATGTAACAAACTGCGCCGAGTCATGTATGTTTCGTACGACATTTGCATTCCCCCCCGCGTAAGTAGGGATTGGCATTGCGGGCAGATTGCCGATATAAACGTACCAGTCTCACTTACACTCTGTAACAGTTGTAACGGGGCTGATAACAGTGTGACACGGGCGCAGTTCCTTTAAGTCGTACGTTGTACCCGCCCAGCCGCAAGCAAACGATCTGGTCGCCGGAGCCCCTCGGGCCCGGTAAGCGCCGGACAAGCGGCAACGGTGGGTTTTTGGTAGCGGGGAAAAATTGGAAAGCAGTGAAGTTCTCCAGGAGATCAGGGAGGTTAACCTCGCCTATCTGCTGCTCGCGCAAAGACTGGTGCGCGAAAACCAGGTCGAAGCCATGTTCCGGCTCGGGGTCAGCAAGGAAATCGCGGATATCCTCGGCAAGCTGACTTCGGCGCAACTCGTCAAGCTCGCGGCATCCAACATGGTGCTGTGCAGGTTCCGCTTCGACGACCATGCGCTTCTGTCCACGCTCACCCACACGGCCAAGAGCCATGACATGCAGCAGATCCACGCCGCGATCCTGCTTGCTCGTCAGCCGGTGGAGTCACTCAATTGACCGCGCTGCTGAAGGCCGAGCCGAACCGGAGTTTCACGGCCACCTCCACAGCCACCCGCAAGAGCGTTCTCCAGGATGCCAACCAGACCCAGCTCGCCATCGAGCTGATCGGCCTGGGCGCGCGCCTGCAGGTGCTTGAAGCCGAGACCACGCTGTCGCGCGACCGGCTCATCCGCTTGTACAAGGAACTGCGCGGGGTCTCGCCTCCCAAGGGCATGCTGCCCTTCTCGACGGACTGGTTCACCACCTGGCTGCCGAATATCCACTCGTCGCTGTTCTTCTCTGCCTACCAGTTCATGGTGCGGGAAGGCGAGACCGTGGGCATCCGCGCCGTGGTGGCGGCCTATCGCCTGTACCTCGAGCACGTTTCGCTGCTCGGCGGTGAAATTGTCTTAAGTTTCACGCGTGCCTGGACGTTAGTACGGTTCTTCGAGAGCAATATGCTGCAGCTGTCCCGCTGCACGTGTTGCGGCGGACAGTTCGTCACCCACGCGTACGAGCCGCACGCGAACTTCGTGTGCAGCCTGTGCCGTCCGCCCTCGCGCGCAGGGAAAGTGAAAAAGCTCTCGAAAGACGCCGCCGCCGTGCAGACCAACGCCTGATCCTGGTTCAGGTCCGCCGGCCGGCAAGCTTGCAGCGCTGGCGGACGGACCACTCCCCGTTCGCCCGTGCGCGGGCCATTGTGCGTGACTGACGCGCGTTTTTTGACGGGGATCCCATCGTGCTAGTAGTTCTTGGCTATGTCGTCGTGGTTGTCGCGGTGCTTGGCGGTTACGCCATGACCGGCGGCCACATGGGCGCGCTATATCAACCGGCGGAATTCGTGATCATCGGCGGCGCCGCCTTCGGTGCCTTCATCGCCACCAACACCACCAAGGCCATCAAGGCCACCGCCCGCGCCCTGCCGGGCCTGTTCAAAGGCTCCAAGTACAAGAAGGAGCTGTACCTCGACGTCATGTCGCTGCTGTACGTGCTGCTGTCCAAGGCACGCCGCGAGGGCATCCTGTTCCTGGAAAAGGAAATCGCGGATCCCGCCTCCAGCAGCGTCTTCAGCCAGTACCCGCGCATCCTGTCGGATCCGGTGGTGATGGAATTCCTCACCGACTACCTGCGCATGATGGTCAACGGCAACATGAACGCCTTCGAGATCGAGGCCCTGATGGACCACGAGATCGAGACCTTCCGCCACGAGGCCGAGATCCCCGCCCATGCGCTGTCGCGCGTCGGCGATGCGCTGCCCGCCTTCGGCATCGTCGCCGCGGTGATGGGCGTGGTGCACGCGCTGGCTTCGGCCGACCTGCCGCCGGCGGAGCTGGGCGCGCTGATCGCGCACGCCATGGTCGGCACCTTCCTGGGCATCCTGCTGGCCTACGGCTTTATCTCGCCGCTGGCCGCGCGCATCGAGCTGCAGGTGTCCGAGAACGTCAAGGTCTACGAGTGCATCAAGGTGGTGCTGCTCGCCTCCCTGAACGGCTACGCCCCGCTGGTCGCGGTGGAATTCGGCCGCAAGGTGCTGTACTCCACGGTGCGGCCGTCGTTCCTCGAGCTCGACGACCACGTGCGCGAAGTCAAGAGCCTGAACTGAGCACGGCAAGGCAGGAGGCACCCCCATGAGCAGCGCACATGACATGCGTCCGATCATCGTCCGCCGGGCGAAATCGCACGCCAGGCCGCACGGCAACCACAGCTGGAAGATCGCGTACGCCGACTTCATGACGGCGATGATGGCGCTGTTCCTGGTGCTGTGGCTGCTGTCCAGCGCCAACAAGAAGACGCTGGAAGGCATCGCGGAGTATTTCCGCATGCCGCTCAAGGCGGCCATCGTCGGCGGCGAGAAAAGCAGCCAGTCGCCCAGCGTGATCCCGGGCGGCGGCATGGATGTCATGCGCAAGGACGGCGAGGTCATGCGCGCGCGCGACAACGACCCGAGCGAGGAACAGCGCCGCAACGAACTGCAGGAAGGGCAGCGCCTGCGCGCGCTCAAGCAGCGCCTGGAGCAGATCATCGAGAACAACCCGGTGCTGCGCCAGTTCCGCCCGCAGCTGCTGCTCGACATCACCAGCGAAGGCCTGCGCATCCAGATCCTCGATACGCAGAACCGGCCGATGTTCCGCACCGGCAGCGCCGCCGTTGAAAGCTATATGCGCACCATCCTGCGCGAGATCGGCCCGGTGCTGAACGAGCTGCCGAACAAGGTCAGCCTGTCCGGCCATACCGATGCGGCCAACTATTCCAACGGCGAGCGCACCTACAGCAACTGGGAGCTGTCCAGCGACCGCGCCAATGCATCGCGCCGCGAGCTGATCGCGGGCGGCATGCAGGAAGGCAAGGTGCTGCGCGTGCTGGGCCTGGCCGCGACCATGCCGCTGGACACGGGCGACCTGCTGGCGCCGGTGAACCGCCGCATCAGCATCGTGGTGCTCAACCAGAAGGCGCAGGCGCGCTTCGAGGCCGAGAACGCCAGCGCCGCCGAGGTCTCGGTGGCGGCGCAGGCCGGCAAGGCGGCGCAGGAGATGCAGGCCGGCCTGGCCGCGGCCTCCGCGCCGCAGGCTGCGCGTGCCTCGGCTCCGCACGGCAGCAAGCCATGACGCAGCAAACAATCAGGCGCGGCCGCACCGGCGGCGCCCGCGCCTAGCGCAGCAACCTAGTGAGTCAGGACGCCATGTCTGTCGATATCGATATCACACAGTTTTACCAGACCTTCTTCGAAGAAGCGGAAGAACTGCTCGTGGAAATGGAGCAGCTGCTGCTCGGCCTGGACATCGAGTCTCCCGATCCGGAGCATCTGAACGCGATCTTCCGGGCGGCGCATTCGATCAAGGGCGGAGCGGCCACCTTCGGGTTCGCGGCGCTGACCGAGACCACTCACATCTTCGAGAACCTGCTGGACCGTACGCGCCGGCAGGAACTGGCGTTGACCAGGACCATCATCGATACCTTTCTGGAAACCAAGGACGTGTTGCAAGACCAGCTCAACGCCTACCGCAACGGCACCGAACCCGATCCGGAAACACTGGCGCGCATCTGCGCCGTGCTGCAGCAGCTCGCGCAGGAAGCCGCCGGCCAGGCGGGCGCACCCGCGGCAGCGCCGGCCCCCGCGCCCGCTGCTGCTCCGGCCGCGGCTCCCGCTGCAGCGCCGGCTGCCGTAGCCGGCGGCGCGCTGAAGATCCGGCTGGTCAAGGTCTCCGCCAGGGACCAGGCGCTGCTGCGCGAAGAGCTCGCCAACCTCGGCGAGATCACCGGCCAGCAAGAGGTCAACGGCGAACTGGTGGTGTGGCTCAACACCCAGTGCAGCGCCGACGACATCATCGCGGTGTGCTGCTTCGTGATCGACATGGACCAGATCGTGATCGAGGCCGCGGCCGAGGCACCGGCCGCAGCACCGGCACCTGCGGCCGTGCCCGCGCCGCCTCCGGCGCCAGCCGCGGCCGCCCCGGCTGCTCCTGCTCCCGCCGCGCGCGAGAAGGAGAAGGAGAAAGAAAAGGCCAGGCCAGCCCCAGCCGCAGCGCACGGCGAAGGCTCGATCCGCGTCCCGACCGAAAAGGTCGACCAGATCATCAACCTGGTTGGCGAACTGGTGATTACCCAGTCGATGCTGGCGCAGACCGCGTCGTCGCTCGATCCAGTGCTGTTCGACCGCCTGTTCTCCGGCATGGGCCAGCTCGAGCGCAACGCGCGCGACCTGCAGGAAGCGGTGATGTCGATCCGCATGATGCCGATGGACTATGTGTTCTCGCGCTTCCCGCGCCTGGTGCGCGACCTCGCCAGCAAGCTCGGCAAGCAGATCGACCTGGTCACCTTCGGCAAGGCCACCGAGCTCGACAAGAGCCTGATCGAACGCATCATCGATCCGCTCACGCACCTGGTGCGCAACAGCCTCGACCACGGCATCGAGACCCCCGACAAGCGCGTCGCCGCCGGCAAGGAGCCGACCGGCCAGCTGGTGCTGTCCGCGCAGCACCACGGCGGCAACATCGTGATCGAGGTCAGCGACGACGGCGGCGGCCTGAACCGCGAGCGCATCCTGGCCAAGGCAATCCAGAACGGCCTGCCGGTATCCGAGAACATCAGCGACGAGGAAGTCTGGCAGCTGATCTTCGCGCCGGGCTTCTCCACCGCCGAAGTCGTCACAGACGTCTCGGGCCGCGGCGTGGGCATGGACGTGGTCAAGCGCAACATCCAGGAGATGGGCGGCCATGTGCAGATCAGCTCGCGCCCGGGCCTGGGCACCACCATCCGCATCGTGCTGCCGCTGACGCTGGCGATCCTGGACGGCATGTCGGTCAAGGTCGGCGAAGAGACTTTCATCCTGCCGCTGAACTGCGTGATGGAATCGCTGCAGCCCAAGGCCGAGGATGTGCACACCGCCGCCAACTCCGACCGCGTCATGCACGTGCGCGGCGAATACCTGCCGCTGCTGGAAATGCATCGTGTCTTCAACGTTGCCGACGCGCTGCAGGAGCCGACGCAGGGCATTGCCGTGATCCTGCAGGCCGAGGGCAAACGCTTCGCGCTGCTGGTGGACCAGCTGATCGGCCAGCACCAGGTGGTGCTGAAGAACCTGGAAACCAACTACCGCAAGGTGCCGTGCATCTCGGCGGCGACCATTCTCGGCGACGGCAGCGTGGCGCTGATCGTCGATGTCGGCGCGCTGCAGCGCACCGGCGTGCGCCGGCAGGAGCCGGCGCTGGCTTCGTCGTTGGCTTCGTCGTTCGCCTGACCAACCGACCCACTACAGGAAGAGAAAACACATCATGGCCGGCATCGGACACATCGATACCCCCGGAAGCGACGCTTCGGGCCAGGAGTTCCTGGTCTTCACGCTGGGCTCGGAGGAATACGGCATCGACATCCTCAAGGTGCAGGAGATCCGCAGCTACGAGACCGTCACGCGCATCTCGAGCGCGCCAGATTTCATCAAGGGCGTGACCAACCTGCGCGGCGTGATCGTGCCGATCGTCGACCTGCGCCTGAAGTTCCGCCTGGGCAACGTGCGCTACGACCACCAGACCGTGGTCATCATCCTCAACGTGGCCGGCCGCGTGGTCGGCATCGTGGTGGATGGCGTGTCGGACGTGCTGACGCTGACCGGCGAGGCGATCAAGCCGGCGCCGGAGTTCGGCGTGTCGATCTCGACCGAGCACCTGACCGGCCTGGGCACCGTCGACGGGCGCATGCTGGTGCTGATCGATATCGAGAAGCTGATGACCAGCCCCGAGATGGCACTGGTCGAGGCCGAGCTGGCCTGACGCACGCGCCGCCGCAACCTGTAACGCCACGCCAGCCATGACGCCGTTCCGCACTGCCGCCAGCCTCCAGGGCCTGGCGGGCGCAGTCTCCGCGCGGGCCGCCAACACGCGGCGCGACGAGATGCGCGACTTCCTGCTGACCGAGCGCGACTTCGAGAAGATCCGCGCGCTGATCCACAAGCGCGCGGGCATTTCGCTGGGCAGCCACAAGCGCGAAATGGTCTACAGCCGCCTGGCGCGCCGCCTGCGCACGCTGCAGCTGGCCGACTTTGCCTCGTACCTGGCGATCCTGGAAGCGGACGACCGCTCGCCCGAGTGGGAGTTCTTCACCAACTCGCTGACGACCAACCTGACTTCGTTCTTCCGCGAATCGCACCATTTCCCGCTGCTGGCCGAGCATGCAAAGAAGATCGGCCGCCCGTACAGCGTGTGGTGCTCCGCGGCGTCCACCGGCGAAGAACCGTACTCGATCGCCATCACGCTGGCCGAGGCACTGGGCGACCGCGCCGCCACCGTGCTGGCCACCGATATCGACACGCAGGTGCTGGCCAAGGCCCGCAGCGGCGTGTATTCGGCCGACCAGGTCGCGCGGCTGTCGCCCGAACGGCTCAAGCGCTTCTTCCTGAAGGGCACCGGCCCGCGCACGGGCTCGGTCAAGGTCAAGCCCGAGCTGGCCGCCACCATCACGTTCGATCCGCTCAACCTGCTCGCGCCCGATTGGGGTATCCGCGAGCAGTTCGATGCGATCTTCTGCCGCAACGTGATGATCTATTTCGACAAGCCGACGCAGGGCCGCATCCTGGAGCGCTTCGTGCCGCTGCTCAAGCCGCACGGCCTGCTCTTCGCCGGCCACTCGGAGAACTTCTCCTACGTCACGCGCGCGTTCCAGCTGCGCGGGCAGACTGTCTACGAACTGGCGCCCGATGCCGCCAGGGCGGGAAGGCCCTGATGCGCACGCCCTACCTGCCCGAGGCGCTGGCCACGCGCACCTACTTCGACCGCGAGTTCGGCAAGCAGGCAGTCAAGCTGCTGCCCAACGAGTACTACGTGACGCGCGAGGACGTGGTGCTGACCACCGTGCTGGGTTCGTGCGTGGCCGCGTGCATCCGCGACGAGGTCGCCGGCGTCGGCGGCATGAACCACTTCATGCTGCCCGACGACGAAGGTGGCAACAGCGGCGCCAGCGGCAGCGCCGACCGCATGCTGTCGCCGTCGATGCGCTACGGCAGCTACGCGCTCGAAGTGCTGATCAACGAGCTGCTCAAGATGGGCGCGCGGCGCGAGCGGCTGGAGGCCAAGGTCTTCGGCGGCGGCGCGGTGCTGGCCAACATGACCACGCTGAACATCGGCGACCGCAACGCGGATTTCGTGCTGCGCTACCTCAAGGCCGAAGAGATCCGCGTCGCGGCGCAGGACCTGCGCGGCCCGCATGCGCGCCGCGTCAGCTATTTCCCGATCGGCGGGCTGGCGCTGGTGCGCCGCCTGACGCGGCAGGACGACGCGGTCTCGGTGGCGCGCGACGAGCGCGCGCTGGCACGGGCCATCGCCACCTCGGCCAGAGCCCCGGCGCGCGCGCCGGAGCGCGCCCCCGAACTGTTTGCGCGGCAGTCTTCCACGCGCCAGCTTCCCTGACCCAACCGAGCACGAATTCCTATGACTGCCGCCAAGATCAAGGTGCTCTGCGTGGACGATTCCGCGCTGATCCGCAGCCTGATGACGGAGATCATCAACAGCCAGCCCGACATGGAAGTGGTTGGCACCGCGCCCGACCCGCTGGTGGCGCGCGACCTGATCAAGCGCCTGAACCCGGACGTGCTGACGCTGGACGTCGAAATGCCGCGCATGGACGGCCTCGATTTTCTGGAGCGCCTGATGCGGCTGCGGCCGATGCCGGTGCTGATGGTGTCGTCGCTGACCGAGCGCGGTTCGGAAATCACCATGCGCGCGCTGGAACTGGGCGCGGTGGATTTCGTTACCAAGCCCAAGCTCGGCATCCGCGACGGGCTGCTGGAATACACCGATACCATTGCCGACAAGCTGCGCGCCGCAGCGCGCGCGCGCGTGCGCGCGGCGGCGCAGCCGGCCCCGGGCGCCAGTGCTCCCGCGCCGATACTGCGCAGCCCGCTGCTGTCGACGGAGAAGCTGATCATCCTGGGCGCCTCCACCGGCGGCACCGAGGCGATCAAGGAATTCCTGATGCCGCTGCCGCCCGACAGCCCCGCGGTCATGATCGTGCAGCATATGCCGGCCGGCTTTACGCGCTCGTTCGCGCAGCGCCTGGACGGGCTGTGCCGCATCACCGTGAAGGAAGCCGAGCACGGCGAACGCGTGCTGCCTGGCCATGCGTACATCGCGCCGGGCGACTCGCACCTGCGCCTGGCGCGCAGCGGCGCCAACTATGTCGCGCACCTGTCGCAGGAAGCGCCGGTCAACCGGCACCGGCCCTCGGTCGACGTGCTGTTCGATTCGGCCGCCGAGCATGGCGGCAAGAACGCGATCGGCGTGATCCTGACCGGCATGGGCAAGGACGGCGCGCGCGGCATGCTGCGCATGCGCGAGGCCGGTGCCTATAACCTGGCGCAGGACGAGCACACCTGCATCGTGTTTGGCATGCCGAAGGAGGCGATCGCCACCGGCGGCGTGCATGAAATCGTGCCCTTGCCGGCGATGACCCAGCGCGTGATGGCGCGCCTGGCCACGTACGGCACGCGCGCGCAACGGGTCTGAACGGACCCGGAAACCTCAACAAGCCCAGACAACAAGCTGAAACAACAAGCTGGACCGACTAGCCAACACTGCATTTACCTGGAGCCCTCAAAGTGGACAAGAGCATCAAGATCCTGGTCGTGGACGATTTCCCGACCATGCGCCGGATCATCCGCAACCTGCTCAAGGAGCTGGGATTCGTCAACGTCGAGGAAGCCGAGGACGGCGCCGCCGGCCTCGAGAAGGCCAGGGACGGCAGCTTCCAGTTCGTGATCTCGGACTGGAACATGCCCAACATGGACGGCCTGTCGATGCTGCAGGCGATCCGCGCCGACGCGAATATCGGCAAGATGCCGGTGCTGATGGTGACGGCCGAGGCCAAGAAGGAAAACATCATCGCCGCGGCCCAGGCCGGCGCCAACGGCTACGTGGTCAAGCCGTTCACCGCAGCCACGCTGGACGAGAAGATCACCAAGATCTTCGAGAAGCTCGGCGGTTGATCCAGAGGAGCCCTTTGCCATGACTCCGACGCTGAGCAACGATTCGGCCGAGCAACTGATCCTGCGCATCGGCAACCTGACGCGGATGCTGCGCGACAATATGCGCGAGCTCGGCCTGGATAAAGAGATCGAGCGCGCCGCGCAGGCCATTCCCGATGCGCGCGACCGCCTCAACTACATCGCGGCGATGACCGAGCAGGCCGCCGAGCGCACGCTGAACGCGGTCGAACTGGCGCAGCCGATCCAGTCCGACATCGAGCGGCAGGCCGAGACCCTGGACAAGCGCTGGGGTGCGTGGTTCGAGCAGCCGGTGGAGCTGGCCGACGCCCGCTCGCTGGTGCTCGACACGCGCGCTTTCCTGTCCAAGGTGCCAGGCCAGGCCCGCGCCACCAATAGCCACTTGCTTGACATCATGATGGCGCAGGACTTCCAGGACCTGACCGGGCAGGTGATCAAGAAGATGATGGACATGATCCGCACGCTGGAGCAGGAGTTGCTGCAGGTGCTGATCGACAATGTCCCGTCCGAACGCCGCGTGGAAGCGCATGCGCCGTCGACGCTGATGAACGGGCCGCAGGTGAATCCGGAGGGCAAGGCCGACGTGGTGTCAGACCAGTCGCAGGTGGATGATCTGCTGGCGAGTTTGGGGTTCTGACGTTTTGGTTGGCGCGCTTTTTAAGAGTTTGCCCATACTCGCGCTTGCTGCTCATACTGGGTTCGTCGCTGCGCTTGCGGCGACCGGGTTTAGCAGCCCGGATGAATAAGCCGAACGACCGCCCTTCGGCGGTATCCTTACGTTCGCCGTGCCTTTGCACGCCCCTTCCATGGGCGGGCCCTGGCAGGGGAGCCTCCGGGCTCGCCGGCTTTCGCCTATTCTCCGGTCTGCTAACCCTGCCTTGCGCCCGCCCACCCCCATCAGTACCCGGGGAGCGGGACTGAACCTGTATGAAAAGGGGGGTATCGATTTGATCTTCGGTCAGACGTCGACGGTCTGCGGGGGACCTGAGGCTGGGGGCAGTTCCTGGTTCATCGTGGGATCGCGGGGGCTGGTGTTTTCCCTAATTCTAAAGGGCAAGGTGGCCGGTAGCGGGGCTATAGCGGTAAGGCGCGCCGGGTCGCGTGGCGGGCCTTACGTCAAGGTGCACTCCTGGCGTCGTTCCGCTATATACCGAAGCGCGCCTGTTTGAGTATCCGATCAATGCCCCAGCGAAGGTTGGTCCAAAGGCGATACGAATAGCCCGGATCCTCGCCGCCCCTGTCACTGATGAGATGGTCCAGGAGCGTGCCGACCGGAACAAACCAGCCACCCCTGCTGGCCAGGAACTCGATCCCTTGCCGGAAGGTCTCGTCGAGGACGCCGTGTTTGACAAAGCCATAGGCGAAGTGCGTATAGACGATGCACACGCCGCCGGTGGCTTCGAGCTGTTCCACGTTCTTCCTGGTGATCAGCGAGTTGAAGACCCTGACGTCGTGGCCGTCGGAAGAACTGAACCAGTATTTGACTAGTGGCTTGGACTTGATGTGGTATGGCATCCGCCGGTCCATGCGCAGCGTGTCGATCTGGTTGACAGTCAAGTTCCTGACATAGGTGATCCTGTCTCGGCAGAGGTCGCCCCAGTAGTGGCTGCCCGCCGGGTCGTCACCCCCGACCAGCGAACCGGCCCTGCGCCTGACGCGGCTGGCCAACTGGTACAGCAGGTTGAAGGGAAACTCGAACCGCTTGCTCCACCAGTAGAGATTGTCGGGGTTGGAGACATGGTTGGTATGCACCTTCGGGTAGCAGCCGAAAGTTTCCCTGAATATCTCCAGCCCAGCGGCAATTTCCTCGCGCGAGAATGAGCCGTCGCCGATGTTGTGCAGCCCAATCTCAAAACCCTTGCGTGACAACTCGATCAGCCAGTCGCGATAGTCTGCGTCGGCCAGCGACTGTCCGGCACACTTGCCGCGCGACGGATAGACCCAGGTTGACTTGGTGGTCCTCAGCCCGCAACGGTCGAGCAGGTCATAGACCGGCTTGGTGTTGGCGACGGTCGACAGATCCGTGTCGTCGAAGATGGTAAAGGCGAATTTCTTTCCATTCGGGAACGAAACCATGACTTGAACCTGAAAAAGTGATCTCCTGAGATGGCTGCCAGCAGATGATGCAGCAAGCCATTTTTCAGGAAGGCTTCATTGAATGATGCCAAGTCGCCCGAAGCGGAAACGCAAATACCTGAGGTTGTGCTGGCCAGGCGATCGTTCGTTCGACGACTTAGCAGGTCTTGGCTGGGCCGCTGCCGTACGGCTGGCCTCGGCCGGCGATCTCGGTCGCAATACCGGCGGCGTGTAGTGGCTTGCACATCGCGGCGCCGCTGTCTGCGATCAGACCTGTGTCCCTCCGTCAGAGGGCGCGCGGCGGACGAAGGATGCGATTGGGGATGAGACTTGGCGTAGCGCCAGCAAAAAAAGGCGGGGTGAGTTGGCCCTGAGAGGTCAGGCCCAGGTTATTACTTGACAGTATTGCGCTAAGCTCTGTGTGCTCGTCGACGTCCAGTTCATGGAGAAACGAGGCATCGCGGCCGCCATATTGCATGCTTCCGTCTTCGCCATAATGAAGAGAAATATATTCCGGCGTTTGTTCCGCTTGTTCCGTTTGCTCCAGCACCTGGTCGTGCGCGTACGTGACGTGCCAGGGCCCTGCAGAAGCTACCTGCAGCGGCAAGAGCAGCACGAGAATAAAGATGACAATGCGGGGCATGCAGAGCATTCTAGGCGGCAGTCGCAAGCGCTGCGGCCCAGTTTGGTCGGTAGCGCACCATGGGAATGGCGAGGCCCTCTATCAGCATGCGACTCAACCCAGGATGCCTGACGGCCGACCAAAACCACCTCGGTCTGCTTCCCATATTCTCGATGCGCAGGAGGGCTCCCACCTCATCGTCAACCTTGTTCAGGACGGGTCACTGGCTTGCTTCAAGCCACCCGCCAGTCGACGGCTTCTCCACTTTCCCCTAAAGTCCCCCAACCCGCCCGCCGTTAACCCATCCCCTTATACGGAAGTAGGACCGTCTCCGCAGCGAGGCATGGAGCCTGAGGCCCTGGGAATTTCGAGGTAAGGGGGTTGTTAACTTCGCCAGACTCGCGTTTACTCTCAGATTTTCGTGCAGCAATGAGCAACGAGTCGGGGGCATGGGTGGACGAGGAATTCGAGAGTCTGGATCTTGGTGATCCGCGGCGGGATCGGCGCGCCAAGGAGCTGCTCAAGCGGTTTGCGGCTTTGCCGACGGCGAGCATCCCCGGCGCATGCGATGACTGGTCGCAAACCATCGCGGCATATCGGTTTCTCGGCAACGAGCAGATCGATTGGCGGGACGTGATGCAGCCCCATTGGGAGC
>NZ_AUFE01000095.1 GCF_000426345.1 Cupriavidus phytohabitans | reverse complement strand
AGCCTTGGTCCGAAAGTACGCCGGGCGCAGCCTGGCGTAACGAGGCCATCGATGTCATCGAGAAGAGCAGTCGACGCGAATGGAAAGCCGCCAGCGGCTACCACCGGCGCTCGCTGGCCGAGACCCTGATGTACCGCCTCAAGACGCTGACGGGACACAGTCTGTGGGCGCGCGAAATCGGGTCGCAGGCCACCGAAGTGGCCATCCGTGCGGGCGTGCTCAACCGCATGGTCGCGCTCGCTCGCCCGCAATCCGTCCGCATCGCCTGAGTTCAGCATCACCGAGGAGTCCCTGTTTTCAATCTCGATTTATGCAACAACGCCGGTACAAGGCAGATCGCTGAAGGGCGCGCCTGTACCGTTTCGCGCCATTTCTGCTGCAGGCGCAGCCAGGTCAGTTCCGCCCGAGCGATGTGGTCCCATTCGCTGGGTACCAACGACTCGTCGAACAGATCGGCCCCTTCCGCCGTCATGACGGCGACCACCTCGTGGTAGCGGCCGAGCTAATGCGGGAAGCCGCGGCGGACAAACCGCAGGAGGCAGGATCCGGATTGCCGAAGACGCGCTGCAGCTGCCGGATGTACACCGCGCACTCGCGCCGCGAGCGTTCGCTGTAGTCATCGCGACCGACCTGTGCGCACGACTCCTCGGCCGGCACCGGGCCGACTTCAATTTCGATGTTGTTGAGTTTAAACATGGCGTTACCTCGGGAAAAGGGAACGCTCCCACCGGGGCGTCCCCGATGGGTGATAGAGTCCGGAAGCGCGGATGCGACCGGAGTGGTGCCTAGTGAGCGATGGCGATAATCCGGTTCAACTGCTCACATGCCGTAGCGAAGACCTCGGATGGTGCTCGCTTCCACGGGTGTGCTTTCGCACCGCGCGGCGCACGGCGAGGCTGTTGCCCCATTTCTGGATCGTGAGTGTTGCGGACTTGGACATGGAAATCGCCTGGCGGGATACACCCCACCGGAGAGTATTCCCCGGTGGGTAGTGGAATCGGCCGCTGGCCTGAGCGGTCACGCGGCGGCGGCAGGCTTCTGGTCCAGACCCAGCAGCTTCGCGAGAAGCCAGCTGATCAGGACCAGGAACTCGATCTCCGCGACGATGTGCACTTGCATGGCAGCAAGGCTATCGTCCTCGGTAGTGCAAAGAAAGAAGAGGACCGCGAACAGGTTGATGACGGTCGCGAGGACAGCCAGCGCGGTGATACGGGAGAAGATACGCATGGAAGGGCTCCTGAAATGGAGCCTTCCCCATTGGGAAAAGCCCCAATGGGTGGAAATGAAGATGGCCGGTACGCCGGCAAGTTCGATGCGCTGATAGCGCGGAGAATCGGACGAATCTTACCCTGCCTGCCGGCGCGGGACAAGAATCGGATGTCTTAGCGCGGCCTGGCTGCCGCCTCGCGCGCCCGGCGGTTGGCCTCGCGGATGCGATTGACCACGGCCCAGCGCCGCTGCTCCACTTCCTCCGGGCTCTCGAGCTTGGCATAGTCCTGCACCGGCCCCTCGCCCACGAAGGGCTTGTAGTCCTGGGGCAGCTTGCCTTCCGCCTTCATTCGCTCGCGCTGCAGGCGACCCAGCCCGTCGCTTGTCTCCGTGATCGCTACATAGTCCCACCGCGCTGGCACGGCCGCCTCTGAGAACCAGATCTCTCCCTCGCCCTGTCCCACGATGGCGACCACGTCGTAGACGCTGCCCACAGGCGAAGGGACAGCACGAACCTCGAAACGCAGCACCTCCGGCCGTGGATGCCAGAACACCCGGTCCAGATAGCGTTTGAACGTGAACGCGTCCAGGCGGGCGATCTCGCCGTATTGCGGCTCACCGGGCGCGACGAACTCCGGCTCGAGCTTCGGGCGGTTGCCAAGAGAGACTTCCCGCGAGGTCGGATTGGGAGATGGCATAACGGCGTTTCGGTAAAAGACGCCCGAAATTCTAACGCTTTCGGCGCCTACGCCTGAAGTCCAACCGGGAAAATGGTTGGCGGCGAACTTCGCCCGCCGGCCGCCTTGACTTCGGCGCGGCGCCGGTATCTTGGTCCTAACTAGACCATTCAATTTCTTGCCGCCCATGCGATTCACCCGACTCGGACGCCACGACCCTATCGACTTTAACGCCCGCCGCCAGGCCGCTTTCGCGCGCAAGCAGCAGCGCGAGCGCGACCGATATCCGCTCTTCGCGGAACACGTGGCCGCCGAACAGCACTGCGCCGATGAGGAACTGGCCCGCCGCCAGCGGCGCTCCGACAGGCTCGAAACGACGATGCGCGGAATACACGCCCGCGTCTGGCGTGAAAAGCGCGCCGTCTACTTCTCGCTGACAACGGACCAGCGAGCGGATATTCGCACCAAGTGGCTGGCCTGGACCGGCCCCACCACTGCCCTCTACTTCGCCTACATCGTAGACACGGTCAGTGGCGAGGCTGCGCAGCGCGCCGAGGCCTCCCGCGCGCACGCGCTGGCCATCCGGCGACGTGTCCTCGCCACGCTTCCTGAACAGACCGCGCTGGAGATCGCATGACTCCCACTGCCGAGCAGGAACAGGTTGTCGAGGCGGTACGCGCCGGCAGCGCCGTCAAGGTCAAAGCCTACGCCGGCGCTGGCAAGACCTCCACGCTGCGCATGGCCGCTGAAGCCCGCGGCCGCGCACGCGGCCTGTACCTGGCGTTCAATCGGGAAATTGCCATCGAGGCCGCCCGCAAATTCCCACAGAACACCCGTTGCCGCACCTCGCATTCGCTCGCCTACAGTGGCACGCCGCCCGAGATCACGCGCAAGCTCAGAAATCCGGTCGAGCCACCCCATCAGCTGGCGCTGCGCTACGGCTTCGGGAAACTGCGCCTGCCCACCACCATCGGCAAGGATCTGGAGCTCAGCCCGAGCAAGGTCGCCCGGATGGTGATGGACGGCGCCGCGCGCTTCTGCCGCTCTGCTCAGGCCGAACCGCTCGCCTGGCACATCCCAGTCGACTCGATCGTCAAGGAAGAGGAAGCCGAGCATCTGCGCGAATCGCTGCTGCCGTCCGTCAAGCGCCTCTGGTCTGAATACCTCGACCCCGCCGCGCCGTCGGCCATCGCCCACGATGTCTACGTGAAGCTGTGGGAGCGCAGCCGACCGCGCATCGGCGCCGACTTCATCCTTTTCGACGAAGCGCAGGATGCCGACGGCCTGATGCTGTCGGTACTGCGCGCGCAACAAGCGCAGGTGATCTACGTGGGCGATCCCTACCAGCAGATCTACGAGTGGCGCGGCGCAGTCAACGCCATGGACCATATCCGTGCTCCGGAATGCGCGCTGACCGAGTCGTTCCGCTTCGGCCCGGCCATTGCACAGCTGGCCAGCCGCGTGCTGCAGCTGATGGAAGAGGAAACGCCCGTACGCGGCCAGGACCACGTCAAGTCACGAATTCTGCACGATTCGACCCCAGGCCTCGACCGCTTCGACGCCATCCTGTGCCGCAAGAACGCCACGGTGCTGACCCATCTGGCCGAGGGCATCGGCCGCGGCGACCGCGTCGCCGTACGGGCCAACGTCGACGAGCTCCGGGCGTTCGCCGACGGCGCCGAGCAGCTGATGCGCGGCCAGCGCATTGGCTACCCTGCCACCCTCGCCTTGTTCGAGACATGGGAGGAGGTCCAGGAGTACGCCGAGTCCTTCGCCGGCCGCGACCTGAAGCCACTGGTGCAGCTGATCGACAACGAAGGCGTGGACTACCTGCGTTTGATCCTCACGCGCGTGTCCCCAGAGAACGAAGCCGACTACATCGTGTCCACCGTCCACCGCGCCAAGGGGCTCGAGTGGGACCGCGTGCAGCTCGCCGGCGACTTCAAGTTCAAGAACGGCGACGACGGCAAGTTGACCATGGCGCCGGAAGAAATGCGGCTGCTCTACGTCGCCATGACGCGCGCCAAGCACGTACTCGACGTGAGCGAGATCCGGCGCGACCTCTACACCATGTTCCGGGAAGCCGGCGTCTAAGGAGAAAAATCCATGATCACCGTGCGCATTGGCGGGAACGAGTTCCCGCTGGACGATGTACTGGATGATCCCGGCCGTTATGCACGTCACCTCGAGCGCGCGAAGACGGTTCAGGGATTTGCGGAATGCGGCTGCAGCAATCGGCGGCCCCGACCCAAGCTGGTGATTCGCCGACATCGGGACATCTTCCTACTCGCGCGCTGGCCGGAACAGGCACACCACCATGCCGCAGGCTGCCCGTTCAATCGGCAGGCGCTGGCCAAGTCCGGAATGGGCGACAACCTGGATCCGTTCCGGCTGAAGGACGGCCACCATGACATCCGCCTCGATGCCTCGCTCTCGGTCGGCGCGCACACCCCAGCCAAGACCGTCCAGCGAGCGCCCAAAGGCCAGAGCACGAAGCCGCAACGTCGTTCGGCGGGGCTACTTGCGTTTTTGGAGTACGCCTGGGAGCAGGCAGGGCTGAACGTATGGCCGGGAACGGGCTCGCGCGGCTGGAACGCCTGCTGGTCGCAGCTAACAACCGAGCTGGCCGAATGCCGCATCAACGGAAAGCCGGCCGATGGGCTGCTGCACGTCATGCAACGGTGGGACCCGAGCCGCAGAACGGAGATCCTGGCCGAGTTCGAAGCATGGCAGGGCCGGCTCACATCCATCCCGACCGGCAACCCGCGCGGCATCGTGATCGGCGAAATTGAATCGCACGGCACGACCCAGTTCGGTGGCAAGGTCGTGCTGCGCCAAAGTACCCAGCGCTTCTTCATGGCCGCGGACCTCTACGCGCGACTTCAGGTGTCATTCGGGGGAGCCCTATCCGGCATCGGCAAGGCGGAACAGCGTTGCGTCGCCGTCCTGCTGGTCGAGCGGTCGAAATCAGGGTATCTGACGGTGGTCGATGCCGCGGCCATGCTAGCCAACCGCCAGTTCCTGCCGTGTGACTCGTCATACGAGGTTGCCATGGCTGACCATCTGGTGGGCCTGCAGCGGGCATTCCGCAAGCCGCTGCGCCACATCGGCCGAGCCGCCGTGCATCCCGACTTTGTCTTGAGCGACGTGGCCCCGGAGGTCATCATCGAAGTCCTTGGCATGATGGGCAATGCGGACTATGACGCCAGGCTCGCGCAGAAGCAGGCGTTCTACCGCGCCAACGCCGTGCCGGTGATCGAATGGCGCCCTCAGGACCAGCAGATCACGTGTGTCCAGCTGCCCCGGCCGAGCGCTGCATGAGCAACCGGGCACCACTGGGCATGAACCGTGCGTATCTGAAGGCAGTTCAGCTGGTGCACCAGTACCGCGCCGCATCTGTCCCGCTTGTCCAGCGGCATCTCGGCATCGGCGCCGAGCACGCCGAGTCGCTGCTGGCGCGCATGGCAACAGAGACCACTGTGGTCCGGCGAATGCCCAACGGACTCTATCTCTACGTGGGCGAAATCGTCGCTGACGAGCTCACTGCACTGTACGGATTTGCCGAAGAGGTCCTCGCTGTCATCGCCTCCGGCGAAATCGACGTGGACGCACTCAGAGCCGCCGCGGTGAAGTTCGGCCTTTCGGCACCCACGTGACGGGTCTCCCTGCACCTGCTTGACTTTGCCCGCGATTGGATAGGCTGGAAGCATCCCTCACCCTCCTGCGCCTCCCGCCTGATCAACGCCGAGCAATCGTTGCGGTGCTCCGCGAACTGCGGGAGGCATCGAACGCCGAAGCCGAATTGGCCTGGCGCCGCGCAAAGGCCCCATGGCGGCGTATTGGCGCGCCGTCTCGACCTACTCCCGCCACTTCGCACATGCGTTGTCGCATGCAGCGCCCGCGCAGATCAATGGGGAGTGCTGCTCCGACTCCGCAAATAGCGAATCGCGAGTGCCCGGCTCGCCCGAGCGCGATACCCAAACCATCGACATGTTTCAAAAATGAGCGAAAACACCAAGATCGAATGGACCGACCACAGCTGGAATCCCTGGGAAGGCTGCCAGCGGGTTGGCCCCGGCTGCGACCACTGCTACGCTGAGGCCCGCAACGCACGCTTCGGCGGTGGCCAATCCCAAAACTGGGGCCCCGGTGCGCCCCGCCGGCGCACATCCGCCGCCAACTGGCGCAAGCCCTTGCACTGGAACGCTGCGCACGACGCCTTTGCCGCGGTCCACGGGCGCCGGCAACGCGTCTTCTGCGCGAGTCTGGCCGATGTGTTCGACAACGAGGTGCCGATCGAGTGGTTCATCGATATGCTCGATGTCTGGCGCCAGACGCCGAACCTGGACAAGCTCGTGCTGACCAAGCGTATCGGCAACGCCACGAAGCGATTGGGCGAAGCGTTCAACACGCTGATGCTGCGCGACGACTGTGCGGACAATCCCCTCGTTCCGTGGCTGGCTACGTGGATCGCCGGCAATGCCCCCGCCGATATCTGGCTGGGCGCAACCGTGGTGAACCAGGTGGAAGCCGACCGCGACATCCCGAAGCTTCTGCGCACGCCGGCAAAGACGCGCTTCCTCTCCATGGAACCGCTGCTCGGTCATGTCGACGTGTTCTCGACTCTTACCGGTGAACTGCTGCATACCTCCGGCAACGACTATGCGCCGGGCTCCCTGGACTGGGTCATCGTGGGCGGTGAGAGCGGCACGGGCGCCCGCCCAATGCATCCGGCATGGCCGCGCTCGTTGCGCGACCAATGCGCGGCAGCCAGCGTGCCCTTCCTGTTCAAGCAATGGGGGCACTGGCACACGGCAGTCGTGGACGGTTCCTCCAGTGAGCCGGTCTTCCGCGAGTTCGCCAGCTTTCAGCAATGGGTCAACAAGGCGCAGACGTGGATCGCCGGCGGGATTTGCCTCGACAGGCATGGCGCGCTGCTCCAACGCGGTGAAGATTTCATGCGCGCCCGCGACGAGGGCCGGTTCCCCGTGACGGTGATGCACGCGGTGGGCAAGAAAGCGGCGGGCCGGCTGCTCGACGGCGCCGTGCACGACGCCTTCCCTGTGACGTCGCTCGACGTCGCGGCAGCATGCGAGCGTGCGCTTGCACGGGGCGCTGCATGATGGAGCAGTTGAACCTGTTCGGACACGTGGCAGCAGCGTTCGCCGACGCGCCAGCCGAAGGCATCGCCACCGCCCAGCTCTACGATGCCGTGGCGACCGCAGCCGGGATCGACCTCGCCCAGGCTCAGACCAAAGTCCCGATCGGCACCGCTGGCACCCTGCACAGCCCGTTCAAGCGCGCCGTGCGCTGGCATCAGCAGACGCTGAAGGCCATGGGCGTCGTGGAGCGCATTCCGGACCGCGCCGGTTTCTGGCGGCTGACGCAGCCTGTCACGAACGAGCTCGACCGCGCCGCCGACGGCGTTCGGCTTGTCGCCTTCAGCACCACCCTGGGTGTGGCCGTCTGGGCGCGTCACGAGGAAATCTTCCGCGGCCTTGGCGAACCGATTGCGCTGTGCGTCACCTCGCCGCCGTACCCGCTGCGCCAGGCCCGGGCCTACGGCAATCCCACGGAAGCGCAGTATGTCGACTTCCTGTGCGAGGCCCTCGAGCCGATCGTTGCAGGGCTTGTGCCGGGCGGCAGCATTGTCCTCAATGTGTCGAACGACATCTTCGAGCCGCGCAGCCCAGCCCGCTCGCTCTATATAGAGCGCCTCACGCTGGCCTTGCATGACCGGCTTGGCCTTTCCCTGATGGGCCGCGTCCCCTGGGTCAAATACAGCAAGCCGCCCGGGCCGACCCGATGGGCCTGCGTCGACCGTGTCCAGCTCGCCTCCGCCTACGAACCGGTGCTGTGGTTCACCAACGATCCGTCGTGCGTGCGCGCGGACAACCGCCAGCTCCTCGAGGCCCACACCGCCCGGCACCGACAACTGATGGCCGCCGGCGGAGAGACTCGCAACGCGGTGTATGGCGACGGCGCCTATCGCATCCGGGCAAGCGCCTTCGGCAATCAGACTGCGGGCCGCCTGCCCCGCAATGTCATCGAGCGGGGGCACAACTGCGCGGACACCCGGGCTTACCGCCGCGCCGCGCAGTCTCTCGGCCTGCCGACCCACGGCGCCATGCAGCCGACCGACATTCCGGATTTCTTTACGCGATTCCTGTCCCGGCCGGGCGACCTGGTGGTCGATCCTTTCGGCGGAACGATCCGCACCGGCCTGGCCGCCGAGCGACTGGGAAGGCGATGGATCGCCACGGAATGGATTCTGCAGTACGTTCGAGGCGCCGCCGAACTGTTCCGGCAAGCCGACGGCTTCCAGATGCACCCGGCCCTGCATTGGGCCACCCAACCGAGATAGACATGCCGCAGTACGACGACAACGAACGCGAATACCCGGAACCGGAAACCGTCCTCGCCATCCGGGGCGCGATCACCACCGGCCAGCTGGGAGGCCCTATGGGCCCACCTGGCCACTGGCTCAACGAATTCTGGCAGATCGGCGCCGCGCTGCGCGACCATGCCGAGATCCTGCAGGGCTTCGAGCACACCGCGCGCCAGGAAGTCCTGAACACCACGGCCGGCTATCTGGCCATCGACGCGGCATAGCAGGACCGCTGTTCGAACGCTTCATCACAACGGACACCGCTGGGTGCAGGTGCCGGCAAGGCATAATGCCGGCATTTCCCGACCCTGATCTTCCTCATGCCCAGCGGCCTACTTCAATGCGCCCACTGCGATGGCGCCCCCACCTTTATCGCCGGCCGGCTCCAGGCAGTTATCGTCTGTGAAGAATGCGGCATCTCGACGCCTCCCGTCACCATGGATGCCGACAAGAACATCGCCTTCACCCGGCTAAGCGCCATCTGGAATAGCCGCGTCGAACATCGCCCTGCCGACCAGGAAGCCGTATCCATGATGTCGCGCCGCGCGCTCACCAGCTCAGACATCCCCTATTTCCTGAACCTGCTCGCGGCGACCACCTCGGACTGGGAGACGGTTGGCCCCAAGTTCGCCGCCATGGCCGCGGCTCTCGCCCAACCCGGGTACGACTTCAAGCACGTGGACCCACCCGAGACCGTGGTGTCGCAGGCTGCCCGCTATCAGAAGCTGCTCCAGCGCGCCAAGATCATCTACGTCGACGGCGCGCCCATGGTCCGCTTCGAGCCGGTGCCGGCGCTGTGCGCCGAGATCGCAGAAGAGGCACTGGCCGACCGGGAATGGCCGCTCCTCGACTTGCACGAATTCATCGGCAAGGCCATCGATGGCGTGCCGGACCATTGGCAGCCGTGACGCGTTGACTTCCGTGCTGGGCTGGCAAGCTGAAAGAGTGTCCAACCACCTTCCTGCCCGACCATGATCCGCCCTATCGTCGCCCTTTTGCTCGCCCTGGGCGCAGCAACCGCAGCGGTCGCCAAAGACGCCGCGCCCTGCCCCCACGTGCTGTCAGCGGGCCAGCCGGCCGTTCGCGAGGCGGCGCGGGATACACGGCTTCTCTGCTATCGCGTCTTTGCGGTGCTCTATTCGCCCAGCACCCGCACGGCGCTGTGGTCGGCCGAGCGGCTGACTGCCACAGCGGTGGAGGCGGCCCGCAAGCTGCCGCGCGACAGCGACTTCTACGAGGAAGACCGGCTGCCGCCTTCGGACCGGGCCAGACTGCGGGACTTCGCCCGATCGGGCTACCACCGCGGGCACCGAGCGGGGACTTTGCCGACAAAGCCTCGCAGGCAGAGAGCTTCAGCCTTGCCAACATCGTGCCACAGCACAGCGTGTCCAACCGCCGGTCCGGCGTTCACCGAGGACAGCCCCACGCTCAACGGACGCGTCCGGGTACCTGGGTATCTGTGGAAAGCGATCTACGTGCCGGGCGTCGGTGCCGCGGCCTATGTGGTGCGCAACGATGCGACGCCGGCGTACAGCGTAGTCAGCATCGCCGAGCTTGCCCACTTCTCAGGGGTCGATCCCTTCCCCGCATTGGCTGGCGCCGCGCGCGCGACGCCAATCGATCTTCCCCCGCCTACTCCACACCCCGGCGAAAAGCCTGCGCGCCGTGTCGCCTTCCCATGGCTCGTGTCCGGCGACGCCGTGAGCGCGAAGCGCGACGCGGAATCGCTCGCTCACCTCGTACGACACGCAGGCGCTCTGGCCACGTTGGCTCTCGCACTTGCCCGTTAGGGGGCGCCCGGACAGAAGGAACATGTTCCTTCCAAAAACACGAAAGGCACGCCCAGAGACGTGCCTTTCGTTCTGTGAGGGCCATCGCAGGGCCCTCACCCCTTAAGAACGCGATGGTAGTCCGCGCCGGCCCGGCCTCAGAGCCAACAACAGCCCGAAGGGGACATCAACACCAGAATCCAATACAGCGCGCTCACCTCGCGACTCGCCACGCCACCTTCACGACTGATCTCCCGCGGCGTAGCTGTCCAAGAGTCGGTACAGCGAGCGGCGGCTGATGCCAAGCGCAAGCGCAGCGTGGGATTTGTTGCCGTTGGCTGCTGCAAGTGCCAACGCCGCTTGCCCAGGCTTGACAACCGGTTTGGAGAGTCGCTCCTGAACGGCGTATGTACTTAAGTACGCGTTCGACTTAGTGGGACGACTATGCCCAGCGGCTTCGGCAACGATGCGCTGTCCCTCCTCATGCACCTCACGACTGGCGAGCCGCACGCCTCGCTTGACCGGCGCAGCATCGCCGGTATTGCGCTGGTACAGCCCCTGTAGATATTCATGGCGCAGGCCGTGTGCAGTGCAGCCCGTCTCCTTCCTGACCAGACCATGCTTTCGCAGTACCTCATAGAAATGGCTCATCCATTGGTCAAGTGTATAGTCCGCCGGGGTGGTTGAGCCCGTCCTGGGATTGGCCAGCGACGCCGCTCTGGCAAGCAACGGGTACTGTGTCTCCGGCATGTCGATTAAGACCTCTCGCTTCCGCCCACCCTTCGTTCCGCGTACGACGTGCAGCGTGCCGCCGCGCACCGCCACGCCTGGCTGAAGCTTTGCGGATTCCTCAACACGCAGGCCAAAAAGCCACATCAAGCGAAGCTGAATGCCTACCCACTCATCGGTCCTCTCAATCTCCGCGATCTTCGAGTCAATGTCGATGCCATTCCCCGACCAAGACTTGTCTTCTTGGGCAACATAGTGGCGAACGAGCCCATGCTCCGTGCGATCGACGTATTCAGCAAGCGTCTTGACCAGATACAGCTTGTTCATGAACTCAGCCATCGCGCGCAGATAGGTGAGCTTGTTCTCGATCGTTCCCGCTGTTTGCCCTTTCCGAACCCAGCTTTCCACTAACCATTGGACGTGCTTGTTCCGAATCGACCACGGAGATTCAACCGCATAGCCACCCTCCTGCCGCAGCTCGCGCACTGCGGCGCAGACATTGAGAAGGCGATACTCCTGCGTCTTGATGCTCAGCGCATTTCTGCTGCGCCTCGACCTACTGATTACGCGATCCACGTTGTCCTCGAACAGCGCGATGAGCTCGCCTTCCAGCCGCGCGGGGAACGCGTAGCTCCTGATTTTTCCCCGGAAATCTATCCTGATACCCATGCTCGTTAGTCTGGCCAGCCGTATCAGCACGGCGGGGGCGCGCTTTTGGTGCGAGCCGTTTTCCAACGCTGTCAAACGCCCCGTTCGTTCGACACCTGCCGGTTAGTTCTCCCCTCCGGCTTTGGGGGACTGCCTTCCTTGCCTTTAGCGATAGCACTCGATCGACCAGACACAGGGAAGAACTGTGGTCCGACCGTCCGCGTAGTCCATGGCCCGGCTCACGCCGAACCCGTCCCCGCGAATACCCAAGCCGCTGCGTCGGTCGACGCGACTGCGATAGCGACCCTTGTGGTCCACCATCGCAAGCTTCTTGGGCAAATCGTTCTTGCGCATTTCTGTGCCGGCTGCGCCTACCGGTCGTCAAGTGAAGGGATCCGCGATAGCCGTCTGGCCCAATCGCATCCAATCCCCCGTCCCACAGTCAGTTCACCTTGGCCGCAGTGTCTGGGGCCTCCTGAACCGTACCCAGCTCTCTCGCTGAATGGACGTGTCTTCCGTGATGGAGCCTTGGGACTGTGCGACTGTGCGCTCCCAAAATCTCTCTCATTGCGTTACAGCGCGCACATCGGCGCTGAGATCGAGTGTTATCGCGGTGTGCAGCCTTCCTCAATGTCGGCCACTTTCTGCTTGATTCGATTGAAAAAAATGCCGGATCAATATCCGGCATCGCACAGACGCGACCGACAACCCATTTTGGGTGGAGCCGGTGCTTGGGATGGCCGCCAACGTGGCGGCAAGGTCGATGCGTCGGGGACGCGAGAAGTACATCAAGGATAGCGTCCCATGCCAGCCTGCGCAACTCCACGCAAGACGAAACGGGTATGAAATCCGCGAGATTACGCTGGCTTGACTATGGGCATCTGTGTGTAGAGTTGGACCGACGATGTGCCACGTAGTGGGACTTGATCGATGCTGCACGGTCCAAGTCCCATCAGGTCAGACGAATTTGCCCGCCCACCCAGGATTGTTGCTAGGTCCGAGTGCCACTTGCTCGGTCCAAGTCCCTCTTGGTAGCTCGTGATCTGGCCTGCTCCGTCCTCGTGGCATTCGCTCAAAACCGGCTACACGAAGCCATCAAGGAGAACCCTGTTCATGAAAGTCTCGACCGTTGCAATTGATGTGGGCTACGGCAACACCAAGTCGGCGTTCCCGCTCGGCTCTGACATCGCAACCAACATGTTTCCATCGTTGGCACCGATCGCCTCTACCACATCACTGACACCGCATAGTGGCGCTATCCTCCGTCCCCGCGATGTCGTCAATGTGGTGGTGGACGGAGCGCGTTACGAGGTGGGCCCGGAGGTCTCTCTCAGCGCGCCGCGTGGGAACACTGGCCGTGCATTGGCCGAGGACTTTGTCACGACAGCGAACTATGCTGCTTTGCTGGCAGGAGCACTCCACTATTCCAAGGCCACTGAAATTGATCGCTTAGTGCTTGGCCTCCCTGTACACAACACGCAGAAGTACGCCGGATACTTGAAGGATCGGTTTAGCGGCGTGCTGGACTTCGGTTGGGGTCCTATCCAAGTTCGTAACGTCCTGCCGCTGCCTCAGCCCCTCGGAACATTGATCACGTTCATCCAGCAAAGCGGCAAGCACTACGACCCCGATAATTCCTATCTCGTGATCGACGTCGGCTATTTCACAACCGATTGGGTGGTCGCACGCGGATACACAATGGACGACACGCGAAGTGGCGGGGTTCCAGGCGGTGCATCGAGCATCTATCAACAGGTAGCAAGCCTGATCGCACAGGCTGAAGGCGAGCCCGTGGACAGCATCGAAAGAATCGATAAGGCTATCCGCGAAGCAAAGCCTATGTTCTTCTTCAGCAAGTTCCTCGATGTGCGTCCCTTCCTGGATGAGGCAATTGCCGTGTCCCGGCAATCAGTGAAGGAAGTCCAAGCGCGCGTCGGCCGTACCGAGGACATCCGCGCGATCATCCTGACGGGTGGTGGAGCGAATTTGTACGCCCCGGCAATTAAAGCGGCCTTCCCGCGCAATATTGTCCAGGTCATGGACGCGCCATGCTTCGCTAACGTTCGTGGCTTCTACACGATTGGATCCGCACGCCAGATGGCGAAGTCCTGCTGATGTGGTGAGCATGGACAAGCTTCAGATTACGCTCACGCTCTCCAGCGAAGCTGCGCCGGAACTGCTGGCGTACCTGCGACAGATACCGAGCGCTCGCGAGCGCGCTTTCGTATTCAGGCTCCTGGCACAGGCCGGCTTGCGATCACTCGGAGGAGCAGGCACAGAGGAATTGCTACCCCCACCTACTGGAAACCTCACCAAGATTGCCCCATCGGGGACTACCCCACCCGCGACCAAGGGTAGTGCGCAAGCATTGCAAGATGAGCAGGCCACGCTTGCCCCGAGTGTGCCAGCGCCAGCAAACACGACCAATGTGGCGCCGGAGATAATGCCTGCGACCATAGAACCCGCGGATCCCCTCGCAATTCTGGACGTCGGCGCGCTGAACGATGCGATGGCCAGATTTGGCTGAACACGAAACAAGATACCCCTATGGAAGAGCTCGAAATGAAGATAACGTTGACCAGTAACGACTGGTCCCCCGTCCGCTCGCTTCTTGGTGCGCTTCCGGGTTTCCCCCAGCGCGCGCTTGCGGTGAAACTGCTGGCATAGCGGGCACTCGAGGCCGGCATGAACCCGTTGGGGTTGGACCTGCAACACCGGCTGCGGCAGAAGCCATCCTCCCGCGTCTCACCCAAGCGCAAAGCTGCGGTGCCAACACCGAAGGGCCGTTCTGCGCGAAGGTGCGCTCCACCAACGTAAGCACAGCCGCTAGACCTCCCCACAATCTTGGTACCGCTGGGGGGAGGCCACCCGGACGCGACCGAGCTAAGGCTACGCTGAATAAGCTGGGTAAGTTCAGTTACGCAGGGGCCCGTTCGGCCGAAAAAATAGCTGTGGTGACGAGAATTGGCCCTCGCGCGCCCCATCGGGGTGTGTTGGCGGGGCGTCCGCCCCGCATTTGCCCTTTACGGGCGGACTGCTCCCATCAGATGCCCTCGACTCAAGTAGAGATTGGCCAGCGCCAGCGTCGTGACGGGGCCGGCATTCTT
>NZ_AUFE01000094.1 GCF_000426345.1 Cupriavidus phytohabitans | reverse complement strand
GTAGCTGGGTGATGTGGCCGGGAAGGCTAAAGTCGCCGGTGAAGGGCCGAAGGAACAGGAGGGAAGGCCCTTTGGCTATCGAAGTTGGACTGTCTCAGATGTTCGCGCAAGCGAAGCTCGCCGAGACGGCCAGCAGGGTGAAGCCCGGCTGGTTTCCGGCAGCGAGAAACCGACTTCGCCGAGTCAAACCTAAGCCATCCCAGGCCTCAGGTCGGGGCATCACAAGCCTGAGAACCTCAACTGTTCCAACCGCCCGGTGCGGACCCGCATGCCGGGTGGTGTGGGAGGGGTGCGGCCGATAGGCCGCCCCCTATCCCGATAATGGATGCGATGCACGGGCCGCTACCCGCCAGGGGATTCGCCGGGCAGTTCCCCGGTAATCGACCGCGGCCAGCGATCGCGGGTCGTCATGCTGACAACGGTGCCAATGCTGCCTGAGATCAAGAGCGGGAATCAGGAACGATGGCGCAAGGATCTCGACATCCTTTGGGACCCCACCGTTTGGATGATTGCCACGGGCGCATTGCTGGCCAAAAATCAAGGAGAAGGAGGGGGAAACCAGCAAAGAAGAAGGAGGGGGGAACCAGCATGCGACGACTACCTCTCGTTGACATATCCTTGCTTTTCGCAATGATAGGGTGTTGTGCAAGCGCCAACGCCCAGTCTGGCGTGACGCTGTTCGGTATCGCCGACGCCGGTATCGAATTCAACAATAATGCAGGGCGCAACGGTGACAGTCTGGTGCGGCTGGTTTCCGGGAACCAGTCTGGCTCGCGTTGGGGGCTGCGGGGCGCGGAGGATCTGGGCAGCGGCCTGAAGGCAGTCTTTCTGCTGGAAAGCGGCTTCGACATCGATACCGGCAATTCGGGCCAGGGCGGGCGTCTGTTCGGCCGCAATGCCTATGTAGGGCTCGATAGCCAATACGGTTCACTGCTGTTGGGGCGGCAGCAGACCGGCATGCGCGAATTCGGCAATATCTATGATCCCAATGCGATTGCCGACCGCTACAGCATCCTCTCGATTGCGCCGGAGTTTGGCGCGCGCGCCGACAATGCCATCAAGTATGTCGGCAAGTTCGGAAAGCTAACTGGACAGGCCTTCTACTCATTCCAGGCTAATGGCAGCGAAGTGGCTGGCAGCAACGTATTCGGACGTAATTTCGGCGCGTTCGTCAACTATAACTCCGGCTCCCTTGCGCTGGGCGTGGCCTATGACGATGCGCACGTCGGCACGCCGTCAAACCAGGCACCGGTCCTGAGGCGCGTTTCCGTGGCCGGCACCTATGCGGTTGGTGATGCCAAGGCCTATGCAGGCTACCGCCTGGCGAAGGCCTATGATGGTGCCATGCTGCCGGGCGCCCAGGCGGCTAATGCCGGCTCGAACCTCTACTGGCTGGGCCTGGCTTACAAAGTGACGCCGGCGTTCTCCCTGACTGGCGCGGCTTACTACCAAGACTTCCGGCAGACCGGATCCGACCCGTGGCAGTTCGTGCTTACCAGCGATTATTCGCTCAGCAAACGCACCGACCTTTACGCGTCAGTCTCGTACGCGCTAAACACGGATAACTCGGCACTGGGCGTCAACGGCTTCAACAGCGGCAGCGGCACGTCGGCCGTCCTCAATGTACAGCCTGGCAAGGATCAGGTTGGTGCGGTGATGGGCCTTCGTCACCGGTTCTGATGCGCTTGCCAATGGCTTAAGAATGGTAGTAAACGTGGCGTCTCGAGGTCGGGGCCGGCGAAGCAGGGCCAGCGACGGCCCGGTCAAGCGTCGCCCGGGTTTTCGACTTGCGGCGCACGGCGGAAGCTGATGGCGAGGCGGTTGAATGCATTCATCAGGCTGATCGCCATGGTCAGGTCAGCGAGTTCCTTTTCACTGAAAACGGCAGAGGCCGCGCGGAAGGCGTCGTCGGGGACATGTGTCTCCGAAACGCGGGTCACGGTCTCCGCCCACGCCAGTGCCGCCTTTTCGCGGTCACTGAAGAGCGCGCCCGCTTCGTGCCAGACCTGCACGAGCGCGAGCTTGCCGACCGACACGCCCCTCTTCACCAGGTCTCGCGTGTGCATGTCAAGGCAGTAGGCGCAGCCGTTGATCTGGCTGACACGCAGGTAGACCAGCTCCACCAGGACATCATCGAGTCCGGACTGCATGATGTAGCCATAGACACCGCCGAACGCCTTCACGCCACCCGGTGCGGCTTTTGTGTAATCCAGTCTCATTTCGCGCTCCTTTCGTAAGTGGTCAGGTCCTTTTCGCCGCTGTCCACGATAAACACGGCCAGCAGCTTGGCGGGCTTTGACTTGCTCGCGTTGCGGCTGACGGGATGGTGCGAGCCCGGCTCTTCGTGGAAGCTCTCACCCGCCTTGTAAACCCGTTCCGGTCCGTCACCGACCTTGCTGGCGATGCTGCCCGAGACGACATAGGCGTAAATGAATGCCGACTTGGCGTGGTAGTGAGGCAAGGACGAGGCGCCCGGCGCGTAATCCACTTCCAGCGCGACAAGTGACTTGCCGGGGATGTTGGGGATGGCCCGGGAGAAGTTCTCCTTGACCGTGTCACCGGTCCCATGTGCGGCTGCGGCGCTGGAGAATGCCATCACGGTGGTGGCGAGAAAGGGCAAAAGAAGGCGTTGGGCTTTCATGTCCGTTCCTTGGTAAAGCGCGTGAAGCGGGTAGTGTGTGGATGCCAGTCCGCGACTTCCAGTCCGGAATGCGTTTTCGTCACGGGAGGCACAGCCTCAGGCGAGCCGAGGCAGAGATTTGTTGGGCGGCCCCGAAGCCTTGCTGGCTTCATCCCCCGCGCCGGTTTCGCCGGCGCGGCTTGGCGTAGCTGAAACGCCACTCAGGTCTTGGCCGGCGATCATGGGGCGGCCGGTCGCCCAGGCCAGGTCGGAAGCGGATGCCCACGCGGTCACGCCGGTGGACAGGATTGCAGTGGCGCCAAGTGCGCTGATCCAGTGGATCGCTTTCATAATGAACTCCGTTCTTTAACTACGACCAATATAGTCGTAGTAACCATAGTCGATCGTCAATCGAAGTGCAAGCCAGAACGTGGACTGCGCCGAAGCAAACATCCGAAAAGCTCGGATCGTGCCGAAGCGCTTGCGATGGCTGACCCCCGTCATATCGTTGTAGGTTGAGGTGGTAACTACGACTAGACAAGTCGTAGTTATTGCCTATACTGATTCTCACGAGATACCTTGACGGAGACCAGGCATGACGGCCACGCAACTTGACGAAATCGCCTTGACAATTGATCCCCGGGACGACGACCCGCAGGAGACAGCCGAATGGCTGGAAGCCCTGGAGGGCGTCCTCGGCAACGTCGGGCCGGCACGTGCGCACTATCTCATCGAGCGGCAGATTGCCCATGCGCGGCTGCGCGGGCAATTGCAGCCGCACTCGGGCGGCACGCCTTACGTCAACACCATTGCCGTCGACCAGCAACCCCGCATGCCAGGCGACCGCGAGATCGAGCGCCGCATTCGCGCCTATACCCGGTGGAATGCCATGGCGATGGTGGTGCGGGCCGGCAAGACTTCGAATGTCGGCGGGCATATCGCCTCGTTTGCCTCCGCGGCCACGCTCTATGACGTGGGCTTCAACCACTTCTGGCGCGCGCCCACAGCGAATCACGGCGGCGACCTTGTCTTCGTGCAAGGCCACGTGGCGCCGGGCATCTACGCGCGCGCGTTCCTGCTCGGTCGGCTGGATGCCAGGCAACTCGACAACTACCGGCGCGAAGTCGGCGGGGAAGGGCTGTCCTCCTACCCCCACCCGTGGCTGATGCCCGATTTCTGGCAGTTTCCCACCGTTTCGATGGGGCTTGGCCCGTTGATGGCGATCTACCAGACCCGTTTCATGAAGTACCTGCAGGCGCGCGGCATCGCGAAGACCGACGACCGGAAGGTATGGGTATTCCTTGGCGACGGCGAAATGGACGAGCCCGAGTCCCTCGGTGCGATCGGCATGGCGGCCAGGGAGCGCCTGGGCAACCTTGTGTTCGTCGTCAACGCCAACCTTCAGCGCCTGGACGGACCGGTGCGAGGCAACGGCAAGATCGTGCAGGAACTGGAAAGCATCTTCCTGGGAGCCGGCTGGCGGGTAATCAAGGTGCTATGGGGTGGCCGCTGGGATGACCTGTTCGCACGCGACAAGAGCGGGGCGCTGGCACGGCGGATGATGGAGGTCGTCGACGGCGAATACCAGACCTACCGTTCGAAGTCAGGGGCATACCTGCGCGAGCATTTCTTCAATACGCCTGAGCTGAAGGCGCTGGTGGCCGACTACACCGACGATGACCTCTGGAGCCTGGACCGCGGCGGCCACGATCCGGCGAAGGTCTTTGCCGCATTCGCCGAGGCCGCGCGCGGCAGCGACGTGCCGACCGTGATCCTGGCCAAGACCATCAAGGGCTATGGCATGGGCGACCAGGGCCAGGCCTCCAACGTCAACCACCAGCAGAAGAAGGTGCAGCGGGAAGCCCTGCTGGCCTTGCGCGACAAGTATGCGTTGCCCGTTGCGGATGCGGATATCGAAGACGTCCCGTATATCAGCTTGCCCGAGGGATCGAAGGAGCTCACCTACATGCGCGAACGCCGCGAGGCGCTGGGCGGCTACCTGCCCGCGCGGCGCCAGAAGGCCGCATCGCTGCCAGCGCCCGCCTTGTCTGCATTCGACGCGCTGCTCAGGGCGACGCCCGAAGGGCGGGGCATGTCGACCACGATGGCCTTCGTCCGCATCCTGGGCACGCTGCTGCGAGACAAGGAACTGGGCCGCCGCATCGTGCCGATCGTACCGGACGAGTCCCGCACGTTTGGCATGGAAGGACTATTCCGGCAGATCGGGATCTGGAACCAGGACGGCCAGCGCTACACCCCGCAGGATGCCGAGACGCTGACATCCTACAAGGAATCGACGACCGGCCAGTTCCTGCAGGAGGGTATCAATGAAGCGGGGGGCATGGCCGACTGGATCGCTGCCGCAACGTCGTACTCCACGCATGGCGAGCCCATGGTGCCGTTCTATATTTTCTACTCCATGTTCGGCTTCCAGCGCGTGGGCGATCTCGCCTGGGCAGCGGCCGATATGCGGGCGCGCGGCTTCCTGCTGGGCGGGATCTCCGGACGGACCACCATCAACGGCGAAGGCTTGCAGCACGAGGATGGCCATTCGCTGCTGTGGGCATCGTCGGTGCCGAATTGCATCAGCTATGACCCCTCGTTTGCATACGAGCTGGCCGTGATCGTGCAGGACGGCCTGCGCCGCATGGTGCAGGAGCAGGAAGACGTCTACTACTACATCACCGTCATGAACGAGACCTATGCGCAGCCGGCCATGCCGGCCGGCCCGACCGTCGCGCAGGATATCCTCAAGGGCATGTACGCCTTCAGCAAGGCGGAATCCTCCGAATCCGTCCCGAGCGTGCAACTGATGGGCGCCGGCACCATCTTCAATGAGGTCATCGCCGCAGCCGCATTGCTGCAGCAGGACTGGGGCGTCGCGGCGGATGTGTGGGGCGTGCCGGGCCTGACGGAACTGGCACGCGACGGCCGTGCGGCCGAACGGCACAACCTGCTGCATCCCGAGGCACCGCCGCGCGTTCCGCACGTGACCCGGCTCCTGCAGGATGCGCCTGGGCCGGTCATTGTCGCGACCGACTATATCCGTGCGCTCGCGGACCAGATCCGCGCCTATGTGCCGCAGAAATTCGTCGTGCTGGGCACTGACGGCTTCGGCCGCTCCGATACCCGCGCGGCGCTGCGCCACTTCTTCGAAGTGGATCGCTACTGGATCGCGATCGCGGCATTGAAGGCCCTGGCGGATGAGGGGACCATCCCCGGGACTCGCGTCTCGGAAGCGATTCGCAAGTACGGGATCGATCCGGAGAAGCCGAACCCGCTGCATGCCTGAACGTGCGTTATCCGAGCGTCGGAGATCCGGTGTTTGGTGCAGGGATGCGCTGGGAGCGCGCCGAGTGTTGAGAACAGTGAACCCAAGTTGATGCTTGCGCGTTGGGCGAGTTGTCGCCCCGGAGGCCGACTCGTGCCAGCCTACGCGCCAGTTCTCTGTTCCGCTACAGCTGTGATGCTGCAATCACAAGCGTACCAGTCGGCGACCCAAGAGCAGGACCCCTTGAAATCCTGGCGGCCCACCACTAGTTAACGGCCAGGCGCTCTCGCGAACGTGGGCGCTGTATCTTGATGTTGGTACGACAGCGCAAGCGCCGTGCGGCCAGTCATGCGCTGGCGCCTACCCGATGTATCGAAGGAGGATAGAACCATGAGCGATGTCTTTTTCGGGACCGATCTGTTCAGTGAATTCGACCGGATGCAACGGCAGATGGCGAACCTGTTCGGCGACTTTCCTTCCAGCCTGCGCTCGGGGCGCCTAGGGGCATTCCCCCCGATTAATATCGGCACCACCGAAGACTCGATCGAGATCGTCGTGTTCGCCCCTGGCGTGCCGGCGAACCAGCTCGAGGTCACGGTCGACAAGGGCTTGCTGACCATCAGCGGCGAACGCAAGCCGGTGCGCCCGGAGGGCGACGCGGAGGCGCGGGCCTATGCCCAGGAGCGCTTCAGCGGAAGCTTCCGCCGCGTAATCGAGCTGCCGCAGTCCGCCGACCCCGACAAGGTCCAGGCCCGCTACGCCAACGGTTGCTTGTCGATCAGCGTGGGCAAGCGCGAAGCGTCGCGCCCGCGTGCCATTACCGTGAGCTGAGATCAGGAGGAAGCCATGAACGCATCGAACCCGGTCGTCCAGCGCGACCAGAACCAGCAAGGTAATCAGGGCGCCGTCGTCAAGCGCCGCGAAGACACGCAAGCGATGACGCTGGTGCCTGCGGTTGATATCTTCGAGACCGCTGCCGGCGTGACCCTATGGGCTGACCTGCCAGGCGTGCCGCGTGAAAACCTGGAAGTCAATGTCCATGACTCCAGCCTGCGCATCGAAGGCGAGGCTGTAGTGCCTACCCCTACGGGCTTGCGCGTGCAGCATGCCGAGGTGCGGCAGCCGAGATTCGCGCGCAGCTTCACGCTCAGTCCTGACCTCGATGCGTCGCGCATCGAAGCCAACCTGCAGGACGGCGTGCTGAAGGTGACTATCCCGCGACGGGAAGAGGCCAAGCCGCGTCGAATCGACGTCTCGGTCGGCTAAGTGGCAGAACGGCGGCGCGCGGCGCCACCGTTCCTGTTCGCGACCCTTCCGCATCAATGCAGGGAAGCGTGTGTGCGCTGGACACCCGGCCATGTTCTTGCCGCCGGCGCACATCGCTTACTGGCGCCACCCCGGCCGGACAGCGCTTCGTAGCATTTCCGCATCGGGAAACGAAGCTCGAATGTGAGCCTCGGCTGCGCGGATACTGTCAAATCCGGTTGTGCCGCCTTTGGATCCGTGTGAAGCACGGGAGACACATACCAACGATTAGCCACGGGGCCGAAAACTACAGGTGCTGCGCGGCCTGCTGGAAGGGCGGATCGGCTGGAGACAGGCGTTGGACAACGGACTAGTTGTCGTGCCGGGCGATCCATGCGAACCGCATGCGGAGTGGAAACAATGCTGGCGGTGACTTCTAGGATCATCTACGTCAGCGTGAGCCTGCGGGATTCTGTGCGATGTAGCCAGACGGATGCCGGATTAAGGCGGATCAAGCAACTCTGCCGCGACACCGACTAATCTTTGGTCAGCGGGCTGTCGAGAGGTCGGGCCATGTTGCCATTCAGTCGAGATGAATTCGCACGGGTTTTCGTGGACTACAATCTTGGCGTCTGGCCGGCACAGGTTGTGGCCTATCTTCTAGGGGGTGTTGCCATCGCCGCACTTGTCCGGCATAGAAGGGGCACCGACCGCACCATCAGCACGATTCTGGCCGCCATGTGGATATGGACGGGAATCGGCTACCACTGGCTCTATTTCTCGGCGATCAATAAGGCGGCGATCGTGTTCGGCGCCGCATTCGTGCTTCAGGGGATCCTGCTCGGGTATGCGGGGCTGCGCGGGCGTCTCACGTTCGGCAGTTCTTCGCGGCCGACGGCCTGGCTCGGCTGGGCGCTCCTCGTCTACGTCGTTATCCTCTATCCGCTCATAGGCGCCTTGGCCGGCCATGCCTATCCCGCGATGCCTATGTTTGGTATCACGCCCTGTCCCGTCACCCTTTTCACGTTTGGAATGCTCCTGCTCACTGTCGTTTCGGTACCGCGCTGGCTTCTCATCGTGCCCTTCTTGTGGTCACTGATCGGGGGCAGTGCCGCCTTCCTGCTCGGCATCCCACAAGACTGGCCGCTTGTGCTCAGTGGTGCCGTCACAGTGGCATTGGTTGTCCTTCGCGATCGTAGGATGCGGGATGGATTGCATCCGGCAGGCCTATCTGATGGTCATCACTGGCACATCCTGGACGAATGACTACTGTCGCACGTGACAGCGAGCTTCGGCTGGCCGATCTGGGACTCGAAGCGGGGCGCCCGGTCGAGTCGACAGTCAGAATACCGTTTGCCTGCGCCGTGCAACCCCCCGAACGCTGCCGGCGCACCGGCATTCGCAGTGTCCCCCTCCAGTGTCCCCCTCTCTAGCGTGGACACGGTCTCAGGCTCGTGCAAGCAGGTGGTCCTGGAAGCGTTCGCGCAACTGGTGCTTGAGCATCTTGCCCGTGGCGCCCAATGGAATCGCGTCGACGAAAACCACATCGTCGGGCGTCCACCATTTGGCGATCTTGCCCTCGTAGAAGGCGAGCAGCTCGTCACGCGCGAGCTCGGCGCCGGGCTTCCTGACCACGATGAGCAGCGGCCGCTCGTCCCATTTCGGATGGCGCGCCGCGACGCAGGCGGCCATGGCAACGCATTTGACCCAGCATGGGACTCTCCTAAACATTGAAGTAGTGACCGGCAGCGGTATAGCCGGCGGTGTGGTGACGGGTCAGATCACGTAGCCGCCGTTGGGGCTGATGACCTGGCCTACGAGGTAGTGCTCGTCGGAGGCGAGATAGACCGCCAGCGAGGCGTACTCGGAGGGCTGGCCCAGGCGTCCCAGCGGAACCATCTGGAAAAGGTTCCTTTTTTCCGCCTCGCTGGCATTAGCGAGGTAGGCCTCGAACGGCGGTGTCATGACGCCGCCGCAGGCAATGGCGTTGACGAAGATGTTGGCACCCGCGGCATCGAAGGCGGTGGTCTGCGTGAGGCTGATGACCCCGGCCTTGGTCGCCGCATAGCCCGGGCTGTGCATGCTGGCTGCGCCCCAACCCGCGACGGAGGCGATGTTGATGATCTTGCCGCTGCGGCGCGGCTCCATCAGGCGCAGGGCAGCGCGGGTGCAGTAGAACACACCGTGCATATTCACGCCCCACCACTTGAGCCAGTCCTGGTCCGTCAAGGACGAGACAATGCCCAGAGACTGCCTCGGCATCGGCGTGGTGACGTAGGCGTAGTGCCGGCTGCGGCGCTCGGTCTCCTGCGCGGACGATGGCACGATCGCGGCGTTGTTGACCAGGATGTCAACAGTACCGAAGCGCTCGGCCGCCTGTTCAAACATGGCATCGACCGCCGCGCTGTCCGAGACATCGCAGCGCACGGCCAGGCACTGCGCGCCTTCGGCTTCCAGCGTGCTGCGAGTGTGCTCCAGCGCCTGCGTGTCGATATCGCACAGGACCAACTGCGCGCCCTCGCGAGCCATGGCCTGCGCGATGACGCCGCCCAGCCCCCGGCCGGCGCCCGTGACAAGGACGACTTTTTCTTTCAGCTTCAGCATGCGCTCAGTCCGGCTTGTAGTTCACCGCGCGCAGCAGCGCGCCAACCGACTCGAAGTCTTCCGCCAGGCGCTTGGACAACTGCTCGGGCGTGCGCGGGTTTTTGGTGTCCACACTCAATCCCAGGGACGACAGCCGGGCGCGAACCACCGGATCCGCCAGCGCCTTCAGCGCCTCGTCACGGATGCGCGCCTGGATTGCCGCGGGGGCGCTGGGCACGGTCCAAAGCCCCATCCAGGAGGTACGCGTCAGATCCTTGAAGCCCAGTTCCGCGAAAGTCGGAACGTCCGGAAGCGCGTCGGAGCGCTGCGGCGAGGTGATCGCAAAGGGCCTGAGCTTGCCGGCCTTGATCAACGGAATGGATGTGGCCTGCCCGTCGAACATGAACTGGACTGATCCGCCCATGATGTCCTGAAGGGCCGGCGTAGAGCCCTTGTAGCCGATGTGATTCATGTCCAGGCCGGCCAGCTTGTTCAGCTGGAGCCCGAACACATGCGAAAGCGTGCCCGGCGAATACGATGCGAAGTTGGTTTTTCCTGGATGCGCCTTCACATAGGCGATCATTTCCTCGAGCGTTCGGGGCGGCAGCCGGGCATCGCCGACGAGGACCAGGCCACCACCGCCCAGTTCCGCCAGCGGCTTGATCGCTTTGAAGAGGTCGTACTTCGGCTTGATGCTGTGCGGAATCTCCGTTACCAGGCTGTTCACGGCTACCAGGTAGGTGTGGCCGTCGTTCGGCGCCGTCATCAGGCTGTCGAGTGCAAAGGCGCCGCCCCCGCCCGGCTTGTTTTCAACGATGACGGGCTGGCGCAGGCTTTTGGCCATGGCATCGCCGAGGAGGCGGGCGACGAGATCTGCCGTCGCGCCAGGCGTTCCGAGGGCAATGATGCGGATGGGCCGATCCGAGAGCGGCTGCGCTCGACCCGGTGCGGCAGTCATCGCCAGGCCGGTGGCCAGCATCGCCGCGAGCACCCGGCGGCGGGTGGGGGAGTGAAGGAAGGAAGCCATGCTTGTCTCGCTATGCTATGTAGTGATGCGGGAAGCTCGACCCCGACGCAGGGCTGCCGGGATCGGCAGGCCTGCGTCAGAAATCAGGCCGCCATCCGGGAAGGCACGCCGCGCTGCGCCGGCTTGCGGTTGGGCACCATGCCCAGCTGCTGCAGCGTCTTGTCGGCGTTGCCCCACTGGGTGCCAATCTGGTAGATGCGTCGGGCATCGTCCCCGCTGGCCACTTCGCGGTTGAGTTCACGGGCTATGCGGACCATCTTCTCGATCTGCTGCACCGAGGTGGCGCGCTGGCCGTCGGGGCCGAACAGTGTGTCCTCGATACCCACGCGCACGTGCAGACCCAGGGCGATCGCCATGGTGGTCATGGGCACGACGTTGCGATTGAGCGTTTCGATGGTCAGGACCGCACCGTCGGGCGTGCGGCGCACGAATTCGAGCATGTCGGCCGGATGCAGTCCCGACGCGCCGCCGCCGATCGCCACATAGTTGAGGATCAGCGGCCCGCTGTAGTAGCCGCGCCGGATCAGGCGCTCGACGCTCTCGAGACCGGTAAGGCTGGCCAGCATGAAGTGCGGCTGGATACCGGCGGCGACCAGGCGCCGGATGTGCTCCGTGTGCCAGGAGGGATTCGAGGGGACCACCATGTCCCGATAGGCCGCTTGAACAGCCGGGTTGGCCAGTGACGTCCCTTCGATGTCGGCAGGCGTCATCAACTCCATCACGTTCATTTGGCCGGTGTTGATCGCTACCGTGACCTGATCCGGGCGCGGATCAAGATCGGCCAGCATGTGTCGCGTGTCGTCGCTCAGCCACTTCGCGGCCTGCCCCTCGTTCTCCGGCGCGAAGGAGATGGAGCCGCCGACCTGCAGGATCATCTTGGGCACCGCATCGCGCAAGCGCGCCAGCAGCTCATTGAACATGGACAGCCGCTTGCTGCCCTTGCCATCCGCCTCGCGCACGTGCACGTGCAGCACCGTGGCACCGGCGTTGTAGCAATCGACAGCCTTCTGGACCTGTTCGTCCATGGTGACCGGAATGTCATCGGAATCGCCAGGCATCCATTGCGGCCCGTAGGGGGCAACCTGGATCACCAGCTTTTCCTGGTTCTCGGGCAAGAGGGAATCGTCTAGGAAATGCATGTCTGTCCGTCCTTTTTCTCAGTAAGTGCGCGAGTGGTGTTCAGGCGGCGGCGCGCTCGCCCTTAGCGTGTTCCCGCTGCAACGCGGCAAGCTCTTCCAGCAAGATTGGTGCGCCGAGGCTGCTCGTGTGGATGCCAAGTACGCTGACGGCCTGCAGCACCGCGGCAATCTCTTCCTTGGTAGCGCCGAGTTCGAGGGCCTTGCGGATGTGACGGCGCGTGCCAGGCGCGTACATATGGGTACAGGACGCATCCACTGCGATGGCGAGAAACTCGAGCACCTTAGGTTCGAGCACACCCGACATCACGGGGTGCATACCCATCACCATGAATTTCTCGGCCCACACCGGGTCGAGTTCGGCAAAGGCATCCCAGGCAGGATTCCAGTTTCCGGTTGCCCGCAACTGATCGCAGAGGGGGGTGGGGCTGAGCGGGAGCTCGCTGTTCGTTTCACTGCTCAAGATTGTCTCCTTCTGATCTGTGCGTTCCCCAAGCACCGCGCGAGGCATACGCGACAAGCGCAGTATCGGCCATTGGCCAACGATCATTTGATCATTTGGGAGTTTTGTTTAACATTTTGGGAATCTTAGGGAAAACGCCATGTCCTATTTCGTACGCAGCGCGAGCCTCAGCAACTACGTCGAAGTAGCGCGCTCGTTAGGCCTGGAGCCTTACGAGCAGTTGAGTGCGGCCAGCATCAGCGCCTACGCGCTGTTGGACCCGGATACCAGGATTCCGGTCGAGGCCGTGGGTCGTTTGCTGGAAACGTCAGCGCAAGCCGCCGGCGTCCAGGACTTTGGCTTGCGCATGGCCGAGACGCGCCAGCTCGCGAACCTGGGAGCCTTGGCCTTCGCGATGAGCGAAGAGCCAACCCTGCGTGGAGCGCTCGACTCGATGGCCCGCTATATGCGCTTGCACAACGAAGGACTGGCCACCCGAATCGAAGAAGCGGAGGGCCTCGTCATCATCCGGGAAGAAATGCTGGGCTTGCGTGTGCCAGGCTCTGCAAGGCAATCCGCGGAGTTGGTGGTCGGCGTCCTTTATCGCACGTTGCTTCTCTTTCTGGGCACCTCATGGAGACCGCGCAGCATCTGCTTTACGCACGCGGCGCCCACCAGCACGGCCACGCATATGCGTGTCTTTGGCATGCCCGTTCTGTTCAACCAGGATTTTGATGGCATCGTCTGCCGCGCTGCCGACCTGCAGGCACCCTTGCCGACCTACGACCCCATCATGGCGCAACAGGTCAGGCAGTACCTCGATGCCATGCTTGCCCAGAGCAACACGAACATGGTTGACAAGGTCCGGCAACTGGTCTTCGCTATCCTGCCCTCGGGCGACTGCTCCGTTGAGCGCATCGCGCAACAGCTAGGCGTAGACCGCCGCACCATTCACCAGCATTTGAGCGCCCATGGCGAAAACTATTCGACCGTACTCAATGCGGTGCGGGTCGAACTGGTGACGCGCTATGCGGAGAACCGCGAGCGACCACTCTCGGAAGTCGCGACGCTGCTGGGCTTCTCTTCGCTGAGTGCCTTTTCGCGGTGGTTCGGCAACTATTTCGGCTGCAGCGTCACGAAATGGCGCGCCTCCCGGGATGCCGCCCCGGTGCCCGGCATGCAGGCCAAGACCTGATGCTGGGGCGAGATCCAGGCCTGCGGCTGGCAGAGACACGTCAGTTCCCGGTCCTTGGACCGCTGGCGCTGCTTGTGCGCGAGCAGGCGATCTTGCGGCAAGCCATGGAGGTGTTGATGCGCTATATGCAGCTGCACAATGAGTCTCTGCATCTCTGGCTGCAGGAGGATGGGCTGACGGTTCAGATCCAGCTCGAATCTTTGGGGCGCGCCTCGTCCCCGGTGCGGCAGGCGATGGAACTGTCCATGGCCATGCTATTCCGCCTGCTGAAGCAGGCGCTGCCCGAGAATTGGCGGGCTCGAAGTATCTGCTTCATGCATTGCGCACGCCATCCGACACGCGAGCCGCCGCGAGCTCGCAATAGGCGCGCCTCGCCTTGCATGATTGGCCTATAGGGTTGCTCCTGACTGGCCTACTGGAACACCAGCGTGCCCAGCGATTGCCCATTGATATGGAACACCGTGGATTTGGACGAAACAAAGCTGATGTTGCCGCTGGTGTCGATGCGAAATGTGGTCTCATCCTCGGCGATGCGGGCATTGCTGTTGTCGAATACCTTGTCGAGCAAGGTCAACAGCAGGCTGTTTCCGGTATCGGTGGCAACGCTATAGGACTCGGTAAGTGTACCCACCTTCGTTGCCCGTGTGCTGTCCGAGTAAATTGTGGCGCTTGTCAGAGGTCCCGAGTCGCCAGCCTTCACTGTCGGCGGAATCGTATGGTCGGCGAACACCACGAAGGCATCGCCCTCGTCGATCACCATCACAGCATAGGTAACTGTATTGCGGAAGATGGTCCTGGTGTTCGAGAACGGCGCCGAATTTCCATTTGCGACAACCGTGCCGCTGACGGTTTCAGTGGTCCTCAATACCGAAGTGTTATTCAGAGAGGTCGCAACGAAAGGGGTGGCGGTTAGTGTTCCGGAGCCTGATACCGGCACATTCTCTAGTCGGACCTGAAAAATTCAGTCTGAGAGCTCAGCGTGACTGAAAGGCGGAGGATTCTGGGCCCTCATCAAACGACTGCGGCATGTGGGCTGAGTCGATTGGCGGCATCGGTGGCGAACCGGGCCATCCCTGTGAGCAAAGCTAAGAC
>NZ_AUFE01000093.1 GCF_000426345.1 Cupriavidus phytohabitans | reverse complement strand
ATTCCCTTCAAGGACGGTGCCCCGGCGCAAGACAATCCGCCGGATCAGCAGAAACTCGCCGCCTGAGAACCGGCCACGATCAACCTTCGTACACCAGATTTGACTTTATCTCCTCACGCAGTACGGTATGCCGTACAGGAGGATCGCCATGAGATGTCCTGCTCGCTCCCGCATTCGCCGCCTGGCGCTGCCGCTGGCGGTACTGGTCATGGCAGCTGCGCCGGCGGTGCCCGCGGCGCCCACCGACGCCCCCGCGGCCCCCTCCTCCACGGGCCGCACCGCCGCGCCGCGCGACACCGCAATTGCCAGCGACCGCGCCATCACGTCCGAAGTCCGTGCGCGCCTGGCAAGCGCAGGCACGCTGGATCCGGCGAAGATCCGCGTGTCGACCATGGACGGCGTCGTCAAGCTTGAAGGCTCGGTGCGCGACGACAAGCAGCGCGCCCTGGCCATGGAGCTGGCGCGCTCGGTACGCGGCGTGACCGCGGTATCCGACGAACTTCGTGCCGGTACGGATTAACGATGCGACACCCGCACGAATATCTGCCCTGGAGACACCATGAGCACCCATCGCCAACCCGACCATGACACCACCCGGCGCCGCAGCGAGCCGAGGCCGGATCCGCACAAGGGCGGGCCTGACACCGAACATGAACGCGGCAAGCCGGGACGCGACCGCCGCCACGATGTCGAGCGCGAGCACGATATTCCCGACGAGAACGGCGAGCCGCCCTCGGTGCGGCGCCGCGGCGGCAATCCGGAGGAAAGCGAACCTCCGGTGGAAAACACCTGACCGCTGCCACGATGCCACACCGCACCGCACAGGACAGACCCAAGGAGAGACCATGAGCAAGACCGTACGTACCGGCGCCCAGGCTTCCGCCGGCGGCGGCCGCCCGCGTGACAAGACCGCGACGGGCGCTGCGCGGGCGCAGGCCGGCAAGATCCCCAGCACGCTGGATCCGGATCTCGAGCAAGAGATCAATGACATCGAGAGCGAGATCGAGATCGAGCAGCGCGACGAAGACTCGCACCTGCCGCCGGAAGACGAAATCCCGGAAGAAGAGATTGCCGACGAAGTGGTGCGTGCGGCCGAAGGGTTGCCGGCCGAGGTGCCGGTCGACAAGGCCGACCGTACCGATGAGCGCGAAGAGCAGCCGCCCCATCCGCCGCGGACCAGCGAGGACTGACGCGCTGGTCAGGGTCAAGGCGAAGGGCGGCGGCTCAGTGAACCTGCGCCGCCGCCCTCGCCGTTCTCCGGCCCCTCATTCGGAAGCCAGCAACCCGTAGCGCTGCACGCGGATGTGGTTGATCACGTCCTGCACGCCGAATACGTGCTCCGCGATATCCTCGATATCGTACTTGGTGCGGCGGTCGTTGACCTTGCCCTCCAGCATCACCACCCCATCCTGCACTCGGACTTCGACGTCGCTGACATCGAGCTCGTCATCGCGCGCCAGCCGGTTGCAGACCTCATCGTGGATGCGGTCGTCGTCGCGCCGGTAGTTGCGCGGGCCGGCGGGGCGTCGCTGCGAGGGGGTGTCCCACTCGTCGCCAATGCCGCCATAGCCGCGTGCCTCGCGCTCATAACGCTCGTCCTGCCAGCGCCGATAGCCAGAGCGCTCAGGCTCGCCATAGCCTCCATCTCGCTCATGGCGCTCATGGCGCTCATTGCGCTCGTAGGGGCCGCGGCCCGCGCCCGCCGGACTGCGCTGCGACCATTCATCCTCGTAGCGCGCATCGCCACGTCCACTGGCGCCATAAGGGGGACGCTCGCTCGGCCAGCGCCATTCCTCGACGTACAGCCCATACCACTCTTCGTCGCCGGGCGTCACGTCCTGGGTCTGGTCGCGCGGCAGGCGCTCGGCGGTGTTGCCGTAGCGGCCACCGCTGAGCCCGCGCTGGCGCCGGTTGCGCGACTGGGCCGGGATACCGCTGTAGCCCTGGTCATTGCTGCCGTACTGCTGGTCGGCGCGCCTGCGCAGGTAGTTGTCGTCGCTCTGTCTCATCGTCGTGCTCCTATGTTTGCCCGGTGTTTGCCTATGCTTCGGGACCCATCTCCGCGCCCGCGGCGGCCGAAGACGATTGCGCCAGCGGCACCTCGAAGCAGGCCAGCAGCGGCAGGTGGTCGGAGGCGACCCGCGCCAGCGGCGAGCGGTGGCTGGCCACCGAGACCAGGTGTGCGCGCGGCGAGACCCAGATCCGGTCCAGCGCGAATATCGGCATGCGCGAGGGAAATGTCGCCGTGTGCGGGGTCTGTTCGAAATATGCGTGCAGCCAGCGCAGCGGACGTCCCCACAAGAACCACTCGTTGACGTCGCCCAGCAGGATGGTGGGCAACGGCGGCGCCGCGGCCACGTAGTTCAGCAGTCGCTGCACCTGGTGGCGCCGTTCGCCGGGGCGCAGCCCCAGGTGCGTGGCAATGACGCGCAGCGCGCTGGCGTGCCCCGATGCGGTACAGGCGAGCGTGACGTCGATCGCGCCGCGCGCCTCGCAGCCTTTCACCGTGAGATCGATCTGGTTGACCGCCTGCGGCGCGAAGCGCGTCAGCAGGGCATTGCCATAATCCGCATTGCCGCGCACGCGGGTAAAGCCCGACACCACGTGCATGCCGGTGTGCCCGGCCAGGTATTCCAGCGTGTGGTCGTTGCTGCTGCCCGACTCGACTTCCTGCAGCGCGACGATATCAGCGCCGAGTTCTTCCAGCACCGCAGCGATCCGGTCGGGCCGGTAGCGGCGGTCGGTGCCGACCCCGCGATGGATGTTGTAGCTGACCACCGTCATGCGCGCGAGCCCTACGGACGGCAGGGGGCCGCAGCGCAGCGCCTGGCTGGCATCCGGCACGCCGAACTGGTCATTGGCCGCTTGCGCAGGATTTACAAGAGGCGGTAAGTCCGGTTGCATTCGCATTTTTTCGCGCCTTCGCGACTGGAAAGGCTGGAAAGGCTGGAAAGGCCGTTGCCCGCGTGGCGGCATAATGCCGCGCACGCGGCAGGCGGCCGTTGCGAAAATTGGCCTGTCAGGTGCTCAGGATCAGGCACCATCCAGGAACTGGCTGCGCGGGCCAACGCGGCGGCCAAGTTCCGGACTGACCCAGCGCGTTCCTTCCATGTACGGGTCAGCCGTGCGCTGCGCGGGCGGGCTGGTCATGCCGGGCTGCGCCGGCACGGTAGAAGGCTGGGCCTCGGTTGCCGGCCCGAGGTCCTGGCGCGTGGAAGTGTTGGCACCCTGCGTGTACGGATCGAACTTGTCGGTGCTGCGCGCACCCTGCGAATAAGGATCATAGCTGCCGCGCGGCGTGCCAGGCGTCATCTGGGCCATGGCGGGAATCGCAGCGGCGGCGAACGCGACAGCGGCGAGAAATCGGCTGGGTCGGATATGCTTCATGGTTACCTCCGTTCATGGCGCGATGTGCGCGCCAGCAACCATGAGCAAGCGAAAGGCGTGCCTGTGGCGTGTGGCCCTGGCTACGCCCCCTCGCTTGCGGCAAACGGCTCACGCCACGCCGGCTTTGGCTCGCGCATCGTCCTGCCGCGTCCCGGCCTTGCCGCGCGCCAGCACCGGCACCAGCGCCGCGCCGGTATGGCTTGCCGGGATCCGCGCCAGCGATTCCGGATCGGCTGCGCCGACGATGGTGCCGCCGCCCGCGCCGCCTTCCGGCCCCAGGTCGATGATCCAGTCGGCCTCGGCGATCACGTCGAGGTCATGCTCGATCACCACCACGCTGTGGCCACCGTCGGCCAGGCGGTGCAGCACGCGGATCAGGCGCGCCACGTCGGCCATGTGCAGGCCGACGGTCGGCTCGTCCAGCACGTACAGCGTATGCGGCGCCTTCTGGCCGCGGCGCGTGATGTCGTCGCGCACCTTGCTCAGCTCGGTGACCAGCTTGATGCGCTGCGCCTCGCCGCCGGACAGCGTCGGCGACGGCTGGCCCAGCGTCAGGTACCCCAGCCCCACGTCCTTCATCAGCTGCAGCGGGTGCGCAATATTGGACATCGATGCAAAAAATTCCACCGCTTCGTCGATCTCCATGGTCAGCACGTCGCCGATGTTCTTGCCGCGCCAGGTGACGGCGAGTGTCTCGGGATTGAAGCGCTGCCCGTGGCAGACGTCGCATGGCACTTTCACGTCCGGCAAGAAGCTCATGCCGATGGTGCGCACGCCCTGCCCTTCGCACGCGGGGCAGCGGCCATCGCCGGTGTTGAATGAAAAGCGCGAGGCGGTATAGCCGCGCGCACGCGCCTCAAGCGTATCGGCAAAAAGCCGGCGGATGGTGTCCCATACGCCGATATAGGTGGCCGGGCACGAACGCGGCGTCTTCCCGATCGGGGTCTGGTCGACTTCGAGCACGCGGTCGATCGATTCCCAGCCGGTGATGGCGTCGCAGCCGTACCAGTCGTGGTCGACCTTGAGCGGCTTCTTCGCCGTCGACTTGCTTGTCTTCGCCTCTTCCCTGGCCGCATTGCGCGCGCGGCGCGTGGCCGGCGACGACAGCACCGAACGGCCCACCGCGTCGAGCAGGTTGGTCATCAGCACGTCGCGCGCCAGCGTCGACTTGCCCGAGCCCGACACGCCGGTGATCGCCACCAGGCGCGACAGCGGGAGGCGCGCGTTCACGTTGCGCAGGTTATGCAGTGAAGCGCCGTGCACGGTCAGCCATTCGGCCGGATCGGCCGGCTTGCCAGCCGCGCCAGGCCGCACCGGGCGGCGTGCCTGCAGCGGGTGGATGATCGGCTGCGCCAGGAACTGGCCAGTGGTGGATGCCGGCGCCGCGGCAAGGTCCGCCACGCCGCCCTGCGCCACCAGCGTGCCGCCGCGCTTGCCCGCGCCGGGGCCGATGTCGATGATGTGGTCGGCGCGGCGGATGGTGTCTTCGTCATGCTCGACCACCACCAGCGTATTGCCCTTGTCGCCCAGCTTGCGCAGCGCATCGAGCAGGATCTGGTTGTCGCGCGGGTGCAGGCCAATGGTGGGCTCGTCCAGCACGTAGCAAACGCCCTGCAGGTTGCTGCCGAGCTGCGCCGCCAGCCGGATGCGCTGCGCCTCGCCGCCGGACAGGCTCGGCGCGGCGCGGTCCAGGCTCAGGTAGCCCAGCCCCACTTCTTCCAGGAACTGCAGCCGGCTGCCGATCTCGCTGACCACGTCGCGCGCGATCTCGGCGTCGCGGCCGGCCAGGCGCAGGCCGTCGACCCAGCGGCGGGTATCGGACACGGTCCATTGCGCCACGTCGACAATGGCCTGCGTGTCGAACGTGACCGCGCGCGCCACCGGGTTCAAACGCGTGCCGTGGCAGTCAGGGCACGGCGTTTCGCCCACGCCCTCCGGTTCCAGCTCCTCCGACGGCAGGCTCTGCTCGCGGCCGCGGTTGTCGTCGGCCAGCACGGTATCGTCGAACGCCGCGCGCTGCTCGCGCGTCAGCGCCAGCCCGGTGCCGACACAGCTGCCGCACCAGCCGTGCTTGCTGTTGTACGAGAACATGCGCGGGTCGAGTTCCGGATAGCTGGTGCCGCACTCGGGGCAGGCGCGCTTGGTCGAGAACACCTTGACCTCGCCCACGTGCGCGGTGCCGCCATTGGTCATGGCGTGGTCCAGCCCGTCGAGCGGCGCCAGCAGGTGCATCACGCCCTTGCCCGCTTCCAGGGCCTGCGCCAGCAGTGCGCGCAGTTGCTGTTCGTTCTCCGGCGTGACGACCAGGTCGCCGACCGGCAGCTCGATAGTGTGCTCGCGGAAACGGTCCAGGCGCGGCCACGGGTCGACCGGCAGGAACTCGCCATCGACACGCAGGTGCGTATTGCCGCGCGCCTTGGCCCATTTGGCCAGATCGGTATAGACGCCCTTGCGGTTGACCACCAACGGCGCCAGGAAGCCGACGTGCTGGCCGCGATGGTCGCGCAGCAGCTGCGCGGCGATCGATTCCGGGCTCTGCGACGTCACCGGCGCGCCATCATGCACGCAGTGCTGGATGCCCAGCTTGACGTACAGCAGGCGCAGGAAGTGCCAGACTTCCGACGTGGTTGCCACCGTGCTCTTGCGGCCGCCGCGCGACAGGCGCTGCTCGATCGCGACGGTGGGCGGGATGCCGTAGACCGCATCGACCTCGGGCCGGCCCGCCGGCTGCACGATCGAGCGCGCATAGGCGTTGAGCGATTCCAGGTAGCGGCGCTGGCCTTCGTGGAACAGGATGTCGAACGCCAGCGTCGACTTGCCCGAGCCGGATACGCCGGTGACGACGTTGAACTTGCCATGCGGGATATCGACGTTGAGCGACTTCAGGTTGTGCTCGTGCGCGTTGACGATGCGCACCACGTCCTCGCCCTCGACCTCGCGGCGCGCGCGGCGGGCCTGCAAAACCGCCTGCAGCGGCACGCCCTCGGACTCGGCGCCGGCGGCGCGTTCAGCGGCAAGGGTGCCGGCTTCGCCGAGCGCCGCGTCGTAGTGGATCAGCGCCTGGCCGGTATGGGACCCGGCGCAGCCCTTCACGTCCTCGGGCGTTCCGGTGCAGACCACGCGGCCGCCGGCATCGCCGCCTTCAGGACCCAGGTCGATCAGCCAGTCGGCGGCGCGGATCACGTCGAGGTTGTGCTCGATCACGATCAGCGAATGGCCGCTGTCGAGCAGCTTGCCGAAGGCCAGCATCAGCTTGGCGATATCGTCGAAGTGCAAACCCGTGGTCGGCTCGTCGAACATGAACAGGCGGCGCGGCAGCGTGCTGGCGCGGGTGCGCGACGGCGTGGCCTGCGCGGCCTCGGCCAGGAAGCCGGCCAGCTTCAGGCGCTGCGCCTCGCCGCCCGACAGCGTCGGCACGGGCTGGCCCAGCTTCATGTATTCGAGGCCGACATCGACAATGGGCTGCAGCACGCGCAGCACCGCGGCATCGCCGGCGAAATACGACGCCGCTTCGCTGACCGTCAGTTCCAGCACGTCGGCAATGCTGAGCGCGCGCGGCGGCTGCCCGGCGATGGCGCGCTCGATCTTCACCTCCAGCACTTCGGGGCGGTAGCGGGTGCCGTCGCAATCCGGGCAGCGCAGGTAGACGTCGCTGAGGAACTGCATTTCGACGTGCTCGAAGCCTGAGCCGCCGCAGGTCGGGCAGCGCCCGTCGCCGGAATTGAAGCTGAAGGTGCCGGCGGTATAGCTGCGCTGCAGCGCCATCGGCGCCTTGGCGAAGATCTTGCGGATCTCGTCGAACGCGCCGACGTAGCTGGCCGGGTTGGAGCGCGCGGTCTTGCCGATCGGCGACTGGTCGACGAAGACCACGTCATCGACGAGGTCCGCGCCGCTCAGCTTGCGGTATGCGCCCGGTGATTCGGTCGCCTTGCCGAAATGCCGCGCCATCGCCGGATGCAGCACGTCCTGCAGCAGCGTGGACTTGCCCGAGCCGGACACGCCGGTCACGCAGACCAGCCGCTGCAGCGGGATCTCGACGGTGACGTCCTGCAGGTTGTGTTCGGTCGCGCCTTCCAGCACGATGCGCGGCAGCTTGTCGTCAACGGGGCGGCGTTGCCAGTGCGAGGCATCGGCCACGCGGCGGCGCCCGCCGAGATAAGCACCGGTGAGCGTGTCGGCATTGCGGATATCCGACGGCGTGCCGTCGAAGATGATGTTGCCCCCGCGCTCGCCCGGACCGGGGCCCATGTCGATCAGGCGGTCGGCGGCGAGCATCACCGAAGGATCGTGCTCGACCACCACCAGCGTATTGCCCGCGTCGCGCAGCCGGTGCATGGCCTCGACGATGCGGTTCAGGTCGCGCGGGTGCAGGCCGATGCTGGGCTCGTCCAGCACGAACAGCGTGTTGACCAGCGAGGTGCCTAACGCAGTGGTCAGGTTGATGCGCTGCACTTCGCCGCCGGACAGCGTGCGGCTCTGGCGGTCCAGCGTCAGGTAGCCCAGGCCGACGTCGCACAGGTACTTGAGCCGCGTGCGCACTTCGGCCAGCAGCAGCTTGAGGGCATCGTCCAGCATCGCGCTGGGCAGCGTCAGCGCGTCGAAGAAGCGGCGGATGCGCTCGATCGGCAGCAGCATCAGGTCGTGTACGGTCAGGCCCGGCAACGCTTCGAGCTGGGTGCGGTCCCACTCCACGCCGCGCGGCAGGAACCGGCGTCCGGCTGCCAGCACGGCGTCGGCATTGTCCTTCGAGCCCAGGCGCCACAGCAGCGACTCGGTCTTCAGGCGCGCGCCGCCGCAGGTTTCGCACGGGGTGTAGCTGCGGTACTTGGACAGCAGCACCCGGATGTGCATCTTGTACGCCTTCGACTCCAGGTAGCTGAAGAACCGCATCACGCCGTACCACTGCTTGTTCCACTGGCCGTTCCAGTCGGGCGAGCCATGGACGACCCAGTGGCGCTCGGCCTCGGTCATGTCGGCCCAGGGCGTGTCGCGCGGGATGCCGGCCTTGCCGGCGTAGCGCATCAGGTCGTCCTGGCACTCTTTCCAGGCCGGGGTCTGCATCGGCTTGATCGCGCCTTCGCGCAGCGACTTGCGCGCATCGGGAATGACCAGCCCGAGGTCGACCCCGATCACGCGGCCGAAGCCCCGGCAGGTTTCGCAGGCGCCGTAGGCGGAGTTGAACGAGAACAGCGCGGGTTGCGGGTCGGCATAGCGCAGGTCGCTCTCCGGGCTATGCAGGCCGGTGGAGAAGCGCCACACGGGGCCATCGTCGCCATCGGCCAGCACATAGATGTTGACGCGTCCGCCGCCGCGCTTGAGCGAGGCTTCGATCGCCTCCACCACGCGCACCTTCTCGGCATTGCCGATGCGGAAACGATCGGCCACCACGTCCAGCAGCTTGCGCGCCCCGGTCGGCGACTGCACCACGCGCTGCGCCTGCACGCGCGTGTAGCCGCTGACGGAGAGCCACTGCTGTACCTCTTCCTCGGTGGTCGATTCCGGCAGTTCCACCGGGAAGGTCACCACCAGCCGCGCATCGTGGTGCGGCTGCCCTTGCGCCGTGCGCGCCAGCAGCTCGGCGTAGATCGTCTCCGGGGAATCGTGGCGCACCGGCAGCGCGGTCTGCTTGTCGAACAGCTCAGCCGCGCGCGCATAAAGCAGCTTCAGGTGGTCGTTCAGCTCGGTCATCGTGCCAACCGTCGAGCGCGAGCTGCGCACCGGGTTGGTCTGGTCGATGGCGATCGCCGGCGGCACGCCGTCGACGCGCTCGACCTGCGGGCGATCCATCCGGTCCAGGAACTGGCGCGCGTAGGCGCTGAAGGTCTCGACGTAGCGGCGCTGGCCCTCGGCATAGAGCGTGTCGAACACCAGGCTCGACTTGCCCGAGCCGGACGGCCCGGTCACCACGGTCATCTCGCCGGGGCGCAGGTCGAGGTCGACATCCTTGAGGTTGTGCTGGCGGGCGCCGCGAATGCGAATCAGCTGCTTGCTCGACACGATCTTTTCTTTCGGATCAATGCGTTAAGGGAGGGACAGGCGTGGACGGCGGGTGGCCAGGGGGCCAGGGGGCCAGGGGGCCAGGGGGCCTGGAGCAAACCACCATAGCACAGGGCCTGGGCAGGTCCGGGAAGGTCTGCCCCAGATACTGTACATCCATACAGTGTAACAGTTTCGAAAAGGATTCGTATCGGTCTGGATGACGCCGTTGTGTAGGAAACCGGAATTAGCCGCGCTACGCGGATGACGCCGTGGCGTTATGCCGCACGCGCGAGGAGGCAGTAGCTGCGTTCACTCGCCTGCGGTGGCTTGTTGCGCCGTCCCCTCCCTCCGAACCCGGTGTGCGGTTTTCCCGCGGGCCGGCCCACGGAGGCGGAAGTGCCCTGCTGGCCTGGCGGGACTGCCGCAGGTGTCGCTGCCGTGGATTGTGTGGCAGGGCGCGCAACTCAGAGTCGTTGAGTCACGTAAGGATGGCCGTCGCCGCGGGCATTTCGCCTACTGGGGGTGAAACGGTCGCACCCCTACGCGGCAACCAGCCTATGTCGTCTTCGGAGCTCGCAGGCGACGACCGAGCCTCAACGAGGCATTGACTGTTGCCGACCCTTCGATCAATGGCACATCTCCGCCATTAGCGTGGTCACCTTGCAGTCGCCTCTCGCTTCACGGCCACACACTTGATCTCAACCAGCAAGCCCGGATGCGCGAGCTCGGACACGCCAATCGAAGTCCATGCGCACGTGCCGCGTGGGAAAACCCGATTCTTCACTTCACGGAATACGTGCATCTGCGCGCTCATATGCACGTGGTACGTCGTCATATCGACAACGTCCTCAAAAGTGCAGCCAGCTTCTTCTAGCACCACGCGCAGATTTTCCCAGCACGCCAGAAATTGCGCCTCGGGATCCGCGACCACTTCGAGGTCGGCGGTACGCCCGATCTGTCCGGCACAAAATACGGTGGCGCCGACTTTCACTGCCGGTACATAGCCAGCACGTTCGACGATACGTTGCATCGTCGGTGGGACGATCAGTTCGCGGTCTGTCATGTGTTCTTCCATCACGATAAGTTGAAGCCCGGATCCCGTCGCGGTAGCGCCTGTGCTGATTCCATCGGCCACTAGCCATTCTGGCTGCCACGCCAGCGCCCGCTCGAATGGCCAGTAGCAGTAATCATCAGCCCAAACGCCGTGAGGCCACAGCCGCTCACAGCAGCTTGCCCCATAGATGAAGGCGCAGCACGACGAGGTGGCGCAGCTTCGGGCGAACTGGCCTGACTTGTAAGCGCGACGCGGACGCTGTCGGCCGAGCACGCCAGCGTCCGTTTTTTTATGCCACGCCGCCCAGCGGCAGCCTCAATCCAGCGTGATGTTCGCCTTCCGGATCACCTCGCTCCAGCGCTGCGTCTCGACGCGCACCAGCGCGGCATAGTCTGCGCTGGTGCCGGGCATCGGGATAGCCTCCTGGGCCGCGAGGCTCTCGGCAGTTTTCTTCTCTTTCGCGATCTTGTTGATCTCGATCGACAGCCGGTCGACGACGGCCTTGGGCGTTCCCGCCGGCGCCAGCACGCCGGCCCAGGAGTCGACCACCAAGTCAGGGATGCCGGCCTCCGCCATGGTGGGAACGTCCGGCAACGAAGCCACCCGCCGCGAACTCGCGACCGCCAGGGCGCGCATCTTCCCGCCCTGGATTTGCGGCAGGACATTGGGCAGGTTGACGAACATCAGGTCGATCTGCCCCGCCATGAGGTCAACCGCCGCCGGGCCCGCGCCCTTGAACGGCACATGCTCAAAGCTGGTGCCGGTCTTGTGCTGGAACAGCTCGCCGACCATCTGGTTGACGCTGCCGTTTCCGGCGGAGCCCATGAAGAGCGGCTTGCCGCCGGATTTGGCATAGGCGACGAAATCCTTGACGGTCTTCGCCGGCACCTTGTTCGAGACCACCAGAACGTTCGGCACGGCGGCAAACAGTGCCACCTGCACAAAGTCCTTGTTCGCGTCGTACGGCAGCTTCTTGTAGATCAGCGGGTGGATGGACTGGTGGCCCGAAGACGCGAGCAGCAGCGTATAGCCGTCAGGCGGCGACTTGGCGACCAGGTCCGCACCCAGCGTGCCGCCCGCACCGGGCTTGTTCTCCACGATGACCTGCTGACCCAGCGTCTCGGAAAGGCGCTGCGCCAGCACTCGGCCGATCAGGTTGACGGTACCTCCCGCCGGGAACGGAACGATGAGGCGGATCGGCTTGTCCGGATACGCCGCGGACGCGCCTGGGGCAACGCAAGCCGCGCTAACGGCCGCAATCAGTAACTTGGCGATGAGCTTCATGGTGCTTGGGCAGGAAGAGGATGGATGGATCAGGCCGCTGCCAGGGCGGCGATATCGCGCTTCATCTGGTCGCGCGCCGCATCGAGGCGCTGCCGTGTCGACGTCACCGAAGCCAGCACGGCTTCAAGATGAGCGCGTTGGCGCTCTATGGCAAGGGTCACCTCCGCCGGCGCAGGACCGCCGTTGCCGCGCGAGTTGACGCTCTCGACGGGGTCCAGGTACTGGCGCAGCTTGGCTTCCGGCCATTCGATCGCGCGACCGATGACGTCCACCGCCGCGCGGTCGAGCATGGTGCTGGTCACTTCGCCGGCGGACTGGCCGGCATCCAGGGCCATGCGCACCAGGCCACCCACGACGTGGTGGGCGTCGCGGAACGACAGTCCCGCGTCGGCAACGAGCCCGTCGGCCAGGTCGGTGGCCACGGAAAAGTCGAACCTGACCCGCTGCAGCATGGATTGCCGCTTCGGCTCGACGCTGCCGACGACCAGCTTGAACAGCGCGAGGCAGCGCGCCGTTTCCTCGCAGCACTCCCAGAAGCTGCGGATGCTCTCGCGGCTGCTGTCGCCGGTGTGCGTGAAATGGGTGCCCTTGACCGCGATCAGCGCGGTCGTCAGCAGCCCGACGACATGGGCGCTCTTGCCGCGCAGGTATTCGAGCACGGCGGGGTTCTTCTTCTGCGGCATGATGCTCGAGGTACTCGCCACGCGGTCGGGGAAGGACAGCAGGCCGAACTCCGGGGTGGACCACACATAGAAGTCCTGCGCCACCCGCCCCCAAGTCAGTGCGACGATGGTCATGTCGGACATGGCCTCCCATGCGAAGTCGCGTGACGCCACTGCATCCAGCGTGTTGTGGACCAGCGAACCGAAGCCGAGCGCGGTCGCGGTGACTTGCCTGTCGATCGGGAACCGCGTACCGGCCAGCGCGCCTGCACCCAGCGGCATTGCGTCGATCCGCGCCAAAGCCGCATGCAGCCGGTCCATGTCCCGGCCCAGCGTCTCGGCCACGGCGCTCAGGTAGAAGCCGAACGTGATGGGCTGCGCGGGCTGCAGGTGCGTGTAGCCAGGCATGACGGCATCGGCCAATTCACCAGCGCGTTGCAGCGCCACCCTGCGAACGCTGCCCAGCGCCTCGATGGTGTCGAGGACGATGTTGCGGGCGCGCATCCGGTCGATGGTGGCGGCGATGTCGTTCCGGCTGCGCGCCATGTGCAGGCGTCCGCCGATGTCCCGGCCGCTCACTTCCATCAGCCGGGCTTCATAGTTGAAGTACGGATCCTCGCGGGCGGGATCCAGCGTCACCGCGTCGGGCCCCTCGGCCTCCATCCGCTGCAGGCCGCCTGCCAGCTGCCGTGCCACTTCCGGGGACACCAGGCCGGTCTTGTGCAGCATCAGCAGGTGCGCCTGGTTCACCTCGGTGAGGTAGGCGAATTGTCTCGTGAAGTCGCGCGCAAGGCGCGGACCGTAAATGTGCTCGCAGATTTCCTGGGCAAGCGGCTCGTTGAGCCGGCGGCTGACTTTCGATTCCATGGTTCCGGATACGTTGTGTGGTGAACCCAGTATCGAAGCCAGGGACATACCGGTCAAATGACAGTTTCACGGGGGTGCATGCATTTTTGATATGGACATCCGGGAATGCCTGTACCATTGCCGGCATGAACTTCAAGCAGATCGAAACCTTCCGCACCGTTATGCTGACCGGCTCTATGACCGTCGCGGCGAAGCAGTTGCATACGTCGCAACCGAACGTGAGCCGCGTCATCGGCAAGCTCGAAGCGGAGCTCGGCTTCGAGCTGTTCGACCGGCTGCCGGGACGCGTGGTGGCGACCAAGGGCGGCGAGGCGTTGTTCAAGGAAGTGGAGCGTGCCTTCGTCGGACTGGACAGCCTGAGCGACTCGGCGCGCGCCATCCGCGACGTCGGGGTCGGCACGCTGCGCGTGGCGGCCGCCGCGTCGATATCGCTGAGCGTGTTGCCGCAGGCAGTCCGGCGCTTCAGCGAAAAATACCCACAGGTACGCATCGTCTGCGACACCAGCGAGTCCTATGTGATCGCCAACTGGATCGCCACGCAGCACTGCGACATCGGCTTTGTTTCCAACATCTCCGACAAGCCGGGTGTCGTGGCGTCGGTCATACACACCGAAAGCGCCGTGTGTGTCGTGCCGGCGCGTCACCGGCTGGCGAAGAAGAAGCAGCTCGTCCCGGAAGACCTGGCCGGCGAGCGCTTTGTTTCCCTGCCCGGCGGAAATACGTCACGGCGTGCGATCGATGCCGTGTTCCGTGACGGCGACCGCATCATGGCGCTCGAAACGCCCTTCGCCGCGACGATCTGCAGAATGGTCAGCGAAGGCCTTGGCGTGAGCCTGATGAACCCCATCGTCAGCCGGACGATGAAGTTCCCGGGCGTGGTCGCCATCCCGTTCAAGCCCGATATCCCGTTCAGGAGCTACATGCTGCGCGCGCAACTGGCGCCACGCGACACGCACGTCAACTATTTCGCCGCCTGCATGCGAGCAGCCTTCGACGCCGTGTGACCGAGGGCGGCTTGCCGCAGCCGACCGTCGCATCGACGCGATACACCGCACCACTGGCCGCCGACGTCCCGCCGTCCGCCAGCACATAAAGCGCCTGCGCGGCAATCCAGGCCAAGGGAATACACGTTCCCGGGGCGTTGGCGGTGAGTGCTTCGGCCTCGTTGAACAGCCCGAGCTGGCCCGCTTCACGCGCTTCGCTCTTGGCGCCGAACAGTTCGCGCCGATATCCTGAAGCAGGAGACGCATAGCAAAGGGCGCGTGCAGCGCAGTCCAGCTGATATGACTCCCCGTGTCAATCGAGATTGGTTTGATTCAGTTTCACAGTTGCATGTAGTTCCCCCAATTTCCTGAAGGGCGACGTAGCAGTAAGTCTCGACGGTGGATCATGCTGATATCCGCGGGTTGGTTACCGCATTACAGAGGTCCGCCCAATGAGCCTGCCGCTATCTAATTCCGCAAGTCGGATGAGATCCGTTGCCTAGCTGGATCGCGGGTTGCTCGTGTGCCGGGCTA
>NZ_AUFE01000092.1 GCF_000426345.1 Cupriavidus phytohabitans | reverse complement strand
GCCAATTGGCCAACCCCACTGCACGGTTCCCCAACCGCATTGCCGGCGTTCAGTTCTGGGGGCATTGGATTACGGTGCCAACCGGCTGATCCACCAGTCCAGCCAGGGCAGCATCAAGCGTACTTTCGTCATTGAGTTCCTGACACAGATTGCTCAAGATGCCACGCCTGGTCAGCCCACGGTCGTGGTGCTCGACAACGCGAAGATCCACCACGCCATCGAGCAGGAAGTCCTTGATCGCTGGCTGTTCGAGCACCGCATGATTCTCTTCCATCTCCCTCCTTACAGCCCCGAACTCAACCTGATCGAAATCGTCTGGAAACACGCCAAGTACCACTGGCGACGATTTGTCACTTGGACCAAGGAAACCATCGATGCGGAGATCGACAAGCTTCTCTCCGGCTATGGCTCAAAATTTGAAATCAGTTTCTCGTGAATACTTAGCTCGAGTGCGACAGCCAAAAACTCACCTGCTGGCCTAAAATCTTCGAAACGGGTCGGTTGCATGATGTGGTCCTCCAAAGCAAGACTCGAACCTTCACTTTAGGACCACTCTGCGAAGTTGCCGACCCGTCCTCATACATAGGATCTAGCAAACTCGGCAGGCCGGAAGTTCGGCGGCCACTGCGCAGGAAGCCCAAGGGGAAGAGCCGGGCGACGAGCCGGGGGCGGCGGCGCTGCCTAACAACCAGGACGAAGGCAACGACAGCAGTGATGGCAGCGATGACAGCAAAAGCTGAGCGGGCGGACGCGATCCGCTGGATCCAGGCGCAGATGGGCTACGGGCTCACTCTCGAAGAGCTCGACGCCGCGGGGTGCTTCGCGCCACCGCCGCCCCCACCGCCCCCGCCACCGGCCGCACCGCCGGCGCCGGTGGTCGGCTACCGCAACGCGGAAGGGCTCACCTGGGACGGGCAGGGCGAGATGCCCTCGTGGCTCAAGCGCGCGGTCAATGCCGGGGCAGAGCGTCGAGTTTTTCCGGGTTGGATAGGCCGGCCAATGCATTCGGCCCTCTGTCCAACGATGCGACGAGGGCTACACCCGCGCGCCTAGTCCACGCCGCACGTCCGGAGATCGATCGCAATCGCTTCGCGATAGGCACCGGCCTACTGGCAGGGTGCCCGCACCGAGGCATGCTACTCGATGACGACATAGAAAGGCTCCGACTGCCCGACTAGGCGATTGTCCCGTTTGCGAACCAAGAAGGCCTCAACGAAGTGAACGCCGCGATACGATAACTGCTCTGCACGGCTAGAACGATCATCAGATGGGTAGAAATCACCACGTAACACACCGGCTCGCGCAGCCACCTTATCGGTGTTCGTCACGCGCCATTCGACCTTGTAGTCGTCGCTGAACGGGATACCCATTGTGTTGGCTGCGGTGAACCTCACCCAGTTACCGGCCTGTAGAGGGTCCGCGGACCGAATCAGACGCAATACATTTCCGTGTTTCGCGGTTTGCAACTCGGCCGTGACTTTCACGGTGTATTGGTCGGCCCCCTTACGCCAGACGGGTCGGCGGACGTGCGGAAGCCTGCGCAATGTCATGGGCACCGCCGCGGCACCTAAGGCCTTGACCTTTTCGACCAGGTCACGAAAGTGGCCGCCTACGACGCTGGCACCATCGGCCGCCGATTCGCTGACCGCCTCGGCTGCACGCTTCGCTTCTCCAGCCCCGAAATACTCGCCGAAGACGCGCTGCCACTTGCCGATACTTTCATCGCGGTCTTCCTCCGCATAGGCGTCGTCAATCCAGCCGCGATACAGATTCACCTTGTCCCGAAAGTTCGAGTATTGGACTTGACCCCAGCCACTGGCTTGATCCTCACGTGGCAGTTTTGGGTTGGGGACAATTGGTACGTTCGGTCGAGCCTGTAGCCAGTTGTCTAGCCGGCCTACGAGCGTCTTGAGGGTCGTGGTCAGGTCCGCAAACTGTGCGCTTCCCCGATCGCTATCGTATACCTGCATGCCCATCAGCGTAGTGAGCAGGAATGAAGGGCAGGTGAAGTTCCCCTTGATGTCACGCATGTACTTCAACAAGCGGGTGACCTTTTTTAAGTCATTTCCGCCAGCCGTACCATTTTGTCCTTTGACCCAGTCGGTGTACTCCAATGGCGCCGACAGCTCGAACTGGTCCGTGCCGCGATTACAGACCTCGTATTGTCCGGCGTATAGCCGGTTCATCACGCACGGAGCGATGTCGATTTTTCGTTCACCGGCATACTCGATCGTGGCGCAATGTGAGAATCGACGCACCTTGCCTTCGTACGCCGGAAGCTTGCCGAGTTCTGTCGCGAGCCCGTTGACGTAGTCCTTGGGCGTCCAGCCCTCTTTAGCTTCTACGAAAACGAGCAAGTCTGCGTCGAACGGTTGCCCAGCCTGAGGCTTGATAATGGTCTCGTGGGCCCAAGACCCCTGCGGCGCAAAGGATACGATTTTTGGGCCCCATGCCAGCGCCCTGACTGCATTTTGGACGGCAACGATACTTCCTTCGAGCAAATTCAGCCGTGTGTCATTGAGGTTGACGTGGTCTTCAAGAAACGTCCTGAACAGATCGTGCAGCTTCATTGCATCGCTCCAGTTACCAGTTTTTGCCGTGCTTCGGCGACCAGCTTGCCGGTGGCGTGCCGCGTAGCGTCTTCGTTTCGGTTCCGAAGCCAGTTGTACAGCCAATCAAATACGAGGGGATTACTCGCGCGATGTCGGTAGATCGCGTCTTGCAACCCGCGCGAGCCGATAGTGAGTTCATCGAATGAGGCGCCGCTGAGCGCTTTCTCCCAACACTTCTCGATTTCGCCTTTTAGCGTGGTCAACGTTTCGATCGTGTCGCGTTGCTTGCGATGCTCCCGAAGAACGAATGCCGCGAATGGCAGCGCCGGTAGATACACGGTTAAGATGAGTTCGTTCAGACTTAGACCCTGGCGCAGGCCGGCCGAGGTCAAGATGACGATGAGTGAAATTGCTGCGCCAAGAAGGATGCTCGCGTACACATTGCGCACGCGCAAGTCGTAAGCGATGTTGGTGCGCTGGCAGATCAGTCGCCCCACCGGCAAGGGCAGGCCGGCAATGGCGGGCTCGTACCAATTGAGAAGGCGCTTTTGTTCTGCTGCAGGCAGTGGGCTCGATGTCAGCGCCCGAACGTCTTCGGCATCGACCTTTCCACCCGCGACCAGTCGATTCCAATCCAGCTTCAGCACTTCGGTGTCAAATTGCTCCTGCACCTTTGCGCCTCGTTTGCAGTCCTCCCGCTGCATGCGCGAGATGATTCCCACCTCCAGCAGCAATACCACGATAGATCCGAGACCGAGAAAGGGTCGAATATCCGGGAAGCTGGCGCCAAACAGGACGCCAATGGCCGGCAGCAAGAGAGCGCACGCAGCGAACGAATTCTGATACAGCTTTGCGCGGGCATAGAAATGCCGCTGCGCACGCAGCAGTTCAAGCCTTTCCGGCCTGTTTTGTTCGATGTCAATCCGATGTTCGAGGGTCATGGTGTCTAGTCACGGTTTTCTGGCTTGCAACAGTGGCTGTTTCGGCGCTAAAGAGGTCGGCCGCCGTGCGTGGCCCGCAGGTGATTGTTCTTGATGGTCAGAGGGCCGCTTCTTTGAGCTGTGTCATGCGCCGACGCTCGCCAGTCTTCATCAGGCTCTCCACCGGCGTTTTCGTGATGAAGGGTGATTGCCGCCGCCATTCCAAATGCCTGTGGCAAGCCAGTCCTCGAAGTACCACAACCATTGGGCCGTCCAGGCAATGTACGTTTCAGACAGTGGCATCTGCGGCGACCACTCTCGCTTCTTGGGGCGCCACAGGCAGAGGTGCGTTCCCGGTCCGGGCCCGGGATAGATGTGGGGTATTTTTGCGGCGCCCGCCAAACCGGTTAGATCCGGTCTCAGTACGTACATCTCGGGTGGGATTGCCCCCGGCTTGATGCGCAATTCGCATTCGTAGGTCCGACCGAATTCGCTTGGTGCCAGACGGAAGCTGTAATGCAATGCTCGCCCCGAGAAAAACGTCAGGCTTGCCCCCTCGAGCTGGAGGCCGCGGAGTTCCATTGCCCGTTCGGCAAGCGAGGGAATCGAAACGGCCGGATGCGTGCGCACGAAGCTAGCCCCCGAAAAAAGTGTGCGGACGCGCTGCGACGCTGACAGGCGTGGCGCCTGCAGACGCCAGCAGGATCGTCCGGCCGGCCTCTCGGCTACGCTCCTGACGTCCACTCTCCATTTGCTGGACGGCATGGAAGCCACGGGGTCCGAACGCGGTCTGAACGGCTTCGAGCAGCACGTCCATGCCTTGACGGTATTCAATTGCATCAAGGATGCGCTTGAGGTCGTCCAAGAGGCGGCGGTGCCAGGAGCGGAATGCAGCTTGCCGGGCGGGCGAATTCATGCTGGCAGCGAGGTTGTCAGACGGCGCCGAGGGATTGGGCAAGCGCCATTCCTCGGATCCGTCCGGTAACCTCCGGCGTTCGAACTGCAACGGCATGCGCTCCACAATGTCGAGAAGCAGTTCTAGGGGACTGGCGTGGGGCAGAGGTGCCTCGACAGCGTAGGCCATGGCCGCTAGCGTCGTGAGAAAGACAGATGTCGGTGCCAGATCCTGGGCTGTCACGCTGCCAAACGTGACATTGCGGTGAAGCTTCAAAAGCTGGACCAGCCGGCACAGCAGTCTGTCGAAAACTTCTTGTACGTCGGGCAAGGGCGCAACATCGGCGCGTTTGGCCGAATCCATCGCCTCAACGGCGATTTCAGTCGTCGAAAAGTTTGGAGAAATGGCCGCCGCAAGATCAAAGTGCTTGGCGTACCCGCGTGGATTCGTCGAGCCGAAAAGACGCAGTTCGCGGTCGGGAATCAGGCCGTGCGAATTCGCGAAGGGGCCGGACAGCAGCGGGGCGTCGATGACCGGCGCAATGTCAGCACACATGCCTTCCGCGTACTCAAGCGTGGCACATCGTTCCCAGCGGCGCAATCGCAAGCCATGTGTGCTCGCATATCGCGAGAGGGCCGCGTGCAGGTGGTCAAGCAGAAGGGCAGGCCCCTGATCGCCTGCATACTTGTGCCGCGCCTCTGGCGCAAGCCGCGCGATCAGATCGATATCGAAGCCTTCGCGGGAGCCATCCTCGGCCGCACGATCGTGCCTAGTCGGCGCGAGCCATGTGAGTGGATCTGTAACAGTAGGCCGCGGAACTCCGGACATTCCGCGAGGAAATCCCCGGTACTATTGTAGGAGCGCTCGAGCGCCCCCAGTTGGGTGGGGGTGGGCTCGTGTGCCCGAGCAATGGCATCGACCAAATGAAAGAAGCGTGCCGCAGAGCGCGTTGAGGCGCGGCGCGGGGGCTGGAAGGTAACGGGTTCTCGGATCATGGTAGTTCCCTCGTGGGTGACGTATTAGACTCAGACTCTTCCATGAGTCGGTCCGCCTATCTGACGGGAACTGAACCGGGCTGGGTATCAAAGCCGCCGCAAACTCAATGGCGATTATCATACATGATCATTGTGATCATGTGAAGCGATGCACTTCGTCACTTTGCCTCGCGCTATCACGTATCATGGGGGCATGCATACCTCTGCCCCTGTACGGGACCAGGCTTTCCTGGACCGGTTACCTCAAGCCCAGCGCGAGCGGCTTGCCTACATTGACTTCAGACTGTACTTCCTCGGAGAACTTCGACGTGCAGACGTCGCAGACCGATTCGGCACAGGGCCTGCGGCGGCCACGCGCGACATCGCCCAATATCGGGACCTGGCACCTAACCACCTCGAACTCGACAATTCCGACAAGGTCTACCGCCCGACCGAACAGTTCGTACCGATGTTCGACCATGCACCTCAGCGGGTCCTGACTGCGCTCTCTCGTGGGTTCGGTGAGGGTCTTGGTGAAGAACTGAGGCCGATGGTGCGCTGTGAGTTTCCCGTTGCGCTGGCCGTGCCCGAGATGTCGATACTTGCCCCAGTTACGCGTGCCATCCATCGCGGAAAAGCCTTGCATCTGGCCTATACGTCCGTGGAAAGCGGGCGTACCGAGCGGGAAATCGTGCCTATCGCGCTTGTGAATAATGGCAGTCGCTGGCACGTTCGGGCTTACGACCGGCGACGCAATGGATTCCGCGATTTTGTCCTGACCCGGATGGAGAATCCCGTCGAGTTGCAGGACAGTCCTGTCTTGGCTAAGGAAAGGGTCGACCAGGACGTTCAGTGGAATCGCATCATTGAACTGGAGTTGGTGCCCCATCCCAAACACCCAAGGCCCGAGCTCGTGATGATGGACTATGGCATGCATGACGGCGTTCTTCGCGTCAGGGTGCGCGCGGCGAATGCGGGATACATGCTGCGTCGGTGGACGATCGATTGCTCGCCCGACCATAGCTTGGAGGGCCTTGAGTATGCGTTATGGCTGACGGATCCGCTGGCGCTCTACGGCGCAAGTAATGCGCATTTGGCGCCTGGCTATGTGGATCCCAAGGGCGCTGGTAAAACTAAGCCTATCACGGCCATGTAGCCGTGCTGTCGTTGTGCGCGCATCCGGTAGGGAGGCGCGTATTGGAACGACGGTGCGACCCAAATGGTGAACCGCTGCGCTTGTCCGGTAAAATCCAGGGGAGCGGCGCACGCCTCAGCGACCACGTCTTGACGACGATGAAAACGGGCTGCGACAAAGCCGACATACTGGCCACGCGCCAACCTCGCCCTGACAACAAGGGAGGTGCCTGGCCGCGGAAGGGTCGTGCGGCGAAGCCGTCGCAGTCACCTTGATGCCGATCTTCGTATTGCGATCTCCGGGAAGAGTCCGTACCCGCTTGGGTGGGCTGGCGCGCGTGCCTTGTTAAATTTTGAGCGACTGCTTGATCGCGTCCCATTCCCTGGATAGGGTGGGATTGAGTTTTTCAAATAACTTCGACGAAAGCGTCACGGCTGCGTTGGCCTTTCCGGTTTCGTATGCCGTGACGGCTTCCATGGCCATGGCATTGAATGTCTGTCCGGTGGCCCCAGACTGGAAGAGCTTGAACACATCGTCATACACCTTTTCGCAGCGACTTCTGAGCCATTCGATTCGAAGCCACTTGGCCAGGATCTGCTCGCTGAACACTGCCTGCGACGCAGCCACCACGACACCCAGATCGGTGCGCCGAGTCAGCACGCACGCGACCCACAGCGTGGCGTAGATCCCCACCCTGACGCGCTCAATCCGCGTCATTCGCAAGGCAATCGATTTGGTGAAGTGGCTATTTTCAAGCACTTGCGCTGTCATGCGTCTGGCCGGGGCCGATTGATCGTTGTTGTAGTACCCCTGGGTCTGCTCATGCGTCAGGCTAACGCCCCACGCGCTGCCGAAAAAATCTTGCCGACGCTTATCTTCTGCGCGCGGCGTAAGGTACAGGCGGGATGCAATGCCAATGACGAACAGCGCCAGTGTGGTCAACGCAAACGCAATCAGTACGACGTCATACAGTCGCGGATGGGTGTTCTGATCCACGAACAGCGTGGCAACAGAAAGGACGGCACCAAAGTAGAACAGGTAGTCAGACGCCGTATCCGCGCGTTCGACCGCGCTATAGTAATTTTTGCGTATAGGGTCGATGCGGGGCATACCCGATAGAATAATCTGGAAAGCGGAAAGTGGTTTGCAGAAGTCGGCGCAGCCGAGACCATTATCGGCAGCCCCAAGGATCTTACCAGAGAGACAGGGTTCCATCGCTCGTGACTGTCCGCAGTCAGATAGAGCAATCGCCAAGCGTTCTTGGAGACATTCGCGAGCCGGCGCCGGCGAATCATCTTCCGCCCACCAGTGCTGTGGCTGGCACTGGCGCACTGCGCTCAATGAGGGTCATCGTGCTTTCCCTGCAATTTCTGGCGGTTTACACCGAAAATGGCTTATCTATCAGTAAGTTAGGAATGCCCTGACGGCGTGTCATTCGTTGCACTGAGAAGCCTTACTACGGGCGGGTCTGCGGTCTACTACTGCCATATTTTCTGGATCGCTTTTGGATGCCATCCGCAGCGAAGTTGGGGAAGGTGGGGAGGCCTGGGGCAACATGGCTCGCCTAACTGGTCTTGGCACTCCCTCGGACAAAAAAGGCTAGAGCTTCCGCTTTTCTTGGAGTGTGCACACCATCGCCGGCGCGGCGGTGGTGTGCGATGCCACGCGTCATGCTTTACCCTGGAAGAACCGCTTCATCGCCGCCATTCGGCGTGCGTCCTCGGTGGTGACGTAACGGGTGGTGGTATTGAGGGACGCATGTCCAGCGTTCTGCTTGACCGCCTCAAGTGGCGTGCCGGCGGCGAGCGCGTGCGAGATGTGACTATGGCGCATCCAATGCGTACTGGCCGAGCTCAGCCGACCGGCGCCGCGCGGGTCGAGCGGCGCGAACTCGACCGCACAGGCCTGGAAGAAGCGCTTGATCTGGCGGTATAGGGTCGCCGCTGCCAGCCCGGCCTCGGCGCCGGCGGTGTCGCGCTTGGCCCAGGGCGCTCGCTCGACCTGATCGGTGGCGTGGCCCAGCAGCGCGACCCCCCGGCTGGCAACGGGATCCGCCGAAAATCCGCGGGCCTCGAGGTAGCGGCCCAGCGCCACAATGCTGGCGTCCGGCACCGGCACGCGCCGCAGCTTGTTACCCTTTCCAAGCACCGTCAGCCACCAGCCTTCCTCCCGCTCGCTGGTACCGAGCCGGGCAAGACTCACCCACTCCAGGTCATCGGTGGTGACTGCGACCACTTCGGACAGGCGCAGCCCTGTCGCGTAGAGCAGCGGCAGCGCGACCTGCAGCCGCTGGTTGATGGAGGAGGGCGGCAGCCGGTCGAGGCAGCCGCAGACGAAAGCCCACTGGTCCTCGGTTAAGCTGCGCCCCACGTCCAAGTCGGGCTTCGCGCGCCGGGGCACGTGGATGCCCTGCCACGGGTTGCCGGCCAGGTAATTCTTGACGTTCAAGTAACTATACAGGTTGGCCAGCACGCTGATGGCGTAGCTCTGCGCGCGCGGGTTAAGTGGCCCCTCGAACGGGCGCCACAGCGGTGACCATCGCTCGCGCGAGCGCGGCGCGCTCCAGTCCGCTGGCGGTGCGGCGAGGAAATCCCAGTACGCCAGGCAGTCATCGGTGTCCATCGAGGACAAAGGCTTGCGCCGCGCCAGCAAGGCCCAGAGCAGGAAGCGCTCAGCCTCCTTGCGATAGGCGCGCTGGGTGTTGGACAGGTAGTTAAGCCAGTCGAGGGGCCCGGGCATGGTGGCCACATCCTTGCGGCGCTCACGCAGTCGCAGGACCTGCTCGGGCGACAGGCCTGGCTTGGTGCGCAACCACGACAGCACCGCCTCATAGTCGTTGTGGGCACTGATCAGGCAGCGCCCCTGCGGCAGGCGGTAGCGGCCATCCCGACCATCCAGCTCGGCCGGCATCACCAGCTTGTCGAGCGGCACCAGCGCGGCTTCGGTCGTGCCACGCGGGACAACGCGGGCCAGGTCGTGCGCGTAGCGCTGGCGCCGCGGCACGGCAACGTGGCCACCGATCGTGCGGCCTAGCGACTCGGCGTGGGTCTTCAGGAAGGCCTCGACCACGCGCGCTTTGCCGGCACCGATCGCCGTAATGCCGCGTGACCAGCCGGTGCCGAGGCCGTTGATGCGGTCAACGAGATCAGCCAGCGTGCCGACGCCGGCGGCCTTCAGGCGGGCGGCGAGCGGCTCGGCCAGCCATGCGCGGCAGGCGTCGCCAGCCAATACGGGTTGGACGTACTTCTCCTCCAGCCAGTCGATGGCCTCGAGCTGGCGGCGCATCATCGCGGCGCGTTTGGATTCCCGCTTGATGGCATCGCCATAGTGCTCCTGGTACGCGGCGAGCTGCTCGGACTCGCTTAAGCCATCCAGGCCAGCCTCGGCGGCAAACTCCTCCAGCGACGGCAGCCCAAGGCCGGGCCGACCGATATGACGGAAGCCCTTCATATCCAGCCGCAGGCGCCGCGCCATGCCAGGTCGCTGGGCACGGCTGGCAGCCGCAGACAACTCGTCGCGCAGCCATGCCGTGACCCGGCGCACCTTCGGATGCAAGGCGAAGGCCCGCGCGGCCGGATCCTCACCATCCGTTCCACCATCGTCGGCGGCAGGCGGCAGGCGGGCCACGAGTTCGGCGTCAGCCTCGATCTCGCCCTCTTCGGCCAAGTAACGTTCCCACGTTGGGCGGCCGTGCCAGCCCTGGATGATGGCGCGCAGGAAGCCGAAGTGGCCGCGATGCAGCGCCCGCGGAGCTTGGGGACGAGTACGCTGTCGGCGACTGGTGCCGTGTGCGGACTGGTGTCATGCATTGGCGCACCGATTCTTCCGGCCATGGAGCTCGAGGAATTTGCGGCGATGGCGCTCGAGGAACGCCAGGCGCTTGGTGGTCAAGTGGAGTTTGCCGTCGGAGCGCAGGCGCATCGTCGGGTCCAGGCCCAGCTTTCGCTGTTCGTCCAGAGGAATAGGGCCGACCAGTAGCTTGCCGTCGGGGGCAAAGCTGATTAGCCACGTGTCGAACAGACAGTCGAGCGTCGCCACCAGGAGCAGCCCATTGTGCGGATCCAGGCGGGTTGTGTTGTCGCTGCCCTTCCACGGGACGATATGACTGGCGCGCAGCGCCTCGCGCTGGATGACTCCAGTCACCGCGCATGCCGCACCCCAATGCTCTTCCAGTTCGCGCCGATAGCGGCCCTGCCCCAGGCGCGCGTCGACCAGTTGCTTGCGGGTTGTCTCGCTGACCTGGCTTTTCTCGATTTCCTGCAGATCGTCGAGGATTGCGCGCGCCCGGCCTCCATCGGAGTCCGGCGCTTCGCCCTTCGTCAAGATCTCGATCCCCGGGAGGAGTTGAAGATGCGCGTCGGTACGGCTGGCTGGCCCTCCCTTCGTCCAATTCTCGTGCCAACCGAGTCCAAGGCTGTGCCAGGCGAGCAGACACATCGCCTTAACCGGATATGGGCCATTGCCTTCGACCCAGAGGTCGACCGTCCGACCCACCCGACGATCGCGAAACTCGGGAGCTCGCTCCAGCAATACAGCGGCCTCCCTCAGCGCAGCAACGGTGATCAGCTCGGGCGTAGGTGTGTCGGGTGCGCCCCCGGCTGCGGAGATCGGTGGAATCCCGCGGGGCAGGACGTCGAAGCCCAAATCACGGACCCGGTCATGCTCACGCTGATTTCCTAGAAGCCGCCCTCGCGTCCTTCGCACCACCCCTCCAGTCAGCTTCATTGCAGCGCGGTAGAGCATCCAAAACGAGTACGGCCTCTTACCGATCCAAACATCGTAGGTGTCCGGCGTACCGGCGGCCTGACGTCTTGCGCACTCTGCTGCCGCAGCGAGGATGGTTTCACGCTTGAGCTCCCGGAGCGCAACAGCATGGGCGCGAGGTCGGGCGAGTTTGGGTGTCTTGGTCATAAGAGACGGCACCGGCGTATCCTCGCCAATCCAATGCTGGCGCGGCCTTGGCGCGAATTCGTCACATTCTAGCGGGAAGTGCAGTCGGATAGGTAAGGTATGCGTACCTTATTTTCACAGTACATGATAAGTACGGTTATCATGCAGTGGGAAATGTTGCGGTTTCCCGCGAAAGTGGCGCTTGAGCCATGATATGATCTAGCCTGACCTTAGATTTCTCTCTCCCGATGACCGTCGATCAAGGAATGGCTCAGGCGGAAGCCAAATACCGGCGTTTGCGACATGCGGTGAACCTGTCTGCCGGTGCCGCCGTCGCGACGGAGTTCGGTTTCGATATTGAGTTTCGTCCCATATCAGACGCGGACGCCGTTGCAGCCGACAAATGGACCTACCGTGTACGACGGCAACAACAGTCTTGGACGCCAGGCTGGAGTTGGGCGGTCGAACTGAAGAAGGAACGGCGCCGTCCTCGTCGTATCGAGGCTGCGGTGGTCTACTTGGAGGCGAGACCTCCCGTCTTGGCTGGGCTGATCCTGGGACGAATCAGCAGGAACAGGGTGGTGGCGTCGATCCACTTTCTCAGCAAGAATCCCACGGTTGGTATCAGCTTCGCGGCGATTGCCACTCGTTACCTCGAATTCTGTGCAGCCGCTTTCGGATGCACATACGCGTCAGTGCAAAATCCGATTCCTCAATTGGTGCAACACTATAGGAAACTTGGCTTTCGTCACGTTGTCCGAAAAAAAGGTAAAATTGCAAGGTTGGAAGCCAACTTACAAGCCGATATTGAGCGCGCTCGGAGGCTGGCGGAACAAAGGAGAGTGACGTGAAAGTCGCAAAGCGTAATGTACCGGCTCGAGTGTTTGTATCCACCGCTTCGACCGACATCGAAGAGGTGCGGGCACGCTTGGAAGCCTTTGCTGAGGTGACGCGTCCTGCCGCCACGGCCCGGGCCAAATTGGTCGAGCCGCGCCACGTCGGTACCGTTCTGGCTGGCCCGCGCCGTCGGGTGGTCGCGCTAGGCTGATCGCCTCTTCTCAGTACTGAAGCCTCCCAATGTTGGGGGGTTTTTTTTTGGCCGTTCGACGTCTACTCGTCGGGCCATGACCTCTGCCCAGAGAAAGCCAAAGCATGGATCACGCGAGCCGTGGAGGGGAGGGGCATGATGCTCCGATAAAAAATCGAGAGGACGATTTGTTGGGTGGATATCGTGTCGCCCATGCCATGCATCGCGTTCTCGCCACGGCGCCATCGTCCTGGTCGACAAGACTGGCACTCTACGGCGCCTGGGGTAGCGGAAAGACAAGTATTCTCAACTTGCTAAAGGAGATCGAGGAGCAGGATGGAACCTGCGTGTTGAACTTCTCAGCGTGGTCTGCTGGCAACCACGTCATCGCAAGCCTCTACGAGGCATTTGCGAGCAAGCTCAAGGAAGAAGGTTATAGTCCGCCTCTGCGGCAGCGCGCCAAGAAGGCTATCCGATGGGTGAAACGGCCCTTCGGTTTTCTGTGGCCAGGCATGAAGACTGCAGCAGTCGAATTCACGCCAGTCCCGTCGGTCATTACGAAAACGGCCGCCGACGCGCTAGGCCGGATGGCAAGTGCCGCCACGTCCTGGGCCAAGCCCGATCGCTCGGATGTGGATGCCGTTCGACAACTTTTGGTTCGGCGCCGCGTTGTGGTTTTCATCGATGACCTCGATCGAGCCGACCCAAAGATTATTCCCAAAACACTGCTGGCACTGCGCGAGATTCTGGATTGGCCGGGTATAGCCTTTGTTGTGGCAATGGATCGCCGTGCGATAGCGACAGCGTTAGGCGATTACTCCAACGCCTTCGGCGAGGACGCGCAAGGTTTCCTGGATAAGGTAGTTGATGTTCCTTTTTTTGTACCGGAACCCGACGATCGGACCCGCAAGCGTTTCGCATCCTCTGTGATGCGTGAATGCTGCGACAGCTTGCCTTCGGCCGTGCTGGACTCGATCGCAACCGTGCTGCCGCGGCAACCGCGGCGCGTCAAATTGGTTGCCAGAATGCTCGGTGCCCTTCAGCCTGCTTTAAGCCGGCATACGGCCGAGGAGATCGACTGGCTTGGATTGCTGCTGTATCTGTTGGTCAAAGAAGGAAGCACCCGCTTGTCTGACTGGCTCGTAGCAACATGCTCGGTCGACGAGCGGGAGGATTGGCTCCTGTGGCTGGGTGATAAGGACCAGCGGCAGGAACGAGAGGACGCCACACGCCAGACAATCATCGACATGCTTGATGGCATGTCGTTACCAGACCAGGAACGAATCGTAAGGGCGACTTTCCAGCTGCTAGAGCATTGGCAATTTACGCCATCAGATCAAGTGGCATACTGGTCGGGCTTGGTATATCAAGAGCCGGCTATCACCCTGCAAGAGTTTGTGCAATTTCGCGCTGCGTACGCTGGTACGGGAGACACGGCATTCCTCGAATCGTTGGTAATGCGAGGAGCGACCGCGGCAGGAGTCTCAGAAACTGAAGCAGCGGCTGCCGTCATGAAAACGGCGTTGACTTCATACGAACGAGCAATTGCCACGGTAGCCGATGCGGCTACGTCAATCGAGTTTACGCGTGCGATCGAGGTAGCCCGCCTATCTCTGAGCACGTTGGAACATTTGTGGCGCGAAAAAGGGGCGGCGATCTGTGCAGCGAGGTCCGAACTCATTGCAGTGTCGGAACTGTTCGGAATTGTTCGGAAGTGGATTGGTTGGAATAGGACGAGCGAAGAGGCTGCTCTTCGTCAACGGGAAAAAGCTTTGGCCGCTTGCGCCGTTTCAGCCTGTCAGGATCCGTGGGGACTGTTTGCAGCCACTGATCCGTTCTGGAATCGCGATCGCGGCGCAGATGCCGAGGATGATCGATTGGTGACGGAGTGGCGGACGGTAGTTCGTCAACTGCTGATCCCGGCCATTGCGGCGCGGTTTACTGATTCATTCAGAATCCCAGAGGGGCTGGCCGCATTTGCCAGTGGCGATGACGACCTTGGCGCTTGGCTTGTTGAGCGCAAGGATTCACCCCTGTACAACGATAAAGTATTTACCAACAGCTTTTTGACGGGCCTTAGATCCGTCGCCAACGAGCCCGACGACACCAAGGCAGTAGTGGCACGGAACTGCCTGCTTTTCCTTCGGCAAGTGTTGCGACAAACCAGACAGTCCATGTGGGGTGGCATTGAGGAAGCCAAGGAGGCATGTCTTCAGCGTCCTGAGCTTATAGCAGCTGCATGGGCCGCCGTGGTGTCAGTGCCAGTCCCACATCGGATGCGGGCATCCATCCGTAAGGTTCGTGCGAATCTTGAAGCACTCGGAATATCGCCCGCGCATTTGGTTGAACCCGGCTGGCTGACCGAGCACAGTCAGCCAGATAGCAAATTATCGGAAGATCCACAGCAATGAGTCAAACCGTGTCAATGAACCGTAAGCGACCGAGAAACAGCGTCCTAGTTTTATAGGGTGTGAATCGCCCCGGGTTTTGAGGAGGCTCCAAGTCTTGAGAGAATGGAGCCATGAACAAGCAGAACAAGCATTCCCCCGAAGTCCAAGAGCGGGCTGTTCGCCTGGTGCGAGAACAGCTCGGCGAGCATCCGTCGCTATGGGCGGCGGTCCAGGCCATTGCCCCAAAGATTGGGTGCTCGGCCCATACATTGTTGAAATGGGTCAAGCGTGACCAAATTGATAGCGGTGAACGCGACGGCGTAACGACGTCAGAACGAGAACGCGTCAAGGCGCTGGAGCGTGAAGTCAAGGAATTACGTCGAGCCAACGAGATCCTGAAGCTGGC
>NZ_AUFE01000091.1 GCF_000426345.1 Cupriavidus phytohabitans | reverse complement strand
GCAGGCCGTCAACACATGGTGCGATCAGGTCAAAATCGCCGCGTAGAAAAACTTGACTCAATCACTACGCAATCAATTCAGTCAAGGAATCTAGGGTCTATTCGCACGTGAAACGTACGCGCGCAAGGGGGAGTCGCGGCGCAGTGCTAGGCGCTGGCCGCGCCGCTTGGTGATTCCAAGCAAGCGGCCAGCAACGACGCAATGCGCCGCGAATCCCCCTTCCCCTTTGGGTTGGCCCGAGCCGGGGCCATCTACTTTGTCGGGCGCCTTGCAAAGGGAATGACCCTTTGCGGCGACGCCCTTCGCGTATCTGGCCCCGGCTCGGGCCAACGCGCGCACGTTTCACGTGCGAATAGACCCTAAGGAGAGCGCCATGGGAATCTGCGACGCACGCACCGTCATCATCACCGGCGCCGGCGGCGGGCTGGGCCGCGCCTATGCGCTGGCCTTCGGCGCCGAGAGCGCCAACGTGGTCGTCAACGACATCCGGCGCGAGGCCGCCGAGGCGGTCTGCGCGGAGATCCGTGCCGCTGGCGGCAGCGCCCTGGCCAGCGATGACGACATCACGCAGCTTGCCACCGCGCAGCGCATCGTCGATGCCGCGGTCGCGGCCTTCGGCGAGGTGCATGTGCTGGTCAACAACGCCGGCATCTGTCGCGACCGCATGTTCGTCAGCCTGACCGAGGCGGACTGGGACGATGTCATGCGCGTGCACCTGCGCGGCCACTTCTGCCTGGCCAACCTGCTCGCCAGGCGGTGGCGTGATGCCGCCAAGGCCGGCCGCGCTGTCGACGCGCGCATCATCAACACCAGCTCCGGCGCGGGCCTGCAGGGCTCGGTCGGGCAGTCCAACTACGCCGCCGCCAAGGCCGGCATTGCCGCACTGACGCTGGTGCAGGCCGCCGAACTGGGCCGCTACGGCATCACCGCCAACGCGCTGGCGCCGGCCGCTCGCACCGGCATGACCGAGCAGGTCTTTGCCGACATGATGAAGGCCCCGGAAGGCGGCTTCGACTACTACGACCCGGCCAACGTCGCGCCGCTGGTGGTGTGGCTGGGCAGCGCGGATTCCGCGCAGGTCAACGGGCGCATGTTCGAGGCGGCCGGCGGCATGGTGTCCGTGGCCGACGGCTGGCGCACCGGGCCGAAAGCCGACAAGGGCGGGCGCTGGCAGCCGGCCGAACTGGGCGCCGCAGTGGCCGGACTGCTGGCGCAGTCGCAGCCGCCCCAGCCGGTCTACGGCAGCTGAGCGGCACGGCCATGGACTTTACCAATTCAGCCGGATTCGGCGTCGAACACCTGATGGTCCGCGACAGCGCGCGCGACTACCTCGCCGCGCACAGCGACTCGGCGGCGGTGCGGCGCGCGACCCAGGCGGGTCCGGCGCACGACGACGCGCTGTGGCAAGCGATCGCGGGCGAGCTTGGGTGGTGCGGCATCGCGCTGCCCGAAGCGGTGGGCGGCGCAGGCCTGGGCGCACCGGGGCTGGCGCTGCTGCAGGAGCAACTGGGCCAGCGCCTGGCCTGCGTGCCGTTCTGGTCGACGGCCTGCGTGGCGGCGCCGTGGCTGCAGGGCTGCGCCGGCCATGGTGCGCAGTGGCTGGAACGTGTGGCCGCTGGCGAGCGTCGCGCCGCGGTGGTGCTGCCGGACGATGGCGGCTGGCACTACGACGGCGTCGCGATCACTGCGCAGGCAAGCGCGGACGGCTTCGTGCTGCGCGGCAGCGCCGCACAGGTGGCCGATGCCGCTGGCGCCGACTGGTTGCTGGCGCCGACTGGTTGCTGGTGCCGGCGCGGCTCGCGGGTGATGTGAGCGGCTCGCCCGCGCTGTTCCTGCTGGAGCCCGCAGCGCCGGCGCAGGATGCGCGGTTTGTGCTGGCGCCGCTGGACACGCTCGACCGCACGCGGCCACTGGCTTCGTTGCGGCTGGACGGCCTGGTCGTTCCGGCAAGTGCCTGCCTGGCACGCGGGGACAACGCGGCGCAGGGCATGGCCCGTGCCTGGTGGCACGGCAAGCTGATGCTGGCTGCCGAGCAGCTCGGCGCGGCCCAGCAATGCCTGGACCTGACCGTTGCCTATGCGTCGGAACGCATCCAGTTCGGCCGCGCCATCGCTTCGTTCCAGGCGGTCAAGCACCGCTGCGCGCAGATGATGGTGCTGGTCGAGGCCGCGCGCTCGGCGGTGTATGGCGCGGCGCAGGCCTGGGAGGCGGCCGCCATGTCCGATGCGCGCCTTGAAATCGCCGCCGCGTCCGTCGCGGCCGATGACGCGCTGCGCTTCAGCGCGCAGGAGGCGATCCAGCTGCATGGCGGGGTCGGCTTTACCTGGGAATACGACCCGCAGCTCTATTTCAAGCGCGCGCAGGCCGCCAGCCAGTGGCTGGGCGGGGCCGGCGCCGCGCTTGCCTACATCGCCGCCAACGGCCCGCAGGCATGGAGGACAGCATGAAAGCGAATGAAGAGTCGGCATTCCGCGCCGAGGTGGCGCAGTGGCTGGCCGAGAACCTGGCCGGCGAGTTTGCCTGCCTGAAGCACCGTGGCGGCCCCGGCGACGAAGAAGCCTTTCCCGAGCTGCGCAAGGCGTGGGAACGGCGCCTGGCCGAGGGCGGCTGGACCGGGCTGGGCTGGCCGCGTGCGCATGGCGGCCGCGAGCTGCCCGTGATGCAGCAGGTGATCTTCCACGAGGAATACGCGCGCGCCGGCGGCCCGGGCCGCATGGGCCATATCGGCGAAGGCCTGATCGGCCCGACCCTGATCGCGTTCGGCACCGAAGACCAGAAGGCGCGCCTGCTGCCCGGCATCCGCAACGGCACCACGTTCTGGTGTCAGGGCTATTCGGAGCCCGGCGCGGGCTCGGACCTGGCCAATGTGCGCACGCGCGCGGTACGCGACGCCGCCAGCGGCGACTGGCTGGTCAGCGGCCAGAAGGTGTGGACCTCGCTCGCGCACGATTCCGACTGGATCTTTGTGCTGGCGCGCTGCGAGCCCGGCTCGCGCGGCAGCAAGGGCCTGATCTTCCTGATGCTGCCGCTGGACCAGCCCGGCATCGAGATCCGCCCGATCCGCCAGATGGGCGGCGGCGCGGAGTTCAACGAGGTCTTCTTCGACGGCGCGCGCGCCGCGGCCGCCGACGTGCTGGGCGAGCCCGGCGACGGCTGGCGCATCGCCATGGCGCTGCTCGGGTTCGAGCGCGGCATCTCCACGCTCGGCCAGCAGATGCAGTTCACGCATGAGCTGGAATGGGTGGCGCAGGCCGCGCGCGACAACGGCAGCAGCCGCGACGCGCTGGTGCGCCAGCGCATCGCGCGCGCGTGGGCCGGGCTGCGCGTGATGCGCGCCAATGCGCTGCGCATGCTGGCCGGTGCGGCGCAGGCGGGACAGGATGGCCGGGATGCCGATCTCGCGCTGCAGCGCGAGGCGCTGATCTACAAGTACTACTGGTCCAACTGGCACCGTGACCTGGGCCAGCTGGCGCTGGACGTGCTGGGCCCGCTGGCCAATGTGCTCGATGCCGGCGAGGGGGGCGAGGGGGGCGATGTGCGCCGCACCCGGCTGCAGCAGATGGCGCTGTTCTCGCGCGCCGACACCATCTACGCCGGCACCAACGAAATCCAGCTCAACATCATCGCCGAACGCGGGCTGGGCATGCCGCGCGAAGCCCGAGGACAGTCATGACCCTGAATACCGAAGCGCCCGAATTTCCCGCAACTCCCGCTGTCCCGGCCTATGTGCCCGGCCACCAGCTGCTCGCGGGCAAGAGCGTCCTGATCACCGCCGCGGCGGGCGCCGGCATCGGCTTCGCCGCCGCGCGCCGCTGCGCGGAGGAGGGCTGCCGCGCGCTGATGATTTCCGACATCCATCCGAAGCGCCTGGAAGAAGCCGTCGAACGCCTGCGCGCGGAAACCGGGCTGCAGGCCATCCACGGCCAGCTGTGCGATGTGTCAGACGAAGCGCAGGTACGCGCACTCGTGGCCGCCGCCGAAGAAGCACTCGGCGGTACCGACGTGCTGATCAACAACGCCGGCCTGGGCGGCTCGCGCCGCCTAGTTGATATGGACGATGCCGAGTGGTCGCGCGTGATCGATATTTCCCTCACCGGCACCTTCCGCATGACGCGCGCGATGCTGCCGCACATGCAGGCGCGCCGGCGCGGCGCCATCGTCAACAACGCGTCGGTGCTCGGCTGGCGGGCGCAGAAGGAGCAGTCGCACTACGCCGCGGCCAAGGCCGGGGTGATGGCGCTGACGCGCTGCAGCGCGATGGAGGCCGCGGAGTTTGGCGTGCGCATCAATGCGGTGGCGCCCAGCATCGCGCTGCACGACTTCCTGAAGAAGTCGGCACCGGCGGATCTGCTGCGCCAGCTCAGCGAGCGCGAGGCGTTCGGGCGTGCGGCGGAGGTGTGGGAAGTGGCCAACGTGATGGTGTTTTTGGCGAGCGACTATGCCTCGTATATGACGGGGGAGGTGTTGCCGGTGAGCAGCCAGCGGGCGTGAGCGTCTCTTTCGGCTGGTCGCGGTTCGTCCGCTAAGGGTTTGCTCCCCTCTCCCACGTTGTGGGAGAGGGGAGCTTTCACGCAGGGCGCTGGCTGCGTGCGTCGCGGTGATGTGCGTTCGCCACGAGAACCTGGAACCTGTTCTGACCAGGAAGCACGTTGGTATTCGAAACAAAGCTGGAAACACACATGCCAAGAATCTTTCGCTCCGCCGAAGACATCCACGCCGCCGTCGGCCAGTCCCTCGGTGAAAGTCCCTGGACCCGCATCACCCAGGACCAGGTCAACCAGTTCGCCAATGCCACCGGCGACCACCAGTGGCTCCACGTCGATCCCGAACGCGCCGCCCAGGGCCCCTACGGCGCCTGCATCGCCCACGGCTACCTGACCCTCGCGCTGGTCAACCAGTTCCTGCCCGAGCTGGTTTCCGTCGAAGGCATGAAGTGGGGCGTCAACTACGGCTGCGACAAAGTCCGCTTCCCGGCGCCGGTGCGCGTCGGTGCGCGCGTGCGCGGCGTGGGCGAACTGGTGCGGACCGAAACGCTGCCAGGCGGCGTGCAGTCGGTGGTGCGCATGACGGTGGAGATCGAGGGCGAGGGCAAGCCCGCCTGCGTGGCCGAGACGATCAGCCGCTACTACTTCTGAAAACAGGGAACCGAGCATGAATGAAGCAGTCATTGTCGCCGTCGCGCGCACCCCAATCGGCAAGGCCTGCGGTGCCTTCAACGATACCGAAGCCCCGGTGCTGGGCGGCCACGTGGTGCGCGCGGTGGTCGAGCGCGCGGGGGTGGACCCGGCCGAAGTGGACGACGTGCTGATCGGCGCGGCCGCGCAGCAGGGCACCCAGGGCTACAACCTGGGCCGCCTGTGCGCGGTGGCGGCCGGCCTGCCGGACAGCGTGCCTGGCATGACCATGGACCGCATGTGCGGCTCGGGCCTGATGACGATCGCAGCCGGTGCCCGCGCGATCCAGTGCGGCGAGGCCGACATCATCGTCGCCGGCGGCGTTGAATCGATCTCGCTGACGCAAAACAAGCACAAGAACGGCTTCCGCGCCCAGTCCGAAGCGGTGCTGGCGCGGCAGCCGGCGGCGTACATGGCGATGATCGAGACTGCCGAGGTGGTGGCGCGCCGCTACGGCATCAGCCGCGCCGAGCAGGATGCCTATGCCTGGCGCAGCCAGCAGCGCACCGCCGAGGCGCAGCGGCGCGGCGCCTTCGACGACGAGATCGTGCCGCTGGAAACGCGCCGAGCGCTGTTCGACAAGGCCGGCGCACTGACCGGTCACGAGACCGTGACGCTGGCACAGGACGAGTGCAACCGGCGCGATACCACGGCCGCAAGCCTGGCGGCCCTCAAGCCCGTCTGGAGCGGCGGGCAGGCGGTGGCCGAGGGCGAGCACATCACCGCCGGCAATGCCTCGCAACTGTCGGACGGCGCCGCCGCAGTGCTGCTGATGAGCGCGGATGAGGCGCGCCGCCGTGGCTTGCGCCTGCTGGGGCGCTATCGCGGCATGGCGGTCGCCGGCTGTGCGCCGGACGAGATGGGCATCGGCCCGGTGTTCGCGGTGCCGAAGCTGCTGGCGCGCTACGGCATGACGGTGGCGGACGTTGGCCTGTGGGAGCTGAACGAGGCATTCGCCTCGCAGGTGCTGTACTGCCAGCAGAAGCTGGGTATCCCCGATGCACGGCTGAACGTGAATGGTGGCGCGATCTCGGTCGGGCATCCTTTCGGCATGTCGGGCGCGCGCATGACTGCGCACGCGTTGATCGAAGGCCGGCGCCGTGGCGTGCAGCAGGCGGTGGTGACGATGTGCATTGGTGGCGGCATGGGGGCGGCGGCGCTGTTTGACGTCCTGCCGTAGGAAGCATTGCCGCTAGCTTTCTCCCCTCTCCCACGCCAGTGGGGGCGGGGAGAAAACACTTCGCTACCGAGAGCAATCCCGGCAAGTAGAGCCCGCCACGAGGCCGCCTGCCACCACTCCACACGGAGGAGACATCATGAAACGACTGATCGGCCTCGCCATGTCGCTGGCGGTGCTGGCCACCGCGGTCTGGGCCTTTGCACCGCGCCCGCTGCCGCCGTTCCCGGCCACCGCACTGCGCCCGGACGGCCTGCAGATCAACGGCATCGCCCGCGCCGGCGAACGCCTGGTGGCCGTGGGCGAGCGCGGCAGGATCCTGTTCAGCGATGACCAGGGACGCGACTGGCGCGTGGCCGCCGTGGACAAGCCCCAGGGCGCCACGCTGACGCAGGTGGCCTTCGCCGACAGCCGCCATGGCATCGCGGTGGGCCACAGCGGCCTGATCCTGCGCACGGAGGATGGCGGCACACACTGGCAGCAGGTTGCCTTCGACGCGCAATCGTCCGACCCCTTGCTGGGTGCCCTGGCGCAGCGCAACGGGCCGTGGTTCGCCGTGGGCAGCTTCGGCCGTTTCCTGGTCTCCCGCGACCAGGGCAGGCATTGGCAAGAGGCTGCCGACAAGGCCATGCAGGACCGCCATCTCAACGCCATCGCCGGCGACGGGCAGGGACGCCTGATGCTGGCCGGCGAAGCGGGGCTGGTGCTGCGCTCGGCCGACGGCGGCGACCGCTGGGAGCCGGTCAAGACTCCGTACGAGGGCTCGCTGTACGGCGTGCTGCCGCTGCGCGACGGCGCCTGGCTGGCCTTCGGCATGCGCGGCAATGTCGTGCGCAGCGACGACTTCGGCACCACCTGGCAGGCCGCGGAGACCGGCCTGCGGACCTCGTTCTTCGGCGGCGCCGAGTTGCCCGATGGCCGAATCGTGCTGGCCGGGCAGGGCGGCACGCTGGTGATCTCCGCCGATGGCGGGCGCCACTTCGCGCCGTTGCCCGCCGGCAGCCCGCAGACGCTGGCCGCGCTGGTGCCAGCCGGCAAGGACACGCTGGCGCTGGGCGGCAGCGGCGGCCTTGCCGGCGCGACGCTCGCCGCAAATCGCTGAACCTCGGCTGAACCCTGGCTGAACCCCCGCCTGACCGAACGCGAGAACGATCATGACCCGCCCCCAATCCTCCGGCCGCCTGGGCCGCTTCGTCGATGCCTGCGCCGGCGTGCTGATGCACCGGCGCCGCCTGCTGTTGTTGCTGTGCCTGGCCGTGACCGTGGCGCTGGGCTTCTCGGCCACGCGTCTGCGGCTCGATCCCGGCTTCAACAAGATGATCCCGCTGCAGCACCCTTACATGCAGGTGTTCACCAAGTACGCGAGTACCTTCTCCGGTGCCAATACGGTGCTGGTTAGCCTGCGCTGGAAGGGCGACGGCGACATCTACAACGCCGCCTTCATGGACAAGCTGCGCCACGCCACCGATGAAGTGTTCTTCATCCCCGGCGTGGACCGCTCGCGCGTGTTCTCGCTGTTTACGCCCAACGTGCGCTACACCGAGGTGACCGAGGCAGGCTTCCGCGGCGACGTAGTGGTGCCGGGGCGGTTCTCCGGCACGCCGGCGGAACTCGACAAGGTGCGGCGCAACGTGGCGAGCTCCGGGCAGATCGGGCGGCTGGTCAGCAACGACCTCAAGTCGGCGCTGATCCGCGCGGAGTTGCGCGAGACCGATCCGGCCACCGGCAAGACCATCGACTACGGCTCCGTCGCGCGCCAGCTGGAGAAGATCCGCGCGCAATTCAGCGGCCAGGACGTCGAAGTCAATATCGTCGGCTTTGCCAAGCTGGTGGGCGACGTCGAGGAGGGCATCGCTGGCGTGATGGGCTTCTTCGCGCTGGCGTTTGCCGTCACGGCGCTGCTGCTGTGGCTGTACACGCGCTCGCTGCGCATCACCGTGCTGGCGCTGGTGGTGGCGCTGCTGCCGGTGGGCTGGCTGCTGGGGCTGCTGCCGCTGCTGGGCTATGGCATCGACCCGATGTCGATCCTGGTGCCGTTCCTGATCTTCTCGATCGGGGTCTCGCACGCGGTGCAGATGACCAATGCCTGGAAGCAGGAGGTGGTGCAGGGGCACAGCCCGCTCGACAGCGCCAGCGCGGCCTTCCGCAAGCTGTTCATCCCCGGCACGGTGGCGCTGCTGACCAATGCGCTCGGCTTCATGGTCATCATGCGCATCGAGATCGATATCGTGCGCGAGCTTGGCATCACCGCCTGCCTGGGCGTGCTGCTGATGATCGTGACCAACAAGGTGTTCCTGCCGATCCTGCTGTCGTACACGCGGCTGGAGCCGTCGGCGCTGGCACGGTCGCAGGCGCGGCGCGCGCAGGGTGGCGGGGGGCTGTGGCACAAGTTCGGCGCGCTGGCGCGTCCGGCGCCGGCGCTCGGCGTCTTCGTCGCCGCGCTCGCCCTGCTGGCGGCGGGCGCAATCGAGTCGCGCGGCCTGAAGATCGGCGATGTCGGCAGCGGCGCGCCGGAACTGCGCGCGGATTCGCGCTACAACCGCGACAGCGCCAGCATCGTGAGCCAGTACAACATCGGCTCGGATGCGTTGACCGTGGTGGTGGAGCCGACCGGCTTCGACGACGGCTGCCTGCACTACCCGGTAATGAGCGCGGTGGAGCGCTTCGAGATGCATATGCGCGGCGTGTCGGGCGTGCAGTCGGTGGTGAGCGTGTCGTCGCTGGCCAAGGTGGTGATCGGCGCCTACAACGAGGGCAACCCGCGCTGGGAGGCGCTGCCGCGCAGCAGCGAAGGCCTGGGCCAGGGCGCCAAGGCCTACGACCCCGACAACGGCATGAACACGTCCAATTGCCAGGCAATCCAGGTCCTGATCTACACCGCCAACCACGAGGGCGCGACCATTGCCCATATCATCCGTGAAATCCGTAGCTTTACTGCTGCCGACAAGACGCCCAATGTCGCGTTCCGGCTGGCGGGCGGCAATATCGGCGTGATGGCCGCCACCAACGAGGCCGTGGAAGAGGCCGAGGTGGCGATGCTGCTGGCGATCTTCGGCGCGATCACGCTGCTGTGCCTGCTGACGTTCCGCTCGTGGCGCGCGGTGCTGTGCATCATCGTGCCGCTGACGCTGGTGTCGGTGCTGTGCAATGCGCTGATGGCACGCCTCGGCATCGGGCTGAAGGTGTCGACGCTGCCGGTCATCACGCTGGGCGTTGGTGTTGGCGTGGACTATGGCATCTACCTGTACGAGCGCATCCAGCACCAGATCCGCGAGGAAGGGCAGGCGTTGCCGCAGGCCTTCGCCGAGGCGATGCGCCAGCGCGGCTCGGCGGCGCTGTTCACGGCGCTGACGATGTGCATCGGCGTTGGCACCTGGGCCTTTGCCGCGCTCAAGTTCCAGGCCTACATGGGGATCCTGCTGGCCTTCATGTTCCTGGTGAACCTGTTCGGCGCGGTGTCGCTGCTGCCGGCGCTGGCCGCGTGGCTGGGTGTCGAGGAAGAGGAGCGCGCCCGCGTGGCGGCAGGCGTTGCGGCAGGCAGCGACCTGCCGCCGCCGGCCCATGCCCTCAAATCCGATGCGGCCTGAACGCCACGGATGAAATCGGAGAAACAGCATGCAAGATAGCCAGGTATCCGCAGCGCCAGCATTCACGCCGCTGCGCCTCGGCCCGCTCACGCTGCGCAACCGCTTCATCAAGGCGGGTGCCAACGAGGGCATGACGCCGCACGGCCTGCCGACGCAGGCGCTGGTCCGGCACCATCGTAATCTCGCCGCCGGCGGCGTGGGCATGACCACGGTGGCCTACGCGGCCGTGGCCGACGACGGACTGACCTTCGCGCACCAGATCAGCATGCGGCCCGAGCAAGTGCCGCACCTGCGCGTGCTGACCGACGCCGTGCATCGCGAAGGCGCGGCGGCCTGCCTGCAGATCACGCATGCGGGTTCATTTACAACCATGCGCCACGGCGGCAGCCGTGCGTCGGGCAGCGCGTCGTCCGGCATCAATGCCTTCGGCATGATGCACGGCGTGTATTTCCAGCGCGCGATGCGCGAGGCGGACATGGCGCGCGTCGCCGGCCAGTTTGCCGCGGCGGCGAGGCTGGCGCGCGAAGCGGGCTTCGACGCGGTCGAGATCCACATGGGCCACGGCTACCTGCTCAACCAGTTCCTGTCGCCGCTGAGCAACCGGCGGCGCGATGCGTTTGGCGGCAGCGTGGAGAACCGCACCCGCTTCCCGGCCGAGGTGCTGCGCCAGGTCAAGGATGCGGTTGGCGACGGACTGGCCGTCTGCTGCAAGCTCAGCGTCAGCGACGGCGTGCCGGGCGGCAACCAGCCCGCGGATTCCGCCGTGACCGCGCGCATGCTGGAGGCGGAAGGGGCTGACCTGCTGACGCTCAGCGGCGGCCGCAATGTGGAAAGCCCATGGGTGCTGTTCGGCAGCCCGATGCCGACGGCGCAGATGAAGGCCGCCGCGCCGACCGCGCTGGCGCGCTTCGGCATCAGCATGCTCGAGCGCAGCACGCCGCGCGACCTGGCCTTCCGCGAGCTGTATTTCCTCGAGGCGTCGCGCGTGGTGCGGCAGGCGGTGCGCATGCCGCTGGCCTACGTCGGCGGCGTCAAGTCGCTCGACAACGTCGCGCAGCTGATGGCGGAAGGATTCGACTGCATCGCGCTGGCACGCGCCCTGATCCACGATCCCGCGCTGGTCGCCAACTGGCGCAGCGGCGCGGTGCGGCGCTCCGCTTGCGACAGCTGCAATGGCTGCGTGGCCAGGATCTACGATCCCGCCGGCGTCAGCTGCGTGCATGGCCCGGGCAACGATCCGGCGCTGACGCGCCTGGTCGCGCTGCAGTAGTCCGATGGGACGATGAGGCAGCGGCCGGAGGCTCTTATCTTGAAGTTCCCACGGGATTTCAAGGAGACACCATGAGCCAAACCGGCATCAGCGGCATCAGCGGCATCAGCGGCTACAAGATCGAATCACGCCCGCCTGAGGCCCGCTACGCGCGCGGCTGGCATTGCCTCGGCCTGGCCGACGCCTACCGCGACGGCAAGCCGCACACACTGGATATCTTCGGCCGGCGCCTGGCGGCGTTCGCCGACTCGAGCGGCGCCATCCGCGTGATCGATGGCTTCTGTCCGCACATGGGCGCCGACCTCAGCACCGGCACCGTGCAGGGCGACAACCTGGTATGCCCATTCCACGGCTGGCAGTGGGGCGGCGACGGCGGCTGCAAGTCGATCCCCTACTGCAAGCGCGTGCCGCCCAAGGCGCGTGTCGGCGCGTGGCAGACCTGCGAGCAGAACCGGCTGCTGTTTATCTGGCACGACCCCGAGGGCCGCGAGGCGCCGCCGGAGGTGGCGATTCCGCGCATCGAGGCGTGCTTCTCGCCGGAGTGGTCGGAATGGGCCATGGACGAGATGGTGATCCGCACCAACTGCCGGGAACTGGTCGACAACATCTCCGACATGGCGCATTTCGGCACCGTCCACGGCGCGCCGGTCGACTACTTTGCCAACCTGTTCGAGGACCACAAGGCCACGCAGCTGATGATCGGGCGCAGCGCCAGGCTGTCGGGCGATGCGCAGCTGACGGCGTTGTCCACGTATTTCGGTCCGGCGTACCACATCACCGACATGAGCGGCCGCATGGGCGACCAGGAGATCCACTCCGTGCTGCTCAACTGCCATGTGCCGATCGACCTGAACAGCTTCGTGCTGCGCTACGGCGTGCTGGTGAAGAAGATCCCCGGGCTGAGCGACGAGCAGAACCGCGCCATGGCGCAAGCCTATGTGGACCAGGCCCGCGGCGCCTTCTATGAGGACGTGGCGATCTGGGACAGCAAGATCCGGATCGACAATCCGCTGCTGTGCGAGGGCGACGGGCCGATCTACCAGATGCGCGACTGGTACCAGCAGTTTTATGCCGACGTCGGGCAGGTGCGCCCCACCAGCGTGGCGCGGCGCGTGTTCGAGCTGAACCCGGGCAATATCGAGCCGCCGGCGCTGCGGCACGTGTTCGAGGGGTGAAGGGAATTTTCCTGGCTGTGCGCCTGGGCTTGGCATCTGGCGATTGCTTCAATGCCCGGGTTTTGGTGGCGCCTGCTGCTGGCGCCGCCGGCCCAGCGGCCAGGCTGATGATGACGGTTTGGCCCGGGACAGCGTAGCGCTGAACCTGGGCAGACATCCGGGCTACTGACTCGAAAATCGAAAGACCGACAGAACAAAAATCAAGGCTATTATTATTCTTTCATTGGCCGGTTGTTGGTCTTTCAGTACGCTGGCTGATATGAGCATTGCGAGCAGACCTGTCGAGTTCAGGATTGGCCAGGCTACCGCCGAGGCCGGGCTGGTCATCACCGCGACAAATGATACTTGCGTGGCAATCGTCAGGATGCATCTCAGAACGAATGCGGGACTAGCTAGCAAACGGGTGTGCCAGAAATCTTGACTTCGTGCCAAATGAAAGGCTGGTGCCAAACTCCAGAGTGCCCGCCAAACAATGACCGCCGTAGTAAAGGCCAGAAATTTTCCTGAATCGTAGTCATCCAGGGTGCTTGTCAGCAGGGGCGAAAGGCTTGCTTGCGCTACCAGTGCCACGCATAGAACCATACCGACCACCAATATCGAGCCGGTTCTCGCTGCATTTCCCACCCACAGGATCGGGATGCAAACCAGCGTGGTTGCGACGGAGAACCAGTACGAATGCCAGCTCCAATCGCCGGTCGTCAGGAATAATCCGAGCGGAATCACCAGGTCGGAGAATTTTGCCGCTACCGTAACTTGGTTTACGGTCAGATTCCGAAAACCGTACGAGAAAGCATACGCTACCCCCTGAGCCAAAGCGGCAAACAGCATGGTGCGCCAGTCAAAGAGGGCTGCCAAATATTCTGAGCCAGCAACGGCTATTGAGGCGGCAGTCAGAATGATGCCGGGAATGACGTTGTTCCAGAAATTGATGGTGCGGATTGAGATGTTGTTGATGCCTATCTGGTGTCGGTCTATGACATTCAGGCCAGCTCTTGCCAAAGCTGAAAGCAACGCCATTAATATGGTTGCCTGAGTGATAGTCATTGAGGTCATGCGGGCTGGCTCGTAAATTGTTCCAGCCAGGTGTCGGCTATAAAGCGCTTCTTGGTGTCGCTTAGTTCAATGATTCTATCGGTGGGCGCGCCATTCAATTGAGACAGGCAAAATATTAGTTCCGCTTGTATAAGCTTAATGAAAGGTCCGACGATGCCCCCGTGCATGAAATTGGCTGAGTTTCCGCTATTTGCGATATAAAAATAACTCCCATTGGTGTCTATGCGCGAAATATTGTATTTTTTGTCGTGAAATGCGCGCTGCATTAGGGATGTGTGGTCTTCGATTTCGTCGTCTGCCGAAGTCGCTGTGAACACATATGCCCCTCGCTTGATGATCGGAATGTCAAGATGAGTTAGCGAATGATTTCCGGTGGCGCAATACACAATATCGGCATTGGTAAGTAGGTGGGCCTTGGTCTCGGTATGAAAACCGTGCGCCATCGCAAGGATCTGGCGGCCAGGGTTTATATCCAGCACGCTGACTTGTATGGATTTTTGCCGCAAGTGATGGGCAATGCTTCGACCGATTTTCCCGTAGCCAAATACTACCGCGTTCTTGGAATTTAAAATCTCTCCGCGTGCACGAAGTAGTGCCTCGGAGGAAAAAATAATAGCCTGGCCAACCAGAAAATCTTCGGGATCCTTCAGGCTGCTTCGTGCGACAGAAATAATCGGGCAGGGGAAGTTGGAATTATCCTCAGTAAGCAAGGCTGTATATTTTTGATGACCGTTTTCGGTATCTTCAACGACTCCCAGGAACTGTGCTTCGAATCTATTGCACATTTGTCGGAGTACGTGAGAAAAATATCCTCCCGTGTCAATAATGGCAAAGGACGCGTCTTCGACAAGGCTTTCGATTTCCTCGGTAAATTGATTTGGTTGTGATTTGATGGTTGCTCGATTCCAGTTAAGTATTTGAATGCGACTGCTGACGATGTCTCTGGTGTGCGTGTCGATGGAGTTTGGTTTTGGGATGACTGCTGCGATTGGTATTCTTTCATTCAGTTCAAGTAAAAAATCCTCATTTCCGGGAGCTAGATGCGTCACGACGATCAGTCTGTCAGGTGTGCATGTTTCTTTGTTGAGAACTATTTTTTTAAAAAAGCTGAGTGGACGGTTCATGTCGAGCTCGCTTGCGATTAAAATATGTTGTTGGCTTTGATTTTATTTAGAGATAGGTTCGCCAGGTTTTTGCTCGCGTCGTTAAGATCAAGCCATTGGCATTGATGTTCGCCTTTTAAGATATTTTCACCGAATTTCCGTTTCAAAAGAAAGCGGAAATCATAGTGAAAGTGTTCAGGCTCTTGTTTTTCGCGGTTCTCCGGTATTGTATGAATATCAATATCGAAGGGGATGATATTTTTCTCGTGCCAGTGATGCTCGGTGGTTTGCAGACCGGTCTCTTCGAAAACCTCTCGCTTGGCTGCTTGCAGAGCTGACTCGCCGGTTTCAATATGTCCGCCGGGTGGGATCCATATTTGCAAGAACGGATGATGGATCATCAGAATCCTATTGGATTCAATAACTATTCCGCTGGCCGTTACATGCATTGCATTACACACAAGTCACTCGTGACCAATTTCCCGGGCGTACTTGATACCGGCGGCGAAGTCCATTACGCGCTGCAGGCCTTGCCAGATTGTCTTGACCCCTGGTTCGCCATCGCCCTTGCGCGCCAGGAAGCCGCCGAGTCTAGCGACTAGACGAACCACTTCATTGAGGCTTGGCGGCATCGCAGGCGGCTCCTTCCTGTTGAGAATGTACGCCGCTTGCCATTCATCCGGCTCAAACAGCAATTGCGCGTCGAGCTCGGGGCAGGTTCGCCCCAGTCGCATTAGCCGCGCGATG
>NZ_AUFE01000090.1 GCF_000426345.1 Cupriavidus phytohabitans | reverse complement strand
CACCAGCTGCGGCTCGAAGGTGGCCTGCCGGTCGCGTGGAATGTCCAGTTCCAGTTCGCCATTGGGCGTGATGACGGTCTTTGGGCTGGTGCCGTTGCGGTGGTTGCGGCTCCTGCCTTCCTTGGCCTCAGCAGCCAGATGGTGGGTCAGTTCGGCGGCCAGCATGCGCTCGGCCAACCGCTTCTTGAGCAGGGCCAGGCCTGATTCGCCGAGAATCGACTCGGCGTCCTTGTTCTCGACCTGGGCCAGCAACTGGTCAATCAACTCGTCGGAAACAAGCTTGGGTGCCTTCGGTTTCGTGGTCTTCTTGGTACGAGGCCCAGACGGCTAAGCGCAGTCTCAGCGCCGTCGGTGCGGGCGATTCCGCCGATTGCTTGGTCGTATTCCGCGATGCGGTCCTCGAGGCCACCGCACAGACGCGATCTCCGGCGGGGTGCCGGCGGCAGCCCCCCGTGCGCTGATTCTTTGCCGTAACGTACTGGACAAAACTGTTTTTTTGTCCTAGACAAATAGGGCTAACATTCCCTTTTTGTCCATGACCCCCTCCCACCGCTCCCTTCCGCCCCTGACGCCGGCCCGCCGCACGGAGGCCGCGGCATGAGCACGCTGACCGCCTCCGGCGGCGATGCCGGCCTGCCGATTGCCGCCGTGGAGCGCGAGACGGGCTTGGCCAAGGACACCCTGCGCGTCTGGGAACGGCGCTACGGTTTTCCACAGCCGCTGCGCGATGCCGCAGGCGACCGGCTGTACACCGCGCCCCAGGTGCAGCAGCTCAAGCTCATCCGCCGGCTGCTGGATGCGGGCCTGCGCCCCGGCAAGGTGGTGGGCCTGGACAGCGCGGCGCTGCACGCCCTGCTGGCCCAGGCGGTCCCCGCCGCGCCCATGGCTTTGTCCAGGACAAATGCCGGCGACAGCGCCTCTTCCCCGGCAATCGCGGAACTGCTCGATGCCATTGGTGCACACGCCCCCCAGACCCTGCGGCACGCGCTCAGTCACGCCCAACTTCGCATGGGACTGGCGCCCTTCGTCACGGACCTGGTGGCGCCCCTGACCACGGCCGTGGGTGACGCATGGGCTCAGGGGCGCTTTGAGGTGTTCGAGGAACACCTGTTCACCGAGGTGGTCACCGGCGTGATGCGCCATGCCATCGCCTCGCTCGCGCCGCTGCCCCTTCCGCAGGAACCCAAGGTGCTGCTCACCACCCTGCCCCAGGAGCTGCACAGCCTGGGGCTGCTGATGGTCGAGGCGCTGCTAACGCTCGAGGGCTGCACCTGCGTCTCGCTGGGCACGCAGACCCCGGTGGGGGACGTGGCTCAGGCCGCACAGGCCCACCGCGCCCACGTGGTGGCCCTGAGCTTCAGCAATGTGCACAACGCCGCGGTGGTGCAGGCCAGCCTACGCGAGCTGCGCGGCCAGCTGCCTGCGACGACCGCCCTGTGGGTGGGCGGCTCATGCACGGCGCTGTACCAGAAACCGCTGGACGGCATCAGCGCCGTGCAGCAGTTGTCGGGGCTGCCGTCCCTGGTGGCGCAGTGGCGCCATACCCACTGAGCCCTTGGAGGGCATCCCATGGACACCACCCCAATCGTCTTTTCCTCGCCACTGCAGCGCCGGTCCCGGTCCGGCCGCCTGGGGCTGCTCGCGCTGCTGGAGGGCACTGGCCTGCACGCGGGCTGCGCCAGCACCAGCCCGCTGCCCCTCGTGGCGGCGGTCACGCCGTTCGACCTGCAGCGCTACCAGGGTCGCTGGTACGAGCTGGCGCGGCTCGATCACGCGTTCGAGCGAGCCAAGACCGATGTATCGCCGTGGGCGAGGTGGCCGACGTGCTTGCACGGCTGCATGGGCAGCGGCCCTTTGCCCGGCTGGCCTCGCACGAGGAAACCGGCAAGGCAATGGCGACAGCTACGTGCGCGAGCAGGCCGTGGCCCGCTGGAGCCGCCAGCAGCGCATTGCCTGGCAGGAATGGCCCACCACGGCACCCGCGTGTACGACCACCAGGCGGCCTGGGAACACGACCCGCCGAACCTGTTCGTGCGGCGCTGACTGCCCGCGCTGCGGCGCGCGGACTGGTAAGCCTTATCCACGGAAGGAGCACTTTTTCAATCCACCCCATCGCAAGGAGGCAACGACACGGGACACCACACACACTGGTTGCGCGCAATGACGTGAATTGATCTTTTGTTCAGGAGACAAGACATGCTAAACGGGTTCAAGAAGGCTTTGGTGCTGTCGCTGGTGGCCCTGCTGGCGGCTTGCGGAGGGGGCGATGACAACGACCCCGGCACGATCACTGAGGTGGCGAAAAGCGACACCCGCCTGAGCATCTTGGGGGAGGCCGTGACGGCCGCGGAGCTGGCCGACACCCTGTCGGGCCCCGGCCCGTACACCGTTTTTGCCCCCACCAACGACGCCTTTGCCGCGCTGCTGGGCGAGCTGGGGGTGACCAAGGAACAGTTGCTGGCCAACAAGCCACTACTGACGGCCGTGCTCAAGTACCACGTACTGGGCGCCAAGGTCACGCAGGCGCAGGTGCCGCTGGGCAAGGCCATCACGCCGCTGGAGGGGGGCGTCTTCAAGATCGACCTGGTGGATTCCGCGCTGCGTATCACCGATGGCCGCAACCGCAGCAGCCGGATCGTGCAGACCGACATCATCGCGTCCAACGGCGTCATTCATCTCATCGACAAGGTGCTGCTGCCGGCGGACAAGACCCTGGTGCAGACGGCACTAGGCACCCCTTCCCTGAGCATCCTTGTCGAGGCGGTCACGGCCGCGGGCCTGGTGGACACGCTCAACGGCGCCGGTCCGTTCACCGTGTTCGCCCCCACCAACGAAGCCTTCGCCGCGCTGCTGGGCGAGCTGGGCGTGACCAAGGACCAGCTGCTTGCCAACAAGCCGCTGCTGACCCAGGTGCTAACCTACCACGTCGCGCCCGGCCGCGTGCTCAAGGCCGAGGTGCCGGTAAACACGCCCATCAAGACTGTCCAGGGCGGCACTTTCACGGTCACGCCTGCGCTCACGATCACGGACCAGCGGGGACGCTCCTCGCGCATCGTGGCAACTGACGTGTTCGCCAGCAACGGCGTGTTGCATGTGATCGACAAGGTGATCCTGCCCGCTCCGTGAATGGCACTACGGCACATGGCGGCCGTGCGCGCAGGCGCTGGGCGCGCGTCTGCGACGCGGTGAAGTACTGCTCCGACCGCTGCCGCCGCTCGCACGGCCAGGCGCACCGCCCCCTTGGTCCGTCATGAGCACGGTGCTGTTCTGCTTCCGCAACGACCTGCGGCTGCACGACCAACTGGCGCTGCGGATCGCCTGCGCCGCTGCCCACCCCACCTGCTGCCCGGGTTATGCCTGCTAGACCCGGCGCAGGCCAGCCCCTTGGACTTTGCCCGCATGGGACCGCCATGCGGCGCAATCAGCCAGGCCTCGTCATGGCCAAGGCCGCGGGCGGGGATCAACGCTCCAGGGTACGGGCCTTGGCATCCGGAGCTTGGTCTGCCGGCCTCTGGGATGCCGCGCCGCGCGTCTTCCACAGTGACACGAGCACGCCGCCGGCGATCAGGCCGGCCGTGATACCCAGGCTCAGCAGCGAGGGGATCTTGCCCACGAGGTTGACCAAGAAGATCTTGCCACCGATGAACACCAGCACCAGGGCCAACGCGTACTTAAGGTAGGCGAAGCGGTGGATCATGGCCGCCAGCGCGAAGTACAGCGCGCGCAGGCCCAGGATGGCGAAGATATTGCTCGTGTAAACGATGAACGGGTCGGTGGTGATGGCGAAGATCGCGGGCACCGAGTCGACGGCGAAGATCAGATCAACGAACTCCACCATGCACAGCGCGAGGAACAGCGGCGTCACCCAGGTCACGGACCGGCCGGTGGCGGGGTGCGGCGCGCGCACGAAGAAGGCGTTGCCGTACAGCCCGGGCGTGACGCGCAGGTGCCCGCGAAGCCAGCGCAGCAGCAGGTTCTTCTCCAGGTCGGGCGTGTGGTTGGTCATCCATAGCATCTTGATGCCGGTGAGCAGCAGGAACGCGCCGAACAGGTACAGCACCCACGAAAACTGCGTGACTAGCGCCGCGCCCAGGCCGATCATGAGCGCGCGCAGCACGATCACGCCCAGGATGCCCCAGAACAGCACGCGGTGCTGGTATTGGCCCGGGATGGCGAAGAACGAGAAGATCATCGCGATCACGAACACGTTGTCCATGGACAGCGATTTCTCGATCATGAAGCCGGTGAAGTAGTCGAGGCCGCTCTGGGCGCCGAGCAGCCACCACAGCCAGCCGCCGAACAGCATGGCGGCGCCGATGTAGCCGCCCGACAGCCACAGGCTCTCGCGGATGCCGATCTCGTGGTCGTCGCGGTGCAGCACGCCCAGGTCGAAGGCGAGCAGCGCCACCACCACGCTGGCAAAGACCAGCCACAGCCAGACGGCCTGGCCCAGGAAGCTGGTGTGGAGGAATTCAGTCATGGCGATAGGTGCAAGCAGAGGTGCGGATCGTGCCGGTCACTGCGCGGCCGCTTATTGCGGTTGCGCCATGGTGCGCGGCGCTAGGCCCCAGTGGCGTGCCGTCTGGGCCAGCAGGCTTTCCTCGGCGCTGGAGAGGTGCTCATCGGCACGCGCCACGTCCCAGCACAACGCGAGCGTGCCCGCGCGCAGTGCAGGGTCGTCCACATCGGTCAGTAGCGCCCGCAGCAGGTCCTCGTCGATGTGGCAGGAGCTGCCCCAGAGCGCGAACGCGCTGCTCATCAGGTCTTCCGAAAGTTCGCGCAACGCGCGCGCTGTCGGCGGGGGCGAGACCCAGCCAGGTGCCGGCGTGCAGCCGGTCGAGAGTCGCCACCTCGCTGCGGCTGACGTGGCCGTCGGCCACCATGATGAGTGCCACAATGCGCGCGGCGGCTTCTGGGCTGTTGCGGGGGTAGATTCGCATGGGGGTGTTCCTCGATTCGTGTTCAGAAAGCAGTGCCAGGTGACATCAGTCGAACAGTGCACTGAACCACGAGGACTTGCGGCGCCTGCCCGCAGGCAGGCGCTCAAAGCCCATGTTGCCGTGCGTGGGTGCGTATTCGTGTTGCGCTCGTTCGACCAGCTTGTCCCGTTCGCCGCGGCCGAGCCATACGCCACGGCATTGCGGGCAGTAGTCGATCTCGATGCCGCTGCGCTCGGCGATGACCAGCGTGGGTGCGGGGCAGTGCGAGCATTTCATGGTTCGTGCTCCATCGTGCGGTGGCGATGGTCGCACTGTAGGTACGCAACGATCAGAGAAAAATCAGAAAATACGCAAGACACTTCAAAAAAAACGAAGTTTCTTTCGCCGAGGAAAGGCATGAACTACAAGCACCTGCACTACTTCTGGACCGTGCTGCGCGCGGGCGGCATTGTGCGCGCCAGCGAGCAGCTGCACCTCACGCCGCAGACGCTCAGCGGCCAGATCAAGCAGCTGGAGGAGCGCCTGGGCCAGACCCTGCTGCGCAAGGTGGGGCGCGGCGTCGAGCCCACCGACGCGGGTCGCCTCGTGATGCGCTATGCCGATAAGATCTTTGCCCTGGGCGCCTCGCTGCAGGAGGCGCTGGCGACGGGGCGCGACGCGCGGCGCACCGCGGTGCTGCGCGTGGGTATCGCCGACTCGGTGCCCAAGGCCGTTACCTTCCACGTGCTGGAGCCCGCCATGGCTCTGCCCGAGCCGCCCCGGCTGGCGTGCCACGAGGGCGGACTCACGGGCCTGCTGGGCGAACTGGCGGTGCATCGACTGGACCTGGTCGTCTCCGACGTGCCCGCGCCCGCCAGCCTGAGCGTGCGCGTCTACACCCATCTGCTGGGGCGCACGGGTGTGGCCTTCTTCGCCGCGTCCCGGCTGCTCCAGGCCACGGGCTGGACGGCCCGGCGCGCGCGCAAGGCCTTTCCCGCCTGCCTGGCCGGCATGCCGCTGCTGCTGCCCACCGTGCACACGGCACTACGCCCGCGGCTCGACGCCTGGCTGCGCCAGCACGCGCTCGCGCCGCCGGTGGCCGCCGAGTTCGACGACAGCGCGCTGCTCAAGGCCTTCGGCCGCGAAGGCCAAGGCGTTTTCGCCGCGCCGGCCGTGCTGGCCGAGGAGATCGCGCAGCAGTACCACGTGGTGCCGCTGGGCATGCCGCTCGACCTGATGGAGGAGTTCTACGCGATCTCGGTCGAGCGTCGCATCACGCACCCGGCAGTCGCCGCTATCACGGCCGCCGCGCGCGGCAAGCTGTTTGCCAAGCGGCCTTCGTGATCGGCGGAAGCGCGCCAGCCGTCATGCGGGTTTCACGCTTGCTCGCGATACAGCCAGGCACGGGCAGTGCGTTTGGTCGTGACGTTGGCGATCAACGCGTCGAGTTCGGCACGCTGTGCGGCTGGCAAGCCGTCGCGATCCTTGAGCAGCGTCCAGCGCAGGCCTTTGAGGCTTGGTTCGATCTTCTGTTCGCCCCGCAGTACCCCTTCGCGCAGGTCAGTGTAACCGGTCATTTACTCATAAGTCAGAAATGTAGCGGACAGATGGATGCCTAAAGAACGAGCGCACGAGCTTCGGGTTACGTCCAACTTGTGCGAGCTGTTCGTGAATTCTAGGGCCCAGCTTTTCGCCTCTTTGCAATTGACGTCGGAGACCGCGCCAAACCGGGGGCTAAGCCTTCGTGTTCGCGGAGATGAAACGCGGTCAGCGGTAGTTCATTCGCCACGGTGCAGAACTGCAGGACGCCTTCATGCGCTTCGCCGTATCTGCCACGAATGCTGAATGTGTGCAGATGTTCGTCGGCCCAACCCATGACGACCTGGATGACATGGTGCAACTGTCCGAGCGTCAAGTGCTCGGGAACGACGACGCGCCGCCAGACCGGCGGGCTCAGGCGCCCGTGCATCGCACCTAACGCCTGCAAGTCAGAACCGGTGCACGATGCCGGTATAGATGCCTTGCTGACTTGCACCCGCCAGAGGCCTGTTGCTGCCAGCCTCGACGGAGAACGCCGCATTTCCGCCGTTCATGACGGTACCAACCGTCCCATACAACAGGGTGCGCTTTGAGAAGAAGTAGTTTGCGCCGAGTGCAAGCAGGGTTCCGTTGCCGGCAGAATTGTTCCGGATTGCCCTGTATGCACCACCAATCAACGTCAGCGCTGGCGATACTTGGTAGTTCGCGCCAAGCCAGAACTGTTGCTGCTTGTTAGCGGCCATCGGATTGTCGGCGTCTGCCACCGTTGCGCCGCCGGAGCGAGTGAGACTATAGCCCCCGAACAGTTTCAGGTGGCCTACCACATACGCGGCGCCGGCCTCATAAAGGCGTGAAGCAGTGTATAGATTGGTAAATTCCCCTTTGGCATCTCGGATTTCTTCGTAAATTCCCTTGATCAAAATGGGGCCGTTCTCGTAGCTCAAACTACCAGCTAACTGCCTGCCAGCGTTGAAATTTCCTGCGGCACCATTGAGGCCTGCCTGCGCCCGGAACGAGAGTCCTCCCCAGTCCGGTGAAGTGTAGGTGATGGCATTACCACGGGACCCCCAACTTCTGCCATTTTGAAGTGTGCCAATGCTGATGGCCTGCATACCCATCGGATCGACGGTCCAGCCCTCCGAGTCAGGCAAGCCCATGGCGCGACCAAGCCACAGGGTTCCGTATGTGTTGCTGGAAAGCCCGACAACAGCGTAGCGACTGAAGAGGCCCAGACCCGCTCCCTGCCCGTCACCCGATGAGAATGCACTCTCCAGGTTCATCACCGCACTGAGACCGTCACCCAGGTCCTCCTTGGCCCGGAGCCCCCACAGGCTTACCCCCCACTGATTGCTGCCGTAACGCAGCAAATCGCCGGTTTGCCCATTTCCGGTGGCGATCTTGTTCATATAGTCGACGCCGCCGGCAACTCGCCCATAAAGGGTGATACTGCCCTGCGCATTCGCGACCGCCGATACAAGCAACACGATCGCCGCCGCCACGGCCCTGGCACACAGCCATTGATTGCGATACCCCAGAAACATCTGTCCCTCCACTACCTGCGTCAATTCCTGAATTAGCTTTGAAAATGGTCCCATGGTGCGCGCCGCAGAATCTCGTCATGGCAGAAAAGAGGCAATATCATCCCGCCCGTTCGCAAGAATTCGAACAGACCTCATACCCTGACTTGCCCTTTGTGGCTGGCGACTCCGACAGCGCCTCACCGGCCGATCTATCGAAGCGACCTCGCGATGGAATCGCTCACGTCATTCGGCGTCAGCCTGATGGATTTACCCCGTTGTCGAACGCAGGCGAGCGCCGGGAGGGGCGGCCGATAGCGTGCTCGTTCGCCCGTCTCGGCAGCCCCTTCCGTTGAATAGGGGCATCCATGTCTGTCTCCTTCGGTTGCTCTTCCTGGCCACAAGGCGATGTGAGAGTGACCCTGCCGGCGCAAGCCAGGAAACAGTCCCGCAAAGCAACCACGATCCAGGCCTTGCGTCTTGTATTCAGGCTCGCCGTACTGAGTGCCGTTATCAACTCTTTTGATACGCCTCGGCAGGCTCCAGCTTCGTCGATGTTTGTCGTATTATTTAATTCACGCTGAATTAAATAATAACCGGGCATAGAACTCAACAGAGGGAATACCCGCGCGGCGAATAAGACGCTCTGGAGCGGAGCGCTGCTGCCGATTACTGTGAAGGGTCGTAAGACGCCGGTCGGCTTCTCTCAACTTGGTCTTCATGACGGTTGACTTCAGCCAGTTGCTCCCCTACGGCTCACTACAAGCTACCCAGCCTCAGCCGGAGCCGGAGAGGTATCGTGCTCTCTCACCATGCGCGGGACTCGATCACTCCCGAGCAACGCCGCTTTAAGTGAGGCGCATCCTGGACTTTTACCTGCTCCTTGCCGGTTAGCTGGCGAGCACTGTATATTTATACAGTTATCGTCGCATCCCGGAAAAGCTGGCTCCTGAAGTCAAGCCCGTGCGGCGCCTGCTTTCTCTCCCCACCTCGAAAGGCAATCATGTTCGTGGACCGCACCGAAATCATCAACGCCGCCAAAGCACTGCGCGCCAGCCAGGAAGAATCCAGGTACAGCAAGCTCGTCGCGCTCGCGAACAAGCAACTGAAGGCAATGCAAACGGCAATCCAGAAGGGCAAGGAAGAATTCGAGACCAGACTGGTACTCGACATTAACGAAGACAATCCGCAAGCAGCGCTTGAACCGCGCGCGCAACGGCTGGCCGACGACCTCAGAGCGCAGGGCTACACCGCAACGGTGACCACGTTTGCCGAGGTCAGCACGGACCGCAAGAACTGGACGCCGAATATCACGGTCGTCATCGGTCTGGGCGACATGGTTTCCGAAGACGACAGCGCGATAGCGGAAAGCACGGTGACCGACGAGACGGAAGTCGCGCTGGCTGGCGAAGCTGCCAGTGAAATGGCCTGACAGCAGGCGGGCAATCCGAGATAAGGACGAAGCCTTGCAAGAGTCGGAGCAGCACGAGCAGCACCGGTGCGGCCATGCCAATGGCCGCATAGCCGGGGACCAGACCAATGCCGATGGTCGTGGCCGACATCGCCAGCACCGAGACCAGGAAGACCACGCGCCGGCCGAATCGGTCGCCCAGGCTGTTCAGGATGGCACTGCCGAGCGGCGAAACGTACCCGAGCGCAAAGACGCCGAAGGCGCCAATCAGCGAAGCGACGGGATCTGTCGCTGGAAAGAATTGCGTGGCGATCTCCCGCGCGAAGACGCCGTAGATGATGAAGTCGTTCCAGCGAACCACCAAGGCTCGCCAGCATAACGGTTTTCCACTTCTGCCTGATAGGCGGGTGCGGGCTTCGAGAATCAGTAGGCCCTGACTTTGCAGAAAGGGCCAATCACGACGCCAGCCTTGGCTGGCGGGAGCTACGCCCCCTTGATACCGAAGCGCCTGATAATGTCTCTGTAACGCGCCGACTCGCTGCGCATCCGTTCTGCGAATTGCGCACCCGGCATGCTGACAAGATCCGTCCCGATTGCCGAAAACCTCGCCTTGGTGTCCGGCCGCTTGAGCACGGTGAACGCCGCCCTCTCAAGCTGGGCGACGACGTCCGCCGGCGTGCGTGATGGCACAAGCAGGCCGTACCACGCCACGAAATCGTCGTCCCGCATGACGCCCATCGCCTCGCCAAGCGTCGGCACGTTCGGCAGCAGCGGCGAGCGACGAGGCTGCGTGACTGCGAGTGGCACCAGCTTGCCGGACGCAATGTGCGGTAGCAGCGGGGGCGCACCGACGAGCGCGAAGGTCACCTCGCCGCCCAGCGCGGCCACCGTGGCGGGGCCGGCCCCCTTGTAAGGAACGTGGACGATGTCGAGCCCGGTTTGCGCCCGCAACAACTCCAGCGCAATGTGCTGCGGTGACCCGTTGCCGGGCGTGCCGACCGAAATGCCGCCTGGCCTGCGTTTTGCCGCGTCGAACGCCGCGCGCAAGGTCTTCGCGCCGAGCGATGCATTGGCGACGAGCACGTTTGGCGACTGCGATATCAGGACGACCGGCGTGAAGTCGGTAATCGGCGCATACGACGTCTTCGCCTGCAGCCACGGCGTAATGGTCAGTTCCGGATTGCCGGCGACGAGCACGGTGTAGCCATCCGGGGACGCCTTGGCGACAGCCTCGGCGCCCATCATTCCGCCAGCTCCGGGACGGTTGTCAACCACGAAGCTCTGCCTGAGTTCGTTGCCCATCCCCTGTCCGAGCAGGCGGGCGATGGCGTCAGCCCCGCCCCCGGCCGCGTAGGGCACGATCATCCTGACTGGCGCGTTGGGATAGCCCTGCGCCCACGCCGGCTCGAGCGTCGCGAGCAGCGACGCGCCCAGCGCGCCCATGAAGGTTCTGCGATGCATGTGGATCTCCAGCGCTAGTCGAATATCCGGCCGGGATTCAGTATGCCGGCAGGATCCATCGCCTGCTTGAGGCGCCGCATCAGCGCGATTTCCTCAGGCTTGCGCGATACCAGGAGGTATTCCTTCTTCAACCGGCCAACGCCATGCTCGGCACTGACGGTGCCCCCGCGGCCCTTCAGTGCAGCGTAGGCCAGTTCGTCGACGAGGTGCAGGCCGGCGTCGTCGACAGGGCCGCTGATCAGGTGGATGTTGTTGTCGCCCAGATGCCCGAGGAACAGGTGCTCCGCATCCGGCAGGCGCTCCCGCAACGCGGCTTCCAGTTGCCCGATGTAGCTGGCAGTCTCGCTCCACGGCAGGCCGAGGTCGAGCGTCGCAGCCGGCTTGAGATGCGTGAGGACTTCCGGGATCGACTCGCGCAGGCGCCAGAACGCTTCGCGATGCGACAGCGACGCCGCAAGGGCGCAGTCGGTGATCTGGCCTGCATCCAGGGCATCGGACAACGCTGCTTGCAGCGCGTCATCCATCAATTGCCCGGCATTGCCGGCCGCCTCGATCAGCACATGCCACGGCGCTCCGGCGACCGGCGCCGGCTGCCCGGTCAGGCGCGACGCAAGACTGATGAAGCGGTCGGACATGAACTCGAACGCGCACATCGCCGAACCCAGCCGGCGCTTGAGCGCACGCAACAGTTGCGGCAGCGCCTCGAAGCGGTCGGCCGACACCCACGCTGCCGCCAGATCGCCCATGGGCGGATGCAGTCGCAAGGTCAATCGTGTGATGATCCCCAGCGTGCCTTCGGATCCGATGAACAGGAAACGCGGATCCAGTCCCGTGCTGTTCTTGACCAGGCGAGTGAGCGAAGAGACAACGGTGCCATCGGCCAGCACGGCCTCGATGCCGAGCACGGAGTCGCGCATGGTCCCGTAGCGCATGACGCGGATACCGCCGGCATTCGTCGACGCATTTCCGCCGACCTGGCAACTGCCGCGCGCGCCGAGGTCGACCGCGAACATCCAGCCCTGGTCTGCCGCCGCCTCCTGGACCTGCTGCAGCGTCGCGCCGGCCTGGACCTGCATCACGCCTTCGAGGGCGTCGATCTCTTCGATCCGGTTCATGCGTTCCAGGTTGATCACCACGTCACCCTCGCCGGGCACCGCGCCGCCGGCCACGCCGGTCAGACCGCCCTGCACCGTGATCCGGCGCCCTTCTTCGTGGCACCGCCGCACGATGGCCGCGACTTCTTCGGTTGAAATGGGACGGAATACCCGGGAGGGCCGCCCGACGGCGAGTCCGCTCCAGTCCCTGAGAAAGCGTTCGTCGATCTCGGTCGCCGGTGCCAGTTGAAGCTGTTCGTCCATGATGTCACTTCCTGTCTTATGCGGCGGTCTTCGCCGTCACGGGGGTGGATGTGGACGAGCCGAGCGTATGGGCCACGTCGGGGCCGCCGTAGTGCGCGATCAGGGCGGCTTGATCGCACTTGGCCTGCCGGTCAACGGCATCGGGGTCGCAGATCGCCAGCAGGGCATTGTGCATGCGGGCCAATACCGGGGCGTATGCCGCATCGCCAGCCAGATCGGTCAGTTCCTCGGGATCGGTCTCCAGATTGAACAGCTCGGGGGGGAAGCCAACGTAATAGTGGTACTTCCAGCATCCCTTGCGCAGCATGAAGCCACCCGCATTGCTGCCCGCGGCGTGGTACTCGCTGAGGATGACTCGCTCCGGTTCCGGTGCCGAGCGTGCAAGCTCGAACAGGGAGCGGCCGGGCCGGTCATCGATCTCCGTCGCCGGATCGATGCCGGCGCCTTGCAGGATCGTCGGGAACAGGTCCAGCAGGTCGACCGGGGTGCCGCACACGCCGGACGGTACATCCGGGCCGGCCAGCAGTATCGGGACCTTGACGCTTTCTTCGTAGAGGGTCGACTTCCCCCAGACGCCGCGCGCACCGAGGTTGTCGCCGTGGTCGGACGTGTAGATGACGTGCGTGGAGTCTTCCAATCCGTTGTCGCGCAGCGCCCCGAGGATCTGGCCGACGTTGTGGTCGAGCCAGGTGCAGAGGCCGTAGTACGCGGCGAAGGCGCGCAGGCGTTCGTCGGCATCGGCGAACTGCCTTTCTGAGGCCATGAATTCGCAATACTCCTTGACCCAGGGATGCTGTTCATAGCCGGTACGCGGGTGCAGCTTCGGCTCCGGCAGGCGGTCGGTGGGGTAGAGGTTGTAGAACTCGTCCGGCACGACGAAGGGGAAATGCGGCGCGACCAGGCCGACGTACAGGACGAAGCCGTCTTCCTGGCGTTGTGCCGCCTCCTCCAGCCATTGCACCGCCCGCTGCGTTACCGCCCGGTCGTATTGCGTGTACGACGATTCGCCAGGGCCGATGTGCTCGCCCAGCATGCGCGGGCCGTTTTCGCGCGGACGAAACGGATTGCGGATCGACGCCCAGACCATGCCATGGCCGCCGACCACGTGCATGGGCAGGTGCTCCGCATCGAAGCCCGCCGGGTCCTCCTCGTTGCGGTAATGCAGTTTGCCGATGCTCTCGACGCGGATGCCCCGCTCCTGGAGCGCATGGCCCCATCCGCGCTGCTCGCCGGTATAGGGCATGGCGTTGTCCCAGAGGCGGACCTGATGCACCCGCCGGCCCGTGGCAAAGGCCGCACGGGCCGGGACGCAGATCGGGCTGGGTGTGTAGGCGTTGGGGAAACGCACGCCACGGGCGGCCAGTGCGTCCAGGTTGGGGGTCTTCACGAAGGGATGCCCGGAGCAGCCCATCATTCTCGGGTCGTGCTCATCGGACATGATGACCACAACATTTTTGCTTGCCATGCTTGTCTCCATCGAAGGCGTCTCAGTGCGCTCTGGAGACAACTCTAATCAAGCCGCTGCGCCGAAACCAATACTGTCTCGGACTACGAAGGTTTCATTTTTTCTTATAGGTCGCCCCGACCTTGCGGCCGGGCAGCGCGCCGCTCTCCACCAGGCCACCGACAATGCGAGCGATGAGGTCACGAATTGCCGCTGTAGCAGGGGACAGGGGACGGTCCTCGGGCCAGACCAGCGCCTGGATGCGGGTCAGTTCGGGCTCCATTACCGGGCGACCGGCGATGGATTTGGCCGCGACGGCCTCGAGGCAGGCGCTGGGCGGCATGACAACGTACGCAAGTCCGTCGCGTGCCAGCGCGATCAGCATCTGCGGGCTGTTGAGCTCGTACCGGACATCAAGGGAACGGCCAATGGCATTGGCCGCACGTTCGATGATCTTGCGCAGGTCATGCGCGCCGTCCGGCGCGGCCAGTGGAAGTTCTGCCACCTCCGCGAACGTCATTGTCTCTGGCTTGCGGCGCATGGCCGCGCGCGTGCCGTACAACAGAAATCGCTCTTCATAGAGCGGCATGGAGGCCATGCCCTGGATTTCCGATGGGCTCGGCATCAGGGCCAGATGCGCCTGCCCCGACTCGACGAGCGCGCGCGATTCGAAAGACATACTTTCGCGCACGGTCACTTCGATGCCGGGATAGTCACACGCCACGGCGCCGAGCAGCGGCCCAATGACAGCGCCGGCAATGGATCCGGCAATGGACAGACGCACATTCCCAGTCGGAAGGCTCGCGCGTCCGTCAATCTCGTCTTTCAGGGCGTCCGTCCGGGCAAGAATGTCGATGGCGCTCGCCAGCAGCCGCTGGCCGGGGGGCAAGAGTTCGACGCCACGAGCATGGCGCTCGAATAGCTTCGCACCCAGACTGTCCTCCAGCGAAGAGATGTTCTGGCTGAGAGCGGGCTGGGCTACCCGCAACCGCTCCGCGGCGCGCGAGAAGCTACGGCTTTGCGCGATCTCGACAAAATACTTGAGTTGGCGCAGCGTGATGTTCATATGGCACGTCCCTCCCGCGATGTCAGCCAGTGCACTTTCGCCGGCCTCTGGCGTGCAATTTTAAGCACTTGTTGCAGTGAACTGACGAGGACAAGCGCAAACATTGGAACGTGCACGTTTGGCGAGGTCTTTCTCGACTCCGCCACGCCGATTCTTGACCCGAGATCGACCGTAGCGACGCCTAATGGGGTTCACGGACTCGCGCCGGCATTCGAACGACACCTTCTTCCAGGGTAGCTGCCAGTGCGATACGAAGCGAGAGCGACCAAGACGGATCGGCTGCGGCTCTCCGTCCCACTGGAGCGAAGGGCCGCTCATACAGGAAAGCTGTCGCTTCCCAAACGAAGATGAGCGGCAGAGATGGGTCGGCAAGAGCCACTGCCTGGCAGGAGCACCTATAACCAAGTCGCACCTGGAGGTGGGGATGAATGCCCGCAAAGTGTGCGCTAGGGGCTCCTGGGGGTAATCCGGCTAATTCGCGCTTGTTCACGGCAGTCCGGCTAATTCCGGTTTTGAGACGGGCGAGACACGACGAAATTGGCTGCTAACTCATTGATTTATTGGAGATCGTAGTCTGGCGAATTCCGGTTCCTCACAGACTACGTGCTTCTCTTGCTGGACTGGAAATCCGGAATTAGTCAGTATGACTCCCCTAGGGTGGGGCAAAAGGCTGGCCTGCCGCGAGGAATCAAACGCGGGTTAGCATGACTGCCAGAGCCGCACGGTGTGGACAGTGCCACACCCAGGCGATTTCCAGCGCGGAGGCCAGCATGGAACACGATAGCACGCTGTATGTCGGCTTGGACGTCCATAAGGACTCGATCACGGTCGCTTACGCACTCGGCGCGGGCGAGGTCGAACTGCTTGGCAGGATCGGTACCTCGAAGGCCGATATCGATCGCCTGTGCAAGCGCCTGCAGTCTAAAGCGCGCCGGATCCGCATCGTCTACGAGGCGGGCCCATGCGGA
>NZ_AUFE01000089.1 GCF_000426345.1 Cupriavidus phytohabitans | reverse complement strand
GGCGGCATCAAGGCTCTCTTCGTGCTCGAAAGCGGCTTCGGCATCGACAACGGCTTGTCGCAGCAAAGCGGCCGGCTGTTCGGCCGCCAGGCATACGTGGGCGTCCAAAGCGACCGTTTCGGCCAGGTCAGCCTTGGCCGGCAATACACCTCGATGTTCGAGGCGCTGGCCAACTTCTCTCCGACCGCCTATGCCACACAGTATGAGCCGGTCGTCATGCAATCCGGGCCCAACTACCGCGCGGACAACACCGTCAAGTACTCCGGGAAGTTCGGGGGACTGACGGCGCTCGCGCACTGGTCCTTCGGCGTCGGGGTTGCCTTGCCCGCCTCGGTAGGATTCCCCATTCCGATCGGCGGCAATGGCGAAGTCCCCGGGCAGTTCCGACGCGACACCGCCTATGGCGGGGCGCTGGCTTACACGTTCGGCCCGTTCGCCGCGACGGCCGGCTATGACCAGTGGAATCCCACCATCGGCACCGGCACCGGCACCATGAAGAAGGCCGTGGTAGGCGCCAGCTATGCCTTCGGCCCGGCCAAGATCATGGGCGGCTACCGCTGGGGCCAGAACAGGAACGCGGCCGATGTCCTGATCCAGCGCGACGACTTCTACTGGATCGGCGCCAACTACCAGGTCACGCCGGCGCTCGCGCTTACGCTCGAGTACAACTACGACGATCTCAAGAACCTTTACGGCAACACGAGCGTGGCCAACCCGTGGCAGATCTCCTTCGTGGCCGACTACTCGCTGTCCAAACGCACCGATCTTTACCTGACCACGGCCTATGCCAAGAACGCCGGGTTGATGCTCGAGTCGCTGGCGACCTTCTATGCCAACAGCCTGTCTCTAGGTAACAGCTATGTCCTCGGTAACGGTCAGAGCAACATGCTTGGCGTCGCCTTAGGCGTCCGGCACAGGTTTTAAGTGCGCGGGGAGCGTGATAGAGCATTCTTCTGTTGCGATTCTGCGCCAGCCCGCCGTGCCCGGCCGGCGCAACACGACGCGCAAGCCCGGGCAACGGGTGAAGGATTGCCTCTGAGGCAGCGGACAATATGCGGTCAGTTGCTCTCAGCCGGAAGAACGAGGGTCGCGCCATGCCTACCAAGCCGGGAACGCGCCATGCAGGCGAAGCCCAGGGACCCGTGAAGCCCATCGCGCTCGCATTGCAGGGCGGAGGCGCCCATGGCGCCTTTGCCTGGGGCGTACTTGACCGCCTGCTCGAAGACGAACGGCTCGCCATCGAAGGCGTGAGCGCCACCAGCGCCGGCGCGATGAATGCCGTGGTACTCGCCTACGGCTTGCTCAAGGGGGGCCCGCCTGGCGCCCGCACCGCGCTGCACAACTTCTGGCAAGACGTCGCCAGCACCGCGCGGATCTACAGCCCGTTCCGCAAACTGCCATGGGACGTCTGGACGGGTCGCGGCTATGGGCTCGACAGCTCGCCGATGTACCTGCTGACCGACCTGCTGCTGCGCGTACTCTCCCCCTACCAGTTCAATCCTTTCAACTTCAACCCGCTGGGCGACGTTCTTGCCAACCATGTCGATTTCGACGCCCTGAGCCGGGATTGCCCGATCCAGCTCTACCTGTGCGCAACCAATGTCGAGACCGGCAAGGTGCGCCTGTTCTCGCACGAGGAAATCTGCCTGAAGGCGGTGCTGGCCTCGGCCTGCCTGCCGTCCCTGTTCCAGGCCGTGGAGATCGACGGCCAGCACTACTGGGACGGCGGCTATGTCGGCAACCCCGCCATCTTTCCACTGATCTATCACTGCGCCACGCGGGATGTTGTGATCGTCCATATCAACCCGGTCGTTCGCAAGGGCGTGCCAAAGACCGCGGCGGAGATTCTCAATCGCATCAACGAAGTCAGTTTCAATTCTTCGTTGATCCGCGAGCTTCGTGCGATCAGCTTCGTCACCGGTCTCATCCAGGACGGCAAGGTAGACCGGACCGAGATGAAGGAGATGCTGATCCACGCAATCCGCTCGGACCAGACCATGGCGGCGCTCGGCGTGTCCAGCAAGTTCAATGCGGACTGGGACTTTCTTTGCCACCTGCGCGACCAGGGCCACAATGAGGCCGAGCATTGGCTGGCGCAGAACTACAGCGCAATCGGCGAACGCTGCAGCGTCGACTTGCGCAAGGAATTCCTTTAATGGGCTCACGTCCAAGGCGTGCGCTCGATGCCGTGTTCCGCGACGGGGACCGCATCGTGGCGCTCGAAACGCCCTTCGCCGCGACGATCTGCAGGATGGTCAGCGAAGGCCTCGGCGTCAGCCTGGTGAACCCATCGTCAGCCGTACGATGAGGTTCCCGGGCGTGGTGGCCATCCCGTTCAAGCCCGACATCCCGTTCCGCAGCCACATGCCGCGCGCACAGCCGGCGCCGCGCGGCACGTACGCCAACTATTTCGCTGCCCGCATGCGAGCGGCCTTCGACGCGGTGTAACGCAGGGGCGAGGCTTACTGTCCGCCGACCGTCGCGTCGACCCGATACACCGCCCCGCTGGTCGCCGAAGTGCCTGCGTCCGCCAGCACATAGAGCGCCTGCGCGGCATCCACGCCAAAGGAATACACGCTGCCGGGGATCGTGACGTTCCAGTCGACCTGCTCGGCCGCGCCACCGTCGCGGAACACGAAGCTCGCCAGCCTGCCGGTGCACAGGTCCGCATGGAAGTAGCGCCCTTGCAGCGTCAGCAGCGCATCGTCCCGGTACACATAGCCGCCGACGATGGCGCAGCCGCCGGCATCATGGCTGTACTCGAACACCGGCATGGTCAGCCCGGCCGTATCGCACGTGGCGGCGCCCACGCAAGCAGTGCCCTCCATGCGGTTCCAGCCGTAGTTCAGCCCGCCACTGGTGGCCGCCGCCACGTCGACTTCCTCGCGCTGGTCCTGGCCGACATCCGCGATATACAACTGTCCGGCATCGAAGGCGAAGCGCCAGGGGTTGCGCAGTCCGTATGCCCAGATCTCGCCGCGCCTGCCGGACTGGCCGGCGAACGGATTGCCGGCAGGAATGCCATAGGGCTGGCCGGACGCGCCGCTGACATCTATGCGCAGCACTTTGCCGAGCAGCACGCCGAGGTTCTGCGCATTGCCGGACGGATCGCCCCCGCCGCCGCCATCGCCGGTGCCGATATAGAGCATCCCGTCGGGGCCGAACGCCAGCTGGCCGCCGTTGTGGTTCTGGAAGTTGCTGTGCGGGATCGACAGCAACACCGTACCGGTTGTGTCGGCAACGTCGGGATTGCTCGCGGAAACCTGGTAGCGCGCTACGGTGATGGCGCCGTTGTTATCGGTGTAGTAGACGAAGAAGCGGCCGTTGCTGGCATAGGCCGGGTCGAATGCCATCGACAGCAGGCCGCGTTCGCCGTCGGTGGTGGTCAGTGCATCGATGTCGAGGAAGGGCGTGCCCAGCAGCGAGCCGTTGCGCACGACGCGGATGCGCCCGGCGCGCTCCACGATGAACAGGCGCGCGTCGCCCGCGGGCGCGGTGAGATAAATCGGCTCGGCCAGGCCGCCTGCCACTTGCGTCAGCGACAGGCGCACCGGCTGTGGCGAGCCATAGACGACGTTTGCCGTGGCGCCCGCGCCGGTGCCGACGCTCACCGACTGGGCCGGCGGCTGCGGCTGGTATTGGCTGGTCCCGGCGAGCACATCGGTAGCGCTGACCGTATAGGTGCCGGTGGCAAGGTTGGACAGCGTTGTCGACTGGGCGACGGCCTGGCGGTATTCCCCCGGACCGGTCACCGTGACCGCCGCCGGCGTGCCGGACGGCAGGCCAGTTACTGTCAACGACAGCGTTCCCGGACCTCCGCCGCTACCGCCGGCGTTGCCGGAACTGCCCCCATCGCCGCCACCGCCGCCGCACGCCGCCAGACCCAGGCAGCAGGCAAGAAGCCATTGGCACAGCGAAGTTCTTAATGAGACTGACATGATGCGCTCCTGCCACCCCGGCGCCAGCAGCCACGCAAGAACCGCTCCATGCCGTGGCAAGGTTTGCCTGCGCTACCCCTTGCTGCCCCGCCATACTTGCAGCGGATCCCAGGCCGGCGCCGCGTCTTCCGGCCGCGGCAAGGCCTGCGCCTGCTCCATCATGGCCTCGGCCCGCGCCTGGAGCTTGTCCAGGCAGCGCGACAGCACGCGCGCTTCTTCGGCGCTCAGGCATGCCGCCAGCTCGCGGTTGAAGGCACGCGCCAGCGCAAAGGCGCGGCGGTAGACCGCTTCGCCTTTCTCCGTCAGCGTGAACGCTGCGGCGCGCCGGTCCTGCGCGCGCGCCTCGCGCCGCACCAGGCCGCGTTCGACCAGCGCGTGGACGGCCCGGCTGGCCAGCACCTTGTCCAGGCCGGCACTTTGCGCCAGCTCGGTCAGCCGCGTGCCCGGCTGCTCACCCAGAAAGGCAATCATGCGCCATTCGCGCCGGGTAACGCCAGCCCTGGCGCGCAGGTGCAGCCCGGCGCCGCCCAGCGCCACGCGGTTCAGGTGATAGACCCGGTAGTTGATGAAATCGCTTAGCCGTTCGGGCCGCTGCAGCCGGCTGCCGCCGTCGTCATGTGTCATGCGACATCCGCGAATTAGTTGACTTTGTCAATTATATCGACGGATGTTAGCGTGCCACCCATACCAAATGACAACCCCGACGAGGAGACCCCCGTGAGCCCCCGCAACTGCCTTCCCCGCCTTGCCGCCTGCCTGGCGGCCATTGCCACTGCCTGGGCGCTGCCCGCCGGCGCGCAGTCGGAGCGCCCGCTGCGCATTCTGGTCGGCTACCCCGCCGGTGGCACCGCCGACCTGGCCGCGCGCCTGGTCGGCGACAAGCTGCGCGAGACGCTGAACCAGAACGTCGTGGTGGAGAACAAGCCGGGCGCCGGCGGCCGGCTGGTGATGGACTATGCGCGCACGCAGCCCGCCGACGGCCATACGCTGGTGGTTGCCAATTCCGCAGTGATGACGATCGCGCCGCTGGTCTACCGCAAGCTCAACTACGACATCCAGCGCGACTTTGTCCCGGTGGCGCAGGCAGCCAACTTCCAGCTCGCGCTGGCCACCGGCCCCGGCAGCCCGGCGCGCTCGCTCAAGGATTACGTGGCGTGGCTCAAGGCAGGCCCCCAGAACAACTCCTATGCCTCGCCGGCGCTGGGCAGCATCCCGCATTTCTTCGGGCTGATGATCGGCAAGCAGGTCGGCGTGGAGATGCTGCATGTTCCGTTCAACGGCTCGGCGCCGCTGATGAGCGCGCTGGTGGGCGGTCAGGTGCCGGCCTCGGTCGATACCCTGGCCGACCTGACCGAGATGCACCGCGCCGGCAAGGTGCGCGTGCTGGCCACTTCCGGCACGCAGCGCTCGGTGGCGCTGCCCGATGTGCCGACCTTCACCGAGCTGGGCTACAAGGGCATCGAGGGCGAAGGCCGCTACGGCGTGCTGGCGCCTGCCGGCACGCCGCGCCCGGTGCTGGACAAGCTCAACGCCGCCATCGTCAAGGCAGTGCAGTCGCCCGACGTGCGCGACAAGTTCCTGAAATTGGGGCTGGAACCGGCCACAGGTACTGCCGACGCGTTTGCCGGCCTGCTGAAGGCGGACGCTGCCAGGTGGACGCCAGTGGTGAAGGCCTCCGGCTATACCGGCGACTGACAAGCCGTAGCGAGCCACCATGCCGATCCGCAATACCCTGTTCATCATGTGCGACCAGTTGCGCCGCGACCACCTGGGCTGCTACGGGCACCCCACGCTGCGCACGCGCAATATCGACGCGCTGGCCGCGCGCGGCGTGCGTTTCGACCGCGCCTTCGTCACCTCCGGCGTCTGTGGCCCCAGCCGCATGAGCTTCTACACCGGCCGCTACGTCAGCAGCCACGGCGCCACCTGGAACCGCGTGCCGCTGTCGGTCGGCGAAGTCACGCTGGGCGAGTACCTGAAGGACAGCGGCCGCGCGCTGGCGCTGGCGGGCAAGACCCACGTGATGCCCGACAACGCCAACCTGAAGCGCCTGCACCTGGACGGCGGCACCGAGCTGGAGACGCTGCTGCGCAGCGGCCATTTCACCGAAGTCGACCGCCACGACGGCCACCATGCCGAGCCGCGCGGCGCCTATGCCGACTGGCTGCGCCGGCAAGGCTACGACAGCGCCGACCCGTGGACCGACTACGTCATCAGCGCCGAGAACGCGCATGGCGAGATCGTCTCCGGCTGGCACATGCGCAATGCCGGCCTGCCCGCGCGCGTGGCCGAGCCGCACTCCGAGACGGCGTACACCGTCGACCAGGCCATGCAGTACATCGGCGCACGCGGCGACGAGCCATGGGTGCTGCACCTGTCGCTGGTCAAGCCGCACTGGCCATACCTTGCGCCCGCGCCCTATCACGCCGCGTACAAGCTCGACGACTGCCTGCCGCTGCGCCGCCATGCCGCCGAGCTGGAGGATCCGCACCCGGTGCTGTCGGCGTACCGCACGCAGGAGGAATGCGCCAACTTCATGCGCCAGGAAGTGTCGGATACGGTGCGCCCCGCCTATCAGGGCCTGATCCAGCAGATCGACGACCGCCTCGGCCTGCTGTGGAACCAGCTGGAACGCCTTGGCCGATGGCAGGACACGCTGATCGTCTTTACCGCCGACCATGGCGACTTCCTCGGCGACCACTGGCTGGGCGAGAAGGAACAGTTCTACGACACCGTGCAGAACGTGCCGCTGATCGTCTACGATCCCTCTCCCGAGGCCGATGCCACCCGCGGCAGCGCGCGGCAGGACATGGTGTCGGCTGTCGACGTGGTGCCGACGGTGCTCGACGCTCTGGGGCTGCCGCCCGCCGGCCACCGCATCGAAGGCCGTTCGCTGCTGGACCTGACCCGCTCGCGCGGTGCAGGGCAATGGCGCGATTTTGTCGTTTCAGAACTCGACTACGCCTACCGCGGCGCACGGGTCGCGCTGGGCCGCCACCCGGGCGAGTGCCGAGCCTGGATGGTGCGTGACACACGCTGGAAATATGTCCACTGGCAAGGCTTCCGGCCACAGCTGTTCGACCTGGAAAACGATCCGGACGAGTACCTCGACCTGGGCGCAGACCCCGGCCGTGAAGCTGTGCGCAATGCCATGCGGCTACGGCTGCTGGACTGGTTCTGCACACTCAAGCCGCGCGTGACCGTGACCAATGAGGAAGTCGCGGCCAAGACCAGCGTGTACAAGCAGGCTGGCGTGTTCTTCGGCGTGTGGTGAGCCCGGCGGGTACGGAACCTGCAAACGCATGGGCGTCCGCACTCACCGCATCCCGCCATGAAACCTGTCACGCTGATTGGCGCCCCCACCGACGTCGGGGCCGGCACGCGCGGCTGCTCGATGGGCCCCGAGGCGCTGCGCGTCGCCGGCCTGGCACAGGCGCTGTCACGCAACAACCTGCTGGTCGAGGACGCCGGCAACGTGGCCGGCCCCGCCAATCCGTGGCAACCGCCGCAGGACGGCATGCGCCACCTCGACGAAGTCGTGGCGTGGAACCGTGCCGTCTATGACACCTGCCTCGGCACGCTGCAGGCGGGCCGGCTGCCACTGCTGATGGGCGGCGACCATTGCCTGGCGATCGGCTCGATCAGCGCCGCGGCGCGCCATTGCCGCGATACCGGCAAGACCCTGATGGTGCTGTGGCTCGATGCGCACGCCGACGCCAATATCGGCGCCACCACGCCCACCGGCAACATGCATGGCATGCCGGTGGCCTGCCTGTGCGGGCACGGCCCTGCGCCGCTGACCACGCTGGCCGGCGCGACGCCGGCGGTGGAGCGCAGCGCGATCCGGCAGATCGGCATCCGCAGCGTCGATGCGGCGGAAAAGCGCCGCCTGCACGAACTGCAGCTGGCGGTGTACGACATGCGCTACATCGACGAGAACGGCATGCGCCACACCATGCAGCAGGCGCTGTCCGGCATCGACGCGCAGACGCACCTGCACGTCAGCTTCGACGTGGATTTCCTGGACGGCGTGATCGCGCCTGGCGTGGGCACCGCCGTGCCGGGCGGACCGACCTACCGCGAGACCCAGCTCTGCATGGAAATGATTGCCGATACCGGCCGGCTGGCATCGCTCGACGTGATGGAGCTGAACCCGGCCTGCGACGTGCGCAACCAGACCGGGCAACTGGCAGTGGACCTGGTGGAAAGCCTGTTCGGAAAATCGACGCTGTGGCGTCCGCCGCCCGCCTGAAAAAGTTGCACGGCGTGCCTGTCGATACTGCAACGCCATGCCGCTTGCGGCACCCGGGCGCCCGCGGGGCGCGCGAACCGGCGCTGCCGCAGGCCGGCGGGCGGTGGCGTACCCCTTGCAACACCGGTAATCAGGCCCACCATTCGGGCCGGCAACCGGAGCGATCATGAAGAACATCTGGATCCTTGTGGCGGACGAATCCGTCGCCCGCGTCTTTGCCTCGCATGCAGACGCCGCCCCGCTGGCGGTGGTGGAAGAAATTACCGATGCCGCCGCGCACGCTGACCGCGCCGACCTGCGCCGCGACGCCTACGGCCGGCGTGGCCAGGCCGCCTCGCAAGGCGATGCCGGTCACCCCGGCGCGCACCAGGTCGGCCCGTCCACGGTGACGTCGTCCGCGGGCGAGGATGAACTGCACCAGGAAGCACAGCTGTTCGCGCACCGCGTCGCGGACCTCCTGGCGGACGCGCGCAACAAGCAGCGCTATGAAGAACTCGTGCTGATCGCGGCGCCGCGCTTCCTGGGGCTGCTGCGCAAGACCTTGCCGGCTTCCGTCACCGGCGTGGTGACGCGCGAGATCGGCAAGGACTTGATCAACATTCCCAACAACGAGCTGCAGCAAAGGCTGGCCGACGAAGGCGTGGTACCGGCGCGCCGCGATGAACGCGTGAATATGGGAAGGGACCGCTAAGGACTGCGCCGCTAAGGACTGCGCCGGCGTAGCGGCCGACCGCACGCCGGTGCGGTCAGCCGCGCGCGGCAGCGCGCGCTTAGCGCGCGGTACCCGAGCCGCTGGTCGAGCCGCTGGAGCCGCTGGACGTGCCGCCAGGGCTGGTGGTGCTGGTCGCGCCGGACGTGCCGGGTGAAGTGCTGGAGCTCGGCGAGCCATAGCCGCTGCGGCTGCGTTGCTGTTCAGACACCGAGCCGGAACCCGACAGCGATCCCGATCCGCTGGTGCTGCCGGTCGCGGTGCAGCCAGCCAGGAAGCCAAGCGAGGCGAGCAATGCAGTGCCGAGGCGTAGCGTCGTTTTCATGTGGTCCTCCGTCTTGCAGGTTGCGGCCGGGCCTTGCATCGACGCAGAACCGGCCGGCGAGCGCGCTGGAATCGCCGCTCCGCTGCGTCATTACGCAACTGACGTACCAGTAGTCGGAGGCGATGCCAGCAATGGGCTACCGTTGCCCGACCAGTGGCGGGAAAGGACCGGATTCCGGGCTTGCTGCAGTCAGAAGTGCGCGGCGGGTAAAACTTACCGCGCGGCCGGGTGTCGTGTAGTTCAACGCTTACAGAAAAGCGATCCTAGCGCCTGAGCGTCCATTTGTACGCGTAGCGGTCCGGGCGGAACAGCAGTTCGGCGCAGAGCAGCGGCGTGCCATCGATATCGTACGGGGTGGAACGCACCCGCAGCAGCGGCTCGCCCTCGGCGACGCCCAGGCGCCTGGCCACTTCAGCCGGCGCGGCCACGGCGGATGCCTCCATCGTCGATTCCTTGATGCGGTAGCCGAGCCGGCTTTCGAGCACCGACATCGCGTCATTGGTCTCCAGGTCTTCCTGTACCAGCCTGCGCATCGCCGGCTCGCGCCCAAGCAGCGTGAAATACGCCACCGGCGCATCGTCCCAGAAGCGCACCGTCGACACGCTCAACACCTTCTCAGCGGGTTCCAGGTCGAGCACGCGCGACACGAACGCCGGGGCGCGAACCAGCTTGACCGACGCCAGCTTGCCGTATGCCAGCTGGCCGCGGGCACGGGCGGTTTCGTAGAAGCCCGTCAGCGCGCCAAGGCTCGGCGTGTCGGTGGGGCGCGTGACGAAGCTGCCCTTGCCGTTGACCTTTTCGATCAGCCCGGCATTGTGCAGGCCAGACAAGGCCTGGCGCACAGTGATCCGGCTCACGGCGAATTCCGTCATCAGCTCGGCCTCGGACGGCAGCTTGGCGCCCGGACCCAGCTGGTTGCGGACGATCCGCTCCCGGATCTCGTTCTCGATTTCCTTGAATCTTGGCAGCGCCACGTTGTGTTCCGCCTGGCGGCGGCTCCGATGGGGGGAATCAGGAATTATACCTATCATGACAGGTCAGGTCGCAAACCCGCTTGACCTGTTATAACAGGTAATGGCAGTATCGCATCGCCAGCGCATGCCAGCGCCCCGGTTTTCTCGGACCGATCACGGCCGCCCGTACCGCACGGGAGCCACGCACACCTAACAAGCCACCCAAGGAGACAACCCATGCCAGCCACCGCCCTGACCCTCAGCCCGGAGGCCTTCCGCGCGCAAGACCCGGCCTCCTGGCCGTTCACCGTGCGCCGCTGCACGCCCACCATTGGCGCCGAAGTCGAAGGCATCGATTTCCGCGAAACCCTGGATGAAGCCACCTACCTGGCGCTGCGCGCCGCGCTGCTGACGCACAAGGTGCTGTTCTTCCGCAAGCAGGCGATCACGCCGGCGCAGCACGTGGCCGTCGCGCGCCGCTTTGGCGAACTCGAAGTGCATCCGATGTTCACCAACCATCCCGAGCATCCCGAGCTGGTGGTGTTCGGCCGCGATGGTGAGAAGCGGGGTCGCGAGAACCTGTACCACTCCGATGTGTCCTGGCGCGAGATTCCCTCGATGGGCTCGATGCTGCGCTGCATTACCTGCCCCGAGGTGGGCGGCGACACCATCTGGATCAACATGGCCGCGGCTTATGAAAAACTGCCCGAGGACGTGAAGGCGCGCATTGCCAACCTGAAGGCGGTCCATGACGCGATGCCCGCCTTTGGCGCCGCGCTGTCCGACGAAAAGTATGAAGAAATGCGCGCCAAGTACCCGCCGATGGTGCACCCGGTGGTGCGCACCCATCCGGAAACCGGCGAGAAGATTCTCTTCGTCAACGAGGCCTTCACCACGCATTTCGCCAACTTCGTCAAGGAACAGTCCTACCGCATCGGCTCGGACTATCGCCCGGCCGAACTGGACCTGCTGCAATACCTGTACCGCCAGGCGGCGGCGCCCGAATACCAGGTGCGCCTGCGCTGGCAGCCCGACACCATCGCCCTGTGGGACAACCGCTCCACGCAGCACTACGCGGTGCAGGACTACTTCCCTGCCGTGCGCCACATGAACCGCGCCACCATCATCGGCGAGCGTCCGGCATGAGCGGCCCTTCCCCATCGATTTCTCCATCGATCTGCGAGGCAAACCCGATGAAACTCGTCGACAAGTTCTACATCAACGGCCAGTGGGTGCAACCCGCCGCGGGCGCGGCCCAGGCCGATCTCATCGATCCGGCCACCGAGTCGGTGGCGGGCAAGGTCGCCATGGGCACGGCTGCGGACGTGGACCATGCGGTAGCCGCCGCGCGCGCAGCCTTTCCGGCGTGGTCGGCGTCCACCCGCGAGGACCGCATCGCCCTGCTCGAACGCATCATGGCCGCATACAAGGCACGTCTGGGCGACCTGGCGCAGGCGGTGCGGCAGGAGATCGGCGCGCCGATCACCGTTGCCACCAACCTGCAGGCCGCGATCGGCCTGGCGCAATTGCAGGCCACGGTGCAGGCGTTGCGCGAGTTCGAATTCGAAAGCCAGCGCGGCAAGAGCTATCTCCTGCGCGAAGCCATCGGCGTGGCGGCGCTGATCACGCCCTGGAACTGGCCGCTGAACCAGATCGCCGCCAAGGTGGCGCCGGCGCTGGCGGCGGGCTGCACCGTGGTGCTCAAGCCATCGGAAATCGCGCCGCTCGACGCACGGATCTTTGCCGAGATCATGGATGCCGCCGGCACGCCGCCGGGTGTATTTAACATGGTCTTCGGCTAAGGCCGCGTGGTCGGCACGGCGCTGTCGTCGCACCGCGATGTCGACATGGTCTCGATCACCGGCTCGACCCGCGCCGGCGTCGAGGTGGCGGTCAGCGCCGCGCCGACGGTCAAGCGCGTGACGCAGGAACTTGGCGGCAAGTCGCCGCTGGTGATCCTGGATGACGCCGACCTGCAGGCCGCCGTGACCAGCGGCGTCGCCCAGGTGATGCTGAACTCCGGGCAGACCTGCATCGCGCCGACCCGCATGCTGGTGCCGCGCGCGCAGTATGAACAGGCGGTGCGGATCGCCGCAGCGGCGGCCAACGCGGTCACGGTCGGCGACCCCGCCGATGCGCAGACCAGGATGGGGCCGATCTCGAACCGCGCGCAGTACGAGAAGGTGCAGCGGCTGATCGGCATCGGCATCGAGGAAGGGGCGCGCGTGGCCGCCGGCGGCCCGGGCCGTCCCGACGGGATCGCGCAAGGTTTCTATGCTCGTCCGACCATCTTTGCCGACGTGCGCAACGACATGACCATTGCGCGCGAGGAGATCTTCGGGCCGGTCCTCTGCATACTGCCTTACGACACGGAAGACGACGCCGTGGCCATCGCCAACGATACGGAATTCGGCCTGGCTGCGTATATCGCGTCGTCCAACCCCGAGCGCACCCGCAAGCTGGCCGCGCGTCTGCGCGCCGGCAGCGTGCGCATCAATGGCGCATCGATGGACATCTCGGTGCCGTTCGGCGGCTACAAGGCCTCGGGCAACGGTCGCGAGTTCGGCCCGGAAGGCATCGCCGAGTATCTCGAAACCAAGACCGTCACCGGCTGACCGCCGTTAAAGCCCGGCCAGGTGCGCTCAGGCGGCCTTGCCGGGCGGGGGATGGACGTCCTGCCGCCATTGTCTGACACCAGCAGTCGGCGACGTCCGACAGCCACGCGCCACGGGCCAGCTATCTTTCATAGACAGCGCCAGGCCTTTTGCCGAAGGCGCCTGGATATGGCGACCGTTCCCGACCCCGCTCCCTCCCCGATCCCGCATGCCGAGCCGCCCGCCCCTGCCGAAGTAGACGGGCCGGCAGCGCCGGCCGACGCCCCGATGGTGGCGGTCGCGCCCGCCACAGTGTCCGCGGCGCTGCAGCGTGCCAGCACGGCGCTGGTCGTGCTGGCAGTGCTGTTCTCGCTCTATGCCGTGCATCTCGCCCGCGATTTCCTGGTGCCGGTGGTGATTGCAGTCGTGCTCGCCTACCTGCTCGACCCGGTGGTGTCCGCGCTGCAGCGGCTGGGCGTACCGCGCGTGGCGGCCGGCACTGTAGTGCTGCTGGCGCTGCTGTGCGCGCTGCTCATCGGCGCGTACCTGTTGCAAGGCCAGGTGGAGTCCATCGTCAACAGCCTGCCCGAGGTTGCCAGCAAGCTGTCGCGCTCGGTCGGCGCCCTGCTGAGCGGCGACGATTCGATGTGGCAGAAGGTCCGGCGCGCCGCCACCATGCTCAGCGGCGCCGGGCAGCCGCCGGTGCGCGTACCGCACGTGGTGGTCGACCACTCGGGGGACCAGATCAACAGCATGCTGCTGGCCGGTTCAGTGAGCATCTTCACCATGGCCGGCCAGGCAGTAGTAGTGGTGTTCCTGCTGTACTTCCTGCTGCTGGCGGGCGACACCTTCAAGCGCAAATTCATCAAGATGGTCGGCAATACCATCTCCGAAAAGAAAATCAGCGTGCACATGCTGGACGAGGTCAACCGCTCGATCCAGCGTTACATGGGCATGCTCCTGGCGACCAATGCGGCGCTGGGGGTCTGTACCTGGCTGCTGCTGAAATGGCTGGGAGTCAATAATGCGGGCAGTTGGTCGATCGCCGCGGCGGCGCTGCACCTGGTGCCCTACTTTGGCGCGATGGCGATCGCGGTGTGCCTGGGCATGGTGACGTTCATGCAGTTCGGCACGCTGGGGATGGCTGCGGCAGCCGCGGGCGGTTCGCTGCTGATCGCCACGCTGATCGGCTCGCTCGTCACCACCTGGATGACCGGGCGCATGGCCAGGATGAATGCCGTCGCGGTGTTCGTCGCGCTGCTGCTCTTCACTTGGCTGTGGGGCGTGTGGGGCATGCTGCTGGCGATCCCGTTGATCACCATCGCCAAGGTCGTGGCAGATCACATCGAAGGCCTGGAAGTGGTGGCGGAGTTCCTTGGCGAATAGTCGGTTCGCTTGCCCACGCGCCGGCGCAACGCCGGCCCGGACCCGCGCCCCGTCCGCGCATCTATACTCGATCTACGGATGCTGCACCACAGCATTTTCCTGGCGGAATTCGTGCTGGAGGAACCAACATGCCTTTGTGCGACCTTTGCCTGTCGCAGCTGGACCGGCCGGGCCATTTCCCGCCCCATGCGGGCCTGCTGAACTCTGCGACGCTGCGCACCGCCAGCGGCCAGAACGCCTTCGTGTACCGCTGTAGCGATTGCGGCGAAAGCCTGCTGCTGGCCTCTGCCGACGGCGAGGCACCGGACCGGTGGACACGGCTGGACGCCGATGGCTGGCGCTGAGGCTGGAACTGGCGCAATCGGCAAGTCAGCGCTGCGCTTCGGCCCGCCTTGATCCTGGGCAAATCTGCATTGCATGGGGAGCCGGATAATCTGGCTCAAGCGGGCCATTTCCCCCGCCAACCACGCCATGGCCAAGAAATTTCCATTGCACCCAAGCCATCCCGAGCGCGTCTGCTGGGGTTGCGACAAATATTGCCCGACCGACGCCATGGGATGCGGCAACGGCTCCAGCCGGACGCAACATCCCATCGAACTGCTTGGCGACGACTGGCTCGACTACGGCGACTGGGGCATCGAAGCCCCAGACGCCTCCGCGCACGGACCCGCCCCGGCCTGACCGGCCTGAGCGGCCCCCATCCCCCCCTTCACGCACCCGTCCTGCTTCTCGCGGGACGCCTGGTGCATGCCGGGTCTTTCTCAGGCATCGCGCGATGGCCGGCACGCGCGGCAGGCTCCATACGGCTTTCACGCGTTCACGCGTTCACGCGGCGGCTGCGAGAACCACGACGCGGGCGGGATTACAATCGCCTTCATGGGCTATACAGTCCTTCCCCTACCGCCCCCACAGCCTCCCACCGGAACCATTATGCTGAACCTCCAGGATTCCTCGCTGCTGCGGCAGCAGTGCTATATCGACGGCCGCTGGATCGACGGCGAACGCCGCATTGATGTCACCAACCCCGCCACCGGCGAACGCGTCGCCCAGGTGCCGCAACTGGGCGCCGACGAGGCCCGTCAGGCCATCGAAGCCGCCAACCGCGCGCTGCCCGCCTGGCGCGCGCGCACCGCCAAGGAGCGCTCGGCGCTGCTGCGCAAGTGGTTCGAGCTGATCCTCGCCAACCAGGAGGACCTTGCGCGCATCATGACCGCCGAACAGGGCAAGCCCATCGCCGAGGCACGCGGCGAGATCGCCTATGCGGCCTCGTTTATCGAATGGTTCGCCGAAGAAGGCAAGCGGGTCTATGGCGACACCATTCCCGCACCGGCCACCAACCAGCGCATCGTCGTCACCAAGGAGCCCGTTGGCGTGTGCGCGGCGATCACGCCGTGGAACTTCCCCGCGGCGATGATCACGCGCAAGGCCGGCCCTGCGCTGGCGGTCGGCTGCACCATGGTGCTCAAGCCCGCCTCGCAGACGCCGCTGACCGCGCTGGCGCTGGTTGCGCTGGCCGAGCGTGCCGGCATCCCGGCCGGCGTGCTGTCGGTGGTGACGGGGTCGGCCAGCGCCATCGGCGGCGAGATGAGCAGCAACCCGCTGGTGCGCAAGCTGACCTTCACCGGCTCGACCGAGGTGGGCCGCGTGCTGATGGCGCAGACCGCATCGACCATCAAGAAGGTGTCGATGGAGCTGGGCGGCAACGCGCCCTTCATCGTCTTCGACGATGCCGACCTCGACGCCGCGGTGGAAGGCGCGATCGTGTCGAAGTACCGCAACGCCGGCCAGACCTGCGTCTGCGCCAACCGCATCTATGTGCAGTCGGGCGTGTATGACGCCTTTGCGCAGAAGCTGGTGGCCGCGGTGGCGGCGCTCAAGGTCGGCAATGGCATGGACGACGGCGTGCGCATCGGCCCGCTGATCGACGACAAGGCCGTGGCCAAGGTGGAGGAGCATATCGCCGACGCGCTCGGCAAGGGCGCGCGCGTGCTGCACGGCGGCCAGCGCCACGCGCTCGGCCATTCGTTCTTCCAGCCGACCGTGCTGGCCGATGTCGCGCCCGGCATGCAGGTCGCGCGCGAGGAAACCTTCGGGCCGCTGGCGCCGCTGTTCCGCTTCGACACCGAGGACGAGGTCGTGGCGA
>NZ_AUFE01000088.1 GCF_000426345.1 Cupriavidus phytohabitans | reverse complement strand
GCCGTTAGTCTCTTTGCCGCCTGGTTGGTCCTGGGGGTGGGCATGGGCGCAGGGCTGTACGAAGCAGCATTCGCGACCCTCGTGGTGCTTTATGGAAACCGCTCGCGGGCCGCCATCACCGGCATCACGCTGATTGCCGGCTTTGCCAGCACAGTGGGCTGGCCTCTCACAACATTCATGGAGGCGCACATTGGGTGGCGCGGCGCCTGTCTTGCCTGGGCGGCGCTTCATCTTACCTTGGGTATGGCCCTGAATCTGAGCATGCCGCGCGTCGCGGCGCTTGTGGCACCAGTGCCCAACAGGTCGCCCTCAACGGCACGACAGGCTACTACGGATGAGCTGTCTTCGCAGCGGTTCGCTTCATTCGCGCTAGCCACTGTTTTCGCAGCCACCTGGTTCATTAGCACAGCCATGGCGGCGCATCTTCCGCGGTTGCTGCAAGCCGGCGGCGCAACGTTGGCAACGGCCGTCACAGTGGGTGCGCTGATCGGTCCGGCACAAGTCGGCGCACGGATTCTGGAATTTGGTCTGCTGCGCAAGGTACATCCGTTGCTGTCGGCCCGCCTGGCCGCGGCGCTTCATCCGGCCGGGGCACTGGCCTTCGGGCTCGCTGGGGCACCGGCAGCTCCCTTGTTCGGCGTGCTGCATGGCGCGGGCAACGGCATCCTGACGATCGCCAAGGGCACCCTGCCGCTGGTCATCTTCGGACCCGGCGGCTACGGTCACCGACAAGGGGTACTAATGGTTCCCGCGCGCGTGGCGCAAGCCTTGGCTCCCTGGCTATTCGGCATATGCCTCGACGCGTTTGGCGCGAAGTCATTGTGGCTGTCATCCGGTCTTGGCGTGGCGGCCATCGCCATGCTGATGGCGATCCGCCAGATTGAACAAAGTTCACATTGACGGCGTGGCGATGCATCGCAAAGGAATGAGCATCATGGCCGACTTGCCACGTGAATTGGCGAACAGCTTGCGGAGGTCGTTGTCACTATTCTCACTGGAGCAAGTGGGCCTGATTCAGCGCAAGGCGGAAGGTCGATTCACTCGCTAACTTTAAAAACATGGGCTCTGAAACTGCTTGAATGGAGGACCTGACCATGAAACTGGAAATTTTTGACCCGGCGATGTGCTGCTCTACCGGTGTCTGTGGCGTCGACGTCGACCCCGTACTGGCGCAGTTCGCCGCTGACCTGAAATGGGTCGAAGAACATGGCGTCACGGTGGCTCGGTACAACTTGGGGCAGCAGCCGCAAGCGTTCGTGGCTAACCCCGCCGTGGTGAAGGAAATGGAAGGCGGCATGGATCGCCTGCCCATCATTGCCGTCGACGGGCGCATTGTCTCCACTGGCATGTACCCTTCGCGTCAACAACTGGCGCAGAAGCTCAATATCGCGCTGACCACAGCGGAGAAGCCGCGCGTCAAGCTGGGCGGCTGTACGCCTGGCTCAGGCTGCTGTTAACGCGGAGGCCGCATGTCCTTGCCATCGACAAGTACCCGTTACCTCTTCTTCACTGGCAAAGGCGGAGTCGGCAAGACCTCGCTGTCTTGTGCCACCGGCCTGGCGCTGGCGGAATCTGGGAAAACAGTGCTGATCGTCAGCACTGACCCGGCGTCCAACCTCGACGAAGTGCTTGGCGTGAGCCTGACTCAAGTGCCGACGGCCGTACCAGGGGTGGCTGGTCTATTTGCGCTGAACGTCGACCCGGAAACAGCGGCACAGGCCTACCGAGAACGGATGGTGGCTCCTTACCGAGGCGTTTTGCCAGAGGCGGCTATCCAGAGCATGGAGGAGCAGTTCTCCGGCGCGTGCACCGTCGAGATTGCAGCGTTTGACGAGTTCTCGAAGCTCCTTGGTGAACATGCTGCCACCGCGGATTTCGACCACGTCATCTTCGACACGGCTCCGACCGGACACACGCTGCGGCTGCTGACATTGCCGTCGGCATGGGACGAGTTCATCTCCTCCTCCACCGGAGGCGCCTCCTGCCTTGGCCCGCTGGCCGGTCTGGAAAAGCAAAAAGCGCTATATGCGGCTACCGTCGCGCGGCTATCCAGCACGACTGAGACAACAGTCGTGCTGGTTTCCCGCGCCGACACCGCCTCCTTGCGGGAAGCCAATCGTACGCGGGCGGAACTGGCCGATCTCGGCATACACAACCAGACGCTGGTCATTAATGGCCAGTTCACGGACGCCACCTCCGGCGACCCAATTGCGACCGCCATGGCACAGCGGGCGGCGGAAGCATTGGCAAACATGCCGGCCGAACTGGCTGGACTACCGCGAACGAGCATTCCCTTCCTGCCGCGCGGCACTGTCGGATTGGACGCGCTGCGTGCGATGGCCAACCACGAGACCGTGGTGTCGCCGACCCGGCACGAGATGCCAGAAACCAGCTTGCCGCCCGGCTTGAGCGGCTTGGTCGAGGACTTGGCCCGCGCCGGCCACGGCGTCATCATGACGATGGGCAAAGGCGGCGTAGGTAAGACCACCGTCGCAGCCGCCATTGCCGTGGCACTTGCGCAGAAGGGTCACCGGGTGGTGCTGTCGACGACCGACCCAGCCGCGCATATCGCCGCCACCGTTGACGGTCGGGTTCCGGGCCTGACGGTGACCCGTATCGACCCATCTCAGGAAGTACGGCAGTACACCGAGGAAGTGCTCGCCAAGGCCGAACATCAACTGGACGCCGCCGGCCGGGCGATGTTGGAAGAAGACCTCCGTTCGCCCTGTACCGAGGAGATTGCCGTTTTCCGGGCCTTTGCCCGTACCGTGGATGAAGGCAGGAACGGATTCGTCGTGCTGGACACGGCCCCCACAGGCCACACCATCCTGCTGCTCGACGCAGCCGAGGCTTATCACCGCGAAGTCATGCGCACACAAGGGGACATGCCCGAGGCGGTGCGGCAACTGTTGCCCCGGCTGCGCGACCCGTGCTACACGCGGGTGCTCATTGTCACCCTGCCGGAGGCCACGCCCGTGCACGAGGCAGAGCGTCTTACCAAAGACTTGGCCCGCGCAGGTATCGAGCCCTACGCGTGGGTCATCAATCAGTCGCTCCTGGCGAGTGGGACGACCCACCCCGTGCTGTGCGAGCGTGGGGCCTATGAGGTGCCATTCATCCGTCGCGTCACCGACGACCTGGCCCATGACTGCGCGTTGATACCGTGGCTTGCCGAATCCCCCGTCGGCGTCGCGGGCCTGGAGCATCTGCTTATTCAGCAGCCTCGGATCGTGGCTGATTCATCCTCTGCGAGGTAAGGCTATGAAGACCCTTCCCATCGTTTGGCAGCGACTTGTGTCCAGCGGGCAAACTTGCCCCCGATGCGCCAGCACGGGTGATGAAGTCGAGCGGGCTTGCCGGCAACTGCGCAAACAGTTGATACCGCTGGGCATCGAGCCGGTGTTGGAGACCCGAGAGATTGACGAGGCCACCTTCAAGGCCAATCCGGCCGAATCCAACCGCATCTGGATCGCCGGAAAGCCCATGGAGGACTGGGTCAATGCCTCAGTGGGGAGCAGTCCCTGCTGTTCAGTCTGCGGGGAGTCGGAATGTCGTACCGTTGACGTCGCCGGCACCGCCTACGAGGTCGTACCGGAGGAGTTGCTAGTCAAAGCTGGCCTGATTGCCGCATTGACCATTAACTCGCAACAGCGGCAGTAGCGGTGCATTCTGGGGTAGTCGTCCTTTTTGTGCATGTATGGACCCGACGCCGGCGGTCGTCCCCCTGTCGCAGAGAGCAGAGGCCGAAGCTGCAGTGTTCGCCCAACATGCGACATCGGGAACGACCGTGCTGGAATGGCTCAAGAGCCCGCCAGGACGGCACAGCCCCTCAACCATAAACGAGACGCTGGCCAAGATCCGCTTCCTGAAGGGCCTCGGCGCGCATACTTGGGCGTTTGATGCCATTCCGATCGAGAAGCAGCGCGCCTATGGCCAGCATATCCAGGCTCGCCGTCCGTGCGCTGCGACACTGGTATCGCCGACCTGCATGTATCGGGGACCTTTCCTTTGCGCGACACCGACCGCAGCCTGGACTTGCTGGCCGGTACGCTCGGCCTCCGGGTGCGGCAGCACACTCGCTACTGGGTCATGCTGGAACCCGCGGAAGCGGACACACGCCGGTAGTTGGCCGGGATAGATAGCGTCAAGCAGGACGGCCGGTTCAGCGACAACCATCTTGGCCGGTTGGCCGGGATGACTGTCGGCGGGTTAGGTCATGGTTGTCGCTCCGTTCTGGCAAACATTGCAGCGAAAACAAAGGCAAATCTACCAGCGATGCTGGTACGTCGCCGTCAGGGTAATGCCCGCCGCCGGCAAGTGGCTGGTATTGTTGCTATTGCGCAGGAGCTGGCTGTAAAGGGGGTAATAGTAGCGGTTCAGCAGGTTTTGGATTCCAACCGTGACGGTGTCCTTTTTCCCCAGCTTGTAGCTGCTGATGAAATCAAGCGTTGTGTAGCTGCTCACGTCACGCCGGCCAAAACTGTTCACGCCGTTAAGCCTGTAATCGTGCCCGGCGAAGAAAGTTGCTTGCAGCCGGTTGTTCCAGGCAGGCACGGGACGGTACTGCACGTACCCCGTCAGTTTCAGGGGCGGGATGCGGTACCCGCTCATCTGCTGGCTGCTGCCTCCCTGCGGCGTCTCGCGCCCGCGCATCCATGTGAACGTGCCGCCGGCACCCCATTGCTCGTTATCGGAAAGGTAGTCGACGGCCGCCTCCGCCCCGTAGATGCGCTCGGCCGTCCTGGTGAGAATCAGTCCGTTATTGAAGCTCTGGACGTCGCCCAGGTCCGAGGTGGTGTAGAAGAGTGCAAGCGACGCCAGTGTGTTATCAAAGGCACCGCGCCAGCCCATTTCGTAATTGTTGGTCTTGACCGGTTGCAGATCCGACGAGCCGATATTGAAGCCGGCTCTGGCGTTGCGCACCTGCAAGCCGATGTCCGGCAGGTTGAAGCCCTGGCTGAATGCGACATAGAACTCATGCTGCTTCACCGGCCGATAGGCGATGCCTATGTTGCCCAGCAGCGCGCTGTAGTCCACCGATCCGCCCTTGACTGTCGCCGGGGCCGCCAGCCGCGACTGGGAAAGCGGCACGAAGTCGTTGAAGCTGGCGCGAGCGTACTGGTAGCGAAGGCCTCCCTCGGCGGACCAGCGCTCGTTGAACTTGTGCTGGAGCTGGCCAAAGCCGCCCAGGCTGCGCGTGGTAATCGGGGGCATATAGGTGAGCGTTCCCGTCTTCGTGAACACACGCCCGCCGCTCGCGTCGTAGGCCGCCGGATCGAAGATATCGATCGGCATGTCGCTGCGTTCCTGCTCGAAGTCCATGCCCCATACCAGCCTGGTACGCTGGTCGCTTGTCAGCGGCGTCTTGATGGTCAGCCGGCTACCAAATACCTCCGAATTCTGCATGGCCTGGTCGACATTGCCCCCACGCGTCGAGACGGCACGCGCATCGAACGGCGTGAAACGGGCGAAGTAGTCCCGGTAGTAGAACTGTGCCGAGAGCATGCTGCCGAGCAAATCGCGATGTTCGTATTCCAGGTTTACCAGCGTGTTGCGAATGCGGTTCTGGTCGTCGAGTTGCAGCCCGCCGATGTCGCGCGCTGGCACGCTGCCGGCCGGAAGTTTCGCCACGCTCGGATCGGAGGCGAACTTGGTGTCCTGGCTGGCATCGTAATGGCTCACTGCGAGCTGCACACGTTGATCAGGGGCAAAGCGCAGGCCCAGCTTGCCCCCGATGTTGTAGGCATTGGACTGAAACATGTCGCCCTGGCTGGGCTCTGGCGCGATCCGCTGCCCCTTCGCGTCATACGAATTGCCGGTATGGCGTACGCCCACATCAAACGCGTAGTCAACAATGCCCTCGCTGCCAGCGAAATGCTGCTGCACGCTGCCGTTCAGGCCATCGGCCCGCAGCCGCGTGAGCGGCGTGCCAAAGGACACAGTGGTGTCCGCCTGCGGCTGGCCGCCTGCGGGGCGCGTCGTAATCGACACGATGCCGCCGGTAGCGCCACCACCATAGATCGCATTGCTTCCCCTCAACACTTCCACGCGTTCCACCAGCGCCGGATCGATGTTGGCGAGACCGCCCAGCGCATTGAGGACCAGCAGGCCGTGACGCTGGCCGAGGTACTGGGCGGCGACCCGTCGACACGCTTCACGGGCCAGATCGGCGGCGTGACGGACTCGTTCATGATCCGCGGCTTCCCGATCAACGAAGGCAACCTGTCTGAAGTGGCGTTTGACGGCGTCTATGGCGTGTCGCCGAACTACCATTTGTTCACTGAGTACATCGAACGCGTGGAGGTGCTCAAAGGCCCGGCGGCGATGCTTTACGGGATGTCGCCGAACAGCGGCGTGGGCGGCGTGGTGAACATCGTGCCGAAGCGTGCCGGAGCCACGGATCTCACCCGCTTTACGCTGGACTACGCCTCGGATGCCCAGGTCGGCGGCGCCGTCGACCTGAGCCGCCGCTTCGGTGAAGGCAAGGAATGGGGCATCCGCTTCAACGGCCTGCACCGCCAGGGGCCGACGCCACTGGACAACCAGAAGTCGCGAGCCGAAGTCGCCGCGCTGTCGCTGGACTATCGCGGCGAGCGCCTGCGCGCCTCGCTCGACCTGATCGAGCAGTACCAATGGGTCGATGCGCCCACGCGCCCGTTCCTGGTAGCCAGCGGCCTCCCGGTGCCCGCAGCGCCGGATGGCCGCCGCAACGTGACGCAGCCCTGGGCCTGGTGGAAGTCGAACGACGTCTCCACGCTGCTGCATGTGGAATATGACGTCGCCGACAACGTGACCGTGTTCGCCGACGCCGGCGGCACCCGTTCCGACGTCGCGCGCCTGTCTGACCAGACGCCCACGATGCTCAATGCGGCCGGCGACACGTCATCGGCCATGCAACGCTGGCGCTTCCAGATCAACCGCTCGTCGTTCGATACCGGGGTCCGTGCGAAGTTCGACACTGGCCCCGTTCGTCATGTGCTGGCGCTGCAGGCCAACCTGTACGCGGATCGCATTGCCAATGCCAACGTGTCCGGCACCCCGGTGCAATCGAATATCTACGCACCCGTGGCAAGGCCGGCCCAGTCCATCGCGGCGCCACAGTTCGTGCCGAAGGTGTCGGATTCGACGCTGTCCGGCGTGGCGCTGACGATGGATGACCGCGTGGCCCTGACGCTGGGCCTGCGCTACCAGAACGTGGAGTCGAACAACTACGTCGCGGCCACTGGCGCGAAGTCGGCCGCTTACGAGGAGAGTGCCGTCACGCCGCTGGCCGGCATCGTGTTCAAGCCGTGGCGCAACGTGTCGTTCTACGCCAACTATGTGGAAGGCCTGAGCAAGGGCGATATCGCGCCGGCCACGGCTTCGAACGCCGGGCAGGTGTTCGCACCGTACAAGACCAAGCAGCAGGAGGTTGGCGTGAAGGTGGACAGCGGATCGCTGATCGCCACGCTGGCAGCATTCCGCATGACCAAGCCGAGCGGCCAGCTCTACGGCACGGTTTATGCCGTCGACAGCGAGCAGCGCAACCAGGGTCTGGAACTGACGGTGTCGGGCGAAGTGCTCAAGCGCGTGCGCCTGCTGGGCGGCGTAACGCTGCTGGACGCCGAGCTGACCAAGACCAACAGCGCTGCCACGCAGGGCAATCGTCCGGTTGGCGTGCCCAACGTCATGGCCAACCTCGGCGCCGAGTGGGACCTGCCCTGGTTGCAGGGCCTGACGCTGACGGGGGCCGTCAACGACACCGGCAAGACCTATGTGAACCAGGCCAATACGCAGTCGGTGCCGGCCTGGACCACCTTTGACTTCGGCGCGCGCTATCGCACCAGGGTGACAGGCAAGGCCACCACCTTCCGCGCCAGCGTGATCAATGCGTTCGACCGCCGATACTGGTCGGGCGTGGCATCGCTTGGCCGCCTGCAAAGCCCGGGCCTGCAGGGTCGCTTCACCATTCCGAACGGCCTGCGGGCGCTGCTGGCTGACAGCGACCTGGAAGCCGTGGCCCTGCCTGACGGCGGGTATCGGGTGCGCAAGCGCGAGGGAGCGCTGGCTGGGAAGGCGGAGGCGGTCCAGACCCTGCCGACAGTCACCGTCAGCGGCGCCGCGATGCGTGGCGATCTGCCTGCCGCTGTCCCCGGCGGCCAACTGGCACGCGGGACGCACCTCGGGCTCCTGCGCAATACCGACGTCATGGACGCGCCACTGAGCACGGTCGGCTACACGGCCCAGGCGATACAGGATCAGCAGGCGCGCACGGTCGGCGACATGATCGAGAGCGATGCGTCGGTGCGTTCGGTCAGCAAGCCTGGCGGCATTCTCGATGCCTACACGATTCGCGGATTCCCCTTCAGCAACGGAAATTTTGGCGAGATAGCGTTCGACGGCATCTACGGCGTGGCGTCGAACTATCGTGTATCCACCGGCTACGTCGAGCGGATCGAACTGATCAAAGGCCCGGCGGCCGTCCTGACAGGGATGGCACCGGGCGGCAGCGTCGGCGGCGGCATCAATATCGTACCGAAGCGCGCCACGGGCACGGATGCGACGCAGATCGGTGCGGACTATGCATCGGCCGCGCAAATCGGAGGATCCGTGGATCTGAGCCGCCGACTCGGCCCAAAGCGGGAGTTCGGGGTGCGCTTCAATGGCGGCTATCGCAGCGGCGACACAGGACTCGATCAGCAATCGCGCCGCGCCGGGGTGGGTGCGCTGGCGCTCGATTACCAGGGCAGCCGCTTGCGCGCGACGCTCGACGCGGTCGTCCAGCACGAGTCCATCGCTGCGCCCTCGCGTTTGCTCCACATCGTGCCTGGCATCGGCGTTCCCGACGCGCCGGATGGCCATCGCAATATCTCGCAGTCGTGGGAGTCGTCCGGCATCAGCGATCAGTCCGCGTTGCTGCGTGCCGCCTTCCAGTTTACCGAACACCTGGAGGCGTATATCCACGCTGGCGGCGGCCGTACCCACGTAGCCCGGCTGTTCGCGATTGCGCCCACCATCGTCAATGAACAGGGCAACATGTTGCGGGCGATTATCGGACGTATTGGAAGGTTGAGCCGGATCCGCAATGTGCGCCACAACTCACCATCGACAAGCCGGTCAAGCCTCATTCCTCGCCAGGGATTAGCTTGAGCCAGGCTATAGCAGGTCCTGTCCGATGGCTATTGGCAAACCAGTGGCAATCGCATATTGCACCGCACAACGACATCTGGTATTATTAAAAATCCCCATTCTGCGCACTGGACTCCGCGGGAGGCATTCCGGCCTCAAATGTCCGTGCGTCATTCCACGATTTCGTTCGCACCCCGACGGGCTTAACCAGCCGTCATGTCCGCGACGATCGTCGGCCAATCTGTCGAGGAGAGTGTATTGGCAAATTCAGTTCGCGACGATTCAGCATCCCGCTCGATAGCGGTCACATCAAAGACCGGCCGCCGCTCTCCAAAAGGAAAGATCCAAGCAGTCGCAACACCGCTGGAGATCGCGTTCATGGCGCGCCAGGACGAGGAGCGTCAACGCCAGATGCGCGCGCTGATCGCGCTTGGCCGCGAGCGCAGTTATCTCACCCACGCGGACATCAACGATCACCTGCCCGATAACTTTACGCAAACTGCTGCGATGGAGATGATCGTCAGCACATTCAGCGACATGGGGGTGACCGTGTATGAGCAGGCGCCGGACGCGGAAACACTCCTGTTGAGCAATGCCGGGCCTGCCGCGGCATCCGACGATCAGGCGGATGAGGAAGCGGAAGCTGCACTGTCGACGGTGGATTCCGAATTCGGCCGCACGACTGATCCGGTCCGACTGTACATGCGCGAAATGGGCGCCAGTGAACTGCTGACACGCGCCGGTGAAATTGAGATCGCCAAACGCATTGAAGGCGGCCTGCAGGACATGATTCAGGCGATCGCCGCCTGTCCGTCAGTCGTGTCCACGATTCTTGCAGATGTGGACCGCATCGTTGCCGGCGAACTGCGTATCGACGAACTGGTCGCTGGCATCAACGACGACTTGAACGAAAGCGAAATAACGCTAGAGTCCGATGAAGCTCAAGTGGAAGCAGACGCCTCCGACGATGACCCGGACGGTGATGATGCTGAAACGGACGCCGGCGATCCGGAGAAAGCGAACGCAGCCCGCCTCGAACAACTCACGATCGACGGTCTTGCGATTTTCGCGCGCGTCCGGGCACTGTTCGAGCAGCTGCCGGATGCACCCGTTACTGGGAAAGCCCGTTCTGCAGCCGTTGCGAAACTGCGCTCGGAGATCCAGCGTGAACTGGTACCGGTCCGCTTTACGGCCAAGACTATCGACCGCCTGTGTGCCAGTGTGCACGAGCAGGTTGCCGAGGTTCGTGCAATCGAGCGCAGCATCCTGGAGATCGCCGTCGATCGTTGCGGCATGCCGCGCGAGGCGTTTGTCGAGTCGTTCCCGGGCCACGAGACCGACCTTAAATGGACCAGCCACATGGCGGCGACTTCGCGGCAGTTTGGCGCGGCGCTCGAGCGACATCTGCCGGCCATTCAGGCCGCCCAACAGAAACTCATCGACATCGAGGCCAGGGTCTCGTTGCCGCTCCAGCAGCTCAAGCGGATCAATCGCGAGATGAGTGCCGCGGAGTTGAAAATGCGGCAGGCCAAGCGAGAGCTGATCGAAGCGAATCTTCGGCTTGTCATATCAATTGCCAAAAAATACGTGAACCGGGGTATGCAGTTCCTGGATCTGATCCAGGAAGGCAATATCGGCCTGATGAAGGCAGTGGACAAATTCGAATACCGGCGCGGCTGGAAGTTTTCGACGTACGCCACCTGGTGGGTCCGGCAGGCTGTCACGCGCGCACTTGCCGATCAGGCGCGGACCATTCGTGTGCCGGTCCACATGATCGAGATGATCAACAAGCTGAACCGGATTTCGCGCGAATTCCTGCAACACACGGGGCAGGAAGCGCATCCCGCCGTCCTCGCCGAGCGCATGGAGATGTCCGAGGAAAAAGTGCGCAGTATCCTCAGGAGCGCGAGGCAACCGGTCTCCCTCGAGACCCCCGTGGGCGACGACGCCGACGCGACGCTCGGCGACATGATTGAGGATGTCTCCGCGAGTTCACCAGCTGAGGCCGCGATTCACGCGAACATGCGCGCCGCGATCGATGAGGCACTCGACGGGTTATCGCCGCGCGAGGCCAAGGTCCTGCGGATGCGATTCGGGCTCGATACGACGTCCGATCGCACGCTTGAAGAGGTCGGCAAGCAGTTCGACGTGACCCGCGAGAGGATCCGTCAGATTGAGATCAAGGCGATGCGCAAACTGATGCATCCCAGTCGCGCCGACAAGTTGAGGCCCTTTCTCGAGCGTTGAGCAAAGGCGGAGGCGCGCGCCCCCTTTCGATGCCCTGCTCCGCACCCGCAGCGATTACGCATAGGCCTGATCGCTGCCCTGACAGGACGCGTTCGCAGAGCAGAAAATTTACAGCGGTTTGATGCTCGCTGCCTGCTTCCCCTTGGGGCCCTGCTTGACTTCAAAACTGACCTTCTGACCTTCCTGAAGCGATTTGAAGCCGCTTCCCTGAACCTCGGAGAAGTGCGCGAACAGGTCATCGCTGCCGTCGTCCGGCGTGATGAACCCAAAACCCTTCGCATCGTTATGTCCGCTGGCCCCGCAGCCGGAACGCCCGATGCGCCGGGGGCTGCCTTGCTTTGTGGCCGGTGGGCGCCGCAAGGCGCAAGCGGCTCCTCACGCGGGCGGCCAGAAAAGCGACAGCCCTGCACGTCCGTTCGGCTATCATGCCAATCCTCTCCGAAGTAGCTCTCCCTATGATTTCCGTCCGTAATGTCACGCTGCGTCGTGGCGTCAATGCCGTACTCGACCGCGCGTCCGTCACCTTCAACCCCGGCGAAAAGATCGGTCTTGTCGGCCGCAATGGCGCCGGCAAGTCGTCCTTCTTCGGTCTCCTCAACGGCACGCTGCACGAAGACAGCGGCGAGTTCTCGATTCCCGCTGCATGGAAGATGGGCCAGGTCGCGCAGGAGATGCCGGAGACCGGGCAGAGCGCGACCGACTTCGTAGTCGAGGGTGATACCGTTCTGTTGGCCGCGCAGGCCGAAGTAGCCGCCGCCGAGGCCAACGACGACGGCATGCGCATGGCGCACGCCTACATGGCCCTGCATGACGCCGGTGCGCACGATGCCCCCGCACGCGCCCAAGCGCTGATCCTGGGCCTTGGCTTCAGTGCTGCGCAGCTTAGTCAGCCGGTCAACAGTTTCTCCGGCGGCTGGCGCATGCGACTGCAACTGGCGCGCGCGCTCATGTGCCCGTCCGACCTGCTGCTGCTCGACGAGCCGACGAATCACCTCGACCTCGACGCGCTGGTCTGGCTGGAAGCCTGGCTCAAGCGCTATCAAGGAACCCTGGTAGTGATCAGCCACGACCGCGAATTCCTCGACGCGGTGACGCAGGTGACGGTGCACGTCGACAACGCCAAGCTCGTGCGTTATGGCGGCAACTACAGCAAGTTTGAAGACATGCGCGCTGAGCAGCTGGTATTGCAGCAGGCCGCAATGGCCAAGCAGGCGGACAAGATCGCACACCTGCAGAAATTCATCGACCGTTTCAAGGCCAAGGCCTCGAAGGCGAAGCAGGCACAGAGCCGGGTCAAGGCGCTCGAACGCATGGAGAAGATCGCACCGGTGCTTGCCGACGCAGAGTTCAACTTCGAGTTCAAGGAGCCGCTCAACGTCCCGAATCCGCTGTTGTCGATGCTGGACGCGAGCTTCGGCTACCCGGCGCCGACAGGCGCACTGCCGGGCACGCCGCCCACGGTCATCGTGCGGGGCATCAACCGTTCCGTGCTGGCCGGGCAGCGCATCGGCATTCTCGGTGCCAACGGCCAAGGCAAGTCCACGTTGGTGAAGACGGTGGCGCACGCGCTGGCGCCGATTGCCGGCGAAATCAGCGAAGGCAAAGGCCTGAATATCGGCTACTTCGCACAGCAGGAACTCGACGTGCTGCGCCCGCTCGATACGCCGATGGAACACATGATTCGCCTTGCCAAGGACACGCCGGCTCACATGCGCGCCCCTGGCCAGAGTGGAACCGAACAATCCCTTCGCACCTTCCTCGGCACCTTCAACTTCAGTGGCGACATGGTCCATCAGGCGGTTAGCACGATGAGCGGCGGCGAAAAGGCGCGGCTCGTTTTGTGCATGATCGTGTGGCAGCGCCCCAACCTGCTGCTGCTCGACGAGCCTACCAACCACCTCGACCTGGCCACACGCGAAGCGCTAGGCATGGCGCTCAACGAATTCGAAGGCACAGTGATGCTGGTCAGTCACGACCGTGCCCTGCTGCGCGCCGTATGTGACGAGTTCTGGCTGGTCACCAAGGGCGGCGTCGAGCCCTTCGATGGCGATCTGGACGATTACCAGCAGTTCCTGCGCGACGAGGCCCGTCGCATGCGCGAGCAGCCTGCCGCAGAGTAGAAGGTCATCGCCTGAAATAGTGGGACAATGGGCAGGCGTGACCTTCACAGGATTCAGCGTGAAGGTCGCCATTGAGCGCCTCGAGACTGATTCGAACTTCGGCGTCGAGATCGATCACGAGGGCTCGCTGTCCGAATCAAAAAAAGAACTTCTGCGGGGCGCGGTGCGGGAATCGCCCGTTGCCAAGACCTTGTCCAAGCAGGTACGTCTGAAACTAGCCCCCTCTGCGGCTCCTGAGCAGCAGAACCAAGGAATCTGAAAGGCAACGCGTCCTGTCGTGCTTCGGCAAAGCCGGCAGCTGAATCAGGAGCCTTCGTCCGCTCTTGCCGGCATCACGCCCATTTTGGTTAGCTGCTGTAGGTCCTGGAGGATTACAGCATTGCTGACACCTTTCGACTGGATACGGAGCGCAATGATGGGTAGAAATGTACTATCGCGTCTGAATCCCATCGTGCTGGGCAGCAGTGCCATGGCAACCGTTCCACTTCGCGGCCGGCAGCGATTCCATATGATGACCCAACCGGGGATTCGACACGATACAGGAGTTCCGTCGAGCCCAATTTAGCGCTGCTTTGACTACATCGGACTCTCGCTGACTCCAATCACTTCTCATGAGGGGAGCGGCGTCCTGTCCTATCGTGGCGTACACAGCCGCTTGGTGCAGAGGTTCGCGGCTCCGCTTTCCTGGGATAGTAAATGTGCGAATCGTTACGTGCATACCACTCGATCAGAGTTGCTTGATGAGCGATTATGTCGGGCCCAAAATGACATCGCTGTGACGGCCATCTCCTTGAACGATTGAAATGGAGGAGAGTTGGCGCGGGTCGCTGATGACTGAGCGGTTGCGGCACTACTTCGCCATCTGGCTTCCAACTCAACTGACTCGGTTGCAGACCTTCACGTAGAAGGTCGTCAGGAAGTTCGGTTCTGTACCGCATTGCGATATGGAACCAATCGAGGACATACTCGCTGCGGTCACCAAAGCCGAGCTGGGCAAACCCGTTCGGTATCTCCGCCGTCCGACAGGAAGGTGACCGGCTGACTGGGTTGCAGACCTTCGCGCAGAAGGAAATTCCACATACGAGCGGCCGGTCGGCGCTCCAGATTGTGCACGTAGGCAAAGCTATGCCGGCATCCTGATCCCGCAGGGACTTCCCCACGATCACCTCAAACCAGCCGTCCTGGCGGCGCCGGTGGCCGGCTGCCGAAGGTAGCCGCCGTCAATGCCGACCGCACGGATCGGACTTGGCTCAGGGATCTCGGTCGAGCCGTCGCTCGCCGGCTAATACCTGGTCGGCGGTCTCCAAAAAGGAGAAAGGGCTCGCCGACCATCGTCGGAAGCCCTTCGCGCGGTGTTAGAGGCAACGCAACAGCACTGTAAGCGGGAACACACTCTTGGCTTGAGAGTATCACCCGCAGCAGTACCAGGCGGCTGCCGAAGCCTTCCTAGAGGCAATACTTGCCTTCGCGCCCGCTTGCTGCGCAGCATTTGTAGCCATCGTGGCGGCGGCCTCGAGGTTGGATACTGCCATTTCCACCACCTGCGCGGCCGCCTTCTCCACCGACTCGTACGCATTGTCGGCAGCGGCAATCGCCGACTTGACCATTGCCACGACCGATTCCGAGCCGGCCGGCGCATTCTTCACGAGGTCGTCGACAGTCTCACGCAGCTTCTGGGAACCTTCAGTCACTGTGGCTTTTGCCGCCTTGGCCAGCTCTTTCTGCGTTTCCGATGTGATCTCGTAGACTTGGCGGGCGTAAGCCACCGCCTTCTCGCCAGCTGGCTGCACCAGCGACGACTGGATCTCCATCAGTTCCTGCGGAGCATTGGCGGACAGCGCGCGCTTGGCGCCGTCCAGATTTTCCGACAGGGCCGTCTTCACGACCTGCAGATTTAGTTCGACGAGCTTCTCAAAGCCTTCGAGGGCCGTGGAGGTCAGGCTCGACAGCGTCTGCGCAAGCGGGGAGATGCTTGACGACGTGGGCGACGTAGTCCTGGGCGCGACGACCGTTTTGTTCGTGGTCGGCGTCGATAACCTGTTGGAACTCAACCTGCGCGGCGGCAACGATCTCCTGGATCTGACGCGTATACGCGAGGGCGCTCTCTGTCGCCGGTTGGATAAGGTTGCTCTGGAGACGGCGCGCCAGCGGATCATTGGCCGCAAGGGCCGCCGCCACACCCTGCTGCCCTACAAAGGCCGCTTTGGCAGCCTTCAGGTTCACCTCGGTAATCTTCTGGAAGCAACCGAAGGCCACGCTTGTCAACGCCACCATGGCAGCGCCTTGTGCTTTCAGGGCTACATCAAGATGATCGGAACCAGAAACATACAGGCTCGCTCTCCGTTGGACCGACTGGTGGCGCGATCAGGCGGATGCCTGCGCACTGACAGACTCGGGGTAACTCGTACGGCTCGCCATTCGGGGCGCGCCGGGCGCGCTCATTCCTTTCGTTGAGCCCGAGCACTTCGGACTCCCTGATGGTATGGCGGCGCCACTAGTCAACGCGCCCCGTGCGGTGCCAACGAGTCGGGAGTCCGCCGGACGTGAAGACCTTGCAGTCAGAATGCGGTCGGGGACAAATCCAGGCCGCCACTCGAATCGATGGAAATGCGATAACGGACCGTCGCAGCTGGGGTGAGCCTTACCTCCCTCTCCTTCAAGCCACCGAGACACATTGCCGAAGTCTGGGCGCCAAGAATGATCGCCCCCGGTTTGGCGTAGAAGCGGGCGACCTCACCGGATTTGAGTCGGCCCACTTCCTTCCCATCGACTGACAGGACTGTATCGCAAGCGCTGCCGTAGAACCCTTGATCCCGGGTCACGACCAGCGTTGCAAACTCGCCGGGTGGCGGCGTTTGCAATCCGCTAAGTCTCTCGGAAGGTGCTGGCGCCGCTTGACTTGCCGGTATGGGCGTGGTCGAGCATGCGGAAACCAGCATGGTCACCACGCAGGCAGAGAGGATTGTTCTTCGGATTACTCATGAGTCAGAAATATAGCGGACACATGGATGCCTGAAGAACGACCGCACGAGCTTCGGGTTGCGTCCAATTTGGGCAAGCTGCTCGTGAATTCGCGGGCCCAGCTTTTCGCCTTTTTGCAAAGGACGTCGGGCGGCGCCATTGCGCTTGACGTGACTCCAAACTAGCTCATCTGGATTGAGGTCGGGTGCGTATCCGGGCAGGAAATGCAAGGTCAGTTTGCCCGCCGTACTGGCGACGTAGTCCTTGACGATGGCTTTCTTATGCGCAGGCAATCCGTCCACGATCAGATGCACC
>NZ_AUFE01000087.1 GCF_000426345.1 Cupriavidus phytohabitans | reverse complement strand
TGGCGCAAACGCCCAAGATCTGGCGAGAGCTGGACAAGTGGATGCGTCACCGGCTGCGAGCCATCCAGCTCAAGCACTGGCGCCGTGGTCGGGTCATTTACCGAGAGTTGCGTGCCCTGGGTGCTACAGCTGACGCCGCCAGGCAAGTAGCGGCGAGTGGCCGGTGCTGGTGGCGCAACAGCGGGGACTCGCTGAACCGAGTCCTGACCATCGCCTACTTCGATCAGTTGGGCATGCCCCGCCTCACTTAACCTCAACCTCTCGAACCGCCCGGTGCGGACCCGCATGCCGGGTGGTGTGGCAGGGGCGCAGCCAGTGCGGCTGCCCCCTATGCCGATTAGCGCACGGCGCGCAGTTGATCAGATGTCAAAGTAGAGGTGGAACTCCCACGGGTGCGGCCGTAACTTCAATGTATCAATCTCGCGGGTGCGCTTGTAGTCAATCCAGGTCCTGATCAGGTCTTCGGTGAAGACATCCCCCTTTCGCAGGAAATCCGAGTCGGATTCCAGTGCGGAAAGCGACTCTTCGAGCGAGCCTGGAACCTGCCGGATGTTGGCGGCTTCCTCCGGTGGCAGATCGTAGATATTCTTGTCGATCGGGTCGCCGGGGTCCGTCTGGTTTTCAATGCCGTCAAGGCCCGCGAGCAGCATTGCCGAGAAGGCCAGGTAGGCATTGGCCGACGGGTCCGGACAGCGGAATTCAACGCGTCTGGCGCTTGGAGAATCCGAAACCATTGGAATCCTGGCGGCGGCAGAGCGGTTGCGCTGCGACATGGCCAGATTGACAGGCGCCTCATATCCAGGGACCAGTCGCTTGTAGGAATTTGTGCTCGGCGCGCAGAAAGCCATCAGGGCGGGGGCGTGCCTGAGCAAGCCGCCTATATACCAACGGCACATCTGGGACGTCTGCGCCCAACCGTTCGCGTCATAGAAGAGGTTCTCGCCGCCGCGCCAGAGGCTCTGGTGGCAATGCATGCCGCTCGCGTTGTCGGCAAACAGGGGCTTGGGCATGAATGTGGCGACCTTGCCGTGGCGGCGTGCAACATTCTTGCAGATGTACTTATACATCATCACGTTATCTGCCATCCGGGTCAGCGGTGCAAAGCGCATGTCGATTTCATTCTGGCCCGCCGTGGCTACCTCATGGTGATGCACCTCGACCTGGACGCCTGCCTGCATCAGCGCGAGTACGATTTCGGAGCGGATGTCCTGCAGCGTATCGCTTGGCGGCACGGGAAAGTATCCTCCCTTGTAGTGCTGCTTGTAGCCAAGATTGCCTCCGCCGTAGCCGCCTTCGTCACGACCCGAGGCCCATTCGCCTTCGGCAGATTCGACATAGTAGTAGCCGGAGTGCTGATCCTGTCCGAAGCGAATCGAGTCGAAAATGAAGAATTCCAGTTCAGGGCCAACGTAGCAAACCGTAGCCAGGCCGGTTTGCTGGAGGTACGCCTCCGCCTTTCGTGCGATGTGGCGCGGATCGCGCGAGTACGGCTGGTGCAGGACAGGGTCCAGCACATCGCAGATCAGCGCCAGCGTTGGTGCCGTGCAAAACGGATCGACGAACGCTGTGGCCGGGTCAGGCCTGACCAGCATGTCGGACTCGTGTATTTCCTGGAACCCACGAATAGAAGACCCGTCGAACCCGATGCCGGCCGAGAACAAATCGTCGTTGACTTCCGGCAGCGTGATCGAGAAGTGCTGCCACACGCCGGGCAAGTCGGTGAACCTCAGGTCAACGACCTGGATCCCGTGCTTCCTGATCAGAGCGATGACTTCACCAGGGTTTTGCGGCGGTGTAACGTGATAGCTGCCGGGTTCTGTTGAGACCGTGCTCATAACTGCCTCCGTCGTCTGGCCCCGGAGCATAGTCCAACATTAGTCGGTCAAATTCCGATTGCAAAGTGCCTCTCGAACCCGTGCAGCCTTTCCGAAGCGGCGCTATGTGTGAAATCCGCGTGCTCATCAGGAGTTCGCCACAGCACGGAAACTCGGAGATAAGTGATGTACGACGATCTTTGGGGGACTTGGCGATTGCCAACGGTGAGCGCGAGGTGGCTGACTGAAGCTGGCCGGGAGCGGCCCGATACGACAGGACGGGAAGGACAGACGGATCTGCCGCTGCCAGCGATCGCGATCGCATATTGCCGGCCCTGATCTCAGGCGGGCTGTCTCTCCAGAATTGCATGGCGCACGTTCTGCACGTGCGCCACGCCGGCGGCCTCGGCGGTTTCGGGGTCGCCTGCCAGCACGGCCGTGGCGATGTGCCGATAATCGTCCAGCCGCATCTTTCGCAGCGAGGCCAGTCGATGTTGTGCATGCACGATCGGCATATGGATGGTCGGAAACAGCCTGCGCAGCTCGCGGTTGTCGCCCATTTCCAGCAGCGTGCGGTAGAAATGCCGTCTGGTGCCTGAGAAGGCTTCGTCGTCATGTGCCTTCTCTGCGGCGACGAGCCCCTGTACCGAAGCGCGCAGCGCCTGTGCCAGTGCCCGGTTACCACTGCCTCGCGTAGCGGCGCGCGCAAGCAGACCGGTCATGCGCTCCGCCACATCGAGGACATCGAGGGTTTCCTGCAGGGTCAGCCGGCGAATGATCGCGCCTCGATGGCGCGGGAGGTCGACAATACCTTCGGCGGCCAGCCGCTGCAGTGCCTCGCGCACCGAATTGCGACCAACACCGAAATGCGCGACGAGGTCGGTTTCCACGAGTCGCTGGCCCGGCACGAAGCTGCCGAGTTCCAGGCCGTTCATGATCCCAAAAAACACGATATCAGACGCGCTGCTGTCCGCCGGGCCAGGCGCAACGGGTGTATCGATGGACATTGCAGACGAAGACGAGGTTGGTCGTGGCACGGGCGCCATTCTAATGGATTGGCCGGGATCAGGATCCGGAGCCATTGACATGGGATGAAATCATCCTACAATATGATCCTATCACGAAAACGGATGGAGACAACCATGGCGGAAACGTTGCCCGGCCTTGCCGGCAAGCGCGCGCTGGTAACGGGCGCATCGAGCGGGCTGGGCGCGCACTTCGCGCAACGGCTGGCCGCACACGGCGCTGACGTCGTGCTGGCCGCACGCCGGTTGGACGCGCTGCAGTCGGTGGCGAGCATGGTGGAACAGTACGGGCGCGCCCGCTGCGTGGCGCTCGATGTGACCAGTGCCGCGTCGCGCGCGGCCCTGGTGGAAGAAGCCGGGCCCATCGATATTCTCGTCAACAACGCCGGGCTGGTACGCGAGGGGCCGGCTCTCGTACATGCCGAAGAAGACTGGGATCTGGTGATGGACACCAATCTCAAAGGCATGTTTTTCCTGGCGCAGGCGCTGGCCGCCGGCATGCGCGAGCGCGGTGGCGGGAGCATTATCAACGTGGCGTCGATCCTGGGGCTGCGGCAGGCAGGCGGCGTGGTGTCCTATGCGGTGTCCAAGGCCGGTGTCGTGCAGCTGACCCGCACGCTCGCCCTCGAATGGGCACGCTACGGCATTCGCGTGAATGCGCTCGCGCCGGGTTACATCGATACCGATATCAATCGTGACTTCTGGCAGACTGAGGCGGGCAGGGCGCTTGTCAGCCGCATTCCGCAGCGCCGTCTCGGACAACTGGAGGATCTGGACGGGCTGCTGCTACTGCTCGCGTCCGATGCCTCGCGCTACATGACTGGCACCGTGCTGGCCGTCGACGGCGGCCATCTGGTCAACACACTCTGAGGGAATGGCATCCATGTTCACCCCCTGTCCCACCGAAAGAAGCCAGGACATCGCAGACCGCGTGGAGCGTTTCGTGCGCGATGTCGTTGCCCCGTACGAGCATGATGCGCGATGCACCGCGCATGGGCCCTCGGCCGAACTGGTCGGGGAACTGCGTGCCAAGGCGCGCGAGGCAGGCGTCATGACGCCGCATATCCTTGCCGATGGCAGCCACCTGAGCCAGTTGGAGACTGCCGCTGTCTTGAAGCGCTCGGGCCTGTCGCCGCTCGGCCCGGTCGCCGTCAATACCATGGCGCCAGATGAGGGCAACATGTTCCTGCTTGGCAAGGTGGCATCCGCCGAACAGCAGGCGCGTTTCCTTGCCCCGCTAGTCCGCGGCGAGGCCCGCTCGGCGTTCTTCATGACCGAGCCCGCGGAAGAGGGCGGCGCCGGGTCGGATCCGTCGATGCTGCAGACCACGGCGGTCCGCGATGGCAATGACTGGGTGATCAACGGCCGCAAGAAGTTCATCACCGGTGCCGAAGGCGCCAGCGTCGGTATCGTGATGGCCCGAACCGGGGAGGGTGAGCGCGCGCAGGCCACGATGTTCCTCGTCGACCTGCCGCACCCGGCGATCCGCACCGAGCGCGTACTGGATACCATCGACAGCTCGATGCCGGGCGGCCATGCGCAGGTCCTCATCGACGGTTTGCGCGTGCCGGCCGACCAGGTGCTGGGCGAGGTGAACGAAGGTTTTCGCTATGCGCAGGTACGGTTGTCCCCGGCGCGGCTTTCGCATTGCATGCGCTGGTTCGGTACGGTTACGCGGGCGGACGAGATCGCACGGGCTTACGCTACGACGCGCAAGGCGTTCGGCAAGCTGCTGATCGACCATGAGGGCGTCGGCTTCATGCTGGCCGAGAACCTGATAGACCTGCAGCAGGCTGCGCTGATGATCGACTGGTGCGCCGGCGTGCTCGACGCGGGGTCGGCAGGCACCACCGAAAGCTCGATGGCCAAGGTTGCCGTCTCCGAAGCGTTGTTCCGCGTCGCGGACCGTTGCGTCCAGATCCTGGGCGGCAACGGCGTGTCGCGCGACACCATCGTCGACCAGGCATTCCGGGAACTGCGTGCGTTCCGGATCTACGATGGCCCGACGGAAGTCCACAAGTGGTCGCTGGCAAAGAAGATCAAGCGCGACACGCTGGGGACGGGGCACCACGGCTGAGCCCGCCGGCGTGCCGCGCCGTTTCGGCCCGCGCATGCGGGCCAGGAATGCCCGTTCTTCGGCTCAGGTGGCCGCGGTCGTCAGCGAAGAATAAAAAAATCCCCGACGCCGTTGCTCGGGGAAGATGCTGGGTCGTGGCCGCCGACGTAGGGCGCCCCCACTATTATTGCAGACGCTCTGGGGCATTCTGTAGTTGCTTACTTACCGTCTTCTGCGAGGCCATCGCGGTTGGTGATTTTCGCGCCGTCGGTGAACACGTCACGCCTGTCCATGACTCTCGCCCCGTCTGAGTAGACGTCAAACTTCGCGCTTCCATCGGAATATGGATCTCGCGGCCCCATGATGCTCGCGCCGTCCGTGTACACATCTCGCGCCCCGATGCCGGCATAGACCAGGCTGGAGCCAAGCGCCGCACTCGCGCCAGCTAGCAGAATGAGTGTCTTTACCATTTTTCCACCTCCTACTTATGGCGGTTGCAAGAGCTGGCGCGAATCATTTTCGCTCCAGTTTGAGGACATAGCTTCGTACGACTGCAATGTATGCCCTGACGGTAGGTTGATGAATAGGGCTTGTTTCCGAAAAGCGGCTAGGGGAATGCCCTATTCGAAGGGCGGGCGGGAACTATCGAACTCATTCAAGAACATTTACCCGCGCAGCAGCGTTCTGGCATAGATTCGTAGGAGGCATTGCATCACCAATGGATCTGCCCAGCTGCACGTTGCACGGATTCGGTGCAAATTTATAGGTTTTTACAAATTTTGATGTGTTGGTTTTCGCAGGAATTTTGTCATTTCGGCTAACGCTGGACATGGCTTGGTGTGCCGGAGTCTGTCCCGGGGTTTGAGAATCGAACAATGGCCATCATTCTGCAGAAGTCGAGGCTCAACCTCTTTATTCAAACCGGATTAGTCGCATTGGCGTATTTTGCAGGTGCAAGGCTGGGGCTTGCTTATGCGGTAGTGGGCGGTGCGGTGTCCCTGGTCTGGCCATCCAGCGGCATCGCCCTCGTTGCGCTGCTCACGATGGGCTTCGGCGTTGCCCCCGGCGTTGCCATTGGCTCGCTGCTGGCCAACATGTCCGTGGGCGTGCCTCCGCATGTCGCCGCGGTGATCGGCCTCGGCGCGACGGCAGCCGCCTTAACGGCCACATGGTTGCTAAAGCGGGTCGCCGGGTTCCAGGTGTCGCTTGATCGCATCAAGGACGTCCTGGCCTTCATCATCCTGGCAGCGACGCTCGGCTCGGCTCTGAGCGCGTTGATTGGCGCGACTGCCCTCTGGGGTGGAGGGCTGCTGTCAGGCGGGGAATACAGCGCCGCCTTCTTGAAATGGTGGCTCGGCGACATGATGGGGGTGCTCGTGGTGGCTCCGCCGCTGCTGAACCTGCTCACCTATCCGAGTCCTGTCCGTTCGGCGAGGCAAGCCGTGGAATCGTGTGGACTGGCCGTGGGGCTCCTCTGGGTAAGTTACCTGATCTTCGGCGCGCCGCAGCTTGCCGGGCACGGCTACTATCCTGCGGCCATGGCGATCTTTCCGTTTGTTATCTGGGCCGCCCTGCGCTTTGATCATCTTGGCACCAGCCTCGCGACCTTGCTGGTCTCGATCATCGCCATTCGGGGCACCACGCACGGCACCGGCCCGTTTGCCGCGGAATCCCCGGTGGACAGCCTTGTAAGATGGTGTGCGTTCGCGAACGTGATGGCGATCACCGGGTTGCTGCTGGTGGCGGCACATGCCCGGCAGAAGCGCTTTCATCGTCTCCTGATGGCATCCCACAAGGAACTCGGGCGGCGCGTGCAAGAGCGAACCCAGGACCTTGAGCGGGCCAACGATGAACTGAAGCAGGAGATGAAAAGGCGGCGCCGGCTGGAGGCGGAGCTGATCCGGATCGGCGATCACCAACAAAGGCTCATTGGCCGGGAACTGCATGACGGCCTCGGGCAGCACCTTACCAGCCTGGGCTTCTATTGCGCCACGTTGAGCCGGGAACTGCAGAAGCAGGGGAACCCGGCGTCCGCAGATGCGGCAACGGTCGTCGAACTGGTGAAACAGGCGTCCTTGATGACCCGCAGGATTGCCCATGGCCTGGATCCCGTCGCCGGGGAGTCCGGCGACCTCACGGCCGCACTCCAGGGCCTGGCAGAATCGACACGCTCGCTGAACGGCATTGGCTGTACGCTGCGCATCGCCTCAGATGTGGATTTGCCGGATCCGCCAATGCAGACCAACCTTTACCGTGCGGCACAGGAAGCAGTCAATAACGCCCTGAAGTACAGCCAGGGCAGCCATATCTGGATCGACCTGGAGCGCGAGGGCGAAATCCAGACGCTATCGATCAGCGACGATGGCGTTGGGATCGACGCGGACCGGATGGAACGCGCTTCGGGACTGGGACTCCACAACCTGCGTCACCGCGCAAGCCTGCTGGACGGTTCGTGCGCCGTCACCCGCAATGCCATGGGCGGCACCACGGTTGCCATCAGCTATCCGATACCGGAGGGTCCCGGCCATGCCAGAGACGCAATCTAGCCGTGGCCCCGCAACCAGGGTCCTGATCGTCGACGACCATCCCATCATCCGGGAGGGACTGACCCATTTGCTGATGCAAGAGGATCTGCACGTCTGCTGTGCGGCCGCCAGTACGGAAGAAGCCCTGGCGGCGATGGCCTGCCAGCCCGACATCGCCATTGTGGACCTCAGCCTGCAGTCGGACTCCGGCCTGGATCTTATCAAGACGCTCAGGCAACACCACCCGAAGCTGGCAATACTCGTCCTCAGCATGCATGACGAGACCTTGTTTGCCGAACGCGCATTGCGGGCGGGCGCCAATGGGTACCTGATGAAACTCGAGGCCACGGAGCACGTCATGAGCGCCATCCGCGAGGTGCTGGCAGGCAATATCTACCTCAGCGCCGCGATGCATGCCAGGCTGGCGCGGTCTTTGGCGGCCCCCGGAAAGACCCCGGCGGGTTCGGTCGCGTGTCTTTCGGAACGCGAGTTCGAGGTCCTGCATCTGATCGGACTTGGCTTCAGCACTCGCGAGATCGCCATGAAACTGAACCGGAGCGTCAAGACCATCGAGGCACATCAGGCCAACATCAAGGAGAAGCTGGATATTTCCAGCGGCAAGGAGTTGATGCGCTTTGCGATCCAGTGGCTCGAGAGTGAGTAGGGCGTCAGTAGCCGAGGTCGGAGGCTTCCCCGGCGGCGGGCTCTCAAAAAAGCCCCGAGTCCGCGCCGGGGTCCGTAACGATGACTGCCTCGCCCTCTCCCTTTTCAATGGAGAGGGCGAGGCAGAGGCGAGCGGACCGTCGGAACGGTAGCGCCCGATCAGGGCTGGATATTGAACGCCTTCACAATCCCGCCATTGCGGTCGAACTCATCGTGCAGCGACTGTCCAAGCTGCTGCAACGTCTGTGCGGCCATCGGCTCATAGCTCAGCGCCTGCATCCGCTCCTGCACCTTAGGCGTTGCCGCGGCCTTGTAGGTGGCGGTCTGGATCTTCTGCGCCAGTTCGACAGGCACGCGCGCGGAGGCGATCACGCCAACCCAGTTGCTGAACTCGACATCCGGATAGCCCAGTTCCGCGAAGGTCGGCACCTGCGGCAGCAGCGGCGAGCGGCTCTTCGATGCCACGGCGTACGGCTGCAGCTTGCCCGCCTTGATCATCGGCAGCGACGTCACCATCCCGTCGTACATCACGGCGATCTGGCCGCCCATCACCTGTGTCAGCGCCGGCGCCGAGCCGGCAAACGGCACGTGCTGCAGGTCCATGCCCGCTTTCTGGTTCATGATCACGCCCGCGTAGTGCGACGCCGTGCCGGCGCTGTAGGACGCGAAGCTGAGCTTGCCGGGATTGGCACGCGCATAGTTCACCAGGCCGTTGAAGTCCTTGGCCGGCAGCGTTGGCGAGCCCACCAGCAGCAGCCGCGACCGCGCCACCGCGGCCAGCGGGCGGATGTCCTTCATCGTGTTGTAGGGGGTCTTCAGCACGTGCGGCACTTCGGTCAGCACGTTGGTCGCGGTCACCATGATGGTCTGGCCGTCGGGCGGCGCGGCCAGCATTGCGCTGATCGCGATGCCGCCGCCGGCACCCGGCTTGTTGTCGACCACCACGGGCGTGCCGAGGTCGGCCGAAAGCTGGTCGGCCAGCAGGCGTGCGATCACGTCCATGGTGCCGCCGGCAGGCGCCGGCACCAGCATGCGCACGGGCTTGCTGGTCCAGGCCATCGCGGCCGGCATTGCCAGTGCCAGCATGGCGGCAACCATGGCGTGGCGGGGGCGGAACAGGGTGGGGCGGGTTGGCATGGTTGTCTCCGTTTAAAGATATGAGATAGAACCGGCCCATGCCAGCCTTCTTGCCGGGGTGGTCATGGGATCAGGTTGAAGAGATTGGGGGCCTGCGCCGGTTCGTGGGCCGGCGCGGGCAGATTCAGCCGGCCGCCAGCGTGGCGCGCTGCTTCGCGCGCGCCAGCGCCCGCCGCATGGCTTCGAGCAGCACGGCGGGCGGCCGTGCGCCCGACACGCTGTGCGTGCCGTTGAAAACAAGATGGGGCACGCCGAAGCCGGCGCGCAGGGGAGGATCCTCTGCGTCGTGCAGCGGCGGCAGCCAGTCCAGGTCTGGCCGGCCGGTGCTGGCGCCGGCGTCAGGCAATGCGATGCCGCAGGCTGCCGCCGCGCGCCGCAGGACCTGCGGGTCGCCGATGTTCTCGCCGCGCATGAAGTAGCGCGTGAACAGCTCGTCCAGCAGCGCCGGCGCAGCGCCGGCGCCGGCTTGCCTGACGGCGTGGCGTAGCAGCCGGTGGGCCAGCAGCGTGCTGGGAAAGGTTTCGATGCGGTCCAGCGCCAGCGTGATGCCGGCGTCCAGTGCCGCGGCGCAGACTTGCGCCTGGCGCGCGGCCAGGGCCTCGGGGCCTCCCAGCCGTGCCAGGTAGAAATCGCGGTAGGGCGTGCCCTCCGCAGGCGTGGCCGGAAGCAGCGGGTAAGAGCGCCAGTCGACCCGGACGGCAACGTTCGGGTGCTCCTGGACGAGCCATTCGATGGCGGTTTCCAGGTGCTTCTTGCCGATCATGCACCAGGGGCAGATCAGGTCGAAGTAGGCGTCGACCGTAAGCGTGGTCGGGTAGTTCATGGCGACAGCTTGATGACGCCCGCCGGCACATGCGTGCCTGGGGGCGGGCGATGGGGAATCAGGGCGCGGACGCGGCCGGGGCGCGGCGCCAGGGCTGGCGCGCTGGCAGCTCGGCCAGCACCTCGGCGCGCCGGGCATCGGTCATGCGGTCCCAGGTGCCGATTTCCAGCGGTGTCCTGCCGCAGCCCTGGCAGTACCGGCCGGCAACGTCGAGGCGGCAGATGTTGAGGCACGGGTTGGCGACGGCGGGGGCAGGGTTCATGACTTCAGCGATGTCGTGGTTGGTTCGGCACACGGGCCGGGCAACGCCCGGCCGATGAATACCCGGCCGGGGAGCCCCAGCCAGGCGAAGCGCGTCAGGCCGCGCGCAGCGGCAGGTTCTTCTGCCCGCTCTTGCGGTTGGGCGCCATGCCGTGTGCCGCCAGGGTTTCCTCGGCGCTGTCGTACCAGGTGCCGATGCGGTAGATCTCGCGCGCTTCCTTGCCCGAGGCGATCTCGCGGCCCAGTTCCTTGGCCACGCGCACGCATTGCTCGATCTGCTGCACCGAAGTCATGCGGTTGCCGTGCTGGTCGATGATGGTGTCCTCGATGCCGCAGCGCGGGTGCAGGCCCATGGACATGGCCATCATGTTGAACGGCAGCACGTTCTTCAGCAGCGATTCCGCGGTCAGCGTGCAGCCATCCGGCGCGCGGTGGACGAAGTTGAAGAAGTTGAACGGGTTGGGGCCGTCGAAGCCGCCGCCGATGCCGATCCAGGTCAGGTTCAGCGGGCCCTTGTAGAGACCCGCGCGCACCATGCGCTCCAGGGTTTCCAGCGCGTGGATGCCGGTCAGCTGGAAGTGCGGCTGGATGCCGGCATTGCTCAGGCGGCGCAGGTGTTCCTCGACCCAGCCCGGGCCGGCCGGCACGGTCATTTCACGGTAGGCCTGCTGGTAGGCCGGGTGCTCGAGCGACGTACCCTTCAGGTATTCCGGGTACAGCAGCTCCATGATGTTCATCTGCGTGGTGTTGATCGCCACGGTCACCTGGTCCGGCTTGGGATCCAGTTCGGCCAGCATGTGGCGGGTATCGTCCGACAGCCACTTGGCGGCCTGGCCGTCGTCTTCCGGCGCGAACGAGATCGAGCCGCCGACCTGGATGATCATGTCGGGCACGGCCTTGCGCACGCCGGCGATCAGTTCGTTGAACTTCGACAGGCGCTTGGAGCCCTTGCCGTCCAGTTCGCGCACATGCAGGTGCAATACGGTGGCGCCGGCGTTGTAGCAATCGACAGCCTTCTGCACCTGGTCTTCCATCGTCACCGGGATGTCTTCCGGAAAGTCCTGCGGCATCCACTCAGGGCCGTACGGGGCCACGGTAATAACCACTTTGTCCTGGTTCTCGGGGTGCAGGGAATCGTCGAGGAATTGCATACTGTTGCTCCTGGGTGTTGTCCGCATGCGGTCCGGCCAGAACCTGCTGGTTCGCGGTCCGTCCGCCTGTTTTCATCGTCATTCGATGACCCGAAGTATCGGTCAACGGCATGAAACAATTTGACGATCCGGGACGATCGCTTGGCATTTCGGGACAGTCAGGGAAAACACGATGTGCGGGGCGCGGGCAACGTTGCACAGTGTCGTGGCGCTGGCGCAATCGCGCCCTAATGTCATTTTCCAGCTGCGGCATACCTGCCAGTTTTCAAGTGAATTGCCTGTCTCCCACCGTCCCGGTTTCCTTCGTCCACGGCTTCCTGCCCGGTGCCGATCCTGCATTGATCGCGCAGCTGGCAGCGCGCTCGGGCATTGCGGCGGAGCTGATGGACGAGCCCGCGGCACGCGTGACGCAGGAACAGTTCTCGACCTTGTACCGGCTGCTGGCGCACGAGCTCGACGATGAAATGCCGGGCATTTTCAGCCGCCCGCTGCGCAACGGCACGCTCAAGTACCTTTGCCTGAGCTTGCTGGATGCGCCACGGCTTGAAGTGGCACTGCATCGCTTCGGGCAATTCTTCCGCTTGCTGCTGGACGAGTTCCGCGTGGAGTCACGGCGCGAAGGCAATGCCGCATATGTGGAGCTGGTGGAGGCTGCGGCGGGTCCGGCGGTGAGCCCGATGGCGCGCGAACTGATGCTGAAGCTGGTGCATGGCGTGGCGTCATGGCTGATTCGCCACAAGATCCCGCTGCAGGCCGTGCAACTGCCGTCAGGGCGGCCGGCGCAGGCAAACGACCATCTCTACCTGTTTCCTGGCCCGGTGCATTTCGGCTGCGATCGCGGCGGCATTGTGTTCGACGCTGCATTCCTCGACATGCCGGTGCGGCAACGCAAGGCCGACCTTGAAAAATTCCTGGCACGCGCGCCCGAGGACTGGATCTTCGTCACGTTCGCGGAACCGATGACCTGTCATCGCGTCAGGCAGTACGTAGCGGATTGCCTGCCCGTAGCGCCGACCATCGAAGCAGTGGCCGCGGCGCTGCACTGTTCCGTGCGCACGCTGTGCCGCCGGCTGTCCGCGGAAGGCACCACCTTCCAGGCGATCAAGGACGGCGTGCGGCGCGACATCGCCATCCAGCGGCTGACACGATCCAATGACGCGATCACGGCCATTGCCTTCGACGTTGGCTTCGACAATCCCACTGCCTTCCATCGGGCCTTCCGGCACTGGACCGGCAGCACGCCCAACGCCTATCGCCGCGCGCCCTAGCGCCGCACCGTGGCTGGCAATGCCGGCCGCCCGATTGACAAATCGCGCCATCCCGTGAGGACCCGGCTGCGCATTGCGCGCACGCCGTGCCAGCGCCATGCAAAGCGGCATGCATTGTCAGCGATTGGGCCGGATTTGGTAGCCGGTTTTGTGCGCCGCAGCACTACGATGCGGCAGACAAACAAACATGCGTGCATGCGACACGGTCGGCAGGCACGGGAAACCAGAGCAAGCAAGGAAGCATATGGCAATTCAAGGCTACAGCATGGGCACGCTCGCCGCATTCGTCGGCAAGGAACTCGGCGTTTCGGCGTGGATGGAAGTGGATCAAGCGCGCATCGATGCATTCGCGCAGTGCACCGGGGACCGCCAGTGGATCCACGTGGACGTGGAGCGCGCGCGCAGGGAAAGCCCGTTCGGCGGCACCATCGCCCACGGCTACCTGACGCTGTCGCTGCTGGCCGGGAAGCTGGTCGAGATGGGCGTGGTGCCCGAGGATGCGCGCGCCGCCGTCAACTACGGCGTGGAGAAGACACGCTTCCTGGCGCCGGTGAAGGCGGGGGCGCGCGTGCGCAATCGCGTCAGGCTGATGTCGGCGGACAACAAGGGCGATGGCCGTGTGCTGCTGCGCACCGAGAACACGATGGAGATCGAGGGCGAAGCCAAGCCGGCCATGGTGGCAGAAGCCCTGGCGCTTGTCATGGCGTGAAGCGGCAACAGCAGATGTAAGCAAGGAAGAGACAGGAGAAGCAGTATGACAAGTGCAGCCAACGTGGAGGCGCCAACCGATTTTCTGGCGGGACCCAATCCGTTTGTCGGGATCCGTCCCGAGGATTTCATCACAGCCGCCCAGCAGATCGGCGCGCAGTGCGTGCAGGAGCCGGTGCTGGTGCTCGAGCAGCAGGTGCAGCTCACCCATGACCTGGTCAGCGTGCTGGATGGCTCGGCACCGATGCCGTCGACGCGCGACCGCAGATTCAGCGACGACGCCTGGCGCGACCTTCCGCTGTTCCGCATGTCGCTGCAGGGCTACCAGGCCTGGCGCGACGCGCTCGAGGGCACGGTGCGGCGTTCGGTGATGGACCCGCGCAGCAAGCATCGCGCGCAATACTTCATGTCGCTGCTCACCGACGCGCTGGCGCCGACCAATACCCTGGCGGGCAACCCGGCAGCGCTGCGCAAGACCTTCGAGTCATGCGGCATGAACCTGGTCAGCGGCCTGTTCAACCTGGCCAGCGATGCCCTGACCAACGGCGGCATGCCCACGCAGGTCGACAAGGGCGCATTCAGCGTCGGCCAGAATCTTGCTGCCACGCCTGGCGTGGTGGTGTTCCGCAACGAAGTGCTGGAGCTGATCCAGTACGCCCCGACCACCTCGAAGGTGCATGCGCGGCCCCAGCTGATCGTGCCGCCACAGGTCAACAAGTTCTACGTATTCGACCTTGCACCGGGCAAGAGCATGGTGGAGTACATGCTGGGGCAGGGCCTGCAGGTGTTTATTGTCAGCTGGCGCAATCCCACGGCGGCGCAGCGCGACTGGAACCTCGATACCTATGTCGGCGCGCTGGTCGAGGCGATCCATGCGATACGCGATATCACCGGCAGTGCCGACGTCAACGTGCATGGCGCCTGCTCTGGCGCGATGACGATGGCGGCGCTGCTGGGCTATTGCGCGGCCAGTGGCGAGAAGCTCGTGCACGCCGTCACGCTGATGGTGGCGGTGTTCGGCCTCGATGCCGAGTCGCAGCTCGGGCTGTTCAGCACGCCCGAGGCGGTCACGGCGGCGCGGCACGGCAGTGCGTCACGCGGCGTGCTCGACGGCGACGCGCTGGGCCGGGTCTTTGCGTGGCTGCGGCCCAACGACCTGGTGTGGAACTACTGGGTCAACAATTACCTGCTCGGCAATGCGCCGCCGGCGTTCGACGTCCTCTACTGGAACAACGACACCACGCGCCTGCCTGCCGGCCTGCATGGCCAGTTCCTGGACATGCTGACGCTGAACCAGCTCGCCACGCCGGGCGCGCTGCAGGTGCTCGGCCACGCCATTTCGCTGGCCGACGTGGACTGCGACAAGTATGTGCTGGCCGGCATGACCGACCACATCACGCCGTGGAAGGCGGTGTACCGTTCGGCGCAAGCGTTCGGCGGGCGCACCGAGTTCGTGCTGAGCTCCAGCGGCCATGTGCAAAGCCTGGTCAATCCACCCGGCAATGCCAAGGCCAGGTATTTCCGCAACGGCACGCCCGATGCGCAGCCCGAGACCTGGCTGGAGGGCGCGACCGCCGAGCAGGGCTCATGGTGGGAACACTGGACCCAGTGGCTGAAGAAGCGCTCGGGCCCGAAGCGCAACGCGCCCGCGGCGCCCGGCAGCCTGCGCTTCGCCCCCTGCGGCGAAGCGCCGGGCCGCTATGTGACCGAGGCGTAGCGCGCACGGCGCACTCCGCAACACTGCAATCTTAATTTTTCAACCCAACTGTCAGGAGATACCAAGATGGAATCGACCAACACCGCAAGTGCCTCGGCCGCGCAGGCACCGCACAAGAAACTGCTCGACTTCGTGCGCAACAACCGCCTGGACCCGGCCGCGGTCCTGGAATCGCGCCGCAAGGACATCGAGGCGCTCGCCAGCGTCAACGTGACGCTGCTGGGAGGCCTGCAGTCGCTGGTGCGCCAGCAGGCCGAGTTCCTGTGCGATGCCGCCGCCGACCTGCAGGCGCTGTCGCGCGGCCAGGCCGTCGATGGCACGGCGCCCGCGAAGCTGGCGGAAGCCCTGCCGCGCTCGCTGCAGAAGGCCGTTGCCGGCGTGCGCGGCCTGACCGACACGCTGTACAAGGCGCAGGCGGACAGCATTTCGGTGGTCGGACGCCGCATCGCCGAGAACGTCGAGGAGGTGAAGGGGATCCTGCGCCCGAAACAATAAGCTGCGGCGGGCATGGCCGCGCGCCGGACATGCCCGTGCGCAACCTCTCCAGGACAAGCTGATGACAACAACAGACGCCGGCACGCACGCCGGCCAAAAGCTGCAGGTGCTGACCGTGGACCTGGATGGCCAGGTTGTGCGGGCCGGCATCCGGCCCGGCAGCGATGCCGGACCGCCGCTGCTGATCTTCAACGGCATCGGCGCCAATCTCGAACTGCTCGCCCCCTTTGTCGATGCCCTGGCGGGCATCGAGGTCATTCTTTTCGACGTTCCCGGCGCCGGAGGCTCGCCCGCGCCGGTGTTGCCTTACCGCCTTTCCGGTCTTTGCGTGCTGGCCGACCGCCTGCTGTCGCACCTTGGCTATACGGGCCAGGTCGACACGCTCGGCGTGTCGTGGGGCGGGGCGCTGGCGCAGGAGTTCGCCCGCCTCTATGCGTCGCGGTGCCGGCGCCTGGTGCTGGCGGCCACGTCGCCCGGCGTGCTCATGGTGCCGGGCCGCCTGTCGGTGCTTGCAAGGATGATCGGCGTGCGCCGCTATACCGACCCCCAATACCTGCGCCGCATCGGCGCCGACCTCTACGGCGGTGCCTTCCGCCACGATCCCTCCCTGCTCGACGAGCACGGCCAGCACATGCAGCCGCCGCCAGGGCGCGGCTATCTCTACCAGCTGCTGGCGGCATGGGGCTGGAGCAGCCTGCCGTGGCTGGGGGCGCTGCGGCAGCCCACGCTGGTCATGCACGGCACCGACGATCCGATCGTACCCCCTGTCAATGCCAGGATCCTGGCGGCCCGCATCCCTGACTCGACGCTGCATATGGTCGATGATGGGCATCTCTTCCTGGTGACCGGGCCGGAGCACGCAGCCCGCGTCGTCCGCGGCTTCTTGCGCGGCTAGCGGACTGCCGGCGAGCCGGGCGAAGCTGGAGCGCCACAATGGCCGGCGCCTGTTGCACGAGTACGTTGTGACAGCTCGCCGGATCCAGATCAACGCTGATTGAACCTGAAACGTTTGGAAGCCTTCGGCTGCGCTGCGCGCCGGCAGTATCGCCGGTTCGAAGCCCGGGCACGGAGTGCGTCGCTGCGCTCGCGCTCACTATCGCTGGTGTGCCGGTTGTCTTCATTTTCCTGCCTGTTTGCTCCCCTGTCCCGCTTGCGGTAGAGGGGGCGGGGGAGAAGGGGTAAGTGAGTGGGGGAAGGGCTGAGGGCCGGAGCATCGACGCAGTGCAGCGATTCCCTTCGTGGAGGCGCCGGCCCTCACCCCGACCCTCTCCCGCAAGCGGGAGAGGGAGCCCCCAAAATCAGCACGTTTGTGCCACCGCGGTTCCCGGAGCGCAATTCATAACCGTCCCGCAAACCAGCAAAGACCCCCAATCGGCATAGGGGGCAGCCGCACTGGCTGCGCCCCTGCCACACCACCCGGCATGCGGGTCCGCACCGGGCGGTTCGAGAGGTTGAGGTTAAGTG
>NZ_AUFE01000086.1 GCF_000426345.1 Cupriavidus phytohabitans | reverse complement strand
CGGCTCGTTCGGGGCCGGCAACTATGGCATGTGCGGCCGTGCGTATTCGCCGCGCTTCCTGTGGATGTGGCCGAACGCGCGCATCTCGGTGATGGGCGGCGAGCAGGCCGCGAGCGTGCTGGCGACGGTGCGCCGCGATGGCATCGAGGCCAGGGGCGGCAAGTGGAGCGCGGAGGAAGAGGATGCCTTCAAGCAGCCGATCCGCGACCAGTACGAGCACCAGGGGCATCCGTACTACGCCAGCGCGCGGCTGTGGGACGACGGCGTGATCGATCCCGCGCAGACGCGCACGGTGCTGGGCCTGGGCCTGTCGGCCAGCCTGAACGCGCCGATCGAGGACATGAAGTTCGGCGTTTTCCGCATGTAAGCCTGCCCCCAGGTATCCCAGAACCGTTTTCAAGAACGCTCCCCGCGAGGAGCGAAAGGCGAAGTCATGTTCACCAAAGTCCTGATCGCAAACCGCGGCGAGATCGCCTGCCGTGTCGCCGCCACCTGCCGCCGGCTCGGCATCCGCACCGTTGCGGTGTACTCGGATGCCGACGCCGATGCGCGCCACGTCGCCTTCTGCGACGAAGCCGTCCATATCGGCGGCGCTGCCGCGCGCGACAGCTACCTGCGCGCCGATCACATCATTGAAATGGCGAAGGAGACCGGCGCCCAGGCGATCCACCCGGGCTACGGCTTCCTGTCCGAAAACGAAGCCTTCGCCGAGGCTTGCGCCGCCGCGGGGCTGGTCTTCATCGGCCCGCCGGCCTCCGCCATCCACGCGATGGGCAGCAAGAGCGCGGCCAAGCAGTTGATGGAGCGCGCTGCCGTACCGCTGGTGCCGGGCTACCACGGCGAAGACCAGGATCCGGCGCTGCTGCGCCGCGAGGCCGACCGCATCGGCTACCCGGTGCTGCTCAAGGCCAGCGCGGGCGGTGGCGGCAAGGGCATGCGCGTGGTCGAGTCGGGCGATGGCTTCGAGGCCGCGCTGGCATCGGTCAAGCGCGAGGCCAGCGCCAGCTTCGGCGACGACAAGGTGCTGGTGGAGAAATACCTGACCCGTCCTCGCCATATCGAGATCCAGGTGTTTGCCGACACGCACGGCAACTGCGTCTACCTGTTCGAGCGCGACTGCTCGGTGCAGCGCCGGCACCAGAAGGTGCTGGAAGAGGCGCCGGCGCCGGGCATGACGGAGGAACGCCGCCGCGCGATGGGCGAAGCCGCCGTGGCCGCCGCCAAGGCCGTGGGCTACGTCGGTGCGGGCACGGTAGAGTTCATCGCCAACCAGGACGGCTCCTTCTATTTCATGGAGATGAACACGCGCCTGCAGGTCGAGCACCCCGTGACCGAGATGATCACCGGGCAGGACCTGGTCGAATGGCAGCTGCGCGTCGCTGCCGGCGAGCCGCTGCCGCTGACGCAGCAGCAACTGCGCATCGACGGCCACGCGCTGGAGGCGCGCATCTACGCCGAGAACCCCGACAAGCAGTTCCTGCCCTCCACCGGCACGCTGCGCTTCCTGCGCACGCCGCCGGCGGTGCAGTTCATGCGCGGCGAGGATGCTCATGGCCCGGCCGGTATCCGCATCGATGCCGGCGTGCGCGAAGGCGACACCATCAGCCCGTACTACGACCCGATGATTGCCAAGCTGATCGTCTGGGGCAAGGACCGCGACGAGGCGCTGGCGCGCATGCGCCAGGCGCTGGCCGCATACCACGTGGTGGGTCTGTCGACCAACGTGGCGTTCCTGCAGCGGCTGGTGAAGTCGGAAGCGTTCCGCACCGCCGACCTCGATACCGGACTGATCGAGCGCAACGAGAGCGAACTGTTCCCGCAGCCTGAGCCGGTCGGAATCGACACTGTCGCGCTGGCCGTGGCCGCTTTGCTGGATCGCGAGATGCACGAACGCCGCATCGATGCCGCCGACCAGCATTCGCCGTGGACCCACGGCGGGGCGTGGCGGCTCAACGGCGGCGTCTCGCGCCAACTGCGCTTCGGCTACGGCGAACAGGTGCTCGACGTGACGCTGCATGTCAACGCGCGCGGCAGCACGCTGGCCTACGCCGGCCAGTCCGTGCCGTTCTCTTCGGTATGCAAGGCCGACGATATCCGCATCGACCTCGGCACGCGCCGTGTGCATGGGCACGTGCATGCGGAGGCGGACGACTTCCACGTTTTCTCGGCGGGCCGCCACTTGCTGCTGAGCTGGATCGATCCGCTGTCCCACGCCGGCGAAGCCGAAGGCGAGGGTGGCAAGCTGACCGCGCCGATGCCGGGCAAGGTCATCGCGGTGATGGTCGAAGCCGGCAGCACCGTCACGCGCGGCACGCCGCTGCTGGTGATGGAGGCGATGAAGATGGAGCACACCATCAGCGCGCCCGCCGACGGCGTGGTCAGCGAAGTGCTGTATGGCGTTGGCGAGCAGGTGACCGAAGGCGCCCAGCTGCTGGCGTTCGGTACCTGATTCTTTTACGGAGATCCGGCAGATGCATGCGGACAAGGTCAAGGTGGTTGAAGTCGGCCCGCGCGACGGCCTGCAGAACGAGAAGAATTTGATCCCCACCGAGACCAAGGTGGCGTTGATCGACCAGCTCACCGACGCGGGCTTTCCCAATATCGAAGTGGCATCGTTCGTCTCGCCGAAGTGGGTGCCGCAGATGGCCGACGGTGCCCAGGTAATGGCCGCGATCAGGCGGCGCCCCGGCATCATCTACTCGGCGCTGACGCCGAACATGAAGGGCCTGGAAGGCGCGCTTGCAGCGGGCGCAGACGAGGTCGTGATTTTCGGCGCGGCCAGCGAGGCGTTCTCGCAGAAGAACATCAACTGCTCGATCGCCGAGTCGATGGCGCGCTTCGAGCCCGTTGCCGCGGCCGCCAAGGCGAAGGGCGTGCGGCTCCGCGCCAGCGTGTCGTGCGCACTGGGCTGCCCTTACCAGGGCGAAGTCCCAATCGATGCCGTGCTCGACGTGGTGCGGCGCATGCGCGAGCTGGGCTGCGACGAGATCGATATCGCCGATACCATTGGCGTAGGCACACCCGACAAGGTGAAGGCCGTGATGCTTGCCGCCGCCACGGAATTCCCGCTGGGACAGCTATCCGGGCACTTCCACGACACGTATGGCCATGCCCTGGCCAACGTCGAGGCGAGCCTGGAAGCCGGCATCCGCATCTTCCATGCTTCCGTCGCCGGGCTTGGCGGTTGCCCATATGCGAAGGGCGCGACAGGGAACGTGGCGACGGAGGCATTGCTGCAGCGCCTGGCGAGCCTGGGGATGCAGACGGGGGTTGATCTGGACAAGGTCATTGCCGCGGCCGGACTGATCTCCAGGGCCATCGGCAAGCCGGTATTGCAGTAACGCAAGCGCCCCTCGATGCGGGGCGCTTGTCTCATATTGAGACACCGCTTGCATCAACCTGAGACAGCCTCGCCGAACCTGCCACGCAACGCTTGAATTCGCCCGGGGGCTCTCTTAAAGTACCTTTCCAGTTCGCGCCGCCACAACCGCAGCACAGGGTCGCGCGATAGACGACCTGGCCGCAACGACGGCCGGGCGTGCCACCGGCATCGGGGCTTACCGCTCCCTCGCGGCACCGCGCGACGCCGACCACTGGAGACAAGGCAATGCCCCCCGCACCGACAAGCCTGCTGTGCGATGCCAACATTGCACGGCGGGATTTCCTCGATGGCAAGGACGTGCCCGCCGGCGTCGTGTCCGACCTGATCATGCGTTCATGGCAGCGTGCCGCGCGCGCTGGCGTGCGTCCCGAGCAGCGCATGCTGTTTTCGGATGTCATCACGCACAGCGAGGTCCGGCGCAGCGAGGAAGAGAACCGCGCGCTGATCGAACTGGCTGGCGCTGACATGGAAGTGCTGGCCGGCGCCTTTCCGTCGCAGCAGTGGATCGTGCTCTGCACCAATGCCGAAGGCGTGATCGTGTCCTCCCACGGGCGCCTGGGCGCGGGGCCGGGCGGGCCATCGCCGCTGCAGCATGGCCGGCGCATCTGCGAGACCGGCATCGGCACCAACGCACCCGGCTGCCTGCTGGCGGAGGGCGGCAGCGCCGTCGAAATCCGCCGCGGCGAGCATTTCCTGCACGAGCTGGTCGACGTGGTCTGTGCCGCCGCGCCGATCTACGACTGCCATGACCGGCTGATCGGCGTGCTCGATATCACCGGCTTCGGCGTCGACTTGCCGGCCTACGCGGTCAGCCATGTGCGCGCTGCGGCCACGTCGATCGGCAACCGCACCTTCGAGCGGCTGCCCGGCTGCTGCATCGTGCGCCTTCACCACGACCGGCGCATGCTGCATACGCCGGCGGAAGGCATCGTCGCGGTGTCCGCCGACGGCGTGATCGTGGCGGCAAACCATACTGCCCGCGACATGCTGCGGCTTGGCAGCGCCGAGATCGGCGCGATCGATATCGGCAGTGTCTTTGCCGAAGGTATGCATGGCCCCGGAGGTGCGGTGCAAAGCGTCGTGCGCACGGTCGCCGGCGGGCGGCTGCATGTCTCTGCAAGCGAAACACAGCGTCCGCGCTCCCGTGGCGCCGCGCCACGCGCCGAGGACACCGGTCCGCTGGCCGGCCACCTCATTGCCGATGCCACGCTGGCGCGCGCCTTCGACAAGGCCAGCATGGCGGTCGGCGCGCAGGTGCCGGTGATCTTGCTGGGCGAGACCGGCACCGGCAAGACCATGCTGGCGCGCGCGCTGCACGAGGCCAGCCGGCCGGACGGCAACTTTGTTTCGATCAACTGCTCGGCGATTCCCGAAGGGCTCGCCGAAGCCGAGCTGTTCGGCTATGCCGACGGCGCCTTTACCGGCAGCCGCCGCGGCGGCTGCGCGGGCAAGATCGAACAGGCCAACCACGGCACGCTGTTCCTCGACGAAATCGGCGACATGCCGCTGGCACTGCAGACGCGGCTGCTGAGCGTGCTGCAGGAGCGCTGCGTGACACGTGTCGGCGCGGCCAAGCCCATCCCGGTCGACCTTTCGGTGATATGCGCCACGCATCGCACCCTGCCGGAGCTGGTGCGGCAGGGCGCCTTCCGCGAGGACCTGTATTTCCGCATCAACGGCATGTCGGTGCGCGTGCCGGCGCTGCGCGACCGCACCGACCTGCCCGAGCTGATCGCCGCGATGCTGCAGACGCTGGCGCGTGGCCGGCGCAAGGCGCTCGACGCCGACGTGATGGCGTTGCTGATGTCGCATCCCTGGCCGGGCAATGTCCGCGAGCTGCACCAGGTGCTGCGTACCGCGGTGGCGCTGTCGGGCCTCAGCGAGGAAATCCGGCGCGAGCATCTCGACGAGAGCTGGCTGGAAGCGGCGACACGGGTGACCGGGGCGGACGTCCTGCCCGCCGCCGGCCAGCCGATGCTGCTGGCGCAGGCGCAGAACCAGCTGATCCAGCGCACCCTCGACGAGCTGAGCGGCAACCGTTCCGAGGCCGCGCGCGCACTCGGCATCTCGCGCGCGACGTTGTACCGAAAGATGGCGCGCGCCAAGATCCGTTAGAACGGTCCTTTCATCCCCCCTCGACCCCTGCTCGCCCAAGCCGTGGCAGCGGGGGTTTTTCATTGGCGGCCTGTCTTACCTGTATCGAGACATTGGATCAGATTGCGACACACAGCGCAGCGTCGCGCCGGCGGTGCCATGTGCAGCTGGCGCGAAAACACGCGCCGGCGCGCGGTCTTTGCGGCAGGCACGCCGCTTGCGTTGCAGGGCATCGCATACCAACCAGGAATCAACATGAGGAGACAAGCGATGCACGGCAATGCAGGACTGCTGATCGACGGAAGACTCGTGCAGGGCACCGCCACGCTCGACGTGGTCAACCCCGCCACCGGCAAGGTGTTCACCACGGTATCGCGCGCCACCGAGCGCGAGGCCGCCGCCGCGGTCGCTGCCGCCAAGGCCGCGCAGCCCGGCTGGGCCGCGCTGGAACTGGCGCAGCGGCGTGCGCTGTTGCTGCGCTTTGCCGACGAGCTGCGCGACAATGCCGAAGACCTCGCCGCCACGCTGGTGCTTGAACAGGGCAAGCCGCTGGCCGAGGCGCGCCAGGAACTGCAGTTCGCAGAAGCCTTCGTGCGCCATATCGCCGGGTTGGAACTGCCAGTGTCGCTGGTGCAGGACGACGCTACCCACCGCATCGAACTGCACCACAAGCCGCTGGGCGTGGTGACCGCCATCGCGGCGTGGAATTTCCCGGTGCTGATTGCCGCCTACAAGCTGGCGCCGGCGCTGCTGATGGGCAATACCGTGGTGCTCAAGCCCGCGCCGACCACGCCGGTGGCAACGCTGCAACTCGGGGCGATCCTGGCCGACCTGCTGCCTCCCGGCGTGGTCAACGTCATCACCGATGCCAATGACCTGGGCAGCTACCTGACCTCGCATCCCGATGTGGCCAAGGTCTCGTTCACCGGCTCGACCGCCACCGGCAAGAAGGTGATCGCGAGCGCCGGCCCGGGACTGAAGCGCATCACGCTGGAGCTGGGCGGCAACGACGCGGCCATCGTGCTCGACGATGCCGATGTGGCGGAAATCGCGCCGAAGATCTTCGGCAGCGCCTTCTACAACTGCGGGCAGGTATGCCTGGCGCTGAAGCGGCTCTATGTCCATGCCTCGGTCCATGACGCGCTGTGCGATGCACTGGCTGACCTGGCCGGGCGCGCGGTGGTCGGCAACGGCGCGGAAGCCGGTGTCACGATGGGGCCGCTGCAGAATGCGATGCAGTACGACAAGGCCGGCCGCTTCCTGGCCAGCGCGCGCCGCGACGGCAAGATCCTGGCGGGCGGCGCGCTGCTCAAAGGCGATGGCTACTTTGTCGCCCCGACCATCGTGCGCGACCTGACTGACCAGAGCGAGCTGGTGGCGGAGGAACAGTTCGCGCCGATCCTGCCGGTGCTGAAGTTCGACAGCATCGACGAAGCCGTGGCGCGCGCCAATGGCACGCCGTACGGACTCGGTGGCTCGGTATGGTCACGCGAAGAAGAGCGCGCCTATGCGGTGGCATGGCGTCTCGATGTGGGCACGGCATGGGTCAACCACCACCTGCATTTCGGCCCGCATATCCCGCTGGTGGGCGCCAAGGAGTCCGGCGTCGGCGTGGAGTTCGGGCCGGAAGGGCTGGCCGAGTATGCGCAACTGAGCGTGATCAATATCGCGCGCGCACAGGTCAGCTGACGCAGCAGGCCCGCCGCACGGCGGTCGGCGCAAGCAAGGGGCGGGGCTGGCTGCGCTATCACTTCACCGGGCACTTCGATGTGCGCGGCGGGCTGTCATATGCTTTCGGCGGCGAGACCTCGGTCAACGGCGTATCGCGCGACGACTGCACCAATACTTCGAAACGCCATATCAAGAATGAAGACAGAGGAGACCAAGATGCATAGCAACAAGGTACGGCTGCTAGTGAGCGTGATGGCAGCCGCCAGCATGGCGCTGCCGGCGACAGTGGCATTCGGCGCCGATGGCACCGCCGCCGGCCGCCCGGCAAAGACGCACAAGCCGGCCAACGCCGCCGCGCGCGTGGACGGCGCGGCCATCCGCGCCAACGAGGCTGGCACGCCGAACTGGCCCAGCTATGGACTGGATTATGCCGAGACCCGATTCAGCAAGCTCGACCAGGTCAACGCGGGCAACGTCAGGAACCTGGGGCTGGCGTGGTCCTACGACCTGGAATCGACGCGCGGCGTGGAAGCGACGCCGCTGGTGGTCGACGGCGTGATGTACGTCTCCGCGCCGTGGAGCGTGGTACACGCCATCGACGCGCGCACCGGCAAGCGCCTGTGGACCTACGACCCGCAGGTGCCGCGCGACCAGGCCTACAAGGGCTGCTGCGATGTGGTCAACCGCGGCGTGGCGCTGTACAAGGGCAAGGTTTTCGTCGGTGCCTTCGACGGCCGGCTGGTGGCGATCGACGCCGCTACCGGCAAGAAGGCGTGGGAGCAGGACACCATCGTCGACCGCGGCAAGTCATACACCATTACCGGAGCGCCGCGCGTCTACAACGGCAAGGTGATCATCGGCAACGGTGGCGCGGAGTACGGCGTGCGCGGCTACATCACCGCCTACGATGCCGAGACCGGCAAGCAGCAATGGCGCTGGTACACGGTGCCGGGCGACCCCGCCAGGCCCTTCGAGAACGAAGCCATGGCGAAGGCCGCGGCCACCTGGGATCCCAGCGGCAAGTACTGGGTCAACGGTGGCGGCGGCACGGTGTGGAACACCATGGCGTTCGACCCTGAGCTGAACCTGATGTACATCGGCACCGGCAACGCCGGCCCCTGGAGCCGCAAGCTGCGCAGCCCGAAGGGCGGCGACAACCTCTATGCGGCCTCCGTGGTGGCGCTGAATCCCGATACCGGCGAATACGTGTGGCACTACCAGGAAACCCCGGGCGACAACTGGGACTACACCTCGACGCAGGACATCATCCTCGCCGACCTGAAGATCGACGGCCAGCCGCGCAAGGTGATCCTGCACGCGCCCAAGAACGGCTTCTTCTTCGTGATCGACCGGACCAACGGCAAGTTCATCTCAGCCAAGAACTTCGTCGACGTCAACTGGGCCTCGGGCTATGACAAGGAGGGCCGGCCGATCGAGACGCCGCAGTCGGACACTTCGGGCAAGCCGGCGGATATCGTGCCAGGGCCGTTCGGCGCGCACAACTGGCATTCGATGTCGTTCCACCCCAGGCTGGGGCTGGCCTTCATCCCGGCGCAGCACGTGCCGCTGACGCTGGCAGACAACAAGGAGTGGGCCCACAACCAGAAGGACTCGCCCGAGGCGCATCGCGGCGTGGGCTGGAACCTGGGCATGCTGGTCAATGCCGAGCCGCCCAAAAGCAAGCCGATGGGGCGGCTGATCGCCTGGGACCCGCTGGCGCAGAAGGCGGTATGGCACCAGGACCATGCCGGGCCGTGGAACGGCGGCACGCTCGCGACCGCCGGCAACCTGGTGTTCCAGGGTACCGCGGACGGACGGCTGGTGGCGTACCACGCCGGCACCGGCGAAAAGCTGTGGCAGGCGCCGACCGGCTCCGGCGTGGTCGCGGCGCCCGTGACCTACCTGCTCGACGGCAAGCAGTACGTCTCGGTGGCAGTGGGCTGGGGCGGCGTGTATGGCCTGAGCCAGCGCGGGAGCGACAAGCAGGCGCCGGGGCGGGTCTACACCTTTGTCCTGAACGGCAGGAAGCCGATGCCCGAGTCGGCGCCTTACGCGATGGCACCGCTGCTGAGCGGGGTGAAGTACGACCCCGCCAAGGTGGCCGACGGGCAGAAGCTCTATGTCAACAACTGCGTCTTTTGCCATGGCGTGCCCGGCGTCGACAAGGGCGGCAATGTCCCCAACCTGGCCTATGTCGGCGCGCCGATGATCGAGCACCTCGACAAGATCCTGTTCAACGGGCCGTTCGTGCAGAAGGGCATGCCGGATTTCACCGGCAAGCTGACGGCCGAGGACGTGGTCAAGATCCAGGCGTTCATCCAGGGCACCGCCGACGCGGTGCGGCCGAAGAAGCCCTGACAGGTGTGCGCGCGCAGGCCGGTATGGCCCGCGCGCTTCACGCACGCAAAAGTGGCTGTTCGCCAAATCGGAATTGTCGTGGTACCTCGAATTGAGAGGAAATACCGCCTGGACAATTTGAGCCGTGGTGAGCAGTGAAATGAAAATCCAGTCAACGGAAACCGTGACGGAGGGTGGCGCCGGCGGCGGTTTCTCCCTCGACAACCCCGCCCTCGAAAGCATCGGTGTCCGCATCACGCAGTGGCGCCCCGATTACGTGGAGCTTGAACTGCCGGTCACGTCCAGCATGCTGAACCGCAGCCGCGTGGTCCATGGCGGCACGATCTGCACGCTGCTGGACGCCGCCACCGGCTATGCCGGCCTGTTCTCTGCGCCGGGCGAGGCGGCGCGGCATGCGGTGACGCTGTCGCTGACTTCCAACTTTTTGAGCAATGGCACGGGCAGCGTGCTGACGGCCAAGGGCACTGTCGACCGGCGCGGGCGCTCGATCTTCTTTTCGCGCGCGGAGGTGTGGCTCGACCAGGAGTTGCTGGTGGCGACGGGCGTTGCCACCATGAAGTACCTGAAGTAGGGCGAGGGGGCGTGCGTCCCCCAGGGGAATCTGCGGCGGAAATGATCGCTCCCGCTGCCAGGTGACTGAGAGAATCGGCCAGCCATGGTCACTGGACCACGTAGCGTCCCGGGCGGTGGTTGGTTGCCAACACAAAGTTGAGGACAACGGCCCCGAGAATGGAGAGAGCGACACGCGGCCATGGAACGGTCAGGAGGGCCGCTGCGACGATCGCCGCATCCACCGCCATCTGGATGTGGCCGGCACGCCAGTTGAGCCGTTCCTGAAGCACGAATGCAAGGATGCCGACACCGCCGAGGCTCGCCTTGTGCCGGAACAGGATCAGGAATCCGTTGCCCAATAATGCGCCTCCCAGTATTGCGGCAAGCGTGGGATCAAGCGTGGCGAAGCTGAGCCAGCGCGGCAGCAAGTCGGTTTCGACGGAGAACAACAGCACGGCCACGAACGTCCGGAAGGTGAACGTCCCGCCCATGTATTTCCACGCAAGCCAGTAGAAGGGCAGGTTGAAGGCGAAGAACGCCAGGCTGAACGGTATGCCGCCGAGGTAATGGGCAAGGAATGCCAGACCAGCCGTACCGCCCGACAGCAAGCCTGCCTGCTTGAACATGGACACCGCCAGTGCGACAAGCAGTGTGCCGATCAGCAGTGCCTGCATGTTCTCCATGGGGGTGTGTTGGGCGATAGCAGGCTTCATGGCAGAGGCGGGGGCGAAGACGGCTTCGAGACCTGCTCATCCAGATAGGTCGGGCGCGCGTCGGACTACGACTGGCGTAGTGTAGCGACGCTGGACGAGGCCTCGCATGATCCTGGTCAAGCGTCAGCCGCCAAGCTATGAGTTCGTCCAGCAATCTGTCCCGCCGGGCAGGGGAGTATACTTTCGGCCTTCGCCACGCACCAAAAAGATTAGCCATGAGCGCATTACCTCCCTGCCCGAAATGTAATTCCGAGTTCACCTATGAGGATGGGGGTCTCTATATTTGCCCGGAATGCGCTCATGAATGGTCGGTGCAGGCATCAGCGCCGGCCGAAGCGGAGGTCAGGGTTTATCGCGATTCGGCGGGCAATGTATTGCAGGATGGGGATACCGTCACTGTCATCAAGGACCTCAAGCTGAAGGGCTCAACCGGCGTGATCAAGATGGGCACCAAGGTGAAGAACATTCGCCTGGTCGACGGTGACCACGATATAGATTGCAAGATCGATGGCATTGGTGCCATGAGCCTGAAATCAGAGTTCGTCAGGAAGGTGTGACGAGGGTCGGAAGGACTAAGCTCGATCTCACTCCGACCCGCGGCATCGTAGCCGTGGGCTCTTCGAAGGCCAAGCCTCTGTATCGCCTACTTTCGATCCGCGACGGAAAGCGTGATCTGTGATTCGCTTGCCTCGGCTGGGGCGCCCTCGTTGAGAGCTGCCGATGCCGATCGCCTGTGATCGACCATCAGGATCGCGATCAGGCCAATCACGGCCGGAATGGCAATCGCAACAAAGTTCTGCTGCAGCGGCAGATTCATGGCGACCAGGACGCCAATGACGATTGGCGCCAGGATTGCTCCACTGCGACCGATACCCAGTGCCCAGCCGAGCCCGGTAGAACGGATAGCGGTCGGATAGAACTGCCCCGTGTAGGCATTCGCTACGATCTGCGTGCCGATGGTCGACGCGCCGGCAAGGCCTACCGCGAGGTACTGCAGTTCCTCGGGCAGCCTGAACCCAAGGAGCGTGATCGAGAAGGCGGCCAGCCCATACATCGCGGCAAGTACGTACTTGATGTGATACCGGTCGGCAAGCCATCCGCCCCCCACCGCGCCGATCATCGCGCCGATGTTGAGGACCAGCACGAACGTCAACGCGGAGCCCAGGCTGTACCCCGCGGTTGCCATCAGCTTGGTCAGCCATGAACTCAGCGCGTACACCATGAACAGGCACATGAAGAACGCGATCCAGAACATGATGGTGCTGAAGCCGCGGCCCTCGTGGAACAGATGCCGGATCGGCGCGCTGTCGGCCTTGTCCTGGGCCGGCACGGCGAAGCGATCGGCCGTGGACCACTGGCGGCCTGGTGCGAGGCTGGAAGCAATGCGCCGCAATCCCGCTTCGTCCTCCCTTTTCAGCAGGAAGGGCATCGATTCGGGCAGCGACTTGAGAATGACGGGGACGAGCAGAACGGGAAGGCCGGCAGCGAGGAACACCGATTGCCAGCCGTACGTTTCAATCAGGCCCTTGCCGAGGATGGCAGCGAGCATTCCGCCGACCGCATAGCCGCTGAACATCAGGGTGACAAGCGTCGCCCGCATCCTTTTCGGTGCGTACTCCGTCATTTGCGCGACGACATTGGGCATGACGCCGCCGATGCCGAGCCCGGCGAGGAAGCGCGCGACGCCGAACAGCAGGGGATCCCTGGCCAGGCCGGCCGCGGCAGTGAAGACGCTGAACAGGATGACGCAGATCGCGATGGCCCAGCGCCGGCCGATCCTGTCGGCCAGGGTGCCGAGAGAGATCGCGCCGAACACCATGCCAAACAGGGCGGAGCTGACCATGAGTCCGGCTTGCGCTGGTGCCACGCCGAGGTCCTTCATGATCGAAGGTAGTGCGATGCCTACGACCGCCAGGTCGTATCCGTCAAAGATGATGATGAGTGCGCACCAGCACAGTACGCGTGCATGGAAGCGGTTGAAGGCGGCCTCGTCGGCCAGCTTGTGGACGTCGATATGCGACATGGGGGCTTGTCTCCGGTGCATTTTCTTGTGTAGATGGACTACTGCTTTGCCATGGGAACATTCGGGTCGGCGAGGCGGCCGGGATCGACTTGCCTGCGCTGCTCGATCAGGCGGCGTGCGAAGCGGAGGTCGCGCGCGGCGTTGGCACCGACCGCGGCCTGGATGACATCGCCGTCGAGGTAGAGCAGCACGAAGCTGTCCCCGCAGGGCGTGCCACGTGCCACCACGCGATGTGATTGCAGCGGAAAGCCGAAGATCTGCAGGTTCACGCCATACTGGTCCGACCAGAACCACGGCAGGGATTCATCGTCGACGGGAAGGCCGAGAGCCGCGCGCGCCGCGGCGATACCCTGGTCCTGTGCGCTCTGCCAGGATTCCAGTCGCAAACGCCGTCCGGCCCATGGATTGGGCCTTACCGCCACATCGCCTGCGGCGAAGATATCGGGGTCGGAAGTGCGGCAGCTTCTGTCGATGATCACGCCGCCTTCGCATTCCAGTCCGGCATCACGAGCAAGCTCATCATTGGGCATGAGACCTACACCCGCGACGATGGCGTGGCACGTCAGCGTGTTGCCATCGGCAAGCATCACCACGGACAGGCCGTCGGCGCCTTGCGCCATGCCGGTGATGTGGGCGCCGAGCATGACGCGGGTGCCGTGCGCACCATGCAGCCCGAGCAGGTGTTCCGAGATCTCCGGTGGCACGGTGCGCTCGCACAGCCGGCCTTGCGCTTCGACGACCGTAACCTCCGCTCCGTTCTGCCGCGCGGTGGCGGCGACTTCCAGGCCGATCCAGCCGCCGCCAATGACAACGATGCTGCGGCCCGGTCGCAGCTCAGGCGCCAGCGACAAGGCATCGCCGATCGTGCGCAAGGTATAGCTCAGCGTAGACTCCACACCCGGGACAGCAAGTGCGCGCGCCCTGCCGCCGGTACACAGGATCAGCTTGTCGTAACTCAGCAGCTCTCCGTTGGACATCTCCAGGCACTTCGCGCCGCGGTCGATGCGGACCGCTCGCATGTCCACCCACCACTCCAGCCTGAGCGCTTCGAACGCCTCCGGCTTGAGCAGCCAAGTGCTGGCGGGTGCCGCCTCACCGGCAAGCACGGCCTTGGACAGCGGCGGTCGCTCGTACGGTGGGTGGGTCTCGTCGCCGATGAGCACGAGCCGGCCGGTGAAGCCCTCGCTGCGCAGCGTCTGGGCGGCCCAGCCGCCGGCCTGGCCCGCGCCGATGATGACGATGGTGGCGGCTGGCGACAGGGCAGTCGCGCCATGTGGTCGTTCGGAATTCATGTGCGTCCCTTGTGGTTGCATGACCGGCACGTTTCAGCCGAGGTCGAGGTAGACCTTGTCGCCTTCGATCCGGACCGGATAGGTACGGATGCCTTCGGTCAGCGGGGCGCACATCGCTGCGCCGTTGCGGATGTCGAACCTGCCCTGATGGAGCGGGCATTCGATCTCGTGTCCTTCAAGAAAGCCGTCGCACAGGCGCGCGTGGCCATGCGTGCAGACGTTGTCGGTGGCATAGACGTCGCCGTCGACACCATACAGGGCGATCTCCTTGCCCTCGACGGCCACGGCGATCACATCGTCCTGCGGCACGCTGGACAGCAGTGCTGCCTCGATCCAGGTTTCAGTCATGAATGGCTCCTGCTAGATGGGGTAGATCAGCGAGTTGGGAATCATCTCGCTATCGAATACGCAGATCCGGGACGCGAAGCGCCAGCCCTCAGGCGCGCGCACGATGGTGTCCAGGTAGCGGCCAGCGTTGTACACATCGGTCATCTGGTCCGGCTTGGTGCGCAGCACGGCATAGTTCGTCTCAGCCACGATCTTGTCGGCGCAGGCCTCCCGGATCAGGGGCGCGCCGACGATGTGGCGCTGGTAATAGGGATCGTGGAACAGCGTCTCCCGGATGCCATAGATGCGGTCCTTCAGCATCCCCTTGCCTTCGAGCGACAGCGTGGCGAGCGGAAACCCGCGCTCGTGGTTCTCGCGCGGCTGGACCCGATAGAGGCAGTCCTCGGTGAAGAATTCCGGCCAGCGGTCCCATTCGCCGTTGTCCACGGCGCTCGTGTAGTCGGCGTGCAGGGCGAGCAGCGCGTAGTAGTCAGTGAAGTTCATGGCTTCAGACCTCCATCACCTTGCGCCAGTAGGCGTACATGCCGCGGATCAGGGTCTCGGTGACCATGTGCTCCGTGTTTTCCGCGGTCTTCCCACCCAGTTCGGCGATCACGCGATGCCAGGGCTTCTGGGTGAAGCCTTCCTGCGAGCATTCGATGGCTTCGCCATCGTCGGCCGACACGAAGCCGGCTGGTCCGAAGAGATTGGCCTGGCGCAGGCGGCGCTGCGTCATTTCTTCGGTATCGTCCTCGAAGCCGAAGTGCGTCCAGACGAAGTCGAAGGAGTCGGGGCCGTTGGGCTGGATATGGCGCGTGGACACCGAGTTGACCTGCTGCTGGAAGATCACGCCCGGGAAGACCGTCATCATTACCGCGGTCGGCTCGCCCCACCACGGTTCGTGAACGATGTCGAGAATGCGGTCGTCGTGCAGGGCCATCTGGTCCTTGAAGCTGGACACGCCCGAGGTCACGTCGCTCTTGCCGCCCTGGCCGCGGGTCGACACCATCGCGGCGTGGCGGAACTCGGCATCCATCACCAGGCGCGCCTTGTTGTCCGCCCGCCAGAGCCCGAACGTGACAAACCACGTATGCAGCAGGCCGGGGTGGTAGGGATCCTTGATGTTCTCCTGCATCAGCTTCCAGTTGCCCGGGATTCGCTGCTTGTTGTAGCCGAGGACCTTCAGCTTGCTGCCATTGAAGAGGCGGTCGAAGTAGCCGAGGATGTCCGGCCCGAGGTAAGCCTCGAGCGAGGGGACATCGTGGTCGAACGACGCGAACACGACCCCGCCACGCGTGGCGACCTTCAGTTGCGTGAGCCCGTGCTCCTGCGGCTTGAAGTCGGCGGGCATGCCACCGTTGACCTTGCCGTCCTGCCTGACGCCGCGACGCAGCGGCACCCCTTGCAGGTTGCCCTTCAGGTCGTAGTTCCACTGGTGGTAGGGGCAGTGGAAATCCTTCCGGTTGCCGCTGCGCTCCCGGCAGAACTTCATGCCGCGATGCGCGCATACGTTCTCGATGACGTTGATCTCTCCGTCCTGGTCGCGCACCAGGATCACGGAACGCTCGCCGAGCGTGGTGCGCTTGAAGTCGCCGGGATTCGGGATCTCGGCCTCGAGGCCGACATAGTTCCAGTGGCCGCGGTAGAAGCAGCGTTCGAGTTCGCGCTGGTAAAGCTGCGTGTCCGTATAGACGCGGAACGGGATGCGGCTGATGCCGTCGTCGGCCCACACTGGGCGGTCTTCATGGGAGGCAGTTGCCATGGTTGTTTCCAAAGAGGCGAACGGAGTCCGCGCACATGCCAGGTGGGCCTGTGCGATGTCTGTGCGCTTGGGGTGGCTTCAGGTCGGGAAGGATTCCCCGGTGCGGGCTATCGCCAGAGGGGGGCGAGGTTCATGGGGCGTCTCCCTATGTCTTTTCGTATGGAAACGATCATCGGACATCGACCTCAATAAACCAATAGAATCCCGGCTATAGTTGATATTCATGAAATCAATAAAGGCACGCGATGGAACTGAGGGACGTCGACCTGAACCTGCTCGTCGTGTTCGATCAACTGCTGAGGCAGGGGACTGTTTCCGGAACGGCCAGGGCCATGAACCTGAGCCAGCCGGCCGTCAGCAATGCGTTGGCCCGGTTGCGGACCTTGCTGGGTGACCAGCTCTTTGTTCGGAGCAGCAAGGGAATGCTGCCGACACCACTAGCACAGGAACTGGCCGAGCCGGTAAGCCATGCGCTGGAGTCGTTGCAGGCAACGCTCAGTCACAAGCTGACATTCGATCCGTTGCGCAGCGTGCGCGCCTTCCGGATCGCCATGACGGATATCGGCGAGGTGCACTTCATTCCGCCGCTGATGGGTGCGCTTGGGCAACGTGCGCCAGGTGTGACGGTGACGACGGTGCGCAATACGGCGGTCGACCTGGCGGCCGAGATGAGTCAGGGAAAGACCAACCTCGCTGTCGGCCACCTGCCTGAACTCAGTACAGAATTCTTTCAACGGCGCCTGTTCCGCCAGCGCTATGTCTGCCTGTTCCGTCCCGGTCACGCGATGGACAAGAAGAAGGTCAGCATGCGGGACTTCGAAGCCGCGGAGCATGTCGTGGTCACTGCGGCAGGCACAGGGCATGCCCGGGTCGACGAAATCCTTGCCCAGGGCGGTGTACAGCGGAGCATCCGGCTGCGCGTCCCGCATTTCGTGGCGCTGGCGGACATCATCGCCACCACTGACCTGGTCGCCACCGTAACCTGGACCTTTGCGGAACGATGTGCCAGGTACTTCGGGCTCCGGTACGTCAGCCATCCGTTCGCGCTGCCGACTATCCAGATCAATCTCTTCTGGCATGCCCGGTATCATCGCGATCCTGCGAACCAGTGGCTGCGCAACGAGTTTATTGAACTGTTTTCGGAATAGGGTCCCGGCCACTGGCGAGGTCGTCATCCAGCTGATATGACTCCCCGTGTCAATCGAGATTGGTTTGATTCAGTTTCACAGTTGCATGTAGTTCCCCCAATTTCCTGGAGGGCGACGTAGCAGTAAGTCTCGACGGTGGATCATGCTGATATCCGCGGGTTGGTTACCGCATTACAGAGGTCCGCCCAATGAGCCTGCCGCTATCTAATTCCGCAAGTCGGATGAGATCCGTTGCCTAGCTGGATCGCGGGTTGCTCGTGTGCCGGGCTACGTCGCCCTTCAGGAAACTGAGGCCTCATAGTAGTGTCAGATAGGTACCGGTATTGGGT
>NZ_AUFE01000085.1 GCF_000426345.1 Cupriavidus phytohabitans | reverse complement strand
CCATAACCAGTGGCCCAAGCTCGTCCGTTACGTCGAGAACGGCGCCTGGCCGATATCGAACAATGTGATTGAGAATTCGATCAGGCCGTTCACCGTAGGGCGCCGGAACTGGCTCTTCTGTGACACCGTGGCTGGCGCGAACGCAAGCGCGAATCTGTACTCGATCATTGAGACCTGCAAGGCCAATGGCGTCGATACGTACCGCTATCTCGTCGCCTTGTTCAAGGCGCTGCCGCTCGCGAAGACCGCTGACGACTACGAGGCCTTGCTGCCTTGGAATCTCAAGACATCCGCTGTTTAGCCGACCTCGTATCCGGCCGCAAGAGGCGTTGTTAGTCGACCGCTTACGACCAAATTCATCGCAACGCCGAAATCGCACACATCAAGCATCGCTGGGTTCGCCGCGCGATGGGATGGTCGCTCCTTGCGGTGCTGCCCTGGGCCTTAGCGTTAGGGTTGCTCGGCAAGGTGTCGTAGTGACTGGTGAGACCGCTACTAAGATTCTGAATAGCTTCTTGACCCCGACCGCCAGATATCAGATGAAAGGTACAATCACGAGCTGGCGAGCAATTCGCCATCCAGCCCAAAATGCCACGTGGGCTGCGCGATGCATCCGCAGCCCTCGCGTCCTTTGTCGATTTGGCCCAGTGAGGCGCCTTATGCCGTCCGACGTGCAGCGGTAGCCTGTGGAGCTGTCTCTAGCAACGCATCCATCGACGATATCAGATCAAGGACATCGGCCATCAAAGGTGGCCGCAAATGGGCGAGTTCGTCACGGACCTTTTTGGCGCGCTGACAAATCATGAAGGCCAGCTGAGACCGCTCGTCCGGGGGAATCACCAGGCCCCCATAGCGCTCCATCGCCACGATATTGTTGTATTCAACTTGCTCCCGCTCGATCACGAAGATCCTATCGTTCATCTTGCGTGTCAGCTGGCCGCCAGACGCCTCCTGCAGGCTATCCAGGGGTCGACTGAGCACACGCATAACATCGGCACGGCGCTCCTCTAGCCATGGCGTAAGCGCTTTCACGCACGCACGCCAGCACCGTTGCCGCAGCGACGCCTCCATCGCTTGCCGTTTCGGTCCTTCGTGATGGGCGAGGTACCACTCTCGTAAAGGATGTACGAAAGTACGCTCGCCCTCCTTCCGAACGTTGCCGTCCGCCCAGCCGTCCCGGGACCAGCGTAAAGGATCAGCTTCGAGGAGCTGCCCAAGGTTGTTTGGCAAACAATAGATTTCCTCATCGGCCATGCTGATCAATTGCTCTGCGAGTTGTACGTCGTAGCCGGCATACTCACAGATCAATGCCGTTCGCAAAGTGGTACTACCCGGTCCCGAGTTCTCGATGGTTCTAATGCCAACATATGCCTGCATCTCTGCAGGCGAAAGGCCTCCGTCAAATGCAAGGACGTGTGCACCTCCGCTTCTCCCATCCTCTTGTATAGAGCCGTCACGAATGCCAAACAGCAGACGCACATTCCCTGCAGAATCGGGGAGCGCCTTGAAGAATTCCGCAAAATACCGCTCACAACGCTGCGCTGCACGCTCTCCTTTTGGCCGCAACACCACCGCAGCATTCTCACCGGCGATGAACTGCGCCAGTTGCGATGCTGTCAGAACGCCCCGGCCAAACTGAAGTGCGATCTCGGCTTCTAGGTGCGTATCGTCATTCACATTGAGGTTGACCCGCTTCTCAATGTGCGCACGTTCCAGAGCTTCGTTGACTTGATCCCACAGTCCGACCACGTCGCGCTTTGGAAGGCTCAATGCAATGGCACGTGCATCATGGACGCTCGTGGCGAGGCGCCGTACGAAACCACTCGGCCCCGGCAAGCTCCAATACAGCGAGGAAGTAAAGGAAGGGGATTTGCTCATTCTGTCTTCCCCTCGAGCAAGTCGCTATACAACATCGGCACAGTCCACGTGTTGCCAGATTCCTGCAGTAATCCCATCCAGCATAGGAAGCGGAACAGCCCCTCGCTCACGCCGGCGTCCTCGCGCACATCGTCCACCAAGGTCGTATGACGTTCAGCGCCATCGACAGTTGCCAAGAACGTCTCGATCCGACTGCGCTGCTGAGCGTCAACGTGCTCTGGCATTCCAATCTTCGAATAGAACGTCGCGAAATCGGGTGCGAGGTTCCGCCGAGCCAACGCAACAGCGCTCTGTGCCGTGGCAACGGTCAATCGGCTATTGCAAATCCCGACAATTTGATCGCCGAAGCCACAGGTCGCCTCGAGAATGCTCTGTCGCGCATTTGAATTCTCGGCCACCGCAACGTCCTCGTTTAGATGGAAATAGAGCGCGTCGTCGCTCCAGCTACGTATCGGTTCGATCCGCCATCTTCTTCCAGCAATCTTTCCCGCGCCCGGCAACGCACCGTCAGAAATCGCCTGCGCGACCTCAAAGGCCTTATCAGGTAGGGCAAGTAAGGCAAGACGTACGCCGCGCTTCCTACCAGAACGCGGCGTATGCTGCTGATGTTCCCGGTACGCCATCGCTGCATACTCATCAATTTCGCTAAGCTTCCACGAATGCGGGCCCACGGCTACGATCCGTCCCTGGGAGGGGCCGGATATTCTCCGTTCTGCATTCAGGTAGTTTGAGGCAGCCCTCGGATTGGCAAACTTCATCACCTGGTAGATACCCTCTTGCCCGACTCGCCATTCTCCGCCCGACAGCGCCAGGTTGTTAATGCCACTGAGATTATTGCCAACTAGAATCAACAGCTCCTCGTCAGTCGGTTCAACATTCGCTCGCAGCCATGCCGCAGGCATCGGGAATACCGCTTGTTGCTTCTCATGCGACATCTGGAGCCGGCGCTCACCATGACTTCTGGCTTCGGCAGGCTTTTCCCGCGAGAGTTCGTCCAGCTGATACATCACGCGATCACGATCTCCCATTAGCATCGCGATATTCGGGTTTCGAAGAACAAAGCGCGTTCCGACACGCTCGACGACGTTGAGCTTTTGCATCTCGTCAAGCAACGCTTCATAGGTGCCCAGCCCGGTTTTCACAAAATGAGGAAGCTCGTACCCTTCGCAGCTGTCCTTGATTGTTCCGACGGTCATACCGCGATCGCCTCCGTGATCAACGTCGCTGTAGTAGTTATCAGCCAGAATCAGGGCGATGGCCTTATAGCGCTTATCAAGGTTCAAGTTAAGCTCGAACTTGCGCTGCATATCTGCCAGTAGGTCACCGTTGGTCTCGACCGCGTTCAGATCATCACTGGTGATGTAAGTAGGAGGGCATCGCTCTTGTCGCTTGTTGTAGAGGGCGTCAAGCAGCTTATTGCAGTACATCTGGATGAAAGCCGGATAGAAGTTGCACACCGAAAGAATGCGAAGCGGCAAATCTTCCGCTGCACTGTCGAAGTAGAAGCCGAGTGCCGCAAGCGGCCTCGTGATGAGCTGAATACCCCTGCGAATATCATCAGAGCTGCTGAAAGGCTCCAATGCAATGACGTCGGCCTTACCAAGAGCCGAATTCTCCTCCGTCGTCATGCGAGTAATGTTGTGTAGCCCCGCAATCACATATCGCATCGTACAGGCACCTTTGACCCGCTCACAAAGTTGCTGCAATCCTCGTACGAAGCTTGGTGCCTTCGTCGTCAGATGTAATTCCCGTCCCATCAAGGCATCGGCTTCGTCGATCAAGAGGTAGCATGACTTAACCTGTCGGGAGACTACTTCTTTCTCAATCCATTCTTGAACGATTTCCCATCTCGTGATGTCGTCGGACATCTCCCCAACGATGCCACGGGCCACCATCGCCTTATAGACAGTCTTCCAGGCAAAGAGGACGTGATCCTCGACGGTCGAAGCGTTGTCCATCTGAATGAACACGGCTTCATGCCCTGCGCGCAGACGCATCTCTCGGGTAATCTGATCCAGCAGCGAAGTCTTACCTAGCCGCCGGCCACCATAAAGTACGCCGGCGCTGGCGACCGTTCGCAGTTTCTGCAATTCTTTCTGCCGCCCCACAAACATCTCAGGAGGCACGGCAGTGCCGTAGTCTGCATACGGATTCGTCGTGAAAGTCAGAAGTGCGATCTCCATCATGCGACGGAGACGCGTGTCCGGATGAACAGCCATGTAGGCGACCAGATCGTCGTCTACTAACAAGATGGGAGCCTCCCTGCAGATCTTCAGACGTCGCTCTAGCGGAAGCGATAGGTGCGCAAGAATCAGCGTAGGGGTGGAGCCGGCATCGCTGACGAGAGAGCGCAGATCAGCGTCCCGCGGCCTGCCATGCCAATGATAGCCCTGCAGGTGATTGGCGAGCGAGCCAAGCACCGGCGGGATGAACAAGTCGTCGGCGTTCTCGAATGCGAATGTCCTATCAGGCAGTACGAAGTGAGCTCGCGAGGGATTTGCGACATTATCCGGAATCACTGTGGGCGGCTGAGGGATACCCGCCTTCCCCATGAACATCGCCAACGCTTCTTCCGAGGAAGATCTAGCATGGCCCAGATCAATCCAGCACTGAAGGAAGTCTGCCGCATCGGCCCTCCCTTCGGCCGTAAGGCCAGTCAACCACGTGGGGTCAGTTTCTACGGAAGTGCCACGTAGCCGGTCAAGCAAGCCATCCAGGAAAGGTTTGTGGCCGTGAAGCTTCTTCGCACTGGCGACGAACTCCATGTACGCTTGGGGCACGTAGCCGTCATTCGCGGATTGCGGAAGGTAGCCATCGCGTCGCAAGACCGCAAACAAATCATAAGCCGTGTGCAGCCCCGCAGCACTGTTTGACGCCAGCATGCCGCGGATCCGCTCAATGTCCTTGAGCTCGCCGCCGCCTTCTGCTTCGAACGCACTCAGCGTGCGCAGCAATTCTGCCTTTGTTTCGCTAAGCCGATTGTCGAGGACCTGGAGTACGTGGGTTCTGAGTGCTGCTCGGGCATGCGGGAAATCCGGGTAGGCTGAGGGTCCATTCGGCTTGCCGATGTCTGCCTGCTTGGCAGACTCGATTTCAGCGATGATATGCTGCATTCGGTTCGCCTCGTTCTTGTCCAGCGCCGACAGCGCCATGGCATGCACCACACGTTGACGCGCCTCGTGCAGATTGCCTTCTAACTCCGCTCGCGCGCGGCTATAGGACTTTGCTAGGTGCAGATCCGATCCGAAGCCGCCTTGCATGCTCGATTCAATGCTGTAGACGGGAAGAAAGCGCCCCATGTTCACGTGGTTGTGAGCGGCATCTCGTAACGCCGCGAGGAGACCTGCTTCCGAAATCTTGTCGTCAAGATCGAGTATTTCACCTGCCAAGCGGCTCGTTTCTTCGAGCACTTCCAAAGGTTCACATACCGGCGGCACCAAGTCGGACTCGCCATCGCTGCGCCGACGCATCGACGGCATGAACTGATGGTCCATCGGCAGTTGAATTAGAAACAACTGCTGATTGTCTGGCACACCCACCACTGGCCGCCTCTCGTCGTAGAAATGCAGAACAAGGTCCATCATTGTCCGACCGATCAATAGGTATACTGCATCGAGGGGATTTCGTTCGCCCACTGATCGGACTTCTTCGATTGCTGCATTGAGATTCCGATGCAGGGAATCAAAGTACGCTTGCAGAGTCGGGCCGAGCTCGTGCTCCGAGTTGCTACTTTGCTCGATCAAAGACATGTAAGTCTTGATGAATCTCCTGGTCGCAGTGATATTGTCAATCATCCGCGATCGAAACAAGCCGTCGATCTTGCTACGGTCGTTCACCTGTCGTGCCAGGTCATCAAGTATGGCAGTCGGCTTCTCCATCCGCTTCTGGATGAGTGCAAATGATGTCCTAGCGCGTTCGTTGTCGCCATTTGCAATTTGTGCCAGACATTGGCCTATCGGGTTGCGGCTCTTGAGCATCTCTTCATGCATCAATTTGAAACCGCGATGTGTCCAGTTGGAGAAGATGTCCGGATCATTGCCCCAATCGCCGGCACGCTCCTGCATACGGACAATCTCGGACTCGAGCGCGCGCATGGATCCCACCCGTGAGGCTCGAAATTTCTCTCGTGTTAGCGTCAAGCCGTGGGTATCAATATTGCCAATCTGGGTAGCCAGGGCACTAAGTGCGGGACTGCTACCAAATCTTGACTGGACGACATCGAGCACCGACCAACGGCTCCCGGTTCCTGGCCCCTCAAACAACATGGGAACGAGACTGGCACCTAGGATGCCGATCGCGAGTGGTAGGGACTGGCAGACATCGTCGTCAAGCTTCTCCGGGAAGGAAAGAAGCAGGTCGACCAGAGCTTGGTTCGCGCGCGCCTCGGTACTGAATCGGCTTTCGAATACGTCCAACGAACGCAATCCAGCTTCTAGAACCGTGCCATGCACACGAGAAAAATCGCTTGCAAGCATTTGTCCCATGGCTTCGACGTGAACCCGGGCCAGCGCGTACCTACGCTTCTCGACCAAACTAAGTAGTACCTTGCATGTGGCCTCCACATCGACGCTTTGTCCCACGCCTTCGACGGCGTCGTCGTTACGTTGGTGACCATCGATGTGACCATCGACGGACGGGATATCAATATCTTCCAGCGCGGCAACCTGCTCGGCCTTCGCGTCAGCCTCCCTTTCCATCCGATGCACTTCGGCGACCGCGCTTGCAGCGACCGCAGCAATGACTTGTTCTGCCTCAGCCGCGGCCACAGCCTCGGCCGACGGCTCGGACGTGCTCGAGAGAACAACGTCAGCCGGAATGGAAACCCTCTGTGGGCCATTGGCGGCTTCGATGATCTCCCCCTCATTCGGCAAGGAGTTGAGCGAGAAGTCGACCGGCAAGCCTTCCATTGACGGATCGCCTTCCTCTATCGAAATCCGGTCTTGAGCGGCATCTTCAACGCAGAAGACCACGCACTCCTGAATCATCTCTGAGAAGTTCTGGACGCCGTCAGTGAGCACCTGCAACAGTGCAGCCTCCTCGCGGTTGCGCTCAGCACGCTGAACAAGCGTCTTCGCGGGTCGGTCCGATAGTGATCGCAGCGAAGCCTGCGCTTGCAACAGCTCGGAGAAGGTTGCATCAACACGATCCAATGCCGCTTCCGTGGCATCAAGCCCTTCCTGCTGCACCTCGAGAGCCTTGACCGGGCCAACGCCTATTTCGGCTGCGGCGGAAATCCTATTTGCCAGCTCGCTTGCTCGACTGTTTGCGTGCTCGACTCTGCGCTTTATCGTTTCCTGTGCGGCTTGCAACTGCGCGCGTGCTTCCACCGCCTTGTCATGCATACCTCGCAGGGCGCTCACCTTATCTTCGATTTCGCCAATGGCTTCTTCGAAGCCAGCCATTCCGAGCTCGAGAAGATCGACTAGTGCCTTGATTTCTTGCTTGATTGTCATGAAGGGATCGAAAGTTGCTTCGACTAAGCGGATTTCTGCAGGCGGAAAGATCAGCGTGCCGGAAGTCTGGGCCTCCAACGCGCGGTCATCAACCATCGGGGGTGAACTCAAGCGGGGCGATCGAGCGACACGAATAGGTATGAACTGTCGACCGACGTCCTTCTTCTGATCAAGCGCACGCTGACAGGCGTCGGCACAATCAATGTAATACTGCAAGGCTTCCTCGGTCGTCGGCCCAATCTCAGAGATGCGCTGCAGCACTGAGGACGCGAAGCCGTGACCAGGCAGTTGCGTGACAAAGAACACAAGCCAAGCAAGGCTAGTGTCATCTTTCCGTTTCACAATCCATTCTGTAACAGCTTGAATGTCGGTGACCTTGAGTCGAACCGGACGCCGCTCGCCTGCCTGTTCGAAGTAGGACTGAAAGATTTCTCGTACTTTGGGAAAGATGATCTCATTGCTGAAGAGCCACGGCGAATCGACTGTAAAAGCCGCCTGAGGCGTGGTCATTCGCCCTTCGAGCCATGCTTGAATGCCGTCAGTGCCGGGCATCCTTTCAGTGCGTTTTACCCACCCGAAATCTCGCTGCGAACTCCAGAAGCGTTCCAGCGATCGCTTCTTGAGGTCGACAACGCCAAGTAAGCCCTTCTGCCGAGCAAAGACTGGCAAATCGACTCTTACCGTGACGTCGCGTTGAATCATTGCGCCGTAAAGTCTCTGAACTTTCGGTTCCGTATCGGTGTAGAGCACGGGCATCTTCACATGCAGTGCTTTCCCCAGTATGCTTTCCGGGTCCACGTCGACCTTCTGCGCGCTGTGCTCGACATGAGCCGTGCTGTGAACCTTCTCTGATGCACTCACATCGCCTGCATCAGCTTCCTCGCGAGCCTCCTCCAACACAGAGCCGATCACCACCTGGGCTAACAGATTCTCGGGAATCGTCGGGGCGCGCAGGGATGCATCCGGCTCATGGATTTCGGCATCGTTATCGTCGTCTTCGTCAGACGCATGGCGAATGACGAAGTCGTCGATCTTACGTTTGAAAAAGAGCGGTGCGGGCAGCCCGGTCCAGTCGTTGTAGTGAGCATAGCCGAGTCGCAACCCCATCACTGCGATTGCGATATCCGTTGGATGAAGTTCGGTCGGGCAATGCATGACCGTGACTTCCATTGGGGCCGGAATCGACGCGTCTTTTGTCGCTGGCGGGAGGGTGTCCAGCCGAAACATGTTCGCATCGGAGTCCTTCAGCTTACACATTCGCGGCATTGCCCGGTAGCACGATAGCCCACGCTTCGTCTGGGCAGTATTGGAATACCCCATCGCCACGAGAAAATGCCCGTACTGGCTGCCTGTCGGGGAATCGCCTCCAGAGATCTCTACAAGGCTTTTCCCTGTGGTCGGGTATTCTTCGATATAGCTTTCGCCGGTCGCTTCACGAGAACTCCCATTCTTCCAGCCTTCATAGGAGGCGCGAGTCATGCTGCGAAGCGCCAGCGTGTCACTTGTCTTCCGTAGGCGCACGAACGTCATTTTCGGAAACGCCGTCGCAAGGTCAAGTCCGTCGAGCGTAGGGGGTGCCCCCTCCCGAAGATCGGCATCTCGAATACCCGGCCACAGGCCCGCCACAGTTGACCAGTCGATCATCAGGAAAGCTCGTGGATCCTCCTCTCCAATACCTGCAATTACGTCGCGCATCACGTCTTTGAATGACGCTCGCAACCACGGTTCGTCTCCTTGCATCTGGCGTTGACTGCCAAGCCAACGCAAGCCCTCTAAAAGGGGCATCCAGGCGGTGCGCTTTTGGCCACCCCCTGATTTGTAGATGTATTGGACTTCGGTAATACCAGTTTCTGTCACCAGGCGGGTGACGATGATAAAGCTTACGCTCCGCTCACCGCTGAAAGCACGAGCTTTCGAACGCATCGCCTGAACCCCGTAGATCGCCTGCGGGGAAGCTTCTAGAAAGCGGCTTTCGATGAACGGCTTCACCCCAAAAACCAATCCCGAGTGCGCTAAAAAAACATCGAGCAAGGCACTCTGGACCCGGTGTACGAAGCTCTGCTCGCCATCGGTTCCTGCTATGGGAAGGACATGATGTACATTGGCCTTGCCCATCCGGCACATGGTGTGTAGGCCGGCATAGTAGTTGACCTGATCCTCCGCGCGGCGGTTTTCTTGATCTGGCGCACATATCAGGACAAATCGAGGGGCCGCGCGGCTGCCCACAGCCTCCGCAGCGCGTTCCCATGCGGTCACTCGTGCTGAGAATCGCGCACGTGCGGGCGATTGGCTCTCTGGCAAGTTTTCCCTGAGCCCGTGAGTGTTGGGAGGGAGGAGTTCAGGGACCACTTCAACGGCTTCACCAAACAATGCAGCAGCAACCTTCCTGATTAGCTCCTGCTCACGCACAGTGTCACAGAATGACCATAGCACCGGCCTTGCATCGCCGTGCACCATCCTCAACGCGGCAATGTTTTGCTCTCGGTGGAGTGCCAACTTGGTGTTCGGATCGTCAAACGAGTCTTCGTCTGCCTCCTCTTCTGGAATGCTCTCCTCATTCTCAAGTTCGAGCGACAGCCCTGCCACCCCGCCCGTAACGCCAACATCGGCAAGCTTGAGCATCGCGATGCTGGTCTTTCCTCGCCTTCCAGTTACCCGGCAAGGCTTGCTAGGAACGCCCCCATCGAGTAGCCGACCGAGTAAGGTATCAACTTGCTTGAGCAGGTCGACGTCATCTGACTCAAAGACCGTACGCATTGCCAACGAGTCGTAGAGCCTCGATGTCTGTGGTAGACCGACCCACCACTCCGGCATCTCGTCCTCGAACCGTTGTGAGACAGCGTCCGCAAGGCGCTCTGGAACAGCGTCGCCGGATTCCATTCGGATGGCCGCATAGGCATCACCAAACTCCCAGCCGTCCTTCGAACGTTCCACACGGATCGTGGTTGTTGGTCGGCCTGCGCCCAGCACGTAGGCCGACACGGTCCTTGGTGCATTTGGCTTCTTCCCTGGCAGCTTGCTCGCCCATACTCGGCGTGACGCATTGATATTTAGGTACAAATCTGCGCTGTACGGGACAGTGACGACGCCTAGTCGCGCAACCATCGAGAAAAATTCGCCGTTGCTACCCTTCTGCGGTGGCGTCATCAGGTCTAGGGAATTGGCCGTGTAGTCAGGATCGACGACCATTTCGCAGGGTTGCATGCCAGGGAACAGCTTCTGCCCGGCCAGACGTTCAGCCAGTTCGCGAACAATGAGCGAGTAGTCCGGGCCACGTGCATTCTTAAGTGTGCGACTGGCTTGTAGCATCTCGATTGACGTGCCATGGATGCTTTTGCGGATTCGCTCCGCAGCCTCTTCGCATTGATTCTTAGTCGCCCATTGCATCAGAACATCGACACACCAGCGCTTGATGAGCGACACGATCTTGCCGCGCACGCGCTCAAGCTCTTCCGTGTCAAACGGCGGATACATCTCGAGGGCATGCGAACTGCCCCGTGATGGTATCAATCCCAAGTCCCGTTCGAGAGAGATCATGCCGCTCACGCCAGCTGTCAACGCTGCGCGGAGGGAGGCAATCGGCAAATTTAGCTTCTTGTCGCCGTTTGCCACCGCCAGCAAGTCGGCAAGTGCCCTACCCATTTCGCCAACGAACCGAACTTTCGTTGTGACGACATCGCCAGCAAGCCATTCTCGGCTGATACGTCGGCCGACGATTAGTGGATCGCGTACGGTCTTTCCGCGTCGCGTCCAAACGATGTCATTGTCGAACAGATGATTCATCGGAAGTCTCAAGGTTCTCAATACTGCTGAGTGGCATATAAAATGACTGATAGAGGCTCTCGTAGCACTCTCGAATTGACGGATCCTGATGGCTTAAGCATTCTTTGAGAATGGATTGCATCATGACCAGCATGGAGGTCTTTGCGCTATCTGCTGTACCGCGAGCCGATCGAGGTGCCCACGCCGAATCGACAAAGTAAACAAAAGCGGGGCAATCACCTCGCATGGCTCGACCGATGGTCTGCAGGATGATGATCATCTGATCGGCGACAAAAGGTCTGGCATACTCGCCCAAAGCCTGTACGGCCAATGGCAGCCGAAGGAGATACTCGATGGTTGCGGCGGCTTCCCTCTTGGCTTTCCTGAGCGCGTTTAGGGCTTCAGGGGTCGATACAAAGCGCTTTGTGTCGAACACTTCCGACTGGCGGCCCACCAGCCCCTGGATCAGTTGCAAGCTATCCCCACGCGGGTGTGGTCGCGTAAGGAAGAACAGCGAACCAAGCATGGCCTTGTTGAGCCTCGCTCCAAATTGATAGACGATGTTGACGCCTCGCCCAATAGCGTTCATTGGAAAGATCAGGAGATCCCATTCCTGATCTTTGCCGAGGTTCTCGACCTCGGAAGCGGTCAAAGCATTTGAATGTACCGTACCGCTGTGATTGGCGCGCACGAGATATCGAACACGCCTACGCCAAGCCGGGAAGTTGGCGGAAATATGCTCGTAGAGGAGTAGGCACTGCTCATAGCTGTTTACTACAAAGGCCGCCTTCCGGCCGAGACCTTCGACGACATCGTTGCTCCGAAGCGCGGACTCCACTTCGGACAGATTGCCTCCGCGTAGCAGTTGGTCCGCCATCGCCTTAAGCACCCGCTCGCGATCGGAAAGCCGGGACCCACTAAACTTGAGTGAGCGGCTTGCATCCTGGGGATCTGTCAGCGGTAGAAAGCGATACCGAGAAGCCTCCCACCCTTTGCCCGCATTGGGGCGCTGCAGCACGTAGTCCGGGCCGACAGTTACGTGAAAGCTCGGGCTGTCTACGAGCATCGAGGTCGCGCTCGTAAGGAGCACAGCAGGTTCGCTACCAACCTCCCGACCCAAGGCTAGCATGCGATGAAACAACAGCCTCGGCGTGCCGGAGAATGAGACCTGTGCAATGTCGACGTTCCCCTCGTCGCTCACAGTGTAGCGCACACCGCTGAGTCGACCCGCCAAAGACTCAGGGAGAATTGCCAGCTGATCCTTTGAAAGGCGCGATTCAAACACCCCGTCGCTGACGAGTCCCTCCGAATTCATGAGCCGCAAATGGGGTGCGAGACCAAAATGCTGAAGCACCAGAAGCAAGACAGTTGTCAGCAACGAGGTATAGCTGAAAAAAATTTCATCGCTATGTGGCGACTGCAAGGTGGGGATCGACTTTAGGGCTTTGGCTATCTCCCGAATGGCACTTTCATTTCCGTCTCTGTCCCATTTGTCGAGTCCGTCGCGTAATTGCCCATAGATGCCAAGAGTCTCCTCATCACTTATGCCGAGCAAGATTGCCGCCTGAGCCAGATCGCGCTCTTGGGCACCGGCTCCTTCTAGTTCGTCGTCTTCATCCTCAGGAACGGCGTGTCGAAAGGCGACGTGCTTCGCCGCTGCATCCCAGACGCGCTCCAATCCGTTACGGGCATCACGCTGACGCGAATCCTCCTCATCAGAGTCCCCATCATAAGCGTACATATCTGCTATGAGCGACAGCGAGGTCAGCAGCAGATTGGCATTCCGATCCCGGAATTTTCGATCGAGATGCATGATACGAGCGGTAAGCCGCTCCGTGGCACGTCCAAACCGGCCTGTCATTTCAAGCAAGTAGGGAACGGAAAGACCCGCCACAAAAGCATTTCTGCCACGAGCTGCTTTGCCATGCAGGTCGTGGATCAGCGTATCCCAGACGGAGTCAGAGTCGCCGGACAGCTTCGTCGTGGGCGTCCCTCTCGCATCGAGAACACCCTGAGCTCCATCGCATTCGTCCACTACAATTAGATCGAACGTTCGGGCAATAAATTCGAAATGCCGCAAGCGCGTGTCCGTGTATAGCTTCGATACTGAACGGTCCATAGATAGCACGTGACCCGCCCAAACATTTGCGGAGATGAGTGTACGTTCCGAGTACTGGCGGCCACAGACGGACGATAGTGCGCACTGATGTGGGCGTGACACACCTCCGGTCACCGGCCGCTGCATTAGTCCAGTACAAGGCGGGGTCACATGAGGAAACGGCTCTTCTTCTTCGCTTGCATATCCGCCCAGAGCGCAAGTCGTGGCAAAGAAAGGGGCTCCGGCACGAGTCACTCCATATCCGCAACTTTCCGCCGACAATGCAGCGGAAAAGTTCAGGACGTGCCTGTTTCGTGTTGTATCGCCTTGTCCCGAGAGCAGTCCGACGGACACATCGTACAATGCAAGCTTTTCCAGAAAAGCAGTTGCTACCTCGATCGACGGGAAGAGAAAGCAGACGCGCTTGCCTCGCTCAGCCAGGCAAGCGGCCAGCAAATATAGCAACGTTGTCTTCCCCGCTCCTGGCAGGCCAATGAGGTGTTTGACATCGAAAAGATCGAGCCCTTCCGATCGTACGAGTCCGGCCGGGCTCGCTTTCAATAGCACGGCCGTGGCTTCTCCTCTGCAGTCATGCAGGCGGCCGTACCACAGGCGTGCCCCCGCCTCCTGGCGGCCGCGTAGCTCGTCGATATGATCGAATTTCTCTGCCTGGGAAATTAGGTCTGACCATGGAAGAAATCCGGGCGCGCGCCCGACTCTCGCGAGATCGTAGCGCTCCGGAGGTGGAGGTGAGAAGTCCAAAGCCTCTATATAGCCTTCGTAGCGACCGAACTGGCTCTTCACATCGGCCCCATGCGTTGGGTCATGCAGACGTACCGGCGCGGCCACCCGCAAGGGCAGCTCTTCTGTTAGACAGTGGCTCGCTTCGATCACGTCGTCTGGCACGATGCTCGTCCAGCGGGCCCGAAAGGATAAATCGTTGTCGACGATAAATCGAGCCGAAATTTCCCGTGGTCCTCGATCGCTGTGGTGATCCCCGCGCTCCTGTTCGATCCTTGCGTGGTGAGCGCGATAGCTCTCCACCATCAATCGCAACTCACGCAATGTTACCGGTGCAATCCCAGCCAAACGCAGATTGCGCAACGCTCGGCGAAGTTTCGGCTCTAAGGATAAAACGATGGAATCGAAGCCGCTGAGCAAGCTAGGAAAATCTCGCAGGCTGGTGTGGCCGAGAAATTCGCTTGCAACGATGCACAGAAAATTCAGGACGTCTGGCCCGCGGTACGGGCGTAATGGTTCACGCATCGTTACTCAGTTCCCCAAGAGCGTCGCTAAGAGTCAAACAACGAATTGCTCTTGCTGACCCCTCCAAAATGCCCGACACACGTCGTACGTAAGCAGGCACTGACTGCGCCAGCCAGTCAGGAATTACCAGCCATTTTCGTTCGTAAAACGCTAGTCCACCGATACTTCGATTTAGCCTCCAAGCTAGAAGCTCCGGGCTTGTATATGCTTTTAAATCGATTCCAACGTCATTAATTTCTATATCGACACGATCTCGATTTGGATATAGTCTAGGTGTTTTACCGCAGTGAATCAGAGCATCAAATAGGCGAATTTCATCGATTCCAGGCTCAACCCAGTATTGTCTAATGCTATGCGATACGCGAACTAAGTTTTCACGTCCACGGTATTCTTTTACTTCGGTAGGATTCGACATGGAACATGCTGTCGATCTGCATGCAAGCTGGTTAAACCGAAGTCTCATAGCTCCACGACAATGAGCACAAATAGGAATCTTGCCTCTGATCGACCAAAATTCCGGAATAGGTTCATAGAACTGCTGTAGGCAGGCCCATAATGAGGAAGTCAATTCGGCGCCAAAATCGCGTATCTCATCGAGCTTTGCGATTGGGTGGCGAATAACGAATTCGCGAATATTGGTGTAATAGCTGCTAGCAAGTGAGCTTGGCTGTTTGTCGAGAAGGTCAACGAGTTTCTGGAAGAGCATCTCCTCCATCCCCGCAGCAACTGTCGAGAATCCGCTGGCCAGCTCTTCCGCTTCCGCAGTTGGCGAGAGATCTTCGCCATCGATCAGTACGATATCCCCCCAACCCATACTCTCCAGCACGGTCGGGGGTAGCCACTCCTTCATTGGCCGGCAGGACAGGGCAAGCAACTGATGAATTTCAGCGCCGTGGTCCGGCAGGCCGTGCGACAGGCATAGCCGGGAGACGAGAGCCATGGCCTTGCGATCTTCTGACTTTAAGCCGATCAGCGCCCCTGTAACGCGGTCCACACCGCAGACCATTCGGCCCTCGATTAGCGCCTGACGCGCTTGGCGCATGACCAACGCCGCAAGTGCGGTGATAGTCAGCTGAATCCTATCTTTTTGACCCGACTGCATTTAAGGCTTCTCTGGCTCTATTAATGCTTCTTATTACGCGGCAATGATTCCGCCTTCATCTTATTGTCAACGGTTCATTGTATGTCCACGCCGAATGGGAATACTACGCGTCCCACCTTCTCCATAACAACTAGGTTCGCCGCTGCAGTGCGAACGCCTAAACTGTGCAGAGTGTCCGAGCCGATTGCGAGAACTGAGCGCGGACGTCTCCCTCTTATGACATTTATCGGAAGAATTATGTACCCCCGTTGAGGGGGGCGGACAATTGCCCGGCCGAGATTAGCCCTTCCGTGTTGCGGTAGCGGACCGCCGGCAACGGTGGTGAGGGTGGAGGCTTTGAAGCTTTTGACACGTCCAAACGTAGTCGGCCACTACACTTGGATCCAGCGGATCGCGTCCGCCCGCTCAGTCTTTGCTTTCATCGCTGCCGTCACTGCTTGTCCTGCACTGGGCGACCAGCCGGGGGCGGCTGCGTTGCCAGGTAATCAGGGGTCATCGTACTTTCCATGCAAAAAATGGCGGTAGCGGACCGCAGAGCCGCCCGCAGCAAGGTTTCTCGGTGCAATGAATCACGTGCCGACGGTGCATTCATAAGTCCTTGATAGCCAAAAGCTTTCGGGAGGCATACCGCAAAAAAATGCACGCAAAGTACGATGAGCCCTGAAAGCACCGGACGAAGCTAAGTGCGCTCCCAAGAGCGTAGAGAACGGCTTTCCGGAGTCGCCTCGGCCGCAGCCGGCCGGCGGTGATCAGCGCCAGAGGTGGCGCGCGAAGAACGTCAGCGTGCGGTCCCAGGCCACCTGCGCCCAAGCGGCATCGTACTGGGTGCCGGCGATGCGGCCGTCGCCGATGGCGTCCTCGTTGGCAAAGGCATGGTGCGCGAGGTAGCGGTGGAACGTCGCATCGACGCCGCCGGCGCGCAGCTTCTCCTCAAGCTTGTCGAAGCCCTCGGCCGCGAAGAACACGTCCTGCGTGGCCGAGTGGACCAGCACCGCCGCCTTGATATTGGCGGGGTCGATGGCCTCCAGTGGCGGCATGCCGTAGAACGGCACGCCTGCCTTCAACTCGGGGATGGCGTTCAGCGACAGCAGCGTCAGTGCGCCGCCCATGCAGAAGCCGGTGATGCCGATGCTGCCGCTCAGGGTGCCGAGATATTGCACGGCGCCGCGGATGTCCTGCGCCACGGCATCGCCGAAGTTCAGCTTTGACATCAGATGGTGGGCCTCTTCCTGCTCGACCGTGCTGGCGCCGCGGTAGAGGTCGGGCACCAGCGCGGTGTAGCCGGCGCGCGCAAGGCGGTCAGCCACGCCGCGGATCTGGTTGTTCAGGCCCCACCACTCCTGGACCACGATGATGGCCGGCGCACCGTCGGTGACATCCGACTTGGCAAGGTAACCGTTGACCGACTGGCCGTCGGGGCGGGCGAATGAGACGGTTTGACCGATGTGTCGCATGATGGGCTGCTCCTGTCGTTTCCCGTGGACCGGATGGGCCGGATGATAGCGCAAGGGGGAGTGATCCGGAATGCGTGGGCGACGAGCGGCAAGCGGTCAACCCGGCGGCTGCCGGGGCTTCCCGCTCAACCTGCAACTTCGCTGCACCAGCTTCATGGGTATTCCTGGTTGAGGGTCGCCTTGCCGCGTAGTCAGCCCCCCTTTTGGCGTGGTCTCGCCACTGAGGAGACCGCGCCCCGCTGCTCGGCGCGCTACTTGGGCGAGCACGCGCCCCGCCGGCACGCCGCCTTAAGCTCGGCGATCTCATCATGGTGGGTATGGTCTGGACGCGCGTGAGCAGGCGCACGCTGCCGGCGTCGATCCGCAACGCATCCACTTCTAGGTATTTTCCCGAGCCGCCGGTGAGCTTGGAGATAACCAGCGCCTGGGTGCCGTCTCCGGTGATGTCCGCGACTTCACGCGCAGCTTGTCGTCATCCCGAAAGATGGTGCCGTTGCGCGAGAAGACCGCGCCGGCGTCGAAATGCAGGAGCTGCGCATCCTTGAACACGGCGACGCTGTAGCTGCCCATCGAGGCCGCTTCCAGATCGCCCTCGGACAGCACAGCGACCCGCTGGTCCGGCAGCGCGATCGCGACGCCGTCCTTCGCCATCGCGGGCAGGCCCGCGAACCCGATCGAGGCGGCAGCGCAACAGATCAGAGCGCCCTTCTTCACAGAATCCTCCTTCGGCATGGCTCAGGGTCATGCCCGGCATTGCACACGCAGCCGAACGAAGAATCAAGAGGCGCGCGGGCGGGCCGGCGCGCCGTGCGTGCGCGCGGACTCCGGGGCAAGGTCATTCGCATGCTGCCATCGATGCCAAGCCCTCAAATGAACAAGGGCCCCCGAAGGAGCCCTTGTCAGTAACTTTTCTGTTTCGAGGTCAGTTACAACCCAAGGCGGCTGTTAGGCGGCCAATGCG
>NZ_AUFE01000084.1 GCF_000426345.1 Cupriavidus phytohabitans | reverse complement strand
CGCCATAACAGCCGTGTTGCGAGATCAGTTCCATCATGGCGCGCGCCTCAGTACAACACTACGGATCGGATCGACTCCCCGCGCTTCATCAGGTCGAAGCCCTCGTTGATGCGCTCCAGCGGCAGCGTGTGCGTGATCAGGTCGTCGATGTTGAGCTTGCCATCCATGTACCAGTCGACGATCTTCGGCACATCGGTGCGGCCGCGCGCGCCGCCGAAGGCCGAGCCCTTCCACTCTCGGCCGGTCACCAGCTGGAACGGGCGCGTCGAGATCTCGGCGCCGGCCTCGGCCACGCCGATGATGATCGACTTGCCCCAGCCCTTGTGGCAGCACTCCAGCGCCTGGCGCATGACCTGCGTGTTGCCGATGCATTCGAACGAGTAGTCCGCGCCGCCGTCGGTCAGCTGGATGATGTGGTCGACCACGTTCTCGACCTGCTTCGGATTGATGAAATGCGTCATGCCGAACTTGCGCGCCATCGCCTCGCGCGCCGGGTTCAGGTCCACGCCGATGATCTTGTCGGCACCCACCATCTTCGCCGCCTGGATCACGTTCAGGCCGATGCCGCCGAGGCCGAACACCACCACGTTGGCGCCGGCTTCCACCTTGGCGGTGAACAGCACCGCGCCCACGCCGGTGGTCACGCCGCAGCCGATGTAGCAGACCTTGTCGAAGGGCGCGTCGGGACGGATCTTGGCCAGCGCGATCTCCGGCACCACGATGTGGTTGGCGAAGGTCGACGTACCCATGTAGTGGAAGATCGGCTTGCCGTCGAGCGAGAAGCGCGAGGTGCCGTCCGGCATCAGGCCCTTGCCCTGCGTGGCGCGGATCGCCTGGCACAGGTTGGTCTTGCGCGACAGGCAGAACTTGCACTGGCGGCATTCCGGGGTGTACAGCGGAATCACGTGGTCGCCGGGCTTCAGCGAGGTCACGCCGGGGCCGACGTCGGTGACGATGCCGGCGCCTTCATGGCCGAGGATCGCCGGGAAAATGCCTTCCGGGTCGGCGCCGGAGAGAGTGTAGTAATCGGTATGGCAGATGCCGGTGGCCTTCACTTCCACCAGCACTTCCCCGGCGCGCGGGCCGTCCAGGTCCACGTCTTCGATGGTCAGCGGGGCGCCGGCTTTCCAGGCGATGGCGGCTTTGGTCTTCATGGGGTCCTCCGGAGAAAAGAGATACGGATGGGCTCGGCGGCGGGCACAGACACCGGTGACGCGGGCCGGAGCGCAAGACTATACGACCATCCGGTGTCGGCAGGCCAGTGCCAGGCTTGCAAGCAGGGCTAGCGCGAAGTCGTCGTCGCGCCTGCCGCTGCGGCGCGGCGGCTGGTTTCCTGTGGCACCAGTTCGGTCTCGTGGCGCCGTCCCAGCCACCATCCCAGCGCCGCCCATGCCAGCGCCAGCCCGGCACCAGCCAGCGCTACCGTGGCCGGGTGGCCGGAAATCGCATCGATGGCGGTCTTGACCCAAGCGCTGACCGCATCGCCCGCACGATAGACCGCAGTGTCGATCACGTTCTTGGCCTTGTACTTGGTCTCGGGATCGACCACCGTGAACAGCATCTCGCGCCCGGGCCGCAGCAGCGCATACTCGCCTACGCGCCGCAGGATCATCACGCCGGCCAGCACGCCGAAGGTCGGCACCAGCGCCAGCACGACGAAGCCCGCCGCGACCGCCAACGGCACCGCGGTCAGCAGCAGCGTGACGCCGTAGCGCCGCGCCATGCGGCCGGTGAAGAACAGCTGGACCAGGATGGTCAGCGCCTGGACCGTGGCGTCGAGCGCGCTGAAGACCTGGGTTTGCCGTGTGCGCTCGGGGAAGGCCTCGGCCACCAGCCGCGCTTGCTCGAAATACAGGAAGGTGCTGGCAGTGGCCAGCAGGATCACGAACAGCCCGATGCCGAGCAGGTAGCGCGAGCGCAGCAGCAACGCCAGCCCCGCCCACAGGCCGCCGCCGACCGGGTTGGCGGGGTCGCTGGCGGGATCGCTGGCAACATCGGCGGGCACTTCATGGCCCGCGCCGGCGCGGCGGCGCCAGCCGAACAGCCAGCCCACGCCCGGCAGCGTCGCGGCGAGCAGCGCGGCGGACAACAGCATCAGCCCGGTCAGCCCTACCTGCGGCACCAGCCAGCCGCCCAGCACCGGCCCGGCCAGCAGCGCGAACAGGCGCCGCGCCTGCTCTGGCCGGAACACGTCGGCCATCAGGCTCCACGCCACCGAGACCACGAACAGGTTGAATACCGACAGCCACACGTAGAACACGCGCGCCAGCCAGACATCGTCCGGCCACACGCGCGTGCCGAAGGCAAAGGCGAGCAGGTTGGCGATAAAGAACGCGTAGACCCACGGCACGAAGCGCCGCCGCGGCAGCCGTGCGCACACCGCGCCGTAGAGCGGGATCGCCGCCAGCATGACGACGAAGGTCGCGGTGAACAGCCATTGCAGGTTCTTCACGCCGCCGGCGATGCCCATGGTCTCGCGCACCGGACGCAGCATGAAATAGCTGGAGAACAGGCAGAAGAAGAACAGGAAGCCAGCCACTACCGCGCCGGCCTCGCCGGGGAGGATGCCGAAGCCGCGCCGCAGCCGTGCCAGGCCGCCGCCGGCGGGCGTGTCGCGATCGGGTTCGTCCATGCGGCCCGGCGCGCGTCAGGCCAGCAGCGCGGCGATGCGCTCGCGCTGGCCCGGATCGGGCATGCGCCCCAGCGCGGCGCCGAGGTTGTCGGCCATGTTGCGCGGCTTGGAGGTGGCGGGGATGGCGGCGGTCACCGCCGGATGGCTGACGATGAATTTCAGGAACAGCTGTCCCCACGAGCCGCAGTCGATATCTCCGGCCCACTGCGGCAGCGGCCGGTCCTTGACCACGCGGAACAGGCGGCCGTCCTGGAAAGGGCGGTTGACCAGCACCGCCACGCCGCGCTCCTGGCACAGCGGCAGCAGCACGCGCTCGGCATTGCGCTCGGCCACCGAGTAGTTGACCTGGACGAAATCGACGCGCTCGTTGCGCACGATCCGCTCCAGCGCCTCGTGCGCGTCGTCGCGGTAATGGGTGATGCCCAGGTAACGGATGCGGCCTTGTTCCTTCAACTCCCGCAGGAAGCGCAGGTTGCCTTGCCAGTCGATCAGGTTGTGCACCTGCAGCAGGTCGACCTTGTCGACGCGCAGGTCGGCCAGCGAGTGCCCCCACTGCGCCTGCGCCGGGGCGCCGGACTGGGCCGAGACCTTGGTCGCCAGGAACACGCGCTGCCGGGCATTGGCCGCGCGCAGCAGGTCGCCGGTCACTGCCTCGGCGTTGCCATAGCTGGGCGCGGTGTCGATGACCGAGCCTTCGGTGCGCAACAGCATCGCCATGACTTCGGCCAGCGGCTTGCGCTCGGCGGCTTCGCTGCTGACGTTGAAGGTGTCGGCCGTGCCCATGCCCACGACGGGCAGCGCCTCGGTGGTGCCCGGGATGCTGCGGCGCATGGGGACGGCAACGGTGGCGGCGCCGGCGGGGAGGGCGGGCAGGGCGCCGGTGGCGGCCAGCCCGGCGGCCAGGGCCAGGAATGAGCGGCGGTCGATTGGCATGGAAGCGCTTCGAGACGGGTCATACACTGGTTGACCTTAGGCGCTGGCCGGAGCCTTGTAAACCGCTGCTTCAGTGCGCTATCCGGCACGCCGCGCGCCGTGGGCACCGCCGCGCGCACCCTGCGGACGGAGTGCGCGGTACGGCTTTTGCGCCTCAGACCACCGTGGCCAGGCCCAGCGTCAGCAGCAGCGCCACCACCGAGATGATGGTCTCGCACACCGACCAGGTCTGGAAGGTCTGGGTCACGGTCATGTTGAAGTACTCCTTGACCAGCCAGAAGCCGCCGTCATTCACGTGCGACAGGATCAGCGAACCGGCGCCGGTGGTCAGCACCAGCAGCTCGGGGCGGGTGCCCGGCACGCTGGCGGCGATCGGCGCGACGATGCCGGCGGCGGTGGTCATGGCGACCGTGGCCGAGCCGGTGGCGATGCGGATCATCACCGCGACCAGCCAGCCCAGCACCAGCACCGACACCTGCGCGCTGGTGGCGACATCGACGATGGCGGTGGAGATCCCCGAGTCGCGCAGGATGCGGCCGAAGCCGCCGCCAGCGCCAACCACCAGCGTGATGATGGCGGTGGGCGCCACGCACTCGTTGGTGAATTTCAGGATGGTCTCGCGGTTGAAGCCGCGCGCCTTGCCGAAGGTGTAGAAGCTCACCAGCGCGGCGATCAGCAGTGCTATCACCGAGTTGCCGATCAGCTTGAGGAAGTCGTTGGCAAAGGTCTTGGGGGTGGTGAAGACGTCGGCCCAGCTGCCGATCAGCATCAGGATCACCGGCAGCAGGATGGTGAACACCGTGATGCCGAAACCGGGCAATTCATGCGATTCCTTGACGTGCTCATCCTCTTCGGTGAACTGGTCGGCCAGCGGGTTGACTTCGGGCAGCTTGACATAGCGGTCCATCAGCCTGGCAAACAGCGGGCCGGCGATGGCCGCCGTGGGAATGCCCACGATCAGCGCATACATGATGGTCTTGCCAATGTCCGCGCCATACGCAGTCACCGCCAGCAGCGCCGCCGGATGCGGCGGGATCAGGCCGTGCACCACCGACAGGCCGGCCACCATCGGGATGCCGACGACTACCATCGACGTGCCGGTGCGCTTGGCTACGTTGAAGGCGATCGGCACCAGCAGCACGAAGCCGACCTCGAAGAACACCGGCAGGCCGACGATAAAGGCGATGGTCGCCATGGCCCAGTGCACGTTCTTCGCGCCGAAGAAATCGATCAGCGTATTGGCGATGCGTTCCGCGCCGCCCGATTCGGCCATCATCTTGCCAAGCATCGTGCCAAGGCCCACCACCAGCGCGATATGGCCGAGGGTGCCGCCGACACCGGCTTCGAATGACTTGACGATGTCGCCCATCGGCATGCCCACGGCAAAGCCGAGCAGCACCGAGACGACGACCAGGGTAATGAAGGGGTTGAGCTTGAAGCGCGCGATCAGCACCACCAGGGCGATCACGGCGATCAGCGCATACACCAAGAGCATGGTTCCGGTGACGGCACCCATATTGTCTCCTTGCGTGGAAAAAAGGCCGCTTGTGTGCGGCAGCAGAGGTTTTAGGCTTGTTGTTTTCTCCCCGCTCCCGCTTGCGGGAGAGGGGTTGGGGAGAGGGCGGGCGCTTGGCAAGCACCGTGGCGGCTCACTTCGTGGTGACGCCGGCCCTCTCCCCCGTCTCCTCTCCCGCGTGCGGGAGAGGGGAGTAAACAGTCAGGAGTGAGTCAATCAAGCAAGCAGGCAGCAGGCTCAGGCCGCCGGCTTCTTGTAGGCGATGCAGTCCACTTCGACCTTGCAATCCACCACCATGGTCGATTGCACGCAGGCGCGCGCCGGCGGGTTGGCGCCGAAGTATTCCTTGAAGATCTTGTTGAACGAGGCGAAGTCGCGCGCATCGTCCAGCCACACGCCGCAGCGGACCACGTGCTCGGGGCCGTAGCCGGCCTCGGCCAGGATCGCCAGCACGTTCTTGATGGCCTGGTGGGTCTGCGGCACGATGCCGCCGTCGATCAGCTCGCCGCCGGTCATCGGCACCTGGCCGGAAACGTAGAGCCAGCCGTCGGCCGCTACCGCGCGCGCAAACGGCATGTGCGCGCCGCCCTGGCCGGTGCCGCCTTCCACACCGAATCGTTTGATGTCCATGGGTACTCCTGGAATTTGTTGCTGGGAAAAAATCGAAGAAAAGGAAGCGAATCAGTCGGCGCCGCGCGCCAGGAAGCGTCCTGCGCGGATGCCCGTCGGCTGCCGCTGCTGCCATGACAGCTCGCCGTTGACCCAGACCGCGGCAATGCCTTCGGCCGGCTGCATCGGGTCGGTGAAGCTGGCGGCGTCGCGGATGGTGGCGGCGTCGAACAGCACCAGGTCGGCCCAGTAGCCTTCGCGCACGAAGCCGCGGCCATGCAGGCCGAAGCGCTCGGCCGACAGGCCGGTCATCTTGTTCACCGCGACGGTGAGCGGGAACAGCTCGCGGTCGCGCGCATAGTGGCCAAGCACGCGCGGGAACGCGCCCCACAGGCGCGGATGCGGCAGCGGGTCGTTGGGCAGGCCGTCCGAGCCGACCACCGTGGCGGGGTGGCTCAGGATGCGGTCGACATCGGCATCTTCCATGCAGTGGTAGACCGCGCCGGCGGGCATCAGCCGGCGCGCGGCCTCGTGCAGGCCGACCTGCCACTCGGCGGCGATATCGGCCAGCAGCCGGCCGCCCATCTCGGGCGCGCCTTCGGACCACGTCACCATGATGTCGAAGTCGCTGGTGACCTGCTTCAGGTCCAGCGTCGACGAGCTGGCGGTATAGGGATAGCAGTCGCAACCGACCTGCTGCCAGCGCTGCGCGCCGTCAAGGGCATCGAGCACTTCGGTGCTGCGGCCCCAGTTGTCCACGCCCGCGCATTTCAGGTGCGAGATCACCACCGGCACGCGCGCATGGCGGCCGATGCGGAAGGCTTCGTCCATGGCTTCGAGGATCTCGGCGAACTCGCTGCGCAGGTGCGTGGCGTAGAGCCCGCCGGCATGGGCCAGGGGCTCGGCCAGCGCCAGCACTTCCTCGGTCGGCGCGTTGAAGGCATTGGCGTAGGCGAGTCCGGTGGACAGTCCCAGTGCGCCGTGCTGCAGCGATTCTTCCAGCTGCGCGCGCATGGCCGCGATTTCGGCGGGCGTGGCGGCGCGGTCGAGCCGGTCCATATGGTTGCTGCGCAGCGCGGTATGGCCCACCAGCGCGGCGACGTTGATCGCGGGCTGCGCGGCACCGACGGCGTCGACGTAGGCCTTGAAGCTGGGGTAGCGGAACGCGTCGGCATGGCCGAGCAGGTTCATCGGGTCGGGCGGGTCGCCGGAGAGCGTCACCGGCGCGGCGCTGATGCCGCAGTTGCCGACGATCACGGTGGTCACGCCTTGCGACAGCTTGGGCGTCATCTCGGGCTGGCGCACGACGTTGGTATCGTCGTGCGTATGCACGTCGATAAAGCCCGGCGCCAGCACCAGGCCATGGCCTTCGACCACGTGCGCGGCGGCATCGGGATCGATCGCGCCGCCTTCATCGATGCGGGCAATGCGGCCGTCGCGCAGCGCCACGTCGGCCAGGCGCGCGGCGGCGCCGGAGCCATCGATCAGCGTGACGAGGCGGATCAGGGTATCGAACAGGTGTGGCATGGTCAGTCTCCCAGAGGCTGGCGGCTGTCAGGGCCCACTTGTGGTCCCGACCGTGGGCCGGTCTCGCCGCGGTGGCTGTCCAGCACGTACTTGAGCCGGCGCAGCCGCTCCTTGCTCTGGTCCGGCTGCAGCAGCGCACACTGGGTGGCCAGCACGTCCAGCACCATCAGCATCGCGTAGCGCGATGCCGACGGCTTGAAAATGAAATCCGTCTCCAGCGTGCGCACCGGCAGCAGCACGTCGGCGCGCGCGGCCAGCGGCGAGCCCAGCGCGGTCACCGCAACCAGCTTCGCGCCGTATTCGCGTGCGATCTCGCAACTGGCCAGCATCTCCGGCACGCGCCCGCTGGCCGAGAAGGCCAGCACCACGTCGTCGCGGCTCAGCGTGGCGGCCACCATCTTCTGCAGCAGGCCGTCCTGGTAGCTGGCGACCGGCTGGCCCAGCCGCGCCAGGCGGTGGCGCGCCTCGTCGGCCATGAACGACGAGCCGCCGCCCATGCCAAAAGCGTAGACCATGCGTGCGCCCAGCAACAGACGCGCGGCATCTTCGATGCGCTGCGCGTCCATCAGGCCGCGGTTGACTTCGAGCGCGGTCAGGATGTCGGCATGGATGCTGTCGGCGAGCGTCGCCGGGGCTTCGGCAGCGGCATCGGCGCCGCCGGGTTGCAGGAAACGCGCGCCCACTGCGGTGGCCTGCGCCAGCCGCAGCTTCAGGTCGCGCACGTCGCGGCAGCCGATGGCCTTGGCGAAGCGGGTCACGCTGGCCTCGCTGACGCCGGCCTTGCGCGCCAGTTCGTTGATGCTCGCCGCCGCGGCGCCGGCCAGGTCTTCCAGCACCACCTGCGCGACCTTCTGCTCGGCCAGGCGCAGCGCGGGGCCGCGCTCGGCAATGCGGGTCAGGATGTCGAAGGGCGCGGTCATGGTTGGGTGGCTGAGCAGGGCCGCGAGACAAAGTGGCGCAGCCGGCAGATGCTGTCGGCAAGGGCTATAACAGTGACTGACGCGACCTTGCGCGTTGCCTCTGTGGTCCTTTGTGCGGTCAGCATGTTACTTTATAACAAGGATGAAATATCTTATTTTCAGGGCTATCATTACGTCAATCAGATTTTTTCAGGGTGATGGCAAGCATGCGTGAAATAAAGTATCAGGCTGGCGTGATCGATCCGCTCAACAAGGCGCTGGGGCGCCTGGAAGCCCCGCTGGCACCGGACGCCGCCCGCACCGGCTGGAGCCTGCTGCAGGAAGAACTGAGCCTGCCGGCCGCGGTGCTTTACGAAGAGCGGCTTGCGCACAACCTGGAATGGATGCGCCGCTTCATGGGCGAGTACGGCGTGCAGCTTGCGCCGCACGGCAAGACCACCATGGCGCCCAAGCTGTTCGCGCGCCAGCTCGGCGCCGGCGCGTGGGGCATCACGCTGGCGACCGCGCACCAGACCGCCGCGGCGCATGCGCACGGCGTCAAGCGCGTGCTGATGGCCAACCAGCTGGTGGGCCGCCGCAACATGGAAATCATTGCGGACCTGCTGCGCGACGATCCGGACTTCGAGTTCTTCGCGCTGGTGGACTCCGCCGCGCTGGTCGACCAGCTCGGCAAGTTCTTCCAGGAGCGCGGGCAGACGCTGCAGGTGCTGCTGGAATTGGGCGTGGCGGGCGGGCGCACCGGCGTGCGCGACGACGCGCAGCAGCAGGCCGTGATGGACGCGCTGGCGCGCTGGCCGCAGGCCTTGTCGCTGGCGGGTGTCGAGATCTATGAAGGCGTGCTGAAGGAAGAGGCCGATATCCGCGCCTTCCTGCAGCGCACCGTGGCGGTGACGCGGCAACTGGCGCAGCAGGGCCGCTTCGGCCGCAGCCCGGTGGTGATGTCGGGCGCGGGCTCGGCCTGGTACGACGTGGTCGCCGAGGAGTTCGCGCGCACCGACATCGGCACGCCGATCGACATCGTGCTGCGCCCCGGCTGCTACCTGACCCATGACGTCGGCATCTACCGCGCCGCGCAGCAGCGCATCCTCGCCAGCAATCCGGTCGCGCAGAAGATGCGCGAGGGCCTGCTGCCGGCGCTGCAGCTGTGGGCCTACGTGCAGTCGATCCCCGAGCCAGACCGCGTCATCATCGGCATGGGCAAGCGCGACGCCGCCTTCGATGCCGGCATGCCGATCCCGGCGCGGCTGTACCGTCCTGGCAGCGAGGCGCCGGTCGATGTGCCCGCGCACTGGGAGGTGACCGGCATGATGGACCAGCACGCCTACCTGCAGGTCAAGCCGGGCGACGACATCCGGGTCGGCGACATGATCGCCTTCGATATCTCGCACCCGTGCCTGACCTTCGACAAGTGGCGCCATATCCCGGTGCTGGATCGCGACCTGCGCGTGATCGACATCGTGCAAACCTTTTTCTGAGGCGGGCCGCCCCATGAGCATCGATATCCTGGCCTACGGCGAGCCGCTGGTGGAGTTCAACCAGCAGCCCGACGATCCCGACCGCTACCTGCAGGGCTTTGGCGGCGATACCTCCAACTTCTGCATCGCCGCGGCGCGGCAGGGCGCGAGCACCGGCTATATCACCGCGGTGGGCGCCGATACCTTCGGCGAGCGCCTGCGCGCGCTGTGGACGCAGGAGCGGGTCGATACGCGTCACGTCCATGTGGATCCGTCCGCGCCGACCGGCGTCTATTTTGTCTCGCACGACAACCACGGCCACCGCTTCGACTACCTGCGCGAAGGCTCCGCCGCCAGCCGCTACCAGCATGAGCAGCTGCCGCTGGGCGCGATCGCCGCGGCAGGCTACCTGCACCTGTCGGGCATCAGCCTGGCCATCAGCACCAGCGCCTGCGATGCGGGCCTGGCGGCGATGGAACACGCGCGCAAGGCCGGCACCAAGGTCACGCTCGATACCAACCTGCGCCTGCGGCTGTGGTCGCTGGCGCGCGCGCGCGGCATCATGCGCGAAGCGCTCGCGCTGACCGACGTGTGCCTGCCAAGCTGGGACGACATCACCGTGCTGACGGGGCTGGACGACCGCGATGCCATCGTCGATTACCTGCTCGGCTGCGGCATCGGCCTGGTGGCGCTCAAGCTGGGCGAGGAGGGCGCTTACGTGGCCACGCCCGAGTCGCGCACGCTGGTGGAACCGTATCCGGTCAAGCCGGTCGATGCCACCGGTGCCGGCGATTGCTTCGGCGGCAGCTTCGTCGCGCGCCTGGCGGCGGGCGCCGACCCGTTCGAGGCCGCGCGCTACGCCAACGTGGCCGCGGCGCTGTCCACCACGGGCTATGGCGCGGTGGCGCCGATCCCCGATGCGCAGACCGTGATGGCCCGGCTGGCCGAATCGGTCTCCGTGATCGGGGGCTGAGCGGCGGCTGATCGGCAGCTGAGCCGGCAGCTGAGCCGGCAGCATTCCCTGACTTTGCTTTTTTGAACCCTTCACCCCGAGATCCGATATGCAAAACCAGACTTCCCCGCTGCTCCCCCTGCTGGCCGACGTGCCGGTGATCCCCGTGCTGGAATTCCATTCGGTCGACGAGGCCCTGCACGTCAGCGAGGCACTGGTCACCGGCGGCCTGCCGCTGCTTGAGATCACGCTGCGCACGCCGGTCGCGCTGGAAGCCATCAAGGCCGTGGCCGCTGCGCTGCCGCAGGCGTGCGTGGGCGCGGGCACGGTCCTGACCGTCGAGCAGCTGCGTGCCGTGCGCGACGCCGGCGCGCAGTTTGCCGTGTCGCCCGGCCTGACGCCGTCGCTGGCGGAGGGCGCGCAGGGCGCGGGAATCTCGCTGTTGCCGGGGGTGGCCACTGCCAGCGAGGCCATGCTGGCGCTGGAAGCCGGCTTCACCTTCCTGAAGTTCTTCCCGGCGCAAGCGGCCGGCGGGGTGCCGATGCTCAAGTCGCTGGGGGGACCGCTGCCGCAGCTGCGCTTCTGCCCGACCGGCGGCATCGATGCCGCGCTGGCGCCGACCTACCTGGCCTTGCCCAACGTGGTGTGCGTGGGCGGGTCGTGGGTGGTGCCGAAGGACGCGGTGACCGGCAAGGACTGGGGCCGCATCCGTTCGCTGGCCGAGCAGGCCCGCGCGCTGCGCAGCAAGGGCTGAGCGCGCCGGGCGGTGTCATCAAGTCAAAGCTAAGCCCATCGATGCAATGCAAAACGGCACGCCGAGGGGCGTGCCGTTTGTGGTGGCAGACGCGGCCAGGCCGCGTCGTCGCGCGGTTTGGCGGTCCGGCTTACTTGTGCCGGTCCGCCGAGCTTTCCAGCTTCTGGCCGCCGCGCTGAATGTCTTGTCCGAGTCCTGCCATCGTGTTGCAGCCAGCCAACAGGGTGGCAAACAGAACGCACCAGATCCAACCTTTCTTCACGCCGGGCTCCTTTCCATTCGGTTGAGGGTTTGAGGCAGATTTTACCGTCGCTGTCAGCGCGGTTGATATCTGGTATGTGCCAATTTGTAAATCGTGCAATCGCTGCAACAGTTGCCGGTGGCGCGGGCCGGCTCGGCCGCTTCAGCCGGCTGTCGCCAGCAGCTCGCGGGCGCGCTGCTGGATTGCGGCGTGTGTCTGCACCAGCCAGGCCGCCGGGAAAGGTTGCGCCAGCAGGTAGCCCTGCACGCTGTGGCAACCCCAGGCGCGCACCGCCTCCAGTTGCTGCCGGCTTTCCACGCCCTTGGCGCATACCGCCGCGCCGGCGCGGCGCGCCATGACGCAGGCGCCGCGCAGCCGCTCGGCCAGGTCCGGGCTGACGCCCGGCGCGCCGCCATGGCCCAGCCGGCGCACATCGAGTGAGACGCTATCGGGCCGCAGTGCCTCGAGGGCACGCCGGCTGCCGGGGCCGCCGTCGAAATCGCCCAGCGCCAGCTGCACCCCGAGGCGGCGCAAGTCTGCAAAGCGATCGAGGATGCCGGCGACCGGGGGCATCGCGCTGGCGGGCAGCTCGATGCACAGGCGCTCCGCGGCGATGCCGCCGGTGTCGATGGCCCGCGCCAGGGCATCGACCATCTGCGGGCGGTGCAGCTGCGCGCTTGAGGCCAGCAGCGTAAATTGCAGCGGCGCAAGCGCTTCGGCGCTGCGCACCAGCGGCAGCACGCTGTCGAGCAGCCAGCCGCCGATGCGTTCCACCAGCCCGAGCGTTTCCACTGCCGGCAGGAAGTCCTGCGGCGCCACCCGCCCCAGCACGGGGCTGTGCCAGCGCAGGCGCACGGTATAGCCGCTGATACGGGCGCCGGCAAAGTTGGCGCGCGGCTGCAGTTGCAGGCTCAGTTCGCCGCGCTCCAGTGCCTCGGGCAGGGCGGCCAGCAGCGGAGCGGAGGGCGGTGTAGCGGGCTTGTCGGCACGCGCGAGGCCGTCGCCGCCCTGGCGGACGACGCGCAGCATGGCATCGAAGGCCTGCTGCACGCGGCGCTCGGCGGGAATGTCGGGGTGGTCGGTGGCCACGCCGATACTGCTGGAAATAAACAGTTCGAAGCCATCCAGCAGGAACGGACGGGACAGGTCGGCGGCAATGCGCTCGGCAATCGGCCCCGCATCCGTGCAGCCGGCCGCCAGTGCCGTGACCGCACCCAGGTCAGACGCTGCCACCCAGTGCACGACCGCCCCCTGCGGCAGCAGTGCCGCAATGCGGGCCTGCACCAACGCCCGCAGGCGGGCGGCGCGGTGCGGGCCAAGGGGCTCGCACGCGCTGGCAAAGCGGTCGAGCCGGATTGCCAGCACGGCGGCGGGCGGCGCGCCGTCGGCGCGGCGCGCGGCCAGCGCCGACAGCACTCCTGCCGGCGGCGCCGGGACCTTTGCATCGAATGGCGCTTGTGGGCTTCCCGATGCGCCCGATGGCATCCCGCCGGGACCGTCGGCATCTGGATACATGGATCGTGTTGCGGCAGGCGGCCGTGCTGGCGGCGCTGTCCCGCGTCTCCCCGTTGTCAGTGTTCCACATCTGGCAGGACCGCTGGCGCGGGCCGGCTGCTCTCGTCAGGCGGGAATGCGCGCGCCTGTTGCAGCCGCAACGGGGCCGCAGGGCCAGATCATAAGCCAGGACGGGGCAAGGACTTGCAAGTTACGACAAGTTGCGGACCAGGCACCTATCGTTTGACGGGGGTCAAAGCGGTGCTGGCGCTTCACTCGAAGAGGTTGACTGAACACCGCGCGGCATCAGCCGGTCGTTTCTTCCTCCGGGCCGTTTTCAGGTGGCAGGCGCGAAGCCAGCACCTTGTCGATGCGCTTGCCATCCATATCGACAATCTCGAAGCGCCAGTCGCCCCACTCGACGCGGTCGGCGATCTGTGGCAGTCGTCCGAGCAGCAGCAGCAGCATGCCCGACAGCGTGTGGTAGCGCTCCTTTTCTTCCTCCGGCACCTGGCGCAGCCCGATGCGGTCCTTCAGTTCGGGGATGGGGATCAGGCCGTCGAGCAGCCACGAGCCATCGTCGCGCTGCACCGCCCATTCCTCGCCGGCGGCCTCGGCCTTGAACTCGCCGGTGATGGCTTCGATCAGGTCCTGCAGCGTCACCAGCCCCAGCACCTCGCCGTATTCGTCGATGACAAAGGCCACCTGGCCGCCCGAGGCGCGGAAATTTTCCAGCAACTCCATCCCGGTGACGCTTTCGGGCACGAACACCGCCGGCTGCATCACTGCCATCAGGTCGGCCTCTTCGCCGCGCAGGCGGCGCGCCAGCAGCTGGCGCGCGCTGACTACCCCGACGATGTCGTGCATGCCGCCGCGCACCGCCGGGAAGCGGGAGTGGTCGGATTCCTCGATACGGCGCAGGTTTTCTTCCAGCGGCGCGTCCACGTCCAGGTAGATGACGTCGCCGCGCGGCACCATCAGCGAGGCCAGCTGGCGGTCGTCGAGGCGGAACACGTTGCGCACCATGGTGTGCTCGTGCTGCTCGATCACGCCCGCCTCGGAGCCTTCGACCAGCAGTGCGTGGATTTCTTCCTCGGTCACGCCGGGGCCGCTGTCGGTCTTGGTGCCGAGCAGGCGCAGCACCAGCCGGGTGGAGCTCGACAGCAGCTTGACGAAGGGGGTGGACGCGACGGCGAGCCAGGAGATCGGGCGTGCCACCAGGCGCGCAATCGCCTCGGGGGCCATCTGGCCCAGGCGCTTGGGCACCAGCTCGCCCAGCACGATGGAAAAGTAGGTCAGGCCGGCCACCACGATCGCGGAGGCGACGTAGCCGGCGGTGGACTCTGCCATGCCAACGCTGCCGTGCAGCCAGTCGCCGAAGGGCTGCGCCAGCGTCGATTCGCCGACCACGCCGTTGAGAACGCCGATCGACGTGATGCCGATCTGCACCGTCGACAGGAAGCGTGTGGGGTCCTCGCCCAGCTTGACGGCTTCGATCGCGCCCCGGTCGCCGTTCTCGATCTGCCGCTGCAGGCGCGCCTTGCGCGCGGTGACCAGCGCGATCTCGGACATCGCGAACACGCCATTCAGCAAGATCAGCGCCAGTAATATGGCAATTTCCATCAAAGTGCGCGCCCTTTGCGCGCCGGGAGTTCAAAAGAAGTCAAGCATACCATCCGGCTGTTACAGGAAGTCGTCACAGTGACGCCTGCGTCTCAGTGCCGGCAAGGCAATGGCCGGCAGGGAATTGCGGCTATTACCTGGCAGGTAGTCGATCCCTGCTCCTGGCCATGCTGTAATACGTGCATGGAAACGCTGACCCCTGCTTCCGAAGCCACTCTCGACTTCCCCGGCCTGCTGCGCTACTGGCGCGGCAAGCGCGGCTACAGCCAGCTGGCACTGTCGCTGGCCGCCGGGGTGTCGCAGCGCCACATCTCCTTCCTGGAATCCGGCCGCGCCCGCCCCAGCCGCGAAATGGTGCTGGCGCTGGCCGAGCGCCTTGGGGTGCCGCTGCGCCAGCGCAACCGCATGCTGCTGGCGGGCGGCTTCGCCCCGGCCTACAGCGAGCACGCGCTGGCCTCGCCGCCGTTGCAGATGGTGCAGCAGGCGATCGCACTGATCCTGTCCAAGCAGGAGCCGTACCCGGCCGTGGTGCTGGACCGGTTCTGGAACCTGGTCGACGCCAACCAGGCTTACCGGCGCATGCTCGATACGCTGCTCGACGGACGCGTGCCCGCGTCGCTGGAGGACGTAGGCGGGCAGGGCAGCGGGCAGGGCGGCGGTCCGCGCCGGGCAAACCTGATGTTGTCGGTGTTCGATCCGCAAGGCTTGTGGCCGGTGATCGAGAACGCGCGCCAGGTCGGACGCTACCTGCTGCGGCGCGTCTGGCAGGAATTGCAGGTGCAGGCGCACGACCAGACCGCGCGCGAAATCTTCCGTCGTATCGCCGCGTGGCATCCCGACATGGTCGGCCCCGGTGGCGTGCTGCTCCCCGAGGATGACGGCGCGGAAGGACCGCCGCCGCCGGTGCTGCCGGTGGTGCTGCATGCCGGCGCGTTCCGTGCGTCGCTGTTCTCGACGCTGACCACGCTTGGCATTCCGCAGGACATCACGCTGCAGGAGCTGCGCATCGAGTCCTTCTTCCCCGCCGACGAATCCACGCGCGCCCTGTTTGAAGCGCTGGGCGCCTCGCAGCCGCCGGCGTTCAGAAGCGGTAGCGCAGGTAGATGACGTGGAAGGTGGTGCCAGGATTAGGGTCCTTGATGCCGCCATTGGACAGGTGCTGGAAGCGGTAGCCCGCGGTAAAGTGCCGGTCCGAGCCGAAGGTCACGCCCAGGCCCGCGTATTCCGAGAACTGGAACGCCGTGGAAATGACATGGTCGTCCGAGGTGCGTGTTCCGGTCAGCAAGCGCGGGCCGAGCGACAATTCGAGGAATGGCGCCCAGGCGTGCTTCCACCAGCCGATGCGGACCACCGGCGAGGCGCCGAACTCCCACAGGTCATGTGGATTGTTGTCGCTGCTGCTGTTCCAGCGCGCGATATTGACTTCCCATTGGAGGTCGACGAGCCAGCCCTGCGGATTGCCCCACGCAAAGCCCGAATCCCACAGCATGGCGACCTCGGCCTTCTGCACGTGATGGGTTTTGTCGAAGCCGTAGCCCAGCTGCACGGCTGGCGCGGCGTGGGCGGTGCCGAGGCAAAGGGGCAGGGCGAGCAGGCTCGCGGCGGCGTGGCGAACGATTGGCGGCATTGAGCGCGCTACCAGGCGACGCTGTCGATGCCACGGGCGCCGGGTAGGCGCTGTCGGCGCGGGGGATGGGTCGCAACAACTTGCAAGGCGGTCTTGTCTGGCTTCTTGGTCTTGTCGTGGCATGGGAAGCAAGGCTTGGGATGCTGCGTTGCTGTCGGACTTCGCATGGGGCGTTGCCACGCATGGCCGGCCTCCATACCCTATTTGTAGTACACGGGTTAGCACATTGCTGGCCGAGGGTGGTGCGATGCCATTCGCGCGCGCATGCGCAACAGATACAAAGCCGCCAGATCGTGCGTGTCGTGTGCGACAATGCGGCTCGCTTTTCCCGTCTATACGAGGGCAGTTCAATGATGTTCCGCATTTTTAGGCATGCTGCCGCGCTGGCAGGCTGCATGCTCGGCCTGGCCGCGCCGACCGCTCATGCCGAAGGCAGTGCCATGCCGGCACAGCGTCCGGCCGCGGCCGCCGGCTTGTATGAGTGCCAGGTGCCGGGTGCCGGCACGGTGTTCCGCTCCACGCCGAGAGAAGGTTGCCATCTGGTGGTTGCGCCCGACCCGGGCGCGCCCGATCCGCAGCGCTGGTTGCCGCTGATGGGTGCCAACGGCGTGATCTCGTACTTCGACCAGTCCGCGATCCGCCGCCAGGGCGCGCAGGTCGGTGTCGTGCTGATGCGCAATTCGCCGTCGGGCGTGATCCGCACCGCCAACGGCGAACCGATCCGCTCGTCGCTCAAGCGCATGGTGCTCGACTGTGCCACGTCGATGTTCGCGGTGGTCGAGCAGACGCTGTACAGCAAGCGCTACGCGCGCGGCAATTCGCTCTATACGATCCGCGCGCCGCAGTACGGCACCTTCCAGCCCGCGGGCCCCGGCACCATTGCGGGTGATCTGCTGCGCAGGCTGTGCCGCTGAGTGTCCCGCTGAGTTGGACCAAACGCCCCGGCGGCGCCGATGCCCCTGTCAGGGTTTGTCCCGGTCAACCGCGTGCAAGCCGTCCTCGTTGATGCGAGTGACCCGGCGCGAATCGCGTGCCGGTCATTGCAGGCATTCCCACACGCAGGGCTCACGAGGAGACCGAAATGAAGAAGTGGATCGTCATGCTGTCGCTGGCAATGTTCGGTGCGGGCGCGATGGCGCAGGCAACGCCGGCCACTCCGGCAACCCCGGCCACGCCGGCGGCACCGGCCGCCGACAAGGCTGCGCCGGCCAAGGCCGACAGCAAGCACAAGGCCAAGGCCAAGAAGGCCAGCGCCAAGAAAAAGAACAGCCACGCTGCCGGTACCAAGGACCCGATGACGAAGAAAGGCGCCTGAGGGCGCTGCCGATGGCGGCGGGCGCCCTGCTTCCCGGCAAAGCAGGAAGCAGGTGAGTCCGTACCGCCATGCCGCTGCGCTGCGATAGCGTGGCACGACGGCGGGGCGTGTCCCCGCCGCGCGAACGACAGCCCTGTGGCACGCGATGCCGTGCCTTCCGGGGGGAAAGGGAGGGTCGTTGCGGCGGATCGCGACAGGAGGCTTCGGCCTCCTTTTTTTGTGCGCCCAGCATGGGCGCACTCTTGTGGGTGCAAGTCCCACCGTAAGTTGATCACAGCGAACGAAGCGAAGCGCAACTGCGAAAGGGCGACCGATCGTGGGGAGGAAGCGTGGAGCGAAGCTGCGAGCCGAGGGACACGAACCGGATAGAAGGCGGTGCCGACCAGGACGAGCGGGCAAAAAGCCGCGAAGTTCTCGTGATCAAGGGGAGGCGGCGTAAATCCGGCGGCTGCGCAGCGAAGGAGTGCGTTCTTACCTGGGGAGATCTCGCCTCATGCCTGAAAGGGCAACGGCGTCGAGCCGGAGCGAGAAGTCAGCAGAGGTCGAAGTAGTTGGGGGTAGCGCC
>NZ_AUFE01000083.1 GCF_000426345.1 Cupriavidus phytohabitans | reverse complement strand
AGGCTGCGGCCGTCCCGTTTCATGAGCGCACTCCTCAATGACTATCGCTCAAGCATAGAACATTTGTCCGCTAAATTCCTGACTTATGAGTAATTCGGTCGATATCGAAGCCACGCTCGGCGACATCGCCGCCACCGTGCGGACGCTGCGCCAGCGCACCGGCGCCGGCAAGGTCGCCGCGGTGGGCTACTGCTTCGGCGGGCTGCTGACGTACCTGAGCGCAGCACGCGGGCTGGTCGACGCGGCGGTGCCGTACTACGGCGGCGGTATCCAGAACCGGCTGCAGGAAGCGGCGAATATCCGCGTGCCGGTGCAGTTCCACTACGGCGCGCTCGACGCGCACATCCCGCCCGCAGCGGTGCAAGGCGTGCGCGATGCGATGGCGGGCAAACCCGGCACCGAGATCCACGTCTACGACAATGCCGACCACGGCTTCAACTGCTGGGCTCGGGCCTCGTACCACCAGCCCAGTGCCGCGCTGGCACACGGGCGCGCGCTTGCATTCCTGGCGCAGACGCTGTAACAGCCCCGGGGCACCCATGCGCGCCTCGCCGCCTTGCCATGGCAAGGCGGCAGCCCTTATCCTCGGCGCTTGGCTTCAAAGACTTGCTGGCCCCTCAAACCATAACGACGGAGACCACCATGCAGTCAGAGCAGCAGCGCGCCCTGCGCAACACCATCCCCGATGCCATCGCGCGCGCGGTACGGCGCAGCCCGGCCAAGACCGCGATCCGCTTCGGCGAGCGCGCCTGGAGCTATCGCGAACTCGACCTCGCCGCCGCCCGCGTGGCTGGCGCGCTGGCACAATGGGGCCTGCGCCCCGGCGACCGCGTCGCAGCCTTCGGCAAGAACTCTGATGCGTACGTGCTGCTGTGGCTGGCCTGCCTGCGCAGCGGCCTGATCCATGTGCCGGTCAACTTTTCGATGACGCGGCCGGAAGTGGAATACCTGGTCACGCAATCTGGCGCCAGCGCGATCTTTGCCGACCCGGCACTGGCCGGGCGCATCGAGGGCCTGCCATGCCGCATCAGCGGCACGCTGCATGGTGGCGGCCCGGCGAGCGATATTCTGGCCGCGGCGGCCCACGGACCCGAGCTACCGGTGCCCGACAGCCTCGCCGACACCACGCCGGCGCAGATCCTGTACACGTCCGGCACGACTTCCGCACCCAAGGGCGCGGTGCTGACCCACCGCGCCCTGCTGGCCGAGTATGCCAGCACCATCGCCGCCTGCGATATCCGCGCCACGGACTATTCGCTGGCCGCGCTGCCGCTGTACCACTCGGCGCAGATGCACGTGTTCCTGATGCCGCTGCTGCTGTGCGGCGGCACCACGCTGATCGCCGACAGCCCCGAGGCGGGCTACTGCCTGCGCACCATCCACACGGAAGGCATCACCAGCTTCTTTGCCCCGCCCACGGTCTGGATCGCGCTGCTGCGCCATGCCGAGTTCGATCCCGCCAGGCTCGGCGCGCTGGTCAAGGCCTACTATGGGGCATCGATCATGCCGGTGCCGGTGCTGCTGGAGTTGCAGCAGAACCTGCCGGCGCTGCGCTTCTACAACTGCTACGGGCAAAGCGAAATCGGGCCGCTGGCGACAGTGCTGGGGCCCGACGAGCATGCGGCGCGTCCCGCGTCGGCAGGACGGCCTGTGCTGAATGTCGAGACGCGCATCGTCGACGAGACCATGGGGGACGTCCCCCCCGGCGAGCTCGGCGAGATCGTGCACCGCTCGCCGCAGCTGCTGACCGAGTACTGGGACAAGCCGGAACAGACCGCCGAAGCCTTTGCCGGCGGCTGGTTCCATTCCGGAGACCTTGGCTACATGGATGCCGAGGGCTACCTGTACGTGGTCGACCGGATCAAGGACGTGATCAATTCAGGCGGCGTGCTGGTATCGAGCCGGGAAGTGGAAGAGTGCCTGTACACGCATGGCGCGGTGGCTGAAGCGGCCGTGTTCGCGCTGCCTCATCCGAAGTGGGTCGAGGCAGTGGCCGCGTGCGTGGTGCGCAAGCGCGACCAGGAGGCCAGCGAAGACGCGCTGATCGCGCATGCGCGCCGGGCGCTTGCGCCGTTCAAGGTGCCCAAGCGCATCGTGTTCGTCGACGACCTGCCGCGCAATACGGCCGGCAAGCTGCTCAAGCGCCAGCTGCGCGAGGATTACGCGCAGTTGTTCAGCACCGAAGCCTAGCCGGCCGGGATCGACATCACATCGGCATCGGTCAGTACGGCACCGCGACGCCGTTCTCGACCTTGACGCGATCGCCGATACGCATGCGGTAAGCGTCGGACTGCGTCAGCGTCAGGTAGCCGTTGTCGCTGGTGCGCACGCGCACGCGGTAGGCCGGCGCGCTGGTGCCGGTGCGCTTCTCGACCTCGTTGCCGGCCACCGCGCCGACCACCGCGCCGCCGATGGTCGCTACCGTATTGCCGCGGCCGCCGCCAACCTGGTGGCCGAGCAAGCCGCCGACGATGCCCCCGACCACCGCGCCCGCGCCGCTGGTCGAAGGTGGCTGGCCGGCAACCACTTCGATGGCCTCTACCCAGCCGTAGCGCACGCCGTACGCCTGGTTGCCGTAGTTGTTGTTGCCATAGTTGCTGTTGTCGTAGCCGCCGTCCGGATATTGCTGCTGCGGATACCCTTGTTGCGGATAGCCTTGCTGCGGATACTGTTGCTGGGGGTAGCCCTGCTGCGGGTAGCCCTGTTGTGGATAGCCCTGCTGCGCCGGGTAGCCGCTGATGGTGGTGCCGCTGGTGCCGTAGCTTCCACCATAGCTGCCGCCATAGGCCGTATTGGTGCCGTAGCCGCTGCCATACCCCGCGCCATAGCCGTTGTCATAGCCATACGGCGTGGCACACCCGGCCAGCGCACCGGCGCCCAGCACCGCAAGCACAACCGAACGAAAGGGGATGGACATGGCTCGACTCCTGCGCACTGCGCGTATTGATGAATGCGCGCGAGTCTAGGGCCGCCCGCGGGCGGCGGGTGTCACCGGAGCTTTTGATTGGTAACTGCCTGTAACCGGATGCGCGGCGACCGGTTGGCGACCGGTTGGCGACAAGTTGGCGGGCTCAGCCGCGCTCGGCCCCGTCGTCGTTGAACTGTGTGATGCGCGCCACGCGGAAGGTATTGCGCAGCGATTCCAGCTCGGTCCGATGCAGCATCGCCAGCCGGTTCAGGCTGCGCTCGCCCTTGGCCAGCAGGTGTACCTGCACCACGCGCCGGTCCTCGGGATTGAGGCGGCGCTTGACCAGCCCGGCCGCCTCGCAGCGGTTGACCAGCGCCACCACGCCGTGCTGCTTGGCCTGCAGGCGTTCGGCCAGCTCTCCGATCGAGGCCCATTCCTTCTCGGCGCTGCCGCGGATATGCAGCAGCAGCAAGTACTGCTGCACGGTCAGCCCCTCCTCGCGCGCCGCATCCTCGGAAAACCGCAGGAAGCGCCGCAGCTGGTAGCGGAAGTCCGAGAGCGCCTCGAAGTCCGCCTTGGTGAGCGGCGCAGGGTTGCGGGAGGAGGCTGGCTTGCTGGGCATAGGGCTAGACGGAAGAACGCGACGAAAAGCGCGGAAAAACGGGAACGTGCCCGCCACCGGCGCAGTGCGGCCACGAGCGCTCGCAATTATAGGGCGGCGCCGGCATGTTGGACGCGCCACAGGCATGTGCCCCGGATGTGCCGGTGTGACGCCGGGCTATGGCAGAATCTGTGCGGTTGCAGACACCCTAACCCACCGGAAACCGCATCGATGTTTACGGAAATCGCCCTCTTCCTGCTGGATACCATCTTTACCCTGTTCGGCATGGCCCTGCTGCTGCGCGTCTGGATGCAGCTGACGCGGCTGCCGACACGCAACCCGGTCTCGCAGGGGGTGTTCCAGATCACCGACTGGCTGGTGCGGCCGCTGCGCCGGATCATTCCGGGCGTGGGCGGCATCGACTGGGCCACGGTGGTGGCGGCCTGGCTGACGGCGGTCGTGTTCCTGTTGCTGGTCGCGCTGCTCAGCAACGCCGACCTGCTGGCGTTCCTTCCGGCGGTGCTGCTGACCGCGTTGCTGTACGTGCTGAAGTGGGCGATCAGCCTGGTGATGTGGGTCACGCTGCTGATGGCGATCCTGTCGTGGGTCAACCCGCATTCGCCGATCACGCCCGCCATCGACCACCTGACCGCGCCGGTGCTGCGTCCGATCCAGCGCGTGGTGCCGCGCCTTGGCGGCTTCGATGTCTCGCCGCTGGTGCTGTTCGTGATCGCGCAGATCCTGCTGATGGTGATCGCCAGGCTGGGCGCGAGCGTCTTCAACATGCATTTTTGAGGCCCACGGGCCGCTGCGATGGCGCCGGTGCAGACTGGCGCATTGTCCAGATGCCTGGACAGTGTTTCGAGAATTGACGCTTTTTCTGCTTAGTGTGAAGTCCTACATTACAGGCGACGTGGCGCTGCAGCCACGAACCCTGCCAAGAAGGAAAACACTCCATGAAGACCCTCGCACCACGCCGCAGCCTGGCGCTTTCCCTGCTGTGCGCGGCCGGCCTGTCGTTTGCCGCCGTCGCCGCGCACGCCTCTGAGCCCGTTTCCGATATCGCACGGCTGGACGGCGGCATCGCCCACGCCGGCAAGGCCGACCCGTTCCTGGACGGCGCGCGCATCGGCCGCGCCGATCCGTACACCGACGGTGCCAAGCAAGGCAAGGTCGATCCGTTCACCGACGGCGCCGCCATCACCGACCGCCGCGACAGCTTCACCGAAGGCGCCTGAGTTCCTGTGCATTCCCTTGCCACGGCCTCGCGCCGTGGTAGCCCGCCGGCGTCCTCAACCCGCTGGCCGGACCTCTCCCTCTGCCAGGCCGCTTCCCTCCGCCTGCGCGTCGTCTTCGGGCCCAGCGCCCTCCCTCGCCCACTCGCCGGGCTCGATCCCTTCCAGGCCTGACTCGGGCCCCAGCTCCGACACCATCATCGATTCAATCGCTTCCATGAACACGCGCACCTTGCGCGGTTGCAGGCGCCGGTCCGGCAGCAGCGCGAACACGCGCAGCGGCGGCAGCGGGAAGTCCGGCAGCACCCGCACCAGTCGGCCCTGCGCGATCTCTGCCTCGCAGTAGTTCACCGACAGGCGCGCGATGCCGAGCCCCGCCAGCGCGCCCTGCAGGCGCAGTTCGGCGTTGAAGGTCTGCATGCGCGGACGGATCGGCACGGAGACGGTCTCGCCGTCGCGGGTGAATTCCCAGACCGTGTCACCCGGCGTGGTCAGCGTCGGCATGTTGGCCAGGTCTTCCGGGCGCAACTGCGCCGGCAGGCTGTCCGCCAGCGACGGCGCGGCGAACAGCCCGCGCTCGACGTGGTAGATGCGGCGGGCCACCGTGCCGGAGTCGGGCAGGTCGGCATCGACGATGACGAAAGCCACGTCAAACCCGTCGCGGATCGGGTCGACCAGTCCCTGCGTGATCTCCACCGCCACATCCAGCGCCGGATGCGCGGCGAGTGTGCGGCAGATCACCCCGCCCAACTGCTGGGCGCCGAATTCATAAGGCGTGGCGATACGCAGCACGCCCTGCACGCGCTCCTCGCGGGCCAGCGTCTCCTGCCGGATCTCGCGCAGCCGCGCGAACAGCGGCGCCACATCGCGATACACGGCCTTGCCGGCATCGGTGAGGCGCATGCGCCGCGTGGTGCGCTCCAGCAGCTTGGCGCCGATGGCGGTTTCCAGCCGCGCCACCGCGGCCGAGACGCGCGACTTGGGGCAATCGAGCTGCTCCGCCGCGGCCGTAAACGTTCCCTGCTCGACGACGCAGCAGAACGCTTCCCAGTCGTTCCATTGAATTGTTTGATTCACCGGACAATGTTTCCCTTACAGCCTGTAGTTCTCTGCGGCAGGCGACATTATGCTTGAGCGATGCAACAAACGCCTGTACCGGCTGCACCGGACGGCTCAGCCCCAGTGCTGGCAACGACAGTCCCGGCAGCCTCCGCCCCCGCCTCGATCCCCGCTTCGATCCCGACCTCCACCCCAGCACGCCCCCGCATGCAACTCGCCAGTCACCCCGAAATGGGTCACTGGCGTCTTTCATTGTTCGGCCTGACGCTCGGCCTGGTCACCGGCATCGACTTTTCTTCCACGCTGATGATGGGCGTGGCCAGCCAGCATATCCAGGGCGGCGTCGGCGCAGCGCCCGAAGACTACCTGTACGCGGTCTCCGCCTATGCCTCCACCGCGGTGCTGATGAACATGGTGCTAGACCAGGTCGCGCGCCGCATCACGTACAAGCGCTTTACGCTGGCGTCGCTGGTGGTGTTCATCCTGGGTTCGCTGATCTGCGCCGAGTTTGCCAGCCCCGCCGGACTGATCTCCGGCAAGGCGGTGCAGGGCCTGGGCGCCGGGGGCCTGTTCGCGGCCTCGCGCATCCTGGTGCAGCTGGTGTCGACGCCGGCCGAACGCGGCGCCCTGATGCTGCGCTTCGGCGGCGGCGCGTTCTCGATGCTGGCGATCGCGCCGTGGCTGACCAGCATTTTCCTCGACGATATCGGCTGGCGCGCGGTGTTCCTGTTCCAGGCCGGCATTGCCTTGCCGGTGCTGCTGTCGGTGGCGCTGACCTACCCGACGCGCGCGCCGCGCGACCCGCATCCGCCGGTGTCGACGCTGGACTGGCCCGCCGCGATCGCGGCGGCGGCGGGTGCGCTGGTGTTCCTGCATACGTTGCAGGAAATGCGCTACACGCGCTTCTTCAATTCCCTGGAAATGCCGCTGGCCGCGCTGTGCGGCCTGGCGCTGTTCGCCTTCGCCGGCTGGCGCCTGTACCGCCATCCCGACCCGTGGATCGACCTGTCGCGGCTGGCCGGGCGCCAGTATCTCTACGGCCTGGGCTTCTACACGCTGTATTACCTGATGTCGTCGGCATGGGCCTTCCTGCTGCCGTCGCTGACGCAGACCGGCCTGGGCCTGACCTTCCGCACCACCTGCATGCTGCTGGCAACCAGCGGCACGGTGGCGACCATCGCCGCCATCGTCATCACGCTAGGCATGGCGCTGGTGTTCCGCAAGCGGCGCGTGATCGCGCTTGGCTTTATCTTCTATGCCTGCGCAGCGATGCTGTTTTCGCACCAGCTGATGCCGGGCGCGCCCGACTATGCGCTGGTGCCGGTGGTGCTGCTGGAAGGGCTGACGCCGGTGCTGCTGATGGTGCAGGTGGCCTCGATGACTTACCTGGAGGTGCCGGTCGAGGATTTCTCGCACGCCTACCAGTTCAAGAACGTGTGCAAGCAGATTGCCTCGGCCGTGGGCACCGGCCTGGCCAGCGTGTTCATGCAGGACGGGCTGGCCGAGCACCGCACCCACCTGGTCGAACAGGTCACACGCTTCAACCCGGCGCTGCAGTCGCCGGATGCGCTGTCGGCCGCGGGGCTGGCCAAGATCTCGCTGGAAATCGACCGGCAGGCCACGCTGCTGGCCGGCATGGACATGCTGCATGGCTTTGCGGTGATCTGCGTGCTCGGCGCGGTGTTCGTGCTGGTGCAGCGCAGCTTCCGCTAGGACGCCCCTGGCGGGCCCGGCACTGGCGTTGCGCCGGCATTTCCTCTACCCTTTCGGCCTTTCCGTGCCAATCCGGCGACCCGCGCCGGTGCTACACCGATGGCCAGTTCCACCGACTCCCCACGCGACGCGCAGGCGCCCCAGAGCGCAGGCAGCGCCGCGCCCGAGAAGCCAAGCGACAGCTATGTGCAGTCCTTTGCACGCGGGCTGTCGGTCATCCGTGCCTTCAATGCCCAGCACCCGGCGCAGACGCTGACGGAGATCGCCCAGGCCAGCGGCCTCACGCGCGCGGGGGCGCGCCGCATCCTGCTGACGCTGGTGGGACTGGGCTATGTGCAGGCCGACGGGCGGCTGTTCCGGCTGACGCCCAAGATCCTCGACCTCGGCTTTGCCTACCTGACCTCGATGCCGTTCTGGAACCTGGCCGAGCCGATCATGGAGACGCTGTCGCAGCAGGTGCATGAAAGCTGCTCGATCTCCGTGCTGGACGGGACCGAGATCGTCTACGTGCTGCGCGTGCCGGCGCGCAAGATCATGACGATCAACCTGTCGATCGGCAGCCGGCTGCCGGCGTATTGCTCGTCGATGGGCCGCGTGCTGATGGCGGGGCTCAATGAAGCCGAGCTGGACAGCGTGCTGCGCGCCAGCGAGTTGCGTGCGCGCACCACCCGCACCGTGACCGACATCGATGCGCTGAAGACCATCGTCGCCGATATCCGCACGCGCGGCTGGGCACTCAACGACCAGGAGCTGGAAGAGGGACTGGTGTCGCTGGCGGCGCCGATCCGCAACCGCGCCGGCCAGACCATCGCCGCGATCAATATCAGCGGCCAGGCCAACCGCACCAGCGCGCAGGAAATGCTGGAGCGCTTCCTGCCGCCGCTGCTCGAAGCTTCGGAGAAGATCTCAGGGCTGGTCGGGCTGCGTACCTGAACGCCGCCCCCGCCACCCACACTGGCTGTGTCAGCCGGCCACCGGCAGCGCCACGCTGCCGAACTCTGCCGAACGCGTGCCGTCCAGCGGCCGGTTGCCGGCGCCGAAATACGCAAAGGCCACCGACAGCTTGACCGCGTTCGAGGCATTGCGCCCCGCCGCATGGAACAGCCGGCTGTCGAAAAACAGCACGTCGCCGCGGTGCAGCGCGAGCGGCCGCGCCGCCTGCAGCAGCGGCTGGCTGGCGGGGTGCGCCTCGATCAGGAATTCCGCGGGATCCAGCTGGCCCGGCTCCAGCGCCGCGCGATGCGATCCCGGTATGACGCGCAGCACGCCGTTGCTTTCGTCCTCGTCGCCCAGCGCCAGCCATACCGTCACCAGCTCGGGCTTGGCAAACGACCAATAGCGCGTGTCGCGGTGCCAGCCGGTCTGGCTGCCGTAGTGCGGGTGCTTGGTCATCACGCAGTTGTGGTGCGCCAACGTCAGGCACGCGGGTTCGCCCAGCAGCGCCTGCACCACCGACACCAGCTTCGGGTCGGTAGCCCAGGCGCGGAACACCTCGTCGCGGCCGTAGGCCTGGCGCAGCCGCCTGACGGTGCCGCCGCCGGCGGCGTCGCGCGCGGCCGGGGCGCCGGGATAGCCCAGGTCGGCCTCGAACTCCACCGGTGGCACCGCCGCCGCCAGGTGCCTGCGCGCCACCGCTTCCAGCGCGGCGCAGTCTGCCTCGTTGCCGAAGCCGCGCAGGATCACGAAGCCGCTGGCATGGAAGGCCTGCGCCAGGCGCAGCAGCGCGTCGGAATCGGCGGCGTCTGGGGTCAGCACGGCGGCGGCAGGGAGGTCGGCAGGCAGGTCGGCAGAGGGGTCCAGCGAGGCAGTCATTGCAGCGGGCAGCGGAAGGAGAAAGAAACGCGGGTGGGCCGTCGGTGGCCCGACAGGCTCATGATGCCAGAACCGGCGCGATCTGGCGCAGCCGCTGCGCCATTGAGGTGCACCGCCGCCGGCCGGTGGTGTCTCCGTTCGGAAACAGACGGTGCCGCGTGCCGCGCACGCCGCTACAATGCGCTGGACTGCGTTCCCATTCTTGCCGCGGATCCGTAGCCGCCAATCCGGCTTCCTTCCACTCCTTTGCGCCGAGGTCCAACGTGACTGCCCGCCCACGCATCGTCGCTTCGCTGGCCGAGGCCCAGGCCCAGCTGGGCCGCATCGTCCTTGGCAAGCCGCAGCAAGTGCGGCTGGCGCTGGCCTGCATGCTGGCGGGAGGCCACCTGCTGCTGGAAGACGTGCCCGGCGTGGGCAAGACCACGCTGGCGCATGCGCTGGCGCGTACGCTCGGGCTGCAGTACCAGCGCGTGCAGTTCACCAGCGACCTGCTGCCGGCGGACCTGATCGGCGTCTCGGTGTTCGTGCGCGATGCGGGCGAATTCCGCTTCCACCGCGGCCCGGTGTTCGCGCAAGTGGTGCTGGCCGACGAGATCAACCGTGCGCCGCCCAAGACCCAGAGCGCGCTGCTCGAAGCCATGGCCGAGCGGCAGGTGACGCATGACGGCACCACGCACGCGCTGCCGGCACCATTTTTCGTGATCGCCACGCAGAATCCGCTGGAGCAGCTGGGCACTCATGCGCTGCCTGAATCGCAGCTCGACCGCTTCACCATGCGCGTGTCGCTGGGCTATCCCGATCCCGCCTTCGAGCGCGTGCTGTACCTCGGCGGCGCCAGCGCGGCCGAAGCGACGCCGGTGATGGATGCCGCGCAGGTGCTGGCCCTGCAGCAGGCGGCCGCGCAGGTGTACGCGAGCCCCGCGCTGGTCGACTATGTGCTGGCGCTGGTGCAGGCCACGCGCCAGCACGGCGGCTTTGCCGCAGGACTGTCGCCGCGCGCCGGGCTGTCGCTGCTGGCCTGCGCCCGTGCCTGGGCCCTGCTGGCGCAGCGCGAGCTGGTGCTGCCTGAAGATGTACAGGCGGTCTTTGCCGCGGTGGCCGCGCACCGGCTGCTGCCGGCGGGCGGAATCGGGCCCACGGCGGTGCACGGCGAGCTGGCGGCACTGCTTGCCGGCGTGGCCATCCCCTGACGCCCATGGCGAGCGATCCGCTGGCTGCGTCGCAGAACAACGGCGGCGCCGCCGCACACCGGCGCCTGCCCAGGCCTGGGCTGTTCGCGTCCGCCAGCCTCTTGCGCCATCGCCTTGCCGCGCGCCGGCCGTCCGGCGGCACCGTGCGGCTGGACCGGCGCCATCTCTATATCCTTCCCGCGCGGGGCGGCATCGGCTTTGCCGTGCTGCTCGGCGCGATGCTGCTGACCTCGCTGAACTACAACATCAGCCTGGGTTTCGCGCTGACCTTCCTGCTGGCCGGCATCGGCATGTCGTGCATGTGGCTGGCGTACCGCAACCTGCTTGAACTGGCAGTAAGCGCGGGCCCGGTGGCGCCGGTGCATGCCGGGCAGCTCGCGGCGTTTGCGCTGCGCGTCGACAACGCCGACGCCGGCGCGCGCATCGGCGTCGAGGCGCGCGTGCCGGCGCTGCCCGAAGTGTTGCCCGCCACGCTGACACTCGACGGGTACGCCAGCGGCACGCTTGCCCTGCACGTGCCAGCGCCGCGGCGCGGACGGCTGGTGCTGCCGCGCGTGGTGATCAGCAGCCGCTTCCCGTTCGGGCTGTTCCGCGTCTGGAGCCATGCGGACCTGCCGCTGTCGACGCTGGTCTATCCGGCGCCGGAAGCCAATGCACCGCCTCCGCCGGCCGCGTATCGCCCCGGCGCGGACGACGCGGGACATGCCGCGTCCACCGTTCCGAGCGACGACGGCATCGACCAGTTGCGGCGCTACCGCAGCGGCGACCCGCTGCGCCGGATCGCGTGGAAGCACAGCGCGCGCACCGGCCGGTGGCTCAGCCGCAGCGGCGATCCGCCGCAGCGCCCGGCGCGCTGGCTCGACTGGCAGGCGATGCCGGCGGGCATGGACGCCGAAGCGCGGCTATCGCGGCTGTGCGCCTGGCTGCTGGCCGCGCCGGACGACGCGGAAATCGGCCTGCGCCTGCCGGGTCTTGAACTGCCGCCCGCATGTGGAGCGAGCCATCGGCGCGCCTGCCTGGAAGCGCTGGCGCTGTGGCCGCAGCATCCGGCCCGGCCCGGAGCCCGCCCATGAACGCCGTGGCACGGCCGCTGCGGCATGAAGACCACGGCATGCTGCTCGGCCAGCTGGCGCTGGTGCTGGCGCCGCAGGCGCGCACGCTGCCGGTGTCGGTCAGCCTGTTGCTGTTGCTGCTGCTGGGCTGGCGCTGGCTGCTGTGGCGCCGGCGCGCGCCACTGCCGTCGCGCTGGATGCTCGGCACGACAGCGCTGCTGGTATTGATGGTGGCCAGTGCACTGGCGTGGCAGGCCGGCGACGGGGTTGGGCGCGAGCTGGCGGTGGCGCTGCTGGGTGCGTTCGTCATCCTCAAGCTGCTGGAGTGCCGCGCGCTGGCCGATGCCACGCTGGTCACGCAGTTGTCCTTCTACCTGCTGCTGACGCTGTACCTGTCGGACCAGCCCTTCTGGCTGGCGCTGTACGGCCTGGCGATCGGCGCCTGGGTGTTGCGCAACTGGCTGCTGCTGCACCACCCGGAGGCGCGCAGCCGGCTGGCGATCTGGCCGATGCTGGGCCGCATGGCGCTGCTCGGCCTGCCGTGGGCGGTGGCCATGTTCGTGCTGTTCCCGCGGCTGGAGCATCCGCTGTGGCAACTGCCCCAATCCGCGCCCACCGGTACCACCGGCCTCAGCGATACGATGCGGCCCGGCAGCGTCGGCCAGCTGATCCGCTCACCGGCGCTGGCGCTGCGCGCCGAGGTCGCCGGCCCGCCGCTGCCCGCCGCGGCGCTGTACTGGCGCGCGCTGGTGCTGTGGGAGTACGACGGCACCACCTGGCGTCCCGCACGCCAGCGCCTGCACGCACTGGCGCCTGCGCCGGCTGCTGTCTCGGACAGACACGGAATCGATTACAACATCACGCTGGAGCCCAGTTCTCAGCACTGGCTGCTGGTGCTGGACCGCGGGCAGGCCCTGTCGCCGTCCGCCGACGCCGCCATCACGCCAGACGGCGAGTTCATGTCGCGCCGGCCGGTGGACCAGCGCATCCGCTACCAGGCGCGATCGACGCTCGCCCCGGCACCGGAGGCACTGGATGCCGCCACGCGCCGGCTGGCGCTGGCCCTGCCCGCTGGCAATCCGCGTGCCCGCAGACTGGCGTCCACATGGGCCGCACAGCACGCCGATCCCGCCGCACGCGTGCAGGCGGCACTGCGCCTGTTTGCCGCCGCCCCGTTTGCCTACACGCTCAGCCCGCCACCGCTCGGCGCGGAGCAGGTCGACAGTTTTGTGTTCGACACCCGGCGCGGCTTCTGCGAGCATTACGCCAGCAGCTTCGTCTTCCTGATGCGCGCCGCCGGCGTGCCGGCACGGGTCATCACCGGCTACCAGGGCGGCGAATACAACCCCGTCGGCGGCCACTACGTCGTGCGCCAGTCCGACGCCCACGCCTGGGCCGAAGTCTGGCTGGAAGGCCGCGGCTGGGTGCGCGTGGATCCGACCAGCGCAGTTGCGCCCAGCAGGATCGAGCAAGGCCTGGACGCCGCTCTTGGCGCCGAGACCGCGAGCTGGCGCCCGGCCCACCGGCCTGGCTGGCTGCAGGACATCCGCTGGGCCTACGAGGGCATGGTCTACCACTGGCAGCGCTGGGTCCTGCAGTATGACCACGCGCAACAGGCGCGCCTGCTGGCCACGCTCGGCACCGGCGCCAGTGCCGGGCAGATGCTGGCCGGCGCGCTGGGGATCCTGTGCCTGCTCGCGCTGGTGCCGCTGTGGCGCCGCCGGGAGCAGGCTGATCCGCTTGACGCTGCCTACGGCCGCTTCTGCGAACTGCTGGCCCGGCACGGCTGCGTGCGCACGCCGGCCGAAGGCCCGCAAGATTTCGCCGCACGCGCCAGCGCCCGACTGCCGCAAGCGGCCGCGCCCATCGCGGTGGTTGCCGCGGCCTACATCGGGCAACGCTATGGCAATGCCGATCCGGCGCGTGCGCGGCAGGCGGCGGAGCGCATGCGAGCAGCCACGCGAGAAATCGCCGGCCTGCTGCGCAGGCAAAAATTCTCACCCACCTGATATAAAGCCGCTGATGATCGCCGGCCTGCTGCTGATGGCGGCGGCCGCATGGTGGTTCTCTCGCATGCAGCCCGGCGCGGGGCCGCCCGCGCTGGCGTGGGGCCTGGTTGGCAAGGGGCTGTTCGGCATGCTGGTGATCATCCCGATCGCGGGGCTGACCTTCCGTGCTCTCAGCGGCGACGCGTTCGCGCACGGCTCCCGCAGCAAGAACCTGAGGCGGCAAATCGCAAGTTCGTTTGCCTCGGCGCTGGGCGCGGTGCTTCTGCAGAACCGCCAGTTGCGGTCCAATGCTGCATGCGCTGGGCCAGCGTCCCGCCGAGGCGCAGCAATGGATGGCGTCGATGCAGGCGGCGCTGGCCGCGCGCGGCTTCGACATCGCACAGGTACACCAGGGTGCGCTGGTGCAGCTCGCAGCGATGGTCGAGCAACAGGCCAGGCTGGTTGCCTGCGAGGATATCTACCGGTTGATTGCGGTGCTCGCGCTTGGCGCAGCGGCGTTCCTGCTGGCGCAGCGGCATCTGGCCTGAACCGCGCGCATCTTCCCGCCGTCAGTGGCGGAACGCTGGATTGACTGCAGTGCGAAGAATCGGGGAGGTGCGGAGTCGCCGCGCAAGTGAATGATGGCGCGGACGGGTCGCAGTGCCGGCAGACGCGGCACCGGCGAAATACCTGCTCAGAACAGCGACAGCTGGCGCATGCCGAAACCGATGGTTTCTTCGACGCGCGCGCGTGCGTGGGCCAGCGACCCTTCTGCGCCAGAGTAATTGCCGGCGGCCCAGTGGTAGACCACGGGAACTTCGCCGCGCTCGGACAGGCGCACTTCGCCAAGCTTGTCGCCGCGTTCATTGCGGTAGAAATGCGAGCGGTAGCCGCGCTCCCAATGCGGGGCAACTACTTTCTTGCGCCGCCGGGGCTTCGGCGCGGAGCCGGCCGCCGACGTCGTTGACGTCAGTCGCCGCGCTCTATCGGTACCCGGCGTTGTGGCGCGGGTGAAATCCAACTGCATAGACTTCCTTTTTGTCGATTCAGCAGAACCAGGGCCGGCGGGGCTACCGCCGCATGCTTCGTGCATCGCAGTCGAGATAATACCTGTTGGCGCGCCTTCTGTAAGTAATTGGTTGTGTGGAATCCCGCTTCCCATAAGGCTTAGCGGGCCGTATACCGGTCTGGTATACGGCCCGCGTAACGGCCCGGTAAACGGCAAAGCCTTGTCAGTTAACGATTGGCGGACAGCGATTGGCGGACAGCGCCGCATCGATCAGTCATTAACCGATATCGAGCGGAATGAAGATGCGGGCATCGTCGCGTTGCACCAGCAGCGCCACCTGCTTGCCGGACTTTGCCACCAGCGATTTCAGTTGCTCGGCCGAAGTAATCGGCGTGCCGTTAAGCGACAGGATCACGTCGCCCGGCTGGATGCCCACCCGCGCCGCGGGGCCGGTCACGTCTTCGACCACCAGGCCGCCTTCGATGCCGGTGGCGCGCTTTTCCCCGGGCGACAGCGGGCGCACCGCCAGCCCGAGCCGGCCGCTGGCCTCATTGGCACCACCCTTCTGCGCCACCGCCTGGTCCTTGGCCGTGCCGATTTTCACCGACAAAGTCATCGGCTCCCCCTTGCGGATGATCTTCAGCGAGCTTTGCGTGCCGGGCTTGAGGTCGGCCACATGTTCGGGCAGGTCGCCCGAATGGTCGATCACGTCGTTGTCCAGCTGCACGATCACGTCGCCCGGCTTGAGGCCCGCACGCGCTGCGGGGCTGTCCGGCTCGACCGAGTTGACCAGCGCCCCGGTCGGCTTGGGCAATCCGAACGATTGCGCCAGCGCCTGGTTGACTTCCTGCACGCTGATGCCGAGTCGGCCGCGCGTGACCTTGCCGGTCGCCACGAGCTGTTGCTGGACCTTGGTGGCCACGTCGATCGGGATTGCGAATGACAACCCCTGGTAGCCGCCGGTCTGGCTGTAGATCTGTGCGTTGATGCCGATCACCTCGCCACGCTGGTTGAACAGCGGGCCCCCCGAGTTGCCCGGGTTGACGGCCACGTCGGTCTGGATGAACGGCACGTAGGTATCGTCAGGCAGCGAGCGCGACTTGGCGCTGACGATACCGGCAGTCACGGTGTTCTCGAACCCGTACGGCGAACCGATGGCCAGCACCGGCTCGCCGACGCGCACCTGCGAAGGGTCGCCCATGCGAACCGTCGGCAGGTTCCTGGCATCGATGCGGATCACCGCCACATCGGTCTGCGGATCGGTGCCCAGTACCCTGGCCTTGAACTCGCGACGGTCAGTAAGCTTGACGGTTACCTCTTGCGCACCGTCGACGACGTGCGCATTGGTCAGGATCAGGCCGTCAGGACTGACGATAAAGCCCGAGCCCAGGCCGCGCACCAGTTGCTGTTGGCCACCTTGCGGGCCCTGGAACTGAGGGCCGAAACGCTTGAAGAACTGGAACAGCGGATCGTCCGGATCGATCCCCGGCGGCATCTGCGCCGCGGTGCGTTGGGCGCGCGCGGTCACGCTGATATTGACCACGGCGGGCCCGTTTTGCGCAACGATGCCGGAGAAGTCCGCCGGCGTGGCCACCGCCGCGGCCGGCTGCGCGGCTGCGACAGGCGCGGGCGTGGAAGCGGCGTATCCGGGCGTGACGACTTCCTTCTGCAGATAGGCATACCCGCCGCCCAGGGCGGCGAGGGCCGCAATCCCAACGGCCGTGCGAGCAATGGTCTGGCGAATCATCTCAGGGTCCTTTCGTAGAAGTGGCGTCGGCACTTTGCGACGCGACGGGATCATGCTAGCGACCGAGACTTAAAACAGGCTTAAGGTTACGGGTGCCGCAACCATCTCTTTCGTCATGGCATCAAATTTATATTGCGCACAATCTAATTGTGTCTAATATATCGGCATGGAACGCGACAACGACCACATTCCGAATTGGCTGCTGCTCGATCGGCAACTATGCTTTGCCCTGTATTCGACATCGCTGGCGATGACCAAGCTGTACAAGCCTATGCTTGGTGAGCTTGGACTCACTTATCCGCAATATCTGGTGATGTTGGTATTGTGGGAAGTCGAGACGCTGACGGTATCGGAGCTAGGGGCTCGCCTTGCGCTGGATTCCGGGACGTTGACGCCGCTGTTGAAGCGCTTGGAAGCCAGCGGCCTGATCACCCGCAATCGCGATACCGGCGACGAGCGCCGGGTGCTGGTGCGCCTGACTGACGCCGGGCGGGGGCTGCGCAACGCAGCCGAACGCATTCCTGAGCAGATGTTGTGCGCCACGCAGTGCCCGATCGAAGAAATCCAGGCATTGACGCAGCGCCTGCATGCATTGCGGTCCACGCTGGAAGCAGCGCGTACCGATTTCCCACTGCCGCATGACGGCAAGCCTTGATACGCCCCTGCGGGCAACCAAACCGGAGCCTTAGATGAAACTCGAAAAAGTCGTTTATACCGCCAATGCCAAAGCCACCGGTGGCCGCGATGGCCGGGCCACTACCTCCGATGGCCAACTGGACGTCAAGCTGGCAGTCCCCAAGGAAATGGGTGGCGCCGGCAATGGCCTGAATCCGGAACAGCTGTTCGCCGCGGGCTATTCGGCCTGCTTCCTGGGCGCGATCCGGTATGCGGCGGGCCAGCAAAAGATCAATGTGCCGGCGGAAGCTTCGATCGAAGGTGCTGTCGGCATCGGGCCGATTCCCCAGGGTTTCGGCATCCAGGTCGAATTGAAGATTTCGCTGCCGGGGTTCGAACGCGAGGCCGCGGAGAAGCTCGTGGAACAGGCTCACCAGGTTTGCCCGTATTCGAATGCCACCCGTGGCAATATCGACGTGACGCTGACGGTAGTCTGAGCGGCGCCTCAGGCAAAACGGCCAGGATTGCTTTGCGGTCCTGGCCGTTTTACTTCGCGCTCTCATATTGCGCGCAAAATGCACGCTTCTGCGCCGAACTCATTCGCTTTATCTCGATTTCCGCCTTCAGCGCCTCCGATTTGGTTTCAAAGCGGAGCTGGGCCATGACACGGATCGGCTTGCGCGAGCGGGTATATTTGGCGCCTTTTCCCGACAGATGCTGGGCGAACCGGCGGGCAACATCGGTCGTGATCCCGGTGTAGATGGAATTACCGGTACATTCGAGCAGGTAGAGATACCAGGCGCCGTCGGCTGACATGAAGAGGAAGGTGCTAGTCCAACCGTGATGGTATTACGTCGATGCGAGGCGAAAAAGGCCGAGCATTTAATCGGAAGCGCCAAAGCAAAAACCCCTCGCAGCACACGCTGTCGAGGGGTTTTGCACAATAAGAGCCTGGCGATGACCTACTTTCACACGGGTATCCGCACTATCATCGGCGCGGAGTTGTTTCACGGTCCTGTTCGGGATGGGAAGGGGTGGTTCCAACTCGCTATGGTCACCAGGCATGAGGGGTTGTGGCGCTGGGGTTGAAGCCAGCGTCACGAATAGGGATGTAGTCTTGGTTGTGCGTATCTGGCACAAGGCGATCGACTCACCAGGTGAAACACACTGGTTATAGGATCAAGCCTTACGGGCAATTAGTACTGGTTAGCTTAACGCATTACTGCGCTTCCACACCCAGCCTATCA
>NZ_AUFE01000082.1 GCF_000426345.1 Cupriavidus phytohabitans | reverse complement strand
CCTGCGCCTGCATGGCCTCATCGAGCGCGTGCCCAAGACCCACCGCTATCGGCTCACCAACCTGGGGCTGCAGACGGCACTCTTCTACACGCGCGTCTATTCCCGCATCTTACGGCCCGGCCTTGCATTGGTCAGCCCTCAGGCGCCTGCGGCCTCGCCAGCATCCTTGCAGCGCAGCTTCCGCACCGCCGAGCAGGCCGTCAACACATGGTGCGATCAGGTCAAAATCGCCGCGTAGAAAAACTTGACTCAATCACTACGCAATCAATTCAGTCAAGGAATCTAGCGCGAGACAAAATACGTGCCGGCCCTCCCCCTTGATTTTTGGGTGGCAAATCAACTTAAGCTACTTAAGGTGCGACATGAGAACTAAGAGATCGACGATAGAATGTGCGAATACGCTACTCATCGCCCTACAATCCGGTCGGGAAATAGGTCGTGCGCAAGTCGTGGGCATGGGCTTGCTAAGTGGCGACGAGTTTGCGAGAGCAAGAAAAAGTTTGCTTAAGGAGGGATTAATCTGCCTTAGCCCGTCAGCCGTAGGCGGGAGAAGAACGGAGGCTCGTTACACGGTGACAGGAAATACGATTAAATCCAGCGGCAATTCTTCGCTTCATTCGCGTCACGTGCCGGTACAACCGAACTTTGACAGGCTGTTGCGAGCCTGGAAGATTGATCTTCCTGCGGTGCCGGCGATGCTTCCAACTATGCAACGTCTTCGATTCACTAGGGAAGAGTCAGACTGAGTGCGCAGCGAGACGAGGGTCGCCCATGCAGTAGAGGCCGAGCATGTTCTGCCGCAGTTGCCCAGCCACATCGATTGAACGCTGAGGCTGCGGCAACTGCCACCGACTTTCGACATTTTTTTCTAAGCATGCACTGCACTGCACTGCACTGACTGCAGGCTTTCACGACGGCTTCATCGCGCCGCAAACGCTGCGCCGGGGCATTCCAGCGAGAGGTTTAACGAAGGATTGTCAACGAAGGGGAACAAGCATGCCTGCTAGCTGGTTCAGTAGGGCGATCGTACTGACATTCTCTGTAGCGACTCTGAGTTCGTTGAGTTCGCAGGAACTGATGCTTCCGGACCTTCCGGACATCCGGGAGTCGGCCGGAATTGTTTATGTTTCGGGCGGAATCGGGACGGACGAAGTCGCCCGCATGCGGGAACTGGCGCCAAGCTTTAACGTGAGAATTCGCTTTCAGGAGGAGGTGACTGGCGCATCGCTTTCAGACGTCAAAGTCGTTGTGCTCAACGAGAAGAGCGAGCGACTCTTGCGGCTCGAGACCGAAGGTCCGCTTCTTTACATGAAGATGCCACCAGGCCGATACCTCATGGCCATGGCCTACCAGCACACCGTCAAAAAGCGAATTATCACCGTCGGGCGCGCCGCTCGCAGCATGACTTTCGCGTTTCCAGAGAGCGAACAAACTACAGGCTTCAATCAGGCTCGCGACGGACTCGCGCGGCATCTAAAGCAGGCTGCCGTCATCAGTCGGCGAATCGCTTCCTTACAAGAGGGGGCACGCCAAGATGGAGAGACCGCGCCGCCCTCTCCGGAGCGGCGCGGGTAGCACGAAGCCAGACCCGGCCGACTCGCGGTGGCGCTGGGAAATCATGCCGCTGCCCACAACCAAACATGGATCGGCTGCGCTAGTCAGGGTGGCGCCGGAGCGCCAGTTATTCCTGCGGAATCAGAAACCGCGCGGGGCGCTTGCCCAGCCACGCCGGCGCGCGGCCACGCCCGGACCAGGACTTGCCGGTTTTAGGGTCATGGTACTTCGGCGGCAACGCAGTCTTTTCCGCTGGCCCGGTGGCTGCGTCGGCGGGGCGGCCGCGGCGACGCCGCGGCGCAATATCTTCGGGCGACAGGCCGTACTGTTGCATCAGCGCCCGAATCTGCTCGAGCACGCCCGCGACCTCAGTGGCGCGAGCTTGTTCGATTTGCGCTTCCAGCGCCTGCTTCTGGGCCAGCAGATCCTGATACGTTGCCATCGCTCCTCCAATTTATTTAGCCACTCTTGACTTATACGCAGATTAAAGTCGACCGGCAAGACTTTAATCCTCTCACTTTCCCGCCAGGTTTTTTTTGTCTTGGAATGGAAGACGGCAAAGCGTCTGGCGTGAGTTCCCGAGGGGAGTCGTCATGGCGATAGCGTCGTCGCCCCATGGGACCAGACACTTACCGCTAAGTGATGGCACGCAGAAATGGGTACGCCGGACTGCGCAGGCGCGATGTAGCGAGAATCTTCTTCTTCAAGTAGTGAACTTTCCGCGACCAGGCTGCTGCGTATCCAAGGGTGGGGGGCGAAGCCTCCCCTGAGTCGATTCGCAGATTATCCGTCGCTAGAAAGGTACGCTGAAAGAACGCGGGTGAAACTCTGGCATGCCACCATGCGCCATAAGCGCCCGTTATCGTGCCTTATCGCTTTCCCCCTTGTTGCTATCCGAGCGCCGCTCATTCAGGCACCCCGCTTGTCTGAGTGAACGGGTGGATGTTCTTGTCTCGCAGACGTGACCGAGCCTTCAAGCGGCGTGCTGCGGCCCCACGTGGCGGCAACTTACCTGCGGCAGACTTGAGCGCGATCTGGTGCCGCGGCGGCTAACCGCGCGGCCATCCGGCGGGTCGTGATGGACTGGCAACGAGCGGGATGGCTGTTCCTACAAAAAAATCATAGATGTCTTTGATGGCAGCCTAATATACGTGGGTAACGCGATCTATTTTTCTATGCGAGCCAGGACGAAATGCGGCAAGTTCTGGCTCCGATGCCAGGTAATGAACGCGACCATCAGACTCCTTCTCCCTGAGGATGTAGCGATAGCTCCAGTCGCTAATCTGCCCTCAGAGTTGGGGCGCCGTGTTTCCAATGAGTCTGGCGACTTCTATGTGACGCGTGCGCATACCCGCTCGGGATCAATCATCGTCGATGCACAGACTGCCGCGCTGTTGGCGCACTTCCGTTCGCCGTCGACGGTAGCGGATGCAATCCTGGCCTATTCTCATGCGAACGAACTGGATCCGATGCGCACGCTCGACGCCGCGTTCGCTATGCTGACCGAACTGGTCGCCGCAAGGGTGCTAGTACCGGCCGAGTCGATCCTGGCCCAGCCCATTGCGTCGTCATTGTCCGTGGGTGAATTTGTAGGAGACGTCGAGATTCTCGAGGCCATCCATCTTCTGGATGACACCGAGGTCTACCGTGGACGTTCCGCTGACGGAACCGCTGTTGCGCTCAAGATTGTGGGAGCCAACATCAGGCGGAATACCACCGCCACCATTCACCATGAAGCCAACGTCCTGTCATGCCTCGATGGGAAGGTTAGCCCTCGCCTGATGGCCGCCGGCCGAGTTGATGGAAGATCGTTCATTGTGATGACATGGGTTTCTGGGGTAGATTTGTACCGCGCTGCAGCGGAGGCGCGTGCATTACCTGAACCGGGACGCAGCGACACACTACTGAAGCTTGCCGAGCAGGTGCTTCGATCGTATGCGCATCTTCACTCGCAAGGCGCATTGCACGGTGATGTTCATCCCCGCAACATAATTGTTGACGACAGCGACAAGATTACTGTCCTCGATTTTGGCCTTGCGGTCATGCCGACTGCCGGCGCAGTGGGCTTGCACGGTGGTATCGATCTATTCCTGGCACCGGAAATCGCCGAAGCAAATCTTGCATCCGTAGAGAGACCGCTGCCATCACTCGCTTCGGAGCAATACTCGATTGGAGCATTGCTTTACTTCCTTCTTACCGGCGGCCACACGCATTCTTTTTCGCTAGAGGAAGATGCCATGCTGGGTCAGGTGATCAATGAGCCACCCCAACCGTTCTCTCATCACGGAGCCGACAGCTTCCTCTGCCTGGAAAGTTGCGTCAACCGTGCGTTGGAAAAAGACCCAGCAGATCGTTTCTCGTCCATAGAAGAAATGCTGCAATCGTTCCTGCAGGCTTCGGCGCGAAAACAGCTCGTAATCCCGCCATACGCTGTCAGCAACGACCCGTCGCAGATACTGCTGGACAATGTGCTCAACCGCTTCCGCGTACCCGGGCGCTTGTACCGCGACGGGTTAGAAGCACCGACAGGATCGATCACTTACGGCGCGGCAGGGATCGCCTATTTCTTGCTGAGAATCGCGCGTAGCAGAAACGACGAAACCTTACTTGCTGCCGCTGACCAGTGGCTGACCCGCGCGGCATCTGCAATATCGAGCAACGCTACCTTCTGGAATTCCGAGCGTGGCATTGTGCCGGAGGTCCTCGGGCAGAGCTCCTTGTTCCATCACGCCTGCGGCATTCATTGCGTGCAGGCCCTCATTGCCCATGCGCGTGGCGATGATGTCGCACAGCAGCACGCGCTGGAAGCTTACTTTGCCGCTAGCGAACTATGCGATCAGCTCGACGTTGCGTTTGGTCGGTCGGGATTGTTGATTGGTTGTGCCATGCTGTTGGACATAATGCCCCCACATCTCGAGTGCGATGCTTTGCTCGCATTGGGGCAGAGACTGCTGCATGGCATCTGGACACAATTGGATGCTCACCCGCCGTTGGAGAAAGTTTCGCAGGCGACGCTGGGCGCGGCTCATGGATGGTGTGGGTTCCTTTTTGCCACCATGCGATGGTGCGAGGCGTCTGGCACCGCGGTGCCGCCGCGCCTGGTCGAGCGACTGCAGGAACTTGCGGCTCTCGGACAACCTTCAGGCCGCAGCATGTTGTGGCCACGAAAGATCCCGCATACAGCCACTACCGGAATACTCTCAGCCAGTTGGTGTAATGGTGCCGCAGGGTACGTCCATCTTTGGACGACGGCATATGAACTGCTCGGCTCTGACTTCCAATTCGAGCGCCTTGCCCGCATGGCTGCATGGCATGCCTACGATGGACCGTCCGATGCCCCAGGGGACCTGTGCTGTGGATTGGCCGGACGGGCGTATGCGTTGTTGCGGCTCCATGGGTCTACTGGGGAGTCGGTGTGGCTGGCTCGCGCCCGGGTACTGGCGAAACGTGCCGCCGAGAGTCCTGGATTACCCCCGAATCGGCTGAATAGTCTTTTTCATGGCGACCTCGGCATTGCCCTGCTCGCCGCGGATCTAGCTGCACCTGAGTTCGCCTGCATGCCATTCTTTGAAGACGAGCATTGGCCGAAGCGGGCAGTATCGTTGACTATCTGAGAGGCCGCGGGCCAGTCAGCCAGATAACGAGCGTCCAGCGGACACCGCCGGTAATCATCGCTGCTCTATGCATGACGAAAGATGGAAACACGACGACATCGCCTATGTCGGCATGCAACTGGTTGTCGATCGCATCGCCATAGAATATCTCAGTTCCGCCACCCTCCATGTCTTTGTTTGCGCTGAGTTGCAGAACGATCGAGATCTTGCGAACGCTGGCATCCTTGGAGCCCAGATCCATATGCCAGTTGTATTGCTGCCCCGGTGTGTAACGAGTGAGCTGAGCCATCCCCATCTCTGGCGAGAGCTCGAATTGATATGCCTTGTTGAAGCGCTGTGCTGCCTCCCACAGCCGCGAAAAAATCCATTCAGTTCTTTCGCTTCTTGGGACCCAAAACAAGTGGCAGTCTCTGACGGGATCGCCGGACTGATAATCGATCCTGCTGGCGACCATGCTGTAGCCAGCGTGCAGGGAAACGATCGACCGGCACTCCTCCTCGCTGAACTGCCTTCTGTAGATTTCATAGTATCGATAGGTCTGCCATTCACTGTGAATGCGCGGAACAGGCTCCGTCAAATGCGCTTCAGCGGGCACCAGCATCATCGCGGCGACCAGATCCGCTAGCACGGCGAACGCATCGTCCAGCGTGCGCATCGGATCCAGTTCGTTCTTACGACAGAAGTTTGCGATTGCATCCACCACAGTCGTCGGCGAACGGAACTGTGCCAACAACGCCGCGGTGTCTGCATCGACAACAAAGGATTCTGCCCCGTCGGTAGGTCGCGTCACAATGAAGTCGTCGGGCTCATGTGCAATACCGCGACTCAGATCTGGAGGAAGGTTGGCGACCGGCGCCACGACCACATCCTCGGGGAGAAGAAGCGTTGTTGTCGCGTTCATGCCCTTTCCAATGCTGCCGGCCACATCCCGTCGGCCGGAATCCATGTGTCGGTATCGATCCCCGCGAGGCTCAGACGTTCGAGCGCATACTGCCAAGGCTCCATCGTGCTTAGCGCGGCGGTCCTGGCCGAAACAAGATACTCGGCGAGACGCCAGGTTACCCACATTCGCCAGCTTGTCGTTCGCTCGCCTTTGGTGGCGCCATGCGGCGGATCGGCGCCCCAAGAGAGGAGCCCATTCTCCGAAGCCGCGGCGCTAAACGGAACACCGTGCGCCGCGCAGCCGGAAAGGCGAGTGCGAAGGAGGTCGGCAAATCTATAGAGATCATCCAACTGAGCGAAATAAACCACGATCTTGTCCGGCCGGGAAATTCCCCAAAGTCCGACACCAACCTTGAAACCGGTGACTCCTTGCGTGCGAGCCAGTGCGCGGATTAGCGTCTCCAATGCTTCTGGCATGTCATCCACGACAGGACTCAAATAGAGCTTGAAGCTGGCTCTTTGCGCAGTCTCGCGGGGCGGCTCGGATTTCGAAAGCCACTGCCACCAGAATTCCAGAGCACCATGTGAGACCGATACATGCGTCCAATGACGATGGAGCGAGCGAGCCAAGATGCCTTCCTCAGCAATTCCCAGGAAACGGGCTACCGCTGCAGGATCGTTGAGCCGCCTTTGAAGCTTGGGGGACACCGGCTTCCGGCCATAGGAGTACAGGCGACGCCCAAGTTCGGTTTGGGGAAGGCAGCTCAACTCCTGTCCATACCGAAGTGCAGACACCGCCAGATCAAAGTTGCAACTCCGGCTCGAGTGGCTACGCAGCGTTCCAAACAGTTCCGCCACCTGCGGACCACACGTGAACTCATTGCTGAGCAATATCTGCAGAACACCATCCACCAAAAGCCTCTTTATGGTGGGCTCAAGGTCGTGACCGAGGCGGCGTAGCGCATAGCGTGGTAACGGACCCGCTTCGAGAAGCGCTGTGAATAGCAAAGCCGTTTCACATGATACAGCGCGCCAGCCTTGCGCGCTGCCACCTTGCGGAACGAGAGCGCCATACAGGTCTTCGGAGCAGTCGGCTTCATGAAGTTGGCGTCGATCTGGCTCGCTGAGCCGATCTACCAGCACCAACTTGTAGTCTGGATTCGCTCGGAATATGGAATTTTCATGTAGGCAGCATTCCATATGTCTCCGCTTCCGCCAATCCGCGCCCTTAGTTGTTCTTGCCCTTTTTCTTCAGTTCCTTTTCGACGCGCTCAACGTCTGCCAATTTTGACTGAACCCGCTTCTTCGCCAACGTAGTAGCGTCATCGGCGAGCTTGAGCAGCTTCATCTTCAGTTCAAGCTCTTCCTTGAACAACGGAAGATCCTCCGGAGACAAAAACGCCTGCTCAGTCGGGTTGACGACCTCATCCCATGGATTAAGTCCGAAGAAATTGCTGGGCACCCCACAGGGCGGAGCGCCTTGAGGACGAATCGGGGGAGGCGGCGGGCAGACAGCAGATTGCGGTGAGTCGCTGCACCCGGCATCACAGCCCGCGGCGATATCTAGCGGGTCGCCGGGGTTCAGAATCGATCCGGAGTTTCCACAGGGAATTTGTATTCTTACGCGCTTCGCTCTAAAAGCCATGTGTGCCACCCGCCTGGTTAACTAGCAAGGTGCGATTTTCCGCCTTTAAAAGCTTATCAGACGAGCTTACTTTTTCAAGGCGATTCAGCTCGGCCGGAGGCGTGACGCATCAGTTGTCGCCGGCCTGGCATTTCGAGGATTGCCGCCGCGCCATCTCGCTCGCATAGTGTCGTGCGAGCAGGTCATACAGGACCAACTCAAAGGAGTTCGCACAATCCCGAAAAATCCGGTTTGCCCACATGTGCAGATAGCTCTGGACAAGCGCTGCACGACTACATCCAAGCAGCCCATCAGCCTCCAGCGCAACTAGTCTATTGATTGTGGGTGCGATGCTCGCGGAGCGGGTCCGGATAGCGAGATCGGCTTCGCAGTGGTCACGAGTTTTCGTGGAAAGCAAGCTTTCCACCACACCCCTAAGTTCGCGGTATTTTGCTGCCAGAGCGAACAATGCCTGTTGATGCGCGCGGCCTTTCAGAAGGAGACTTCGGCAGGTGGCCATGACCCGTCGGCGCTCATCCATGTCCAGACCAAAGTCATCGAGCAAGGTGTGCATGCCGAGCAAGGCGGCACGCCATCTCGATTCATTGTCTACGCGATGCCGGGTAATAATCGAAATCGCAGCCACGCTGTCACTTTCAAAGATTGCATGCGCGAGCTCCATTGCTTGAAAACCACCGTAGCGCGCAACCTCGGGCACGTATGTGTCTACGGTGTATCTGTAAAGGCTGTTGCGCCATGGCGCCAATGCAGAGAACACCCGTGGCACCACCTGCTGCCATAGCAGCGATGCCTCGCCATGCAGCCGCCATCGCAAATGGCAGTCAGGATCAGCATAGCGTATGAAGAACCAGGTATCGATCACCCCTTCTGCCCGCAACGCAGCGGCCAAAGGTCCCACGAACTCGGTCAGGAATCGGTCTAGCGTAGCCGGGCCCGCGTATAGACGAAGATAGAGCCAGTCTTCCCCCGGCCGGCTGTCTTGGCCGGACGGCATGGCGCGGGCTGCCCGCAATGTTTCGCGGACACGGCGCGCGCGAACCAATGGCACGACGAGTTCATGGTGAAAGCTGCCTTCCTCGCCGGTCGCCAACAGCTGGTCGGGCAACGGGAAGACTTCGCTTACGGCAACCGAGGTGCGCCGCCTGGCGGTGGCCAGGAAGCTGTCTACTGACAAGGCATTGTCGAAGTCAACTAACAGCGTCTTGTCGTTTTCCAGAAACCACACCAAGCGAGGCAGCCGATGCGCTGCCCGTAGGGCCTCGATAGCTGTCATCCTGTCGTGCTCGGAAAGCAAGTGGATCGCCGCCAGTTCCTTGCCACTGAACTGCCAGCGTGCAAGCGACAATACGAACCGACCGAACACCAGCCGCGGCAGAAAAGGGGCGCTGGACAATGCTCCCCAAGAGAATTTGGACTCGGCGGCGTGCCCGCCAGCTGCCAGGCTGGCGAGGAAGCGATACAGCAAGGGACCTCCGCGCTGGTGGGCGTGTGCGCATCCCAAATGTGGCACGACGCGGCGCTCCATGGCGGCAGAGCGTAGAACCACCTTGCCTTCGCGCACGGACACAAGCAGGTCACTGACGGCGATTTGTTGCGAACGCGATGCCCCGGATGACGCATGTAGCGATATTTCATAGGCGCGCAGTATTGGCCGACAGACCACATTGGCAGCCTTGCCTGGCGGCAAATAGGCGATTTCCGCATGAATCGCATCCGGGTCGCAGGCCTCCTCCAGCCGAAGGGCACCACGCACCAGCGTAGTGAGTTTCCGTGACGCATGGCAAAAGCGGCCCAGCAGGGTGGCGCTCGAGCCACCAATTACCTTCTGAAGGTAGATCTGGTAGTCGCGCCGCCGGGCCGTCGCTGGTGCATCTGACGCGGCAATCGAGACGATTGCCGCGCAGCCATGCGGTGCGACCCACGGCTTATCCCCGACAAGCGCCTCAATATCAGCGTGGTCAAGCTCAACCTGTGTCGATTGATGCATGAGCGCCTGCGCGAGAAGCTGCAACAAATGTTGATCGCGGCCGTGCCAGACGCGCTTGGGGGGCTCGCGAGTGGATGGCAACCCTTCCAGCAAGGATGAGGGACTTGCGCCAATGTATGATTCCGCTTCGAAGCCGATGCCGTCTTCTTCGTCCAACGCCTGCAATAGCGGCACTTCGCGCTGGCCGAAACGGCTCTCAAAGCGCCGCGCGAATTCGTCCAGCACATCTGGCTCGCGCTGCGCTGCCAGCTTGCAAAGTAGCTCTGCCCCGCTGGCTATCTCGTTGGCCATGTGCTGGCTTAACGAGAGCGACGCGGCAGGCTTCTCCAGATCGACATAGAACTTGTGTCCGGAGCAATCGCTTTCGGCAAGTGCTTGCAGCAGAGCCTTCGACTCGGCTTCGGGGTACTCGCCGGGGCAGGCTGTCTGGTCTGACGCAGCGAATATTGTGCTCAGGATAGAGGGGGACGAATGACTGGCGGCCAAATCGCGCAACCATGCCCCAGTCGCCCTGCCCGGCTCGGGGCCGGTGGCAAAAGGAGGCAGCACTGGGCGAAGCAGACCTGCCTCGATCAGTTCATCTAGGAAGGCGAGCGCGTCGCTTTCGTCAAGATCGGGCAATGCCACCGTCAACTGCTCGACGATCGCGTTCAAAGTAGCGTCCTCCTCCCCTGCAGCTGCCGCCAGCACCCATCGTAAGTAGTGACTGTCCTTTACTTCCACCAAGTGATAGGTCGGGTGCGGGTCGCCGAGGCGCATCTCGTGGTAGCGTAAACGGTCGCCGGCCTGGTATAGAGTCTGCTCTGCGCGATAGTGCAGGTGGCGCCGAATGCAAGCGTCCCTTGCCAATGATCGTGCCACTTCTTGCAGGTAACCGGCGTCTAGCCGGATATGGCGACGATGATCAGCCAGGGGCGCGACTGCGAGGCGGGTGACGTCACCGATCGGACCAGAGGCCCAGCCGGCGAACAGGCCGAACGGCGTCGCGCGGCTGGCCAAACGCTGCAGATAGCGCACAGCCACCCTCTCGACTGCGAGAGCATCCTTGTTCTCGCAGCCGTTCAACCAGGCGGCCATGCGTCGAGAAAATCCAGGGGAAGCCAGCTCAATTGCCTCACGCACTTGTGGGCGCGCGACAATCTCGCGTAAGCGCGCTCGCAACAGCGCAGCCCCAGCCGGCCCGGACAGATCTGCACACCAATCCAGCAACACCTCCCACGGCAGCGCAGGCGAGCGCATCAGGAAAAATCCCGTGTCCGCCAACTCTTTCTTTATTCGTGCCATCGTCACTACTCTTCGCCCCTGCCGGTCAAAGTACGCTGTTCCTCATTAGGAGCCAGGCGACGCCGGTTGGCGAAAGCCTGCCACAGGCTACCCCAGCCTCGACGCACCAGTTGGCCCCAGAGCTGCGGTGTTGCCAGCCCTTGGGGGAACGGTCGTGGCCAGAAGAAATTGACATTGATGGCCCACGGCGAGGCCACCGTCACCTGGTGATACCAGCCAACTGGGATATAAAGAGATTCCCCGGCTTGCAGAGTGCATTGCCACCCGACCGCCCGGCGCGCCAGCGGAAACCGCTCGAAATCTGGCAGGTTGGGATCGAAGCGGCAATGGGTCATGCGCGGCATGGGGTATAGCCAACGTGCTTGCGACGGCGCAAACATAATGAAGGTCTTGTTGCCAAATACCTGCACATTGCAGTTCGGCTTGATATCTGCGTGCAGACCGGACGAGGTTCCCAGTACGCCGCACCAGAATATAGTGTCTATCGGGGGCGGATCAAACCAGGGTGGAACGGCGGTGTCGGCAAGCAGCAGTGGCGACAAGGCGCCCAGGCTCACGTCAAGGTAATAGCTACTTTCGAACCCGCAAGCTCCGATGGCCCGGATCAGCTGCGCCGTGTCCGCGCCGGCGGCCGCGATGGCGAGGATATCTTCCGAGCCGGCGATTTCCAGAACCCAGTCCAGATAGTCGGAAAAAAGGATCTTGCCCCCCGCCAGCATGTTCTGGTAGATGTTCCGCGGCGCCCCGCTTACCTCGCGCACGGCAACCTTGCGCGCCCCAACGGCGGTCTTCAGGTATGCAGGCTGCCACCGATGCAATGCCGGCCAGGCGTCCACGTTGCCTGTCACGACACAAGGCGCCCGCACCAAGCGCGCAGGCCTGAAGCTGCAAGCGGCAATGCGAGGAACAGGATTGAGTTCCATGGCTCTCATCGCCGGTCACGCCATTAAGCCGCGATGACTTAGCTCCCGTGCGCTCAGATGCCGACACAGTAATGCGGGTCCTCCAACTATGATTTGGCGGGATTAATCACGTCAGCGCCCGGGTCCGGCAGTCCGGGGCAAGTCCACAGACTCTCGCTTCGAGGGGCCAGCAGCCGTTCCCAGACATTGAGATTGCGAATGGTTTCGCGCTCCAGCGTCAACTTCCTTTTCTTGGCTTGGTCAGGCTGCCCGCCGTCGGGATCCGGTCCCTTCTGCGCGCCCAGGGATTTCTCCGCCAACGACAGGATTCCCAACAGAACCGTCGCCTCCTTGTCGTCGAGCTTGGCACCGAATTCGTTGAGCTTCTCCGCAAGGCCGTTCACATCGACCTGGGTCACTTCTACATATTGGGACATACTGCCTCCCCAGTCGGACAGCGAAACTTCAGGTAGCACCGCCTCCTGCGCATATCAGGAAGAGGGCGAATGGCACGACATGACTTAAAGATCGCATTACAAATTGAATCCCACGATTTAAGTGTAGGGATTGAAAATAAAAATAGATGTCCAGTGATTGGATAGGTAGTAGTATCTTGCCGCCGGCATTCAGATATTTTAAAACCTGAATTTAGTTGTGTTGAATGTGTAACAAATTTGAATCGCTCTGATCAGCGTATGTACTCATGTGGCCGAGGTTTCTCGTTCGCCGGAAGACTGTCAGCGCTCGACTCATGAGCCTTCAATTCAAACTGCCTCTGCGTACGCCTGTGCCGCCGCTATCCGATCTAACCCGCGACCGTCCTCACTGCGCTGTTTTTTAATCTCATATGCACAAAAATTAATGCCAGCCGGAATTCGCTTCACCTAACCTGAATCCACAAACAAGAACCAGGAGTCCCTCAGGGAGGGCGTCTTATGGATACGCACGAAAGGTCCGACCTCCGGCGACGAGTTGCAACGGTCTTGCGGGGGGATGCGCTGTTCAGCACAATGTCGACCGACTTTCCGCTGCGCCAACGGTTCATCAGCAACGCGGCACAGGCCCTGTCCGACGTGACCGATCCGTTCAGCCGCAGGCCCTTCATAAACAGCGGCACCTCCTCCGGTATACCCGTCCCGTCGCGGCTTCCGTCGAAGAAATGTCGGGCTTCGCCATCGCCTGCGTGATGTCACGCTCGAAGCGCTGCCCGGCTACGCGATCCGACCGGAGGAAAACGGCAGGCTGTGGTCCTAGCCCCTCGGCTTGGCGTTCGGCCACGTTTCGGCGCACGGCAGCGCATGGCCGTAAGCAAGGCGACTCTGCCCGCATCACTCGCACTTTCGAAAGGAGCCTTCCATGGACGCCAATACTCTCACTTCCCACTTGCACACCCGCACCACCCATGTGGTTACGCTAGGCGGCGCTGGAGCCGCCATGCTGACCTTTGACCTGGCATCGGTCAGCATGACCCCCGAGCAGGAAGTGGTCGTTCGCAAGCTGTTCAGCCAGCGCCCGGCCCTGGTCGCAACCGAAGGCCCGCACTCTGCCCGCGACGAAACCAACAAACCAGGCCCGGCAAGCCAATACCTCACCCCAGCCGAATTTGAGAGCATCCGGAAACTTGGCGTTCGACTGGGCACCCAGGGCGTACTGGCGGCAACCGCCTGCGACTTTTGTCTGCACTGCGTCAAGCTGGAGGCGCTGCCTTCAGCGGGACCGCTACAGAACGGATGAAACGGGATGCCGATGCCACGTTCCGACGAGGCTATCGACCTTGCCACCCAGGCCGCAGCCGATAGCCTGATCCTTGGTGGCGCCAACAGACATGAGACCGCGGCCTTCCTCGCCGGCATGCCGCCGGGCCGTAGCGCCGATGCGATTGCAGCGCTGCTTAGCCCCTGGGGCGACGCACCGCGCCGCTTCGCCGCGGACTCGTCGCTGATCCTCGGCAGTTGGCTGTCGGCTCGCCTATCGGCGCGAGGTTACACGCCTGCTTCCGAGCCGCGCGCGGCCATGTATGCGCTGGCAGACGCAGCCAGGATGCTCGCCCTGGTGGAATTGCTGCGCTGGCAGACCGTGGTGTCGGCTATGCCCATGCCGCCCCATCTCGAAAGCGTGCGTGACAGGCTCCTTTCCCAGAGCGGCACAATGTTGCGAACGCTCGCTCGGCTTTCGGACACCAACGGCCTGCGACATGAACACCGCGTGCTGAAATGTCTGAGGGACAAGCCTTGACCCCGCTGCCGTGCCCAGGAACCGCCGCGCTTGCCCGGCGCGGCCTCTTGTTGGGTATGGCCTGGCTCAACGAGAACCTTCAGCATTTCGCGGTGCGCACAGTCACCAGCCAGCGGTTTGACAAACACGACGTGGCACAGTTGAAGCCGCTCTCTGAGCTTGCGCTGACAGTCTGGATGCTGAAGCGATGTGGTCTTGGGCTTCCCCTCCTCGATGCGACCGCCGGCTGGATCTGGCAACAGTGCGAACATGGCCGCAAGCTGGTGGCACTGCTGCTGGCACGACACGATTTCCTGCCCTGTTGCGCACTCTATGCGCCGCTGCGCCAGCTCGATTTCCGAAACCCGGCACTAGACCGTGTGCTAGGCTTGCTTTCGCGCGCGGACATCGCGGCAGCGCTTCCGCTGCAACCTTGGTCACGCCTGGCGATGCGCTATAACTTATGGCAGCTTGGCCTGACGGAATGGCCAAGCCACGAGGCTGGGCTCTATATAGCGGCACGGCCCGAACCGTGGGTGGTCTCCGGGGAGGTGGCCTACGCGATTACGCATGAGGTGTTCTACCTAACTGACTTTGGGGCGCGCGCGCTGGAAGACGCCCGTGTGACGGATTACCTGCGCGCCTGGCTGCCATACTGGACACGTGCCTTTGTGGACGCCAATGATAACGACCTCGCGGCGGAACTGGCCATGGTTGCTGCCTGCCTACAAGCCAGCCATGATCACGCGAGTACCCAGGGGCTGCATAGCGCGCTTGCTAGCCAGCGCGAGGATGGAGCCGTGCCGGGACCTGACGGCGCAGGCAGCTTCCTTTTCGCTGCGGGCGACACAGCTGCACGCCGGGATTTCCTAGGCTGCTATCACACTACCCTGGTTACCCTGATGGCGGCAGCCATGACATTGCGGAATGCCGCAATCTGAGCGCTCCGATCGGGAGTCGGTGACGAAGGAACTGCGTACACAAACAAAAGACCTCTACCGGGTGTTACGTATAAACTGGGCAGTGTTCAACGGCTGGCGCTTCCGGGAATCGAGGCAAAATCAATCAGGCGCAACTGCCTGCGGATTCGACGATTTTTAACTGACCTCGGTCCTGGAACGACACTTGTTGCTGCAACTTGGCGACCGCATCACGATCAGATAGCGAATTGAACCGGGATCCGCATGGCCGATCGTGAACAATCCGACCAGCGTTGCGTGAAACTGCTGCGCCAGCGCGATGGCGATGTGCAGCCGCTGGTGCGTGCGGCGGCTGGCATCCAGATGAACTGGGAGGGTGGCATAGTCCATGCGCAGTCTCCTGTTGCACGGTGTGCTGCAATGTAGGTCGCATTGCATCCGGGCAGTTGTCGCACGTCAAGACTTGCGATGATGGTTCACCAAGGCCAAGTCACCCCTCCGGCTTGATGCGTGTCAACTCCTGTTGCGTCGCGGCCCCTAGCCTTCCAGATATCAGCCTCCGCAACAAGCAGAGCGACCATGACTTCGTTTCCGCGATCCGCTCGCCTTGGCGCGGATCGCGGCACAGCCTGCTGGTGCCGCATCCGGCGGCGCCGACTCGATAGAAGGAATACGTCATGAACAAACCGGAAAGGGTCAGCCACCCAGCCGCAACGCCCCAGGTACGCACCGGATACCTGACTGCCGATGAGCGCGCCGCGACAGGACGCGCGTTGCGCGAATCCGTCCCTCGCGGCTCGCAATCCGGCTGGCAACCGCCGGAAGATCGCCGCGACCCCGTCGAACTGCTGAATGAATCCAACGCCGGGCGGATCCTGGACCTAGTCCCGATCCGATACGGTCGGATGGCGGCATCCCCGTTTGCGTTCTACCGCGGATCGGCCTCGCTCATGGCGGCCGATCTTGCCACCACGCCGTCCAGCGGCATCCGCGTGCAGGCATGTGGAGACGCTCACCTGATGAACTTCGGAGGGTTCGCTACGCCCGAACGTAACATCATTTTCGACATCAACGACCTGGACGAGACATTGCCGGCCCCGTTCGAGTGGGACCTCAAGCGTCTGGCGGCCAGTCTGGCGATCGCGGCCGAGCATCTCGCGCTGCCAAAGAGCGATGCCGCTCGCGTAGTGACCGATGTAGTGCGCGAGTACCGCGAACGCATGTTCAACTATGGGTGGATGCGCACCCTTGACGTCTGGTACGACCGGATCGACCTGCAGAGGTATGAAGACCGCAGCGGCGATCCCGAAATCGTCGCTGCGGCACGCAAGCGCCTGGCGCAGAGAATCGAGGCGGAACGGCGCAAGACTGTTCCCGATCACCTCTATCCCAGGCTGGTATCCGAAGAGGGCGAAAGGCCGAGAATCAAGGATGAGCCTCCGTTCATCTTTCATCCCACCAAGGAACTGGCTCCCGGCCTGGCGTCGGACTATGCGCAAGCCATCGCTTCCTACCGCGACAGCCTTCCCGAGCACGTCCGTGTGCTGTTCGACCGCTTCCATTTTTTCGACATGGCTATCAAGGTCGTTGGCGTCGGCAGCGTCGGGACAATGTGTGGCGTGGGCTTGTTTCTCGCCGCGGACAACGATCCCTTGTTCCTGCAGGTAAAGGAAGCGCGTGCTTCCGTGCTGGAACCCTACGCGGGAAAGAGCCTGCATGCCAACCATGGCGAGCGCGTCATCGCGGGCCAGCGTCTCATGCAGGCGGCGAGCGATGTCTTCCTGGGCTGGACGCGCGGAGAAAGCGGACGCGACTTCTATGTACGACAGTTGCGCGACATGAAGCTCTCCCCGGTGATTGAGGACTGGGATACGGGCATGCTCCGGCAATATGGCCGCATGTGCGCACATGCCCTTGCTCGCGCGCATGCGCGCTCTGGCGACGCCGCCATGATCGCTGGCTACATGGGCTCCGGCCAGACCTTCGATGATGCGATCTGCGAGTTCGCCACGGAGTACTGTTCACAGAACCGCAGCGATTTCCGCGCGTTCGTCGCAGCGATTCGCGAAGGACGGATCAAGGCGACCCTGGATGCGGATTGAATTGCAAGCCGGACGGCGAAGATAGCCGTCATAAAGGGACGCGACCCAGGTCTTCCAGGATATTGCGAGCCGCGTTCGGCGTGTTGCCAAGCGCAGCCGCGACTGTTCCATAACGCGACAGCATGTACGTGGATTCAAGTCTTGCGAAGGATCAATGGGCCAATTCGAATGCGACCTACTGTTCAAAGTAGCGGCTTCATTTTTTGCGCGCCTTGTCGCCAAAGCAGGAGAAGTACGATGACTGTGACACTGAAAGCTGTAGGGGAGAAGGGCTCCGAGGCTCCCTGTCATTATCAATCACTTGCCATGCGCGTCATCAAGGTTATGCGCACCGCCTCCGTTGCGTGGCTACTGGGCGTTGTCCCGCTTCTCTACGCGGAGACTCTCGCAGCGCATCCGAAACCGCCAGAAATCCACCAATCCTCTGGCGTCCGGTATGTCTCGGGCGGGATCGGGCGCGAAGCCATGCAGCAAATGCAGGCGATAGCCGACCAATTCAATGTCCGACTCATGTTCCAAGATCCTTCAGAAGGCACCCCGATTTCTGGCGTCACGCTGATCCTCGTCAACGAAAAGGGAAAACGCCTGCTACGGTTGGTGACCGATGGCCCCTTGGTCTACCTCAAATTGCCTCATGGCCGCTATTATCTGACCGTAATTTATCAAGACGCGGATCACCAGCAGTGGATTACGGCTGAAGCCGAGCCGATGGACCTGACATTTCTTTTTAACCTGATTTATCTAGAAAAAAGCTGGCTGCATGCACGGACTCGCACGCCACAGTTCGCGACTCCCACATGAGAAGGGCCATAATGGCGAGAGGCGCCCGCCCTCCAATCCACCCAAGATAAGCACCAACAAATAGGCATCAAAAAGCCTTGTAAGTAGCATGTCGATGAGGTTTGTGGCGAGTCGGACGTGGCTTAGCGCGATCTGGTCGCACGCGATGGGTACGTGTTGCGATCAAGGCCAAGGTCTCATGCAGAGCGGCCTTGGCCCAGCGCAAGCCGAGCAGCGCCGCTGACAGGACAGGTTTGAGAGCGGTGATGGCGAAGGTTCGGTTGATGCGATGATCCGAATTAATTTCATGTTCCTGCGCGGCGCTGAGGCAGCATACGGCGTGCAGGTTGTCGCTGAGGATTTTGGCGCCGAAGTCCTGCCTAGCGGCCAACTGTGAGAGGCCGGACA
>NZ_AUFE01000081.1 GCF_000426345.1 Cupriavidus phytohabitans | reverse complement strand
TCGCTGCGGTCAGCGTGGTCTTGCCATGGTCAACGTGACCAATCGTACCAACGTTCACGTGCGGCTTAGTCCGCTCGAACTTTTCCTTTGCCATTTTTCAGCTCCTAATGGAATTCAGTGTGATTCGATTCATTACACCGCCACGCCGGATAAGGCGTGGCAGCAAAGCTTTTATTACTTGCCCTTGGCCGTCATCACGGCTTCGGCGATGTTCTTCGGTGCCTCTGCGTAGTGCTTGAATTCCATCGTGTACGTGGCGCGGCCTTGCGTGGCCGAGCGCAGCGACGTGGAATAACCGAACATTTCCGACAGCGGGACTTCGGCCTTGATGATCTTGCCGCCGCCCACCATGTCATCCATGCCCTGCACGATGCCGCGGCGGGACGACAAGTCGCCCATCACGGTACCCGTGTAGTCTTCCGGCGTTTCCACTTCCACGGCCATCATCGGCTCGAGCAGAACCGGGCTGGCCTTGCGCATGGCTTCCTTGAAAGCCATCGAGCCGGCCATACGGAACGCGTTTTCGTTCGAGTCCACGTCGTGGTACGAACCGAACGTCAGCGTGACCTTCACGTCCACCACCGGGAAGCCGGCCAGGATACCGTTCGGCAGCGTGTCGACGATGCCCTTTTCGACCGCCGGGATGTATTCGCGAGGAATCACACCGCCCTTGATGGCGTCGATGAACTCGAAGCCCTTGCCCGGCTCTTGCGGTTCCAGCGTGATCACAGCGTGACCGTACTGGCCGCGGCCGCCCGACTGCTTGACGAACTTGCCCTCGACACCTTCGGCCGTCTTGCGAATGGTTTCGCGGTAGGCCACTTGCGGCGCGCCGATGTTGGCTTCCACGCCGAATTCGCGCTTCATGCGGTCGACCAGAATTTCGAGGTGGAGCTCGCCCATGCCCGAAATGATGGTCTGACCCGATTCTTCATCGGTACGCACGCGGAACGACGGATCTTCAGCGGCCAGGCGGTTCAGGGCGATACCCATCTTTTCCTGGTCGGCCTTGGTCTTCGGCTCGACAGCCTGCGAGATCACGGGCTCCGGGAACACCATGCGCTCGAGCACGATCGGTGCAGCCGGATCGCACAGCGTGTCGCCCGTGGTGGCGTCCTTCAGACCCACCGCAGCGGCGATGTCGCCGGCCAGCACTTCCTTGATTTCTTCGCGCTGGTTGGCATGCATCTGCAGAATACGGCCGAGGCGTTCCTTCTTGCTCTTGACCGGGTTGTACACCGTGTCGCCCGAATTGATCTTGCCCGAGTACACGCGGAAGAAGATCAGTTGGCCGACGAACGGGTCGGTCATGATCTTGAACGCCAGTGCCGAGAACTTTTCGTTGTCGTCAGCCTTGCGCTCGAGCTTCTTCTCGCTGTCGTCCTCGTCCGTGCCCGTAACCGGCGGAATGTCGACCGGCGACGGCAGGAAGTCGATCACGGCGTCGAGCATGCGCTGCACGCCCTTGTTCTTGAACGCGGTGCCGCACAGCATCGGCTGGATTTCGCAGGCGATGGTACGGTCACGCAGCGCCTTGACGATCTCGGCGCGGGTCAGCTCTTCGCCGCCCAGGTACTTTTCCATCAGCTCTTCGCTGGCTTCGGCGGCGGACTCGACCATCTTCTCGCGCCATTCGTCAGCGGTGGCTTGCAGCTCGGCCGGGATGTCCTGGTATTCGAACTTCACGCCCTGGCTGGCTTCGTCCCAAACGATCGCCTTCATTTCCAGCAGATCGACGACGCCCTGGAAGCCGTCTTCAGCGCCGATCGGCACCACGACGGGCACCGGGTTGGCCTTCAGGCGGGTCTTCAGCTGGTCGTAGACCTTGAAGAAGTTCGCGCCGGTACGGTCCATCTTGTTGACGAACGCCAGACGCGGCACCTTGTACTTGTTGGCCTGACGCCAGACGGTTTCGGACTGCGGCTGCACGCCACCCACTGCGCAGTACACCATGCACGCGCCGTCCAGCACGCGCATGGAACGCTCCACCTCGATGGTGAAGTCCACGTGGCCCGGGGTGTCGATGATGTTGAAGCGGTGCTCGGGGTAGTTGCCGCCCATGCCCTTCCAGAAGGCAGTGGTCGCAGCAGACGTGATGGTGATGCCGCGCTCCTGCTCCTGCTCCATCCAGTCCATGGTGGCCGCGCCATCATGCACTTCACCGATCTTGTGGTTCACACCGGTGTAGAACAGGATCCGCTCGGTCGTGGTGGTTTTACCCGCGTCAATGTGAGCCGAAATACCGATGTTACGGTAGCGCTCAATAGGAGTCTTACGAGCCACTTTAATCCTCTATTCGTCCGTGAGGCGCCGGCATCTCATGGCCTGCGCCCCTAACACAAACGGGCGAGATGTGTAAAAACACAGCCCGCCCGGCAACCAACAAACGCTATCGCGCGCTTAGAAGCGGAAATGCGAGAACGCCTTGTTGGCTTCGGCCATGCGGTGCACTTCGTCGCGCTTCTTCATCGCGCCGCCACGGCCTTCCGATGCTTCCAGCAGCTCACCTGCCAGGCGCAGCGCCATCGACTTCTCGCTGCGTTTCTTCGCGGCCTCGCGCAGCCAACGCATCGCCAATGCCAGACGACGCGACGGACGGACTTCGACCGGAACCTGATAGTTGGCGCCGCCCACGCGACGGCTCTTCACTTCCACCACCGGCTTCACGTTGTTGATGGCAACGGAGAACACTTCGATGGGGGCCTTGCCTGCCTTCTTTTCGATCTGGTCGAACGCGCCATAGACGATACGTTCGGCAACCGACTTCTTGCCGTCCAGCATCAGCACGTTCATAAACTTGGCAACTTCAACGTTGCCGAACTTCGGATCAGGCAGAACATCCCGCTTGGGGACTTCACGACGACGTGGCATCTTCTTTCCTTTAGATTCAGTTGAGAGCGCGGTCAGTTGTTTCCGCTCTCCGGCCACCAACTAGCTTGCATGCAATAGACAGCAAATTCGCCGGGTGACCACTTACTCGACGGCACGGTTGCCAAAAAGGCGCTCCGTTGTACCGCCGCCTGGTGACAGCACCATGACTTGCGCCACAGGCTATCGTTTGTTGCTGCTTCGGGTCTCGCAGACCCAGGCACCCTAAGCTTAGGCTGCCTTCGGACGCTTCGCGCCGTACTTCGAACGGGCCTGCTTGCGGTCCTTCACGCCTTGCAGATCCAGCGAGCCACGGACGATGTGGTAACGCACACCCGGCAGATCCTTCACACGGCCGCCGCGGATCAGCACGACCGAGTGTTCCTGCAGGTTGTGGCCTTCACCGCCGATGTACGAAATGACTTCGAAACCGTTGGTCAGGCGCACCTTGGCGACCTTACGCAGTGCCGAGTTCGGCTTCTTCGGCGTCGTGGTGTACACGCGGGTGCACACACCACGGCGCTGGGGGCAGTTCTCAAGCGCCGGGCTCTTGCTCTTGACGACTTCAGAGACGCGCGGCTTGCGAACCAGTTGGTTGATAGTTGGCATTGTTCAATCCAGCTTGGTTTTACGAAAAACGCCCCTCGCGCCGGCATGCGCCAGGCTGGAGAGGCAACTACGGGTTTTTGGGCGGGAGAGATGAGCGGACGCGCTCTGGAGACGGGACTGTGCGGTAACAGCATGCCAAAGAGCGCGAGCCGGCACCCGGATCCCGCGTCTGCCGCCACCGGTCCATCAAAACCGGTCCGGAAGGCTTGCCAGCAGCGGCATGAAAGCCACTTATCCGACGGGCGAGCGAAATCCAAAGCCAAAAACTCGAATCTGGCATCCTAGCAGCGGAATCGTATACCGTCAAGCCGTATACTCGGCTGGAAACAGCGGTGGCTAGATGCCGCGCAGGGTGTCGAGGATGCCCTGCCCGTAGCGCTCCAGCTTGGATGCACCAATCCCGGGAATGCCCTGCATCGCCGAGAGCGAATCCGGCGCAGTGCGCGCCAGTTCGGCCAGCGTGGCGTCATGGAAAATCACGTAGGCCGGCACGCCGTGCTCGCGCGCGGCCTCGGTGCGCCAGCGGCGCAGTGCCTCCCAGTTCGCCAGCGTGTCGGCGTCCATGTCCGCGGTATGGTCGGTGCGGGTGCCGCGCGCCGCGCGCTCGCCAGACTTGCCCGCCTTGGTAGCCTGGCGTCGCAGGATGATCTGTCGCTCGCCCTTGAGCACCTCGCGCGCACGTTCGCCCAGCAGCAGCGCACCGTGGCCGCCATGGTCGATCATCAGCAAACCGTGGGCGATCAGCTGGCGGAAGACCGTGTGCCATTCCTGCACCGAACGATCCTTGCCGATGCCGAAGGTCGATACCTTGTCATGGCCCCACTGCTTGATCTTTTCCGAGGCATTGCCGCGCAGCACGTCGATCAGGTGGGTCGCACCAAAGTGGATCCGGCTTGCCTGCGCGGTGCGGTACACACATGACAGCGCCATCTGCGCCTCGCGTGTGCCGTCCCAGGTGGCCGGCGGCTCCAGGCAGGTATCGCAGTTGCCACAGGGCTCGCTCGCTTCGTCGAAGTAGGCGAGGATGCGCTGGCGCCGGCAGCCGGCGGTTTCGCACAAACCCAGCAGTGCGTCGAGCTTGGACGACGACACGCGCTTGAACGCCTCGTCCGCCCCGGACTCGTCGATCATGCGCTTCTGCTGCACCACGTCGCCCAGGCCGTAGGCCATCCAGGCATTGGCGGGCAATCCGTCGCGCCCCGCGCGGCCCGTCTCCTGATAGTAGCCTTCCATACTCTTGGGCAGGTCAAGGTGAGCGACGAAGCGGACGTCCGGCTTGTCGATCCCCATGCCGAAGGCAATGGTGGCCACCATCACCAGCCCTTCTTCTTCGCGGAAGCGTGCCTGGTGGCGCTGGCGCGTGCCGGGGTCCATGCCGGCATGGTAAGGCAGCGCGTTGATGCCGTGCCCTTCCAGCCACGCCGCGGTGTCCTCCACCTTCTTGCGTGACAGGCAGTAGACGATGCCGCTGTCGTGGGTGCCGTCGGCGGCGGTGTGCTCGGCCTTGATAAAGGCCAGCAATTGCTGGCGCGCATTGTCCTTCTCGACGATGCGGTAGCGGATATTGGGCCGGTCGAAGCTGGAGATGAAGACGCGGGCGTCGTCCAGCGCCAGGCGTTCAATGATCTCGTTGCGCGTCAGCGCGTCGGCGGTAGCGGTCAGCGCGATGCGCGGCACGTACGGGAAGCGTTCGTGCAGCACCGACAGCTGGATGTACTCCGGCCTGAAATCATGGCCCCACTGCGATACGCAATGCGCCTCGTCGATGGCGAACAGTCCGACGCGGGTACGCTCGAGCAGGTCGAGGAAGCGAGTCGTCATCAGCCGCTCGGGTGCGACGTAGAGGATCTCCACCCTGCCGGCCAGCAGGTCGCGCTCGACGGCTGACGCTTCCGAACCGGTCAGCGTCGAATTCAGTACCGCGGCTCGCACACCGGCTTCCGTCAGCGCCGCGACCTGGTCCTGCATCAGCGCAATCAGCGGCGATACCACGATGCCGACACCCTGCCCCGTGCGCTGGCGCAGCAGCGCCGGAATCTGGTAGCACAGCGACTTGCCGCCGCCGGTCGGCATCAGCACCAGGCTATCGCCGCCTTCGGCAACGTGGTCGATGATCTCGGCCTGACGCCCGCGGAAGGCGTGGTAGCCGAAGACATCCTTGAGGATCGCCAGTGCTTGCGACATGGACTGCGGAATTGCTGAAGCCGGAAAAGCCGTAACCTTACCACTAAGGAACGCGGCCACTGCGCCTGGCGGGCAAACTCTCCGACGTTTCTCACGAAAGGTCACGCCACAAGCGGGCAGAAAAAAAGCCCGGCTGGATCAGCCGGGCTTTCGACCGCCTTGCGGCGGGCAATCACTACTGCAAGATCAGGCGTTGTCGCCTTCACCTTCGGTCGTCGCCTGCACCACCGGCGGCGGCTCGATGAAGAGCGACTGCTCTTCTTCGGCGATCGCCTGGGCGCGTTCGCGCTCGGAGGCCTCGCGTGCCTTGCGGGCACGGTGGTAGGCCAGGCCGGTACCGGCCGGGATCAGACGGCCGACGATCACGTTTTCCTTCAGACCACGCAGGTCGTCGGTCTTGCCCATGATCGCGGCTTCGGTCAGCACGCGCGTGGTTTCCTGGAACGATGCCGCCGAGATGAAGCTGTCGGTCGACAGCGACGCCTTGGTAATACCCAGCAGCAGGTTCTCGTAGGTCGCCGGACGCTTGCCTTCGGCGATCACGCGGTCGTTCTCGTCGAGCAGTTCCGAGCGCTCCACCTGTTCACCCGGGATGAACTTGGTGTCGCCCACGTCGGCGATCTGCACACGACGCAGCATCTGGCGAACAATCACCTCGATGTGCTTGTCGTTGATCTTCACGCCCTGCAGACGGTACACGTCCTGCACTTCGTCCACGATGTAGTGCGCCAGCTCTTCGATGCCCTTCAGGCGCAGGATGTCGTGCGGGTCCGCCGGACCTTCCACGATCATTTCGCCCTTGTTCACCACCTGGCCGTCGTGCACCAGCACCTGCTTTTCCTTCGCGATCAGGAACTCGTGGGCATTGCCGTCCAGGTCGGTAATGACCAGGCGCTGCTTGCCCTTCGTGTCCTTGCCGAACGAGGTCGTGCCGGTGACTTCCGCCAGCACGGCGGCGTCCTTCGGCGAACGCGCTTCGAACAGCTCGGCCACACGCGGCAGACCACCGGTAATGTCGCGGGTCTTCTGCGATTCGGTCGGGATACGCGCGAGCACTTCACCCACGTGCACCTGCTGGCCGTCCTTCACGGTAATCAGCGCGCCAACCTGGAAGCCGATGGTCACGGAGTGGTCCGTGCCCGGGATCTTCACTTCCTGGCCGTTGGCGTCGAGCAGCTTCACCTGCGGGCGGATGCCCTTGGTTGCAGCCGTGCGGCGCTTGGCGTCGATCACCACCAGGGTCGACAGGCCCGTCACTTCGTCCATCTGCTTGGCGACGGTCACGCCTTCTTCAACGTTCTCGAACTTGGTCGTGCCGGTGTATTCCGAAACGATCGGGCGAGTCAGCGCGTCCCACGTGGCCAGCTGCGTGCCAGCCTTGATCGCCTGGCCGTCCTGCACCAGCAGCGTGGCGCCGTACGGGATCTTGTGACGCTCGCGCTCGCGGCCGTGGTCGTCGGTGATCAGCGCCTCGCCCGAACGCGAGATGACGATCAGTTCGCCCTTCGCATTGGTGACGTAACGCATGGTCGCCGTGAAACGCACGGTACCGGTCGCCTTGGCTTCCACGCTCGATGCCACTGCCGCACGCGATGCCGCGCCACCGATGTGGAACGTACGCATGGTCAGCTGCGTGCCCGGCTCACCGATCGACTGGGCGGCAATCACGCCCACCGCTTCGCCGGAGTTCACCAGCACGCCGCGGCCCAGGTCGCGGCCATAGCACTTGCCGCACAGGCCGTAGCGCGTGTCGCACGACAGCGGGGTGCGGACCTTGACTTCGTCCACGCCGATATTGTCGATCAGCTCGACCAGATCTTCGTCCAGCAGCGTGCCCGATTCGATCGCGGTTTCCTGGGTTTCCGGGTTCACCACATCGGCCACGGTCACACGGCCGAGAATACGGTCGCGCAGGGCTTCGATCACTTCACCGCCTTCGACCAGGGCCTTCATGGCCACGCCGTTGGAGGTGCCGCAATCGTCTTCCACCACGACCAGATCCTGCGTCACGTCGACCAGACGACGGGTCAGGTAACCCGAGTTCGCGGTCTTCAGTGCCGTATCCGCCAGACCCTTACGGGCACCGTGGGTCGAGATGAAGTACTGCAGAACGTTCAGGCCTTCACGGAAGTTCGCCGTAATCGGCGTTTCAATGATCGAGCCATCCGGCTTGGCCATCAGGCCACGCATACCGGCCAGCTGGCGGATCTGCGCGGCGGAACCCCGTGCGCCCGAGTCGGCCATCATGTAGATGGAGTTGAACGACTCTTGCTTCACGGTCTTGCCTTCGCGGTCGACCACGTCCTCGTGCTGGAGCTGCTCCATCATCGCCTTGCCCACCTGGTCGCCGGCGGCGCCCCAGATATCCACGACGTTGTTGTAGCGTTCTTGGTCGGTCACCAGACCCGACATGTACTGCTTGTCGTATTCCTTCACCTTGGCCGAGGCCTCGGCGATGATCTTCTCCTTGGCGGGCGGCACCAGCATGTCGTCGATCGCGATCGAGATACCGGCGCGGGTCGCCAGGCGGAAGCCCGACTGCAGCAGCTTGTCGGCGAAGATCACGGTCTCGCGCAGGCCGCACTTGCGGAACGCGGTGTTGATCAGGCGCGAGATTTCCTTCTTCTTGAGCGGCTTGTTCAGCACCGAGAACGGCAGGCCCTTCGGCAGGATCTCGGACAGGATCGCGCGGCCAACCGTGGTGGCCTGAAGCGTGACCTTGGGTGCGAAACGGGCGTCGCCTTCGGCGTCCTTGTCGACCAGCTCATACTCGGTGATACGCACGTTCACGCGGGAAGCCAGTTCGACTTCCTTGTTCTCGTAGGCGCGGATCACTTCGCTGATGTCGGCGAAGGTCATGCCCTCGCCCTTGCCGTTGATCTTGTCGCGGGTCGTGTAGTACAGACCCAGCACCACGTCTTGCGACGGGACGATCGACGGGTCGCCGTTGGCCGGGAACAGCACGTTGTTGGAGGCCAGCATCAGGGTGCGGGCTTCCATCTGCGCTTCCAGCGACAGCGGGACGTGGACAGCCATCTGGTCACCGTCGAAGTCGGCGTTGAACGCCGCGCAGACCAGCGGGTGCAGCTGGATGGCCTTGCCTTCGATCAGCACCGGCTCGAACGCCTGGATGCCCAGGCGGTGCAGCGTCGGCGCACGGTTCAGCATCACCGGGTGCTCGCGGATCACCTCTTCGAGGATGTCCCACACCACCGGGGTCTGGCTTTCGACTTCCTTCTTCGCCGCCTTGATGGTGGTGGCGATGCCCATCGTTTCCAGCTTGTGGAAGATGAACGGCTTGAACAGCTCGAGCGCCATCAGCTTGGGCAGGCCGCACTGGTGCAGCTTGAGCGTCGGGCCCACCACGATGACCGAACGGCCCGAGTAGTCGACGCGCTTGCCCAGCAGGTTCTGACGGAAACGGCCGCCCTTGCCCTTGATCATTTCGGCCAGGGACTTCAGCGGACGCTTGTTGGCACCGGTCATCGCCTTGCCGCGACGGCCGTTGTCCAGCAGCGAGTCAACCGCTTCCTGCAGCATGCGCTTTTCGTTGCGCACGATGATTTCAGGCGCCTTCAGCTCCAGCAGGCGCTTCAGGCGGTTGTTACGGTTGATGACGCGGCGATACAGGTCGTTCAGGTCCGAGGTCGCGAAGCGGCCACCATCCAGCGGCACCAGCGGGCGCAGCTCGGGCGGCAACACCGGCAGCACTTCGAGGATCATCCACTCGGGCTTGATGCCCGAACGCTGGAAGGCCTCGAGCACCTTCAGGCGCTTGGCGAACTTCTTGATCTTGGCTTCGGAGCCGGTGGCCTGCAGTTCGGCGCGGATCTGTTCGATCTGCTTCTCGATGTCGATGCCGCGCAGCAGTTCACGGATGCCCTCGGCACCCATCATGGCGACGAACTCGCCCTCGCCGTACTCGTCGCACTTCGCCAGGTAGTCGTCTTCGGACATGATCTGGCTCTTCTTGAGCGGGGTCATGCCTGGCTCGAGCACCACGAATGCTTCAAAGTACAGCACGCGCTCGATGTCGCGCAGCGTCATGTCCAGGACCATGCCCAGACGCGACGGCAGCGACTTCAGGAACCAGATGTGCGCGGTCGGCGCGGCCAGTTCGATGTGGCCCATGCGCTCGCGGCGCACCTTGGCCAGCGTCACTTCAACGCCGCACTTCTCGCAGATCACGCCGCGGTGCTTCAGGCGCTTGTACTTGCCGCACAGGCACTCGTAGTCCTTGATCGGGCCAAAGATCTTGGCGCAGAACAGGCCGTCGCGTTCAGGCTTGAACGTACGGTAGTTGATCGTTTCCGGCTTCTTGACTTCGCCGTACGACCACGAACGGATCTTCTCGGGCGAGGCCAGGCCGATCTTGATCGCGTCGAACTGCTCTTCCTGCTGTACCTGCTTAAAGAGATCGAGCAATGCTTTCATTGCAACTCCTTGTTTCGCCACCGCGCCGGAGTCTGTCCGGTGCCGTGGCATTCAATCCTGTGGGAAATCCTGCGCTGGTGGGTGCCCGCCGCGGCCGGCACCCGCATCGTCTCGATCAGTAGCGGTCGAGGTCGATGTCGATACCCAGCGAGCGGATTTCCTTCACCAGCACGTTGAACGATTCCGGCATGCCGGCGTCGATCGAGTGCTCGCCCTTGACGATGTTCTCGTACACCTTGGTACGGCCGTTCACGTCATCGGACTTGACCGTCAGCATTTCCTGCAGCACGTACGACGCGCCGTAGGCTTCCAGTGCCCACACTTCCATCTCACCGAAACGCTGGCCACCGAACTGGGCCTTGCCGCCCAGCGGCTGCTGCGTCACCAGCGAGTACGGGCCGGTGGAACGTGCGTGCATCTTGTCGTCGACCAGGTGGTGCAGCTTCAGCATGTGCATCACACCCAGCGTGACCGGACGCTCGAACGCTTCGCCGGTGCGGCCATCGTGCAGCGTGACCTGCTGCTTGGACGCGGTCAGGCCTTTCTCGGCCGCGATCTCGTCCGGGTAGGCCAGGTCGAGCATGCGCTTGATTTCCCTCTCGTGCGCACCATCGAACACCGGGGTCGCGAACGGCACACCCTTCTTCAGGTTGTGCGCCAGCTCCAGCACTTCGGCGTCGCTCAGGCTGTCCAGGTCTTCCGGCTTGCCGCTCTCGTTGTAGATCTGCGAGAGCAGCGTGCGCAGTTCCTGCGCCTTGGCCGATGCCTTGAGCATGTCGCCGATGCGCTGGCCCAGGCCGCGCGCGGCCCAGCCCAGGTGGGTTTCCAGGATCTGGCCCACGTTCATCCGCGACGGCACGCCCAGCGGGTTCAGCACGATGTCGGCCGGGGTACCGTCCGCCATGTACGGCATGTCTTCGATCGGGACGATCTTCGACACCACACCCTTGTTACCGTGACGGCCTGCCATCTTGTCGCCAGGCTGCAGGCGGCGCTTGACGGCCAGGTAGACCTTGACCATCTTGATCACGCCCGGCGGCAGTTCATCGCCCTGCGTCAGCTTCTTGCGCTTCTCTTCGAAGGCGAGGTCGAACTCGTGGCGCTTCTGCTCGATGGCTTCCTTGACGGCTTCCAGCTGGGCAGCCAGTTCCTCGTCCGCCGGACGGATGTCGAACCAGTGGTACTTGTCGACGTCAGCCAGGTATTCCTTGGTGATCTTGGCGCCCTTGGCCAGCTTCTTCGGACCGCCGTTGACGGTCTTGTCGATCAGCAGGCGCTCCAGACGCTGGAAGGCATCGCCTTCCACGATACGCAGCTGGTCGTTCAGGTCCAGGCGGTAGCGCTTCAGTTCGTCGTCGATGATCGACTGGGCACGCTTGTCGCGGGTCACGCCTTCGCGGGTGAAGACCTGGACGTCGATCACGATGCCGCTCATGCCCGACGGCACGCGCAGCGAGGTGTCCTTCACATCCGACGCCTTCTCGCCGAAGATCGCGCGCAGCAGCTTCTCTTCCGGAGTCAGCTGGGTCTCGCCCTTCGGCGTGACCTTGCCCACCAGCACGTCGCCGGCTTCAACCTCGGCGCCGATGTAGGTGATGCCCGACTCGTCCAGGCGAGCCAGCTGGGCTTCGGCCAGGTTAGAGATATCGCGCGTGATTTCCTCGGGTCCCAGCTTGGTGTCGCGGGCAACGACCGACAGTTCCTCGATGTGGATCGAGGTATAGCGGTCTTCGGCCACCACACGCTCCGAGATCAGGATCGAATCCTCGAAGTTGTAGCCGTTCCACGGCATGAACGCCACCAGCATGTTCTGGCCGAGCGCCAACTCGCCCAGGTCGGTCGAGGCGCCGTCGGCAATCACGTCGCCGCGGGCCACGTGGTCGCCAACCTTCACCATCGGACGCTGGTTGATGTTGGTGTTCTGGTTCGAGCGCGTGTACTTGATCAGGTTGTAGATGTCCACGCCGACTTCACCGGCCACGGCTTCGTCATCATTCACGCGGATCACGATACGCATCGCGTCGACGTAGTCCACCAGGCCGCCACGCATGGCCTGCACGGCGGTACCCGAGTCGACCGCGACGGTGCGCTCGATGCCGGTACCGACCAGCGGCTTGTCCGGACGCAGGCAGGGCACGGCCTGACGCTGCATGTTCGCGCCCATCAGTGCACGGTTCGCGTCATCGTGTTCCAGGAACGGCACCAGCGAGGCAGCGGCCGACACGATCTGCGACGGCGCCACGTCGATGTACTGCACGCGGTCCGGCGTCACCATACGGGTTTCACGCTCGGAACCTTCACGCGCCGACACCAGTTCGTCGGTCAGGTTGCCTTCGGCGTCGACTGTCGCGTTGGCCTGCGCCACCACGTACTTGCCTTCCTCGATCGCGGACAGGTAGTCGACCTGGTCGGTCAGCTTGCTGTTCTCGACCTTGCGGTACGGGGTTTCCAGGAAGCCGTACTCGTTCAGGCGCGCATACAGTGCCAGCGAGTTGATCAGACCGATGTTCGGACCTTCCGGCGTTTCGATCGGGCACACGCGGCCATAGTGGGTCGGGTGCACGTCGCGGACTTCAAAGCCAGCACGCTCGCGGGTCAGACCGCCCGGGCCCAGTGCGGAGACACGGCGCTTGTGCGTGATCTCGGACAGCGGGTTGGTCTGGTCCATGAACTGCGACAGCTGCGACGAACCGAAGAACTCGCGGATCGCCGACGAGATCGGCTTCGAGTTGATCAGGTCGTGCGGCATCAGGTTCTCGGTCTCGGCCTGGCCCAGACGTTCCTTGACGGCACGCTCCACGCGCGACAGGCCGGCGCGGAACTGGTTCTCGGCCAGTTCGCCGACGCAACGCACGCGACGGTTGCCCAGGTGGTCGATATCATCGACCTCGCCCTTGCCGTTGCGCAGGTTGACCAGGATCTTGATGGTCTCGAGGATGTCCTCGTCCTGCAGCACCATGGCGCCTTCACCGCTGGGGCGACCCAGGCGGCTGTTGACCTTCATGCGGCCAACGCGCGACAGGTCGTACGACTCCTCGCTGTAGAACAGGCGCTGGAACAGCGCTTCCACGGCTTCCTCGGTCGGCGGCTCGCCTGGGCGCATCATGCGGTAGATCGCGATACGCGCGGCGGTCTGGTCGGCGGTCTCGTCCACGCGCAGGGTCTGCGACATGTACGGGCCCTGGTCCAGGTCGTTGGTGTACAGGGTCTGGATCTGCTTGACGCCGGCTTCGCGCAGGTTTTCCAGCAACGTTTCGGTCAGCTCGTCGTTGGCGTTGGCAATCACCTCGCCGGTATCCGGGTCGATGATGTTCTTGGCCAGCACGCGGCCCAGCAGGTAGTCTTCCGGCACGCTGATGAGCTTGGTGCCGGCCGAGTCCAGGTCGCGGATGTGCTTGGCGTTGATCCGCTTGTCCTTCTCCACGACCACGCGGCCGTTCTTGTCGGCGATGTCGAAGCGCGCGACTTCACCGCGCAGGCGCTCGGGCACGAACTCCAGCTGCGCGCCTTCCGACTGCAGCGTGAAGTTGTCGAACACGAAGAAATGCGCGAGGATCTGTTCCGGGGTCAGGCCGATCGACTTCAGCAGGATCGTCACCGGCATCTTGCGGCGGCGGTCGACGCGGAAGTACAGGATGTCCTTCGGGTCGAATTCGAAGTCGAGCCACGAGCCGCGGTAGGGGATGATACGTGCCGAGAACAGCAGCTTGCCCGAGCTGTGGGTCTTGCCCTTGTCGTGCTCGAAGAACACGCCCGGCGAGCGGTGCAGCTGCGAGACGATGACACGCTCGGTGCCGTTGATCACGAACGAACCGGTGGAAGTCATCAGCGGGATTTCGCCCATGTAGACTTCCTGCTCCTTTACTTCCTTGACCTTGCCCGGGTTCTCGCGATCGTTGATGATCAGGCGAACCTTGGCGCGCAGGGCCGAATGGAAAGTCAGGCCACGCTGTTGACATTCCTTGACGTCGAACGGCGGGTTGGACAGGTGGTAAGAGACGAACTCCATACGGGCGAGCCCGTTATGCGAGGAGATCGGGAAGATTGCGTTGAAAGCGGCCTGGAGGCCTTCGGTCTTGCGACGCGCGGTCGGCGTTTCCGCTTGCAAGAACTGGGTGTAGGATTCAATCTGGGTGGCAAGCAGGAATGGAACCTGATGTACCGTAGCGCGCTTCGCAAAGCTTTTGCGAATGCGCTTCTTTTCGGTGAAGCTGTACGCCATGGGATCTCCGAATCATCGCAGGACGGCTGGACCTGGCCGTGCCTGAGGTGTTCAGCGACTGGGAGGGGATTTGGCGGTTGGCCGCTACCAACCTCTGGCTGACGGTGCCCGCACGCTGCGGGCGGTGTGGTCGTCGCATCAGCGCAACGCCTGCACTCGCCCGGGGGACACCCGACCAAACTTGTCTTCTGCAGTCGGTTCAGAAGACAAACATCAGCAGCAACCACTTAGTGTGCCACTGATGTTTGGCCTCTGCTGAGTTGCCGGCAAATCAAGTGTCGCCGGGACTCGCAAAGATCACTTTTTGCGACTTTGCCACTGCGCTGAGTGGTGACTAAAACACAATCGCACAAGCGCAAAAAGGCTGGCGCCGGGAATTTCCCTTTGCCAGCCCCATTCGCGTGCCGCAAAGGCACGCGAGTACAGCATTACTTGACGTCGACCTTCGCGCCGGCGTCTTCCAGCTTCTTCTTGGCTTCGGCAGCAGCGGCCTTGTCCACGCCTTCCTTGACGGGCTTCGGTGCGCCATCGACCAGGTCCTTGGCTTCCTTCAGGCCCAGGCCGGTGATTTCGCGAACGGCCTTGATCACGCCAACCTTGTTGGCGCCGACTTCGGCCAGGATCACGTTGAACTCGGTCTGCTCTTCAGCAGCGGCGGCACCGCCAGCGCCCGGAGCAGCAGCCACGGCCATGGCAGCAGCCGACACGCCAAACTTCTCTTCGAACGCCTTGACCAGGTCGTTCAGTTCCATCACGGACATCGCGCCAACGGCTTCCAGGATGTCGTCTTTGGTGATTGCCATTTGAAATACTCCTACTAGATTTGATTCGGTATCGGTAATGCGATCTTTCGATGCGCGGCCTGGATTGCCTTAGGCGCCAGCAGCTTCCGCTTCCGCGGGAGCGCCTTCTTCCTTCTTGGCGGCCAGAGCAGCCAGCAGACGGGCGAAGCCCGACACCGGTGCCTGCATCACGCCCAGCAGCTGAGCAATCAGTTCGTCGCGGCTCGGGATCGAGGCCAGCGCCTTCACGGCGGCAGCGTCGAGAACCCTGCCGTCATACGACCCGGCGCGCAGGACCAGCTTGTCGTTGGTCTTGGCGAAGTCGTTCAGAACCTTGGCCGAGGCCACTGCATCTTCGGAAATACCGTAGATCAGCGGACCGGTCATCTGCTCTGCGAGGCCTGCAAACGGCGTACCTTCGACGGCGCGGCGAGCCAGCGTGTTCTTCAGAACACGCAGGTACACGCCTTGCTGGCGAGCGGTAGCGCGCAGCTTGGTCAGATCGCCAACCGCAATGCCGCGATATTCGGCCACGACGATGGTCTGGGCCTTGGCGACTTGCGCCGAGACCTCAGCAACGACGGCCTTCTTATCTTCAATATTGAGTGGCACGGTTAAGCTCCAAAATGACGCTTATGTCTCCGGCAATACCGGAGCCTTCACGTCAGCACAAACGAACGGCGTCCGATTGGCCCGAATCACCCGGGTCAGTGCCCGGTTGCTTCAATCCCTTCGGGTGCGCCATCTGCGCTGGCTGGCCGGAGGACGTCGCTCAGGCTTGGAAGCCCTCCCGCACGTTCCGACCGATTAAGCCCTTTCCGCAACACTGCCGCGGACAAGGACACCAGCGGTCTTTGATAACCAGCGGTGCCTGCCGATGCTTGCGCATCCTGCGGGCACCACTGCCCAAAGCCATCCTCCATTCCTTGCGGTCCGGAGACGACCCTCGCCATTGGCCAGGGTCTTCAATTCTTCTTGCCGACCGGTGTTATCGGGTGCCGGTCAGCAATTTGCCGTCAGCTCAGGCAGCCAGCGTAGCCTGGTCGACACGCACGCCGACGCCCATGGTCGACGAAACGGCGATCTTGCGCAGGTACACGCCCTTGCTGGTGGCCGGCTTGGCCTTGACCAGCGCGTCCAGCAGCGCCGACAGGTTGCTCTTCAGCGCGGCGTCTTCGAACGAACGGCGCCCGATGGTGGCGTGGATGATACCGGCCTTGTCGACACGGAACTGAACCTGACCGGCCTTGGCGTTCTTCACAGCCTGGGCCACGTCGGGGGTCACGGTACCGACCTTCGGGTTCGGCATCAGGCCGCGCGGGCCCAGGATCTGGCCCAGCGTACCGACGATACGCATCGTGTCCGGCGAAGCGATCACGACGTCGAAGTTCAGGTTGCCGGCCTTGACTTGCTCGGCCAGGTCTTCCATGCCGACGATGTCAGCACCGGCGGCCTTGGCGGCCTCGGCCTTGTCGCCCTGGGCGAACACAGCCACGCGCACCGACTTGCCGGTACCGGCGGGCAGCACCACGGAACCACGAACCACCTGGTCCGACTTCTTGGCGTCGATGCCCAGTTGCACGGCCACGTCGATCGACTCGTCGAACTTCGCCGAGGCGCAGCCCTTCACCAGGCCCAGGGCCTCGTCGATCGGGTAGAACTTGGTACGCTCGATCTTCGCCTTGTTGGCAGCGACGCGCTTGGAAACCTTAGCCATTTACAGACCCTCCACGGTGATGCCCATCGAACGAGCCGAACCGGCGATGGTACGCACGGCGGCGTCCAGGTCGGCGGCAGTCAGGTCAGCGTTCTTGGCCTTGGCGATTTCTTCAGCCTGGGCGCGGGTGATCTTGCCAACCTTGTCGGTATGGGGCTTCGGCGAACCCTTGGTGATGCCGGCTGCCTTCTTGATCAGCACGGTCGCCGGCGGCGACTTCATCACGAAGGTGAAGCTCTTATCGGCGAAGGCGGTAATCACCACCGGCACCGGCAGACCAGGCTCCATGCCTTGGGTCTGGGCGTTGAACGCCTTGCAGAACTCCATGATGTTCAGACCACGCTGACCCAGTGCGGGACCAACGGGCGGGGAGGGATTTGCCTTACCAGCCGGAATCTGCAGCTTGATAAAGCCAATGATCTTCTTGGCCATTTCTACTCCAATCCGGATCGCCCCACTCGGGGGTTGCGATCCTGTTGAGTCGTAACGCGCTGTCGCCGCACCGGTGGCACGGCCTCACGCTCCTCTTTGGCAACACCCAGGGGCGCCGCCGTTGCGGTTGCCGCCCTCTCGGCCGACAGCCCGCAAATTCCTTAAACCTTCTCGACCTGGCCGAACTCGAGCTCGACCGGCGTCGCACGTCCGAAGATGGTGACCGAGACACGCAGGCGCGATTTCTCATAGTTCACTTCTTCCACGTTGCCGTTGAAGTCGGTGAACGGACCGTCCTTGACGCGCACCATTTCGCCCACCTCGAACAGCGTCTTGGGACGCGGCTTCTCGACCCCTTCCTGCATCTGGGTCATGATCTTGTCGACTTCGCGCTGCGAAATCGGGCTCGGGCGGTTGCGGGCGCCGCCCACGAAACCGGTGACCTTGCTGGTGTTCTTCACCAGGTGCCAGGTTTCGTCGGTCATTTCCATTTCCACCAGCACGTAGCCCGGGAAGAAACGGCGTTCTGTCACCGACTTGTGACCACCCTTGATTTCCACGACTTCTTCGGACGGCACCAGGATGCGGCCAAATTTGTCCTGCATCTCGGCGCGGTCGATGCGCTCCTGCAGCGCGCGCTGCACGCTCTTCTCCATGCCGGAGTAGGCATGCACGACATACCAGCGCTTCTTCGATGAAGGCGATTCCGGCGCGGTGGTTTCCTGCTGAGCGTTATCCGTCATGTGCTACCTCTTATTTCCAGCCCAGTACGAGCGAAAACACGATCCACTCAATGAGCTTGTCCGCCGACCACAGGAACAGTGCCATGATGACGACAAAGACGAAGACCAGCCCCGTCATCTGCCCGGATTCCTTGCGCGTCGGCCAGACGACCTTGCGAACTTCCCGATACGATTCCTTGGCGAACCCAATGAAGTCCTTGCCCGGTGCCGACACCAGTGCAACCACTACACCCAGTGCAATACCGCCGAACAGCGCAGCGCCACGTACATAAGACGGTTGCTGTGCGAGTGCATAGAAACCGATGACGCCGGCAACCACCAGCAGCACCGCGACGCCGAGCATCCACTTGCCGCTGTTGGCGTTCACGGTTTCAACATTGGGATTGGCCATGTTTCGCAAACGAGACTAAGCCGCGTCACGATTGCTCCTCGCGACGCGGCTGATTGATTTGGCAGGGGCAGAGGGAATCGAACCCCCAACCTTCGGTTTTGGAGACCGACGCTCTGCCAGTTGAGCTATACCCCTAGAACTACTTAGAGCTGGCGCTTGCGCCAACCCTTTTCTGGCAACGAACGCGGCCGGTTGGTGCCGCGTTCGCAATCGAACAGCTTAGTCGAGGATCTTTGCCACGACGCCGGCGCCGACGGTACGGCC
>NZ_AUFE01000080.1 GCF_000426345.1 Cupriavidus phytohabitans | reverse complement strand
TGGCGCAAACGCCCAAGATCTGGCGAGAGCTGGACAAGTGGATGCGTCACCGGCTGCGAGCCATCCAGCTCAAGCACTGGCGCCGTGGTCGGGTCATTTACCGAGAGTTGCGTGCCCTGGGTGCTACAGCTGACGCCGCCAGGCAAGTAGCGGCGAGTGGCCGGTGCTGGTGGCGCAACAGCGGGGACTCGCTGAACCGAGTCCTGACCATCGCCTACTTCGATCAGTTGGGCATGCCCCGCCTCACTTAACCTCAACCTCTCGAACCGCCCGGTGCGGACCCGCATGCCGGGTGGTGTGGCAGGGGCGCAGCCAGTGCGGCTGCCCCCTATGCCGATTATGCGCACGGCCTTGGCAAACTGAAATCTCCTGTATTACACTTGCGCCCTCGCAACGCAAACCACGGCAACTGCCGCGAGGTGCGAAGCGAAAGCAACCTGCAGGCAGCGTGCCTGCGATGGTCGAACGGGTGCTTAGCTCAGTTGGTAGAGCGGCGCCCTTACAAGGCGTAGGTCGGGGGTTCGAGCCCCTCAGCACCCACCACGTTCCCCATCGCAATCGCGGCAAATATGCGTCAGGAAGCAACCGACAAAGGAGTGGTAGTTCAGTCGGTTAGAATACCGGCCTGTCACGCCGGGGGTCGCGGGTTCGAGTCCCGTCCACTCCGCCAGTTTTATGAAACGCCCGCTTCAGCGGGCGTTTTTCATTTGTGCGGAGTGGAGGAAGCCGCCTGCGCGGCTTCCGGCGGGACTCGAAGGGCTGCGCTTGCAAGCGCAGCCGCGGCCCGCGGGATGTGGGCGAGTCCCGTCCACTCCGCCAGTTTTATGAAACGCCCGCTTCAGCGGGCGTTTTTCATTTGTGCGGAGTGCTTGTCGCCCGCCACAAAAGGTCCGCCACCACCGGCTCCTGCTAGAATCGCGAAGTTTGTCTTTCGTGCCAATCCATTACCCGAATCCGCATGCTTGATTTCGTACGCAACAACCGGCGCCTGATGCTCTTGCTGCTGCTGGTGCTTGTTTTCCCGTCGTTCGTGTTCTTCGGCGTGGAGAGCTACTCGCGCTTCATGGACAGCTCGCACGATGCGGCCAAGGTCGATGGCCGGGCCATCAGCGTGCAGGAAGTCGACAACGTCGTGCGTGACCAGAGCGAGCGTGCGCGCCAGATCCTGGGCAACAACTACGATCCGCGCCAGTTCGAAGGCCCGGAAGCCCGCAAGTCGGTACTGGACCAGCTGATTCTGCAGCGTGTGATGGCCAATACTGTGGCGCGCGAGCACCTGACCGTGTCGGATGCCAAGCTGCTCGAGGAAATCAGCAACCTGCCGGCGATCGCCCAGCTGCCGCGCAAGGCCGACGGCAAGGTCGATGACAAGGCTTACCTGCAGCTGCTGCAGTCGCAGGGCATGACGCCCGAGCAGTTCGATGCCCGCATGCGCTTCGAGCTGGCGACGCAGCAACTGGGCGCATCGGTGGCCGCAACGGCGTTCATGCCCAAGTCGCTGCTCGACCGCCTGATCGCCGTGCGCGATCAGCAGCGAGATGTGCAGGCGCTGGTGTTCAAGCCGGCCAGCTACACCGCCAAGGTGCAGCCCGATGCCGCTGCGCTGAAGGCTTACTATGACAGCCACCAGTCGGCGTTCTCGGTGCCAGAGCAGGCCAAGGTCGAATACCTGGTGCTGTCGGGTGAAGCGCTGGCCGCCGCGCAGGCGGTCACGCCGGAAGAGCTGAAGTCCTACTACGAAAGCAATATCGCGCGCTTCCGTACCGATGAGCAGCGCCGTGCCAGCCATATCCTGATCGTTGCGCCGAAGGATGCGCCGGCGGCTGAACGCCAGGCCGCCAAGGACAAGGCGGCCAAGCTGCTGGACGAACTGCGCAAGCATCCCGAGACCTTTGCCGACGTGGCAAAGAAGCAGTCGCAGGATCCGGGCTCGGCGGAGAAGGGCGGAGACCTCGGCTTCATGGGCCGGGGCGCGCTGGTCAAGCCGTTCGAGGACGCGATGTACGCGCTCAAGGATGGCCAGATCAGCGACGTGGTCGAGACCGACTATGGCTACCACATCATCAAGCTGACCGGCATCAAGGCGTCGGAAACCAGGCCGCTTGAAGCCGTGCGCACCGAACTGGAAGCCGAACTGCGCAAGCAGTTCGCCGACAAGAAGTTCGCCGAGCAGGCCGACGCCTTCGGCAACACGGTGTACGAACAGGCCGACAGCCTGAAGCCGGCCGCCGACAAGTACAAGCTGACGATCCAGACCGCCGATAACGTGACCCGCCAGCCGAACCCGGCCCTGGGCGCGCAGAATCCGCTCAACAACGAGAAGTTGCTGAAGGCACTGTTCAGCGAAGAGTCGGTCCAGAAGAAGCGCAATACCGAAGCCGTCCAGGTCGCGCCGAACACGCTGGTGGCCGCGCGCATCGTCGACTATCGCCCGGCCACCGTGCGCAAGTTCGAAGAGGTGGAGGCCAAGGTGCGCGAGGGCTATATTGCCCAGCAGGCTGCAGAGCTGGCACGCAAGGATGGCGAGGCGCGCCTGGAGGCGCTGAAGAAGGCCGACAGCACCGATGGTTTTGGTGCGGTGCAGACCGTGTCGCGCGCCAAGGCCGAGGGCGTGCCGCCGAAGGCGGTCGAAGCAGTGCTGCGGGCCGATGCCAGCAAGCTGCCCGCGGTGGTTGGTGTCGACCTGGGCGCCGATGGCTATGCCGTCTATCGCATCTCCAAGGTCAGCCAGCCGGCGCAGGCCAACCCGGCGCAACGCCAGGCCGAAGCGCAGCAACTGTCGCAGCTTGCCGGCCAGGCCGACCTGCAGGCCTTCTACGAAAGCCTGAAGGCGCGCTCCAAGGTCAAGCTGATGACGCCGGCGGGCACGCAGGCGCAGGGGGGGCAGTAAGGCTTAGCAAGGCTGGCACGCGCCACGCCGTGCGCCGTCAGCAAAAAACCCCTGCCATGGCGGCAGGGGTTTTTGTTTGTGGAGGCTTCGTCGCAGGCGCCTACTTGTCAGCGGTGCGCCTGAGCATCGGCCTGAGCTGCGGCCACACCGTCTCCAGCAGCGCGGGCTGCGCCTCGGCAGTGGGGTGGATGCGGTCCGGCTGGAACCAGTCCTGCCGGGCCATCACCTTGTCGAGGAAGAATGGCACCAGCCGCACCTTGAATTCGCTGGCCAGCTTCGGATACAGCGAGAAGAACTTTTCGGTGTAGTCCTGGCCATAGTTAGGCGGGATGCGCATGCCGACCAGCAGCACCCCGGCACCGGCCTTCTGCGCGCTGCTGACAATCTGGCGCAGATTGGACTCCGTGGTCTGCAGCGGCAGGCCGCGCAGGGCGTCGTTGGCACCCAGCTCCACCACCACGATTGCCGGCTTGTGCCGCGACAGCAGGTCCGGCAAGCGGGTCTTGCCGCCGATGGTGGTCTCGCCGCTGATGCTGGCATTGACGACGTTATAATCGAAGCGCTCTTGCCTGAGCCGGTCTTGCAGCAGCGTGACCCAGCCGGTGCCGCGCGTGATGCCGTATTCGGCGGACAGGCTGTCGCCCAGCACCAGCAGCGCAGGCGCTGCGGCCTGCGCCGGCTGCATCCCGCCCAGCATCGTCAGCGTCACCGCGGCTGCCAGCAGCAGTCTGCGCCTCTTGCCCCGGATCACTCGGACCACTCGGATCATTTTATCCATGTCCTCTTCCATTCTTGCCGTCGAGTCCCTTGGAAAGACCGTAGCCGACACGACAGGTTCGCTGACGATTTTGCACGACGTGTCGTTTTCCGTCACGCCGGGCGAAACGCTGGCCATCGTCGGCGCATCCGGGTCGGGCAAGTCGACGCTGCTGGGCCTGCTGGCCGGGCTGGACCTGCCCAGCGCGGGCACGGTGCGCCTGCACGGACAGGATCTGTATGCACTGGACGAGGACCAGCGCGCGGCGCTGCGTGGCCGGCATGTCGGCTTTGTGTTCCAGTCGTTCCAGCTGGTGGGGCATCTGACCGCGCTGGAGAACGTGATGCTGCCGCTTGAGTTGCGCGGTGAAACGTCGCAGGTGCGTGAGCGCGCGATGGACATGCTGGAGCGCGTCGGCCTCGGTGCGCGCCTGAGTCACTATCCGCGCACGCTGTCGGGCGGCGAGCAGCAGCGCGTGGCGCTGGCACGCGCGTTCGTCGCGCGACCCGACATCCTGTTTGCCGACGAGCCGACCGGCAGCCTCGACACGGCCACCGGCGAGGCGGTGATCGCGCTGATGTTCGCGCTCAACCGCGATGCCGGCTCGACGCTGGTACTGGTGACGCATGACCGCTCGGTGGCGGCACGCTGCGGGCGCATCCTGACCATCGACGCCGGCCGGGTGGCCAGCGACGAATGGATGGGCGCAGAGGTCTGATGCGTCTGATGCCTTAGCTGGCAGCGCCTGCCTTCAGCACCGCGCGGGCGCGCTCGATCAGCGCCGAGGTCGAGGCATCGTGCTGGCCGGTGCCGGTGCCGCTGCCGGTGCCGGTGCCGGTGCCGGTGAGCTCGGCCTCGATCGGCCTGGCCAGGATTTTCCCCAGCTCCACGCCCCACTGGTCGAACGAATTGATCTTCCACACCACGCCCTGCACGAAGGTGCGGTGCTCATAGAGCGCGATCAGCGCGCCCAGCACGTGCGGCGTCAGGTCCTCCATCAGCAAGGTGTTGCTGGGCCGGTTTCCGTCGAACACCATATGCGCGATGCGCACTTCGTCGCTCAGGCCGGCGGCGCGCAGCTCGTCGGCGCTGCGGCCGCGCATCAGCGCCTCGGCCTGCGCGAAGCAGTTGGCGAGCAGCTTGGCATGATGGCCCGGCAGCCGGCGCGGCGGCACCAGCGGCGCCACGAAATCCACTGGCACCACTTGCGAGCCCTGGTGGATCTGCTGGAAGTAGGCATGCTGGCCATTGGTGCCGGCCGTGCCCCACACCACAGGCGAGGTATGCGTGCGCACGCGCTGCCCGTCGAGCTGCACTGACTTGCCGTTGCTCTCCATCTCCAGCTGCTGGAGGAACGCGGGGAACAGTTCGAGCGAAGTCGAGTAGGGCGCTATGCAGCTGGTCGGCAGGTGCCAGAAATTGCGGTACCAGATGCCCAGCATGCCGAGGATCACCGGCATGTTGCGTTCCAGCGGCGCGGTACGGAAGTGTTCGTCCATGGCGCGGCCGCCGGCGAGCAGGTCGGCGAACGCGTTGAAGCCCACGGCCAGCGTGATCGACAGCCCGACCGATGACCACAGCGAGAAGCGCCCGCCGATCCAGTCCCAGAACTCGAACATGTTGGCGGGATCGATGCCGAACTCGCGCACGGCGTCGGTATTGGTCGAGACCGCGACGAAATGCTTGGCCAGCTCGCTCTCGGCCACTCCGTTGGCGATGAACCAGGCACGCGCGCTGCGCGCATTGGCCATGGTTTCCAGCGTGGTGAAGGTCTTGGAACAGACGATCACCAGCGTGCGCTGCGGGTCGAGGCGCACCAGCGTCTCGGCGAGGTCGGTGCCATCGACATTGGAGACGAAGTGCATGCGCGGGCCGTGCTGGCCGTCGGAGTCGGACAGGTGCGACAGCGCGCGGCACACCATGCGCGGCCCGAGGTCGGAGCCGCCGATGCCGATGTTGATGACGTCGGTGATGGATTCGCCCGTGGCGCCCTTCCAGGCGCCGCTGCGCACGCGCTCGGAGAAATCGCGCATGCGCACCAGCACCTGCTGGATGGCCGGCATGACGCGCTCGCCGTCGACCTTGTAGCCATCGCCGGCGGTGGCGCGCAGCGCAACGTGCAGCGCCGCGCGGTCCTCGGTGGTATTGATATGCTCCCCGGCAAACATCGCGTCGCGCCGCTGCGGCACACCGGATTCGGCCGCCAGCTGCACCAGCAGCCGCATGGTCTCGGGCGTGATGCGGTTCTTCGAGTAGTCGAGATAGAGGCCGGCGGCTTCCAGCGAAAACTGCGCGACGCGCTGCTTGCCTTCGGTATCGAAACACTCGCGCATCTGTGCATCGCGAATCGTGTCATGGTGCCGAAGCAGGGCGTTCCAGGCGTGAAGGTCTGTGGGCATGCAGGACAAGTCAGGTTGCAGGGGGGCGCGAGCCGCGTCGCAGTCCGGAAGTATAGCGTCAGCGATGTGGCTTTCCGGGCAGGTTGAGACGGCATATCGTTACCACTTGCAACATAGCAGCCAGCGTGCCGGCCAGCTATCGGACATTGTCTGACGTCCCGCCGGGACGGCTATCCGGCACTCCCTCCAAGCAAACGGTTGAACACGGCGCGCGCGGGCAGATACAGCTCGCTGGCGGTCACGCCAGCCGGCCCGGTGCCTTGCGCGACCAGCTCGTCCGCCGCCTGGCCGTGGATCCATACCGCCGCCTGCGCGGCCGGCAGCGGCGGCATGCCTTGCGCCAGCAATGCGCCGATCATGCCGGCCAGCACGTCGCCGGTGCCCGCGCTGGCCAGCGCCGCGTTGCCGGTCGGGTTCAGCGCGGCGGGGCTGCCGTCCGGCGCCGCGATCACCGATCCCGAGCCCTTCAGTACAACCACCGCCTGCCATTGCCTCGCCAGCGCGGCAGCCGCCGCGATGCGGTCGCGCTGCACGTCTGCCACCGGGATGCCCATCAGGCGCGCCGCTTCAAGCGGGTGCGGCGTCATCACGCAGGGTGCGCGTGCCGCGGCCAGCGCGCCCGCATGGGCGGGATCCGCGGCGAGCAGGTTGAGCGCATCCGCGTCTAGCACCGTCGGCAGCGGCGCCGCGGCAAGTGCCTGCAGCAGCCGCGCGAAGTGCCGCTGCGCCGTGGCGTCGGTGCCGAGTCCGGGGCCGATCACCAGTGCCGACATCGCCCCGACCGCCAGGCCATCCAGCGCATGCAGCATCAGTTCCGGATGCACCGGGTCGAGCAGCGGCGCCGGCTGCGCGAGAAAGCCGATATGGACCTTGCCCGCCCCCAGGAACTGCGCGGCGCGCGCACCGAGCAGGGGGGCGCCGGTCATGCCATGGTTGCCGCCGATCACCGCCAGCGAACCATGTGTGCCCTTGTTGCTGGCATGGTGCCGTCGCGGCAGCGCTGCGCCGAACAGCGCCGTGCCATTGGCCAGTGCATGCGGCGGCTCCGCGGGAGGGTAGTCGAGGCCGAGCGGCGCGATGTCGACGGCGCCGGCGCAATCGCGGCCGTCCAGCGTCAGCAGGCCTGGCTTGGCGGCAATGAATGTCAGCGTGCGGCGGGCGCGGATCGCCGGTGCGCCCGCACCGGTGTCGGCGAACAGGCCGCTGGGAATGTCGAGCGCGAATACCGGCAGTCCGCTGCGGTTGACCTGGTCGATCCACCACGCCATGGCGCCGCCGGCCGCGCGGTTCAGCCCGATGCCGAGCAGGCCGTCGACGATGGCGGCGGCCTGTGGCGGCCACTCCGGTGCGGGATCCGCCGCGGATGCCGGCATCGCCCCGACTTCGCGTATCGGTACGCCTGCCGCCTGCGCCTGCTGCCATGCGATGGCCGCATCGGCCGGCAGCCGGGCCGGGTCCGCCGCGATCCATACCTGCACCGTGCGGCCCGCGCCGTGCAGCAGCGTCGCGGCCACCAGCGCGTCGCCACCGTTGTTGCCCGGCCCGGCAAGAAACAGCAATGGACCCTCCGGCGCATGCCGCGCCAGCCAGTCCGCGGCCCCGGCGCCGGCGCGCGACATCAGCGTGAACGAGGGCAGTCGTGCGAAGGCGGCGTTCTCGATGCGGCGAATGGCGGCGACGTCGTACAGCGGGGCAGGCAATGCCGAGGCGGCGTCGAGTTCAAACCAGCCGTTGCCCTGGTCTTGCGGCGCGGCGGTGGAAACGGCAGGGTGGCTCATGTGTGGCTATCCGGCGGGGCCCAGGCCATGGCGGTCCGGCAGCAGGCCCTCCATGTCGATGTCGGGCCCGCGTGCCGCGCCGGCGCTGGCGGCGATCTGGTCAGCCGCAATCTTGCCTGATCCGCAGCTCATCGCCCAGCCCGTCGAGCCGTGGCCAAGGTTGAGGAACAGGCCGGGCACCGCAGTGGGACCGATCAGCGGCGGCCCGTCCGGAAGCATCGGGCGCGCACCGGCCCATTGCGTGGCTTCCTGGTAGTTGCCCGCCACCGGGAACCAGTCGCGCGCCACCTTGACCAGCGTGCGCAGCGCGGCGGGGCGCAGGTCGAGCCGGCGCGAACCCAGCTCGGCGGTGCCGGCGACGCGCATGCGATTGCCCAGCCGCGTGATCGCGATCTTGTATGACTCGTCCATCAGCGCGCCCAGCGGCGCCTGCAGTTCGTCGCGCACCAGCAGCGTGAGCGAGTATCCCTTGACCGGATACAACGGCACGCGCAGGCCCAGCGGCCGCAGCAGCGGAGCGCTGTCGACGCCGGCGGCGACCAGGACGCGGTCGGCAGCCAGCACCGGCGCGCTTCCATTCGTGCCGTGCGCGAGTTCGACCTGCAGCCTGCCACCCTGGCCTGGCCGGATGCGTGTCACCTGGGTATCGAAGCGGAAGGCTACCCCCGCCGCCTCGGCATGCCGGTGCAGCGCGCGCACGAACATCGGGCAGTTGCCGGATTCATCCTCGGGCAGATGCAGGCCGCCGGCCAATGGCGTATCGGCGGCCAGGCCGGGTTCGATGCGCCGGCATTCCTGCGCGCTGACCAGCTGGTGCGGCACGTTGTTCTCGCGCAGCAGCGCCACCGCCGGGCCTGCCAGGTCCAGGTCGCGCGCGGTGCGGAACAGCTGCAGGTAGCCCTGCGACTGCTCGTAGTCGATCTCCAGCTCGCTGCGCAGCCGGTGCAGGCAGGCGCGGCTGTAGAAGGCCAGCCGCTGCATGCGCAGCTTGTTGGCGCGGTAGCGTTCCAGGTTGCACTCGCGCAGCCACCGCGCGATCCAGCGCCACATCGCCGGGTCCGCCGACGGGCGGAACACCACCGGCGCCTCACGCGCGAACAGCGTGCGCAGCACCTTGCCCGGCATGCCGGGCGCCGCCCACGGCGTGACATAGCCCGGCGCGATCATGCCGGCATTGCCGAAGCTGGTCTCCTGCGCGGGCGCGGCGCGGCGCTCCAGCACGGTCACGTCGAAACCGGCCTGGCGCAGGTACCACGCGGAACAGACGCCGATCACGCCGGCGCCGATGACGATCACGTGCATGCGGTCAGCCGCCTCCGCGCGGCGCGCCGGCTCAAGAGCGGCGTCCGGCCCATGCTATCTGACCTCCTGCTGCATGACCAGGTCGGGCAGCCACGTCACCACCTGTGGCCAGATCGTGATGATGGCGATGGCTACCACCATCATCATGAAGAACGGCAGCGAAACCCGGGCGATATAGTTGCTGTCCTTGCCGGTCATGCTCTGCAGCACGAACAGGTTGAACCCGACCGGCGGCGTCACCTCTGCGATTTCCACCAGCAGCACGATGAAGATGCCGAACCAGACCAGGTCGAAGCCGGCCGCCTGCACCATCGGCAGCACCGTGGCGGTGGTCAGCGCGATCATCGAGATGCCGTCCAGCGCCGTGCCGAGCACGATGTAGATCACAGTCAGCACCGCGATCAGCGCCCACGGCGAAAGTTGCAGCGCGGCCACCCACTCGGCCAGCGCGCGCGGGATGCCGGTAAAGCTCATCGTCACCGACAGGAACGAGGTGGCCCCGAGCACGAACATGATCATCGCGGTCAGGCGCGTCGCCGACATCAGGCTGTCCCAGAACGCCGCGCGCGTCAGCGAGCCACCGGCCCACGCCAGCCCCAGCGACGCCACCACGCCGTAGGCGGCGGCTTCGGTCGCGGTGGCGTAGCCGGTGACCATGACCCACGCGATAAAGGCGATCAGCACGATGCAGGGCAGCAGTTGCCGGATCGACGCCAGCCGCGCATGCCAGTCGAAGCGGTCGGGCGCCGGGGTCTTGCCTGGGTTGGCCAGGGCCCAGGCAATGATATAGCCGGAGAACAGCAGCATCAGCATCAGCCCGGGGATAAAGCCCGCCAGGAACACGCGGATGATCGACACGTCCGCCGACACCGCATACACCACCATCGTGATCGACGGCGGGATCAGGATGCCCAGCGTGCCCGCGCACGACAGCGAGCCGAGCGTGGTGCGCTCGTCGTACCCGCGCCGCGTCAGCTCCGGCAGCGCGGATTTGGCGATGGTGGCGCAGGTCGCCGCCGACGACCCCGACACCGAGCCGAAGATGCCGCAACCCAGGATGTTGACGTGCATCAGCCGCCCTGGCAGCCAGTTCAGCCACGGCGAGAGGCCGCTGAACATCTGCTCCGACAGCTTGGTGCGGAACAGGATCTCGCCCATCCAGACAAAGAGCGGCAGCGACGCCAGCGTGTATGACGCGCTCGACGACCACCACGCGTTGGCCAGGCTCACCAGCGCCTCGCGGTCCGAGAACACCACCAGCCCGATCCACGACGTGACCGCGATCGCCACCGGGATCCACGCGCCGATCGCCAGGAAGACGATCAGCACCAGCAACAGTATCAATGCCACCAGGACCGTGCTCATCAGACCGTCTCCCCGAAATCGCCGGCGGCGAGCTTGGCTTCCTGCGCCAGCTGGTAGCGCGGCTTCTGCCGGCGCACCACGCGCAGCCATTCATCGGCCACCGCCAGCAGGAAGCCGATGGTGCCCAGCACCGCGAAGCTCTGCGGAATCCACAGCGGGATCACGATCTGTCCCTGCGAGACATCGCCGATGTCCCAGCTTTGCCAGGCGAAGGTGCCGAGCGCCCAGGCCGCGTAGGCGGCAAACGCCAGGCAGACGGTCAGCGAGGCCACCTCAAGCACCCAGCGCCTGCGTGGCCCGACGGCTTCGAGCAGCATTTCCACGCGCACGATGCCGCCGTGCTGGAAAGTCTGGCCGAGGACGAGAAAGGCGGAGGCCGCGCACAGCCAGGCGACGATATCGTCGCCGCCCTTGAAGATCACCGCGGTCTCGCGCGACAGCGACATCAGGATCATGATCACGCAGACGGCGAGGATGCAGAGCGCGCCGAGCGCGGCGAACAGGTCGAGCAGGCGGTCGAGCCAGCGCTTGGGGAGTGGGGCAGTCGGCATGATGGCAGCGTCAGGAAGGAGGGGAGCTCCCGCCATGCCAGCCTGCAGGGCCTGGCGGGAGGCTGCGGAGCTGGCTTACTTGCTTACTTGCGATAGGCGTTCAGGATGGCCTTGCCGTCATCGCCAGCGGTCTTGGCCCAGTCGTCGACCATGGTCTGGCCGACCTTCTGCATGTCGGCCTTGAGCTGCGGCGATGGCGGCTGCACCGTCATGCCGTTCTTCGACAAGGTGGCCAGGTACTCCCTGGTTTTCTGCTCCGAGACCTGCCAGCCGCGCTTCTCGGCGTCGGCGACGGCCTTGAGCAGCGCGTCCTGGGTGGGCTTGTCCAGCGCCGCGAAGGCCTTCTTGCTGACCACCAGCATGTTCTTGGGCAGCCACGCATCCACGGTATAGAAGTACTTCACGCTTTCCCACACCTTGGTGTCGACCCCGGTCGCGCCCGACGACATGAACGAATTGACCGTGCCGGTGGCCAGCGCCTGCGCCAGGTCGGCCGCCTGGATCGTCACCGGCTGCGCGCTGACCAGTTCGGCGATGCGCGAGGTGGCCGGGTTGTAGGCGCGCCACTTCAGCCCCTTCATGTCGGCGGCCGAGTTGATCGGCTTGTTGGCGTAGATGCCCTGGGGCGGCCATGCCACCGCATAGAGCAGCTTCATGCCCTGCTTGTCGAGCACCTTCTCGGTGACCGGGCGCGATGCCTGCCACAGCTTGTAGGCATCGGTGTAGCTGGTGGCCAGGAACGGCACCGCATCGACGCCGAACACCGGATTTTCGTTGGCCAGCAGCGACATCAGGATCTCGCCCATCTGCACCTGGCCGGTCTGCACGCCGCGCTTGATTTCGTTGGCCTTGAGCAGCGAGCCATTAGGGTGCAGCACGATCTTGAGCTTGCCGCCGGTCGCCTTGTCGACGTCGTTGGCCATCTGCTGCAGGTTTTCGGTATGCAGGTTGCTCGCCGGGTAGCCGGTGGGCAGGTCCCACTTGGTATCCGCCTGTACCGTTATGGCGGCCAGCGCCAGGCCAGCCGCAACGATTGCCTTGACTCGCATCTCGATCTCTCCTGGTGTGCGCGCGGGGCGCGGTTGTACAGCTGTCTGCGTACTACCTGGTGCCTTCCGCGGCGTGGGCCGCGGTCAGCGCAAGATCAACGGCGCGGCGGCGGTCTCAGTCGTCGCGCGAAGACGGTTGCACGATCCGTTCCAACGCAAGGGCCGTGCCCAGCAGTTCGGCATCGCGCATCGGGCCGTGCGACAGCATCAACCCGACCGGCAGCTCGTCCGGCGCGTGGCAGGGCAGCGAGATCGAGCAGCCGTCGAAGAAATTGAAGGCCGAGGTGTTGCGCAGCAGCAGGGCATTGACGCGGAAGAATTGCGCGTCATCGGTGCGCAGCGGCGCGATCTCGGGGGCGACCATCGGCACGGTCGGGCACACCACCGCGTCGAAGCTGGCCAGGCGCGCTTCCATGCGGGCGATCCAGTCGAGGCGGGCGCGGCCCAGGTCGATATAGTCGGCGGCGCTGACCGTTGCGCCGCGGTCGATGCGCGATGCCACGCGCGGGTCGTACAGCTCGCGCTTGCCGGCCAGCACATGGCGGTGGATGGCATAAGCCTCGGGCGCGCTGAAGCCGCCCTGTGCGTTCAGGGCGGCGAGTTCGCCAAGCTCGGGCAGGTCGACATGTTCCAGCTGCACGCCGGCGGCGGACAGCCGGCCGAGTGCGCGGTCGAAGGCGTGGGCAACGACGGGGTCGAGGTCGTCCAGCAGGTACTGGCGGGGAATTGCCAGCCGCGTGGCCGACGGGCCGGTGACGCGCGGCAGCACCGCCTGGTCGGCGATCACGGCATCGACCGTGACGCAGTCGCCGACCGTGCGCGCCATGGCGCACGCGGTGTCGAGGGTGTACGACAGCGGGAAGGCACCGGTCAGCGGCACGCGCCGGGCAGTCGGCTTGAAGCCCGTGATACCGCACAGCGCGGCCGGGATGCGGATCGAGCCGCCGGTATCGCTGCCAAGCGCCGCGACCGCCAGCCCGAGCGCCACCGACACTGCCGCGCCCGACGACGAGCCGCCGGGAATGCGCGGAGTGCCGGGCTCGCTGGCCGGGTTGACCGGCGTGCCGTAGTGTGGGTTGATGCCGACGCCGGAAAAGGCGAACTCCGTCATATTGGTGCGGCCGACGATGGCTGCGCCCGCCTGGCGCAGGCGCGCCACCACGGTCGCGTCCATTGTCGCCGGGGCGGCATCCTGGCGTACGACCGAGGCCGCGCGCGTGACTTCGCCCGCGACGTCATAGAGGTCTTTCACCGAGACTGGCAGGCCGGCCAGCGGGTGCAGCGTCTTGCCGGCGCCGCCGGCGGCATCGGCGGCGCGAGCGACCTGCGCGGCGGCCTCGAAGGTGCTGTGCAGGAACACGGCTTCGGCGGCGGGCGCGGCTGCCGCGGCGGCGACCTGCTCAAGGACCGCTGCGCGGCTGGTGGCGCCCTCGCGCAGGCGGGTGTTCAGGGTGTCGAGATCGGGAAGCATGGATGGCATTGGGCGCGGTGGTGCGGTACCGGGGGTGGTGACCATGCTCATAATTCGCGAATCAAGTGTCAAGCTAAAAATGCCGAATGACGCGCATAAGCGTTGACGGCAGCGCACTGCGGTGGTCGACGCCCGCAGTAACCGAGAACATCACTCGGGCGATAAATTGCGCAAAGTGATGCATAAGCATTATCACGAATCCCTGTAACACGGCGCCGCCGTGATGGCGCAATGCAAAATCCCCCGCCCGGCAAGGTACAATAGCGGTTTCCCGCCAGCCGGACGCCCCATGCAGCGGTGCCGGCCAAGCAGCAGCCATTACCCAGGCCCGTTACCCAGGCCTTTGTTAGCCTTTACCCAGGCCTTACCTCCACGCCTCCCTGACCGCTACGATCATGGCGCATTTCTCGTGCTTCCCCGGCGCTTTGGCGCTTTCCGCCTTCCGTCAGCAACGCCTGCTCACCGCCCTGCGGCAAATCGATGCCGATATCGAATCGGTGCACGGCCAGTTCCTGCATTTTGTTGACGCGCAGATGCCGCTGTCGGCCGACGACCAGTCGCGCGTGGCGGCGCTGCTGACCTATGGCGCACCCTTCGCCGAGCAGCCCGAGGGCGACCGCTTCGTCGTGATCCCGCGCTTCGGCACGATCTCGCCGTGGGCCAGCAAGGCGACCGACATCGCCCACAACTGCGGCCTGACGCATATCCACCGCATCGAGCGCGGCATCGAGATCACCGTGGTCTGCAAGAAGGGCCTGCTGCGCGGCCGCAAGTCGCTGGATGCGGACACCCGCGCCGCCGTCGCCGCGCACCTGTTCGACCGCATGACCGAGACCGTGGTCGCCTCGCGTGACGATGCCGCCGGCCTGTTCCAGGAACTGCCGGCCAAGCCGCTGCGCTTTATCGACATCGCCGCCGGCCGCAGCGCGCTGGCCGCGGCCAACGTCGAGATGGGCCTGGCGCTGTCCGAGGACGAGATCGACTACCTGGTCGATGCCTACGCAAAGCTGGAGCGCAACCCGACCGACGTCGAGCTGATGATGTTCGCGCAGGCCAACAGCGAACACTGCCGCCACAAGATCTTCAACGCCACCTGGACCATCGACGGCGTGCAGCAGGACAAGTCGCTGTTCGCGATGATCCGCAATACGCACCAGCTCAATCCGCAAGGCTCGATCGTGGCCTACTCGGACAATTCGGCGGTGATGGAAGGCGACGTGGCCGAGCGCTGGTTCCCGCGCGGCGATGACCACAAGTACGGCCGCCACGAGGCGCTGACGCACACGCTGATGAAGGTGGAGACGCACAACCACCCGACCGCGATCTCGCCGTTCCCGGGCGCTTCGACCGGCGCCGGCGGTGAAATCCGCGACGAAGGCGCGACCGGCCGCGGCGCCAAGCCCAAGGCCGGGCTGACCGGCTTCACGGTGTCCAACCTGATGCTGCCCGACGCCGTCGAATCGTGGGAAAACGACCGCGACGCCGCCCAGCCGGTGGCGCACCGCAACCCCGACGACAAGCCCGGCGTCACCGGCAAGCCGGACCGCATCGCCTCGCCGCTGCAGATCATGATCGACGGCCCGCTGGGTGGCGCCGCGTTCAACAACGAATTCGGCCGCGCCAACCTGGGCGGCTACTTCCGCGTCTACGAGCAGAACGTCGGCGGCACCGTGCGCGGCTACCACAAGCCGATCATGATCGCGGGCGGCATCGGCAATATCGACGCCTCGCACACGCACAAGAACCCGCTGCCGGCCGGCACGCTGCTGATCCAGCTGGGCGGCCCGGGCATGCGCATCGGCATGGGCGGCGGCGCCGCCAGCTCGATGGCGACCGGCACCAATACCGCCGACCTGGACTTCGATTCGGTCCAGCGCGGCAACCCCGAGATGGAGCGCCGCGCGCAGGAAGTGATCAACGCCTGCTGGCAGCTCGGCGACGCCAACCCGATCCTGTCGATCCACGACGTCGGTGCGGGCGGCATATCCAACGCGTTCCCTGAACTGGTGGACGGCGCCGACCGTGGCGCGCGCTTCGACCTGCGCCAGGTGCACCTGGAAGAGTCCGGCCTGTCGCCGGCGGAGATCTGGTGCAACGAGTCGCAGGAGCGCTATGTGCTGGCGATCGCGCCGGACAGCTTCCCGCAGTTCCAGGCCATGTGCGAGCGCGAGCGTTCGCCGTTCGCGGTGGTCGGCATTGCCACCGAGGAAAAGCAGCTGCAACTGGTCGACGCCAGCGTCGACGCCGCGCTCAAGGAACACTACGCCGTCAACATGCCGATGGACGTGCTGCTGGGCAAGCCGCCGCGCATGCACCGCGACGTCAAGCGCGTCGAGCAGCCGCTGCCGGCCGTGGACGTGACCGGCATCAGCCTGGAGCAGGCCGTGCGCGATGTGCTGCGCCATCCGACCGTGGCCAACAAGTCGTTCCTGATTTCGATTGGCGACCGCACCGTGGGCGGCATGAACGCGCGCGACCAGATGGTCGGGCCGTGGCAGGTGCCGGTGGCCGACGTGGCCGTGACCACGCTGGACTACAAGGGCAATGCCGGCGAGGCGATGACCATGGGCGAGCGCACCCCGCTGGCCGTGATCGATGCCCCGGCTTCGGGCCGCATGGCGATCGGCGAGGCGCTGACCAACCTGGCTGCCGCTCCGGTCAAGGACCTGGGCAAGGTCAAGCTGTCGGCCAACTGGATGGCGGCCTGCGGCGTGGAAGGCGAGGACGCAAAGCTCTATGACACCGTGCATGCGGTCGGCATGGAACTGTGCCCGGCACTGGGCATCAGCATCCCGGTCGGCAAGGATTCGCTGTCGATGCGCACCAAGTGGCAGGACGAAGGCGTCAACAAGGAAGTGGTGGCGCCCGTGTCGCTGATCATCTCGGCCTTCGCCGCGGTGGACGACGTCAACCGCACGCTGACGCCCCAGTTGCGCACCGATGCGGGCGACACCGTGCTGATCGCCGTCGACCTGAGCCGCGGCAAGAACCGCATGGCCGGGAGCATCCTGGCGCAGGTCACGCAACAGGTGGGCGACAGCGCACCGGACGTCGACAACGCCGAAGACCTGAAGAACTTCTTCAATGTGGTCCAGCGCCTGAACCGCGAGGGCAAGCTGCTGGCCTACCACGATCGTTCCGACGGTGGCTTCATTGCCACGCTGGCCGAAATGGCCTTTGCCGGCCATTGCGGTGTTTCGCTCAACGTTGACATGCTGGCCCTGGATCCGCAGCAGGAACAGGACTACGGCGATGCCAAGAACTGGGCCCAGCAGATCGCCGAGCGCCGCAACGACCAGACGTTGCGCGCGCTGTTCTCGGAAGAGCTGGGTGCGGTGGTGCAAGTGCGCATGCAGGACCGCGACGAAGTCTTCGCGGTGCTGCGCGAGGCCGGCCTGTCTGCATGCAGCCACGTGGTCGGCAAGCCTAACACCACCGACCAGGTCGAGATCTACCGCGATGCCAAGAAGGTGTTCGGTGCGTCGCGTACGGACCTGCAACGCAACTGGAGCGAAGTCAGCTGGCGCATCGCGCGCCTGCGCGACAACCCGGCCTGCGCGGATAGCGAATACGACCGCCTGCTGGATGCTGCCGATCCTGGCATCAGCCCGGTGCTGACGTTCGATCCGGCCGATGACATCGCCGCGCCGTTCATCGCCACCGGCGCGCGTCCGCGCGTGGCGATCCTGCGCGAGCAGGGCGTCAACTCGCAGATCGAGATGGCGTACAGCATGGATCGTGCGGGTTTCGACACGCACGACGTGCACATGAGTGACCTGATCGCCGGCCGCGCCAACCTGGCTGACTTCAAGGGCTTCGTGGCCTGCGGCGGCTTCAGCTATGGCGACGTGCTCGGCGCTGGTGAAGGCTGGGCCAAGACCATCCTGTTCAACGCCCAGATGGCCGAGCAGTTCGCGGCGTTCTTCAACCGCCAGGACACCTTTGCGCTGGGCGTGTGCAATGGCTGCCAGATGATGAGCAACCTGGCCCCGATCATCCCGGGCGCGGGCGCGTGGCCGCAGTTCACGCGTAACCAGTCGGAGCAGTACGAGGCGCGTTACGTCACGGTGGAGGTGCAGTCGTCGCCGTCAATCTTCTTTGCGGGCATGGAAGGCAGCCGCATTCCTATCGTGGTTGCGCACGGTGAAGGCTTTGCGGATTTCTCGCAGCAGGGGAATATCGGTGAGGCCAACGTCGCGCTGCGGTTCGTCGACAACTACGGCGCGGTGACGCAGGCCTACCCGCTGAACCCGAATGGCTCGCCTGACGGCATCACCTCGGTGACTACCGTCGACGGCCGCTTTACCGTGCTGATGCCGCATCCGGAGCGTGTGTTCCGTGCTGCGACGATGAGCTGGGCGCCGGATGCGTGGAAGCAGGTTGGCGATGGTGCCAGCCCGTGGATGCGGATGTTCCGGAATGCGAGGAAGTGGGTGGGGTGAGGGCCTGCCTCAATGCTTAGTGCCTTCGCGGCTGATGAGATGTTGTTGGCCGTTGAACCGCCTGGTTCCGCCCTCCTGGGCGGGTCACTTTTTGGCCGAGCGCCAAAAAGTAACCAAAAAGCGCGTCGCCTGGGCGGCTGGCCATCAATTTGACGGCGTTGGTGGATTGGGCGGTAGTGATTTCCGTTTGGGCTTGGGTGCCCGTTCGAGCCTGCTAACGCCAGGTGATTGAGGGCCTGTGCCTGGCGTTAACCGGCTCTTGAACGATCCCCATGCCGGGCGTAGGCCGCCTGCTGCATGCCATATTGGTGGGACGCCTTCGGCTGCGCTGCGCGCGGGCCCTAACGTCGCAGCGCGGCCGATCTCCCCTGGCCATTGCCGTCGCCGCCTAGCGAGCGAAGCGATGCGGGTTCTTGCCTGGGCACTTCACCTGCGAGACTGAGCCGCGCGCAGCGCAGCCCGTAGGCGATGATGCGATACCGCAGGTAGCAGGCGGCCTACGCCCGTCCTGGGGATTGTTCAAAAGTCGGGAACCGTCAGGCACCTACACTCACTCACCTGGCGTAGCAGGCCTGAATCGCGACCACGCTTCACTGAGACCAAAATCGCCCATATTTCAAGAATCGCCAAATTGGCTCAGCCAGCCGCAGGCGACGCGCTTTTTGGTTACTTTTTGGCGCTCCCCTCCATGTCAGGATAGATGTCGCCCCGCCGCCTTTCGATGAAGGACAATGGAGGGCGGAAGCGATTGGAGAATGAAACGCTATCCTGCGGAGTACAAGGAGTGGGTGGTTGAGCAGATGATGCCGCCCATCAATCGATCGGTTGTGGAGTTGGCCAGGGAGACGGGTGTCACGACGGTGAGCCTGCGCACCTGGCGCAACGAGGCGCGAGAGCAAGGACGGGTTGTGCCAGGCAACGGCAAACAGAGCGATAAGTGGTCCAGCGCGGACAAGTTCCGGGTGGTGCTGGAGACGGCATCCCTGAGTGAAGCGGAGCTGTCCGAATACTGCCGCAGGAAGGG
>NZ_AUFE01000079.1 GCF_000426345.1 Cupriavidus phytohabitans | reverse complement strand
GGGCGAAAAAAGCGCTGGCCAGCTTCAGGATCTCGTTGGCTCGACGTAATTCCTTGACTTCACGCTCCAGCGCCTTGACGCGTTCTCGTTCTGACGTCGTTACGCCGTCGCGTTCACCGCTATCAATTTGGTCACGCTTGACCCATTTCAACAATGTATGGGCCGAGCACCCAATCTTTGGGGCAATGGCCTGGACCGCCGCCCATAGCGACGGATGCTCGCCGAGCTGTTCTCGCACCAGGCGAACAGCCCGCTCTTGGACTTCGGGGGAATGCTTGTTCTGCTTGTTCATGGCTCCATTCTCTCAAGACTTGGAGCCTCCTCAAAACCCGGGGCGATTCAAGTACCCGGTGGCGCGCGCCTTTGCCGATTCGCGCGTCACGCGCATCTACGGCGGCACCAGCGAAGTGATGCGCGAACTGATCTCGCGCAAGCTGTAACGCCACACCTATCCAGAACATCCATCGGAGGACACACATGACTAGCAAGGTTTTCGTCGCCGGCGCCGGCATGATCCCGTTCAAGAAGCCGGGCAGCAGCGACACCTATGATGTGATGGGCGCCACGTCCGTACGCCAGGCGCTGGAAGACGCCGGCCTGGGCTACGACGACGTGCAGCAGGCCTACGCCGGCTACGTCTATGGCGACTCCACCTGTGGCCAGAAGGCGCTGTACCAGGTCGGCATGACCGGCATCCCCGTCATCAACGTCAACAACAACTGCGCCACCGGCTCTTCGGCGCTGTTCCTGGCGCGCCAGGCCGTGCAGAGCGGCGCCGTGGACTGCGCGCTGGCGGTCGGCTTCGAGTACATGCAGCCCGGCGCGCTCAAGTCGCGCTGGGACGACCGCGCCCCGGCGCTGGAGCGCGCGCTCAACCTGGTCGACGAGCTGGTCGACCGCAAGGACCTGCCCAACGCCATCCGCCAGTTCTCCGGCGCGGGCAAGGCCCACATGGACAAGTACGGCACCAGGCTCGAGACCTTCGCCAGGATCCGCGCCAAGGCCAGCCGCCATGCCGCCAACAACCCGCTGGCCGTGTTCCGCAATGTATTGACCCCCGAAGAAGTGCTGGCCGCGCCGGCGCTGTGGGAAGGCGTGCTGACGCGCCTGATGGCCTGCCCGCCGACCTGCGGCGCGGCGGCCGCCATCGTGGTATCGGAGGACTTCGCGCGCAGGAAAGGACTGAAGGCCGACGTGCTGATCGCCGCCCAGTCCCTGACCACCGACCGCCCCAGCACCTATGACGCGCGCGACATGATCCGCGTGGTCGGCTTCGACATGACCCGCGAGGGCTCGCAGCTGGTGTACGAGCAGGCGGGAGTCGGCCCGCAGGACATCGACGTGATCGAACTGCACGACTGCTTCGCGCAGAACGAGCTGCTGACCTATGAAGGCCTGGGCCTGTGCGAGGAAGGCGGCGCCGAGCAGCTGGTCAACGACGGCGACAACACCTACGGCGGCAAGTGGGTGGTCAATCCGTCGGGCGGCCTGCTGTCCAAGGGCCACCCGCTGGGCGCCACCGGGCTGGCGCAGTGCTTCGAGATGGTCCGGCAACTGCGCGGCACCGCCGACAAGCGCCAGGTGGAAGGCGCGCGCCTGGCGCTCACGCACAACCTGGGGCTGGGCGGCGCCTGCGTCGTGACGCTGTACCAGAAGCACGCCTGAGCGCACGCATTCACGGGAGACTATCCATGATCGACAAGAAACACATCGGCAAGGTCGTCGCGGATTTCCGCACGTCCGCGCCGGCCAGCCAGCTGCGCTTCTTCGCCAAGGCCACCGGCCAGACCGATCCCATCTACCTCGACGAAGCCGCCGCGCGCGACGCCGGCCATCCCGGCCTGCCGCTGCCGCCGACCTTCCTGTTCTCGCTCGAGCTGGCCAACCCGCCCAGCGCCTGGCGCGACGAGCTCGGCATCAAGCCCGAGCGCATCCTGCACGGCGAGCAGTCCTTCACCTACCACCGCATGGCCTACGCGGGCGACGTGCTGCACTTGCGCACCACCATCGAGGACATCTACGACAAGAAGAACGGTGCACTGGAGTTCGTGGTGCGCAATACGCGCGTGACCAGCCAGGACGGCGAACACATTGCCGACCTGCGCAGCGTGCTGGTGCAACGCAACGGCTGAACCGGAGACCCCACATGAGCAAACTGAGTTTCGACCAGGTCAAGGTGGGCGACACCCTGCCGCCGCTGACGCTGGAACCGATCAACCGCACCACGCTGGCGCTGTTCGCCGGCGCGTCGAACGACCACAACGCCATCCACATCGACATCGACTACGCGCGCAAGGCCGGCATGCCCGACGTGTTCGCGCACGGCATGCTGTCGATGGCCTACCTCGGCCGCCTGCTGACGCAGTGGGTCGACCAGCGCCAGCTGCGCCAGTTCGGCGTGCGCTTCGTCGGCATCACGCACCTGGGCCATCGCATCACCTGCAGCGGCCGCGTGGTGGAAAAGCTGGAAGCGGACGGCCCGGATGGCAAGGAGCAGCGCATCAGGCTGGAAATCCAGACCGCCAACCAGTACGGCGAAACCAAGATCCTCGGCGACGCGGTCGTTGCCCTGTAAATCCAATCGAGCACAAAGGAGTCAGCAATGGGAGCACTTGAAGGCAAGGTGGCACTGGTCACCGGTTCGGGCCGCGGCATCGGCAATGCGATCGCCAAACGCCTGGCGCGCGAAGGCGCGCGGCTGGTCATCAACGACCTCGACGCCGAACCGGCGCAGCAGACGGTGGAAGAGCTGAAGGCAATGGGCGTGGAGGCGGTGGCGTGCGTGGGCAACGTGACCGCGCCGGATTTCGCCGACCGCTTTGTCAACACGGCGATGGGCAACTTCAAGAGCATCGACATCATCGTCAACAACGCCGGCTTCACCTGGGACGACGTGGTGCAGAAGATGAGCGACGAACAGTGGTACGCCATCCTGGACTGCCACATGACCGCGCCGTTCCGCATCCTGCGCGCGGCCTACCCGCATATCAAGGCGCTGGCGGCTGCCGACAAGGAAGCCGGGCGCGAGGTGTATCGCAAGATCGTCAATATCTCGTCGACGTCCGGCCTGAACGGCAACGCCGGCCAGATCAACTACTCCGGCGCCAAGGCCGGCGTGATCGGCATGACCCGTGCGATGGCGCGCGAATGGGGCCGCTTCAACGTCAACGTGAACGCGGTCGCCTTCGGCCTGATCCACACCCGCATGACGTCGGCCGACGCCCATGCCGGTGCCACCGTCAACATCGAAGGGCGCGAGATCCGCGTCGGCCTGAACCCAGAAATGCTCAAGTCGCATGCCCAGCGCAACCCGCTCGGCCGCGGCGGCACGCCGGAGGAAGCGGCAGGCGGCGTGTACCTGTTCTGCTCGCCCGATTCGAACTACATCACCGGGCAGGTGATCGCGGTGGCGGGCAACGTGCAGTAAGTTCTCGGCATCGCAGGTCCGGCAAGGATCCCGCGGGCTAATGCCGATCATTCAAGCATCGCGGACTACCCGTCGTCCCCGCCTGCGCGGGAACGACGGAGGCGAACTGAACGTATTACCGGCTGCCGGTCGCCGCCATGTTGCCAAAGCGTCCGCTGCTGAAGTCCTCGAAGGCCTGCGCAATCTCCGCCTCCGTATTCATCACGAACGGGCCATGGCCGACGATGGGTTCGTCGATCGGCTCGCCGCTGAGCAGCAACACCACCGCGTCGCTGCCCGCCTCCAGCGTGACAGCGTCACCGGCGCCGTCCAGCACCACCATCTCGGCATCCCGGACCGTGGCCTCGGCATTGACGGTGACCCGGCCGCGCAGCACCACCAGCGCGGTATGCCAGCCATCGGGCAGCGGTAGCCTGACCGCGCCGCCCTGCGCCAGGCGCATGTCCCAGACGTGCATCGGTGTAAAGGTGCGGGCCGGGCCCGCCTTGCCGCCGTACTCGCCCGCGATCACGCGCACGCTGCCCGCGCCATCGGGCAGCGCCACCGCGGGAATATCGCGGTCGACGATGGCCTGGTAGCCGGGCGCGGCCATCTTGTCGCGGGCGGGCAGGTTGACCCACAGCTGCACCATTTCCAGCGCGCCGCCGCTGCGGCTGAAGGCCGGCGAATGGAACTCTTCATGCAGGATGCCCGCGCCCGCGGTCATCCACTGCACATCGCCGGGCCCGATCACGCCGCCCTGACCGGTCGAATCCCGATGCGCGACTTCGCCCTTGTAGACGATCGTCACCGTCTCGAAGCCCCGGTGCGGATGCTGGCCCACGCCGCGTGGCGCCTGCGTCGGCGTAAAGTCAGCCGGGCCGGCATAGTCCAGCAGCAGGAACGGGCTGAGCTGCCTGCCATGGCTCTGGTAAGAGAACATCGAACGCACCGGAAAGCCGTTTCCGACCCAGTGCGAACGCGGTGCGCTGTAGACACCCAGGATGCGCTTCATGTCGATCTCCGGAAATGCCGGCCGGGACAGCCCGCGATGCGCGGATCTTGCCGAGGCGGCCGGCGCCAGGTTGATGGATCGATCATAGGTGTCGCGTGCCAGGTGCGGTAGACAGCGCCGGCGCATCGCAGCGTCCTGCCGCTGGAACGATGCCCCCGGCACCGCTCGCGGCTGGCTGGCCAGGCCGCATCAGCCCGCGCCGGCGCCGCGCTTGCGCAGCAGGTAACGCTGCGTTCCTTCCATCACGCACACGTCGTTCTGGTTGCGCACTTCGGACCGCATCGCCAGCACGCCGGTGGTGCGCCCCGGCACCAGCTCGCTGACCGTGAGACTGCTGTACAAGGTATCGCCGACGTAGACCGGGGCAAGGAAACGGCTGCTCTGTTCGATAAAGCCCTTCAGCGATTCCTCGACCATATGCGGGAACAGCCCCGCCCCTGCAGCGGTCTGGATCACGACCTGGAAGCCGTGCCCGAGCATGTGCGGCATGCCATGCGCGCGGCAATATTCGACGTCGTAGTGGACCGGATGGTTGTCGCCGCTGGCCAGCTGGAAGGCGGCGAACAGCGCGTCGGTCATGGTGCGGGACGGCAGGTTGAAACGCTCGCCGAGCTCGAAATCCTCGAAGTAGCGTTGGGGGCAAAGCTGGTAGGCCTTCATCGATGCTCCTTGTTGCGTGGTATCGCTCGCGGTCTGCCGGGGATTCCGGTCATTCCGCCTTCATGTTGGTGGCAACGGCCACGCGTTTCCACTTGTCCAGTTCGGCACGCAGGAAATCGCGCAGGCCCTGCGGCGTCGGCTTGCTTTCCAGCACCAGGCCGAGCTCGTAGGCCTTGCTCTGCAGCGTCGGATCGCCGAGCGCCTCGCCAAGCGTCGCCGAAAGCTTCTGGATCACCGCAGGCGGCGTCTGGACCGGTGCGAACACGGCGTTCCAGGTGTAAGCCTCGTAACCGGCGACCGCTTCGGCGATCGCCGGCGTGTCCCTGGTCTGCGGCAGCCGTTTGGCCATCGACGTTCCCAGCAGCCGCACCGTGTCAGCACGCACCTGCGCCAGGCCGGTCGGCGCGCTGTCGAGCATGAATTCGACATGCCCGCCGATCAGGTCGGCCATGGCCGGCGCGCTGCCGCGATACGGCACGTGGACGGCCCGGGTGCCCGCGCTGTAGTTCAGCAGCTCGCCGGCAAGGTGCGGAGCGCTGCCGACACCGGCCGAGCCATAGTTGACTTTCCCCGGATGCGACTTCAGGTAGGCGATGAATTCCGGCAGCGTCCGGGCGGGCACGTGCTTGTTGACCACCAGCACCAGCGGCGCGCGCGCTGCCAGCCCGACAGGCGCGAAATCTTCCACCGTCCGATATGGCAGCCGTGCGTGGATGCTCGGGTTGACGGCATGCGCGACCGTGGTCAGCAGCAGCGTGTAGCCATCCGGTGCGGCCTTGGCCGCGGCTTCCGTGCCGACAATGGTGCCAGCGCCCGAACGGTTCTCGACCACCACCGTGGTGTTGAGCTTGCTGCCCCAGCTGGCCGCCAGGGAGCGGGCAAAAGTATCGGTCGGCCCGCCGGCTGCATAGGGCACGATCAGCCGCACCGGCCGCGCGGGGTAATCGGCCTGCGCCGCTGCCGGGGACACGCAGGCCAGCAATGCCGCTGCGCTGCCCAGGACGGTGGCGATCCTGCGCAAGTTTGAAGTCATGTCGGTCTCCTGGTTCTGGTTCGCGGCATCGCCATAGACTGGCTGCCGCGACGAGCGGAAATATAAAATCTGACGTTCAGAACACACCAGTCGAAAGCGCCACGGGTCCCGTTAGAAATCTTCTAAAGCGCCCGCCGGCGCGGCTGGAAAACCGGAGACAAGCATGCGTTTCGAACTGACCGACCTGCGCGTATTCCTTGCCATCGCACAGGCCAGGAGCGTCACCGGCGGCGCCTCGGATGTGCACCTGACGGCGCCTTCGGCCAGCTACCGCCTCAAGAACCTGGAACAGGCGATGGGCGTGCCGCTGTTCAACCGCACGCAGAAAGGCATGGCGCTGACGCCCGCCGGCGAAACGGTTTTGCGCTACGCGCAGGCCATCATGGAAAACGTGGAACGCCTGCAGCGCGAGATGCAGCGCCATACCGACGGTATCGAAGGACATATCCGGGTCTACGCCAACAGCAGCACCATGGCCAGCCTGCCGGCGGCGCTGAGCCGCTTCCTGGCTGCCTACCCCAACGTCAACGTCGACCTCGAAGAGCACCTGAGCGAAGACAGCGTGCGCGCGGTGATCGAAGACCGCGCCGACGTCGGCCTGGTGGCGGGTGCCATCGACCTGCGCGGGCTGGAGTTCATCCGCTATGGTGTCGATGAACTGATGTTCGTGGTGCCAGCACGGCATGCGCTGGGGATGCTGGACAAGGTCAGCCTGGCGCAAGCGCTGGAGCATGACCTGGTGACAGTCGGCAGCAAGAGCAGCAACTTCCTGTTCCTGGCCGACATGGCGGCGCGGGCCGGCATCAAGCCGCGCGTGCGCGTGCATGCGCCCGACTTTGCCGCGGCCATGCGCTGCGTGCAGGAAGGCGCCGGTATTTCGCTGGTGCCGCGTTCCGTGGCGGGCCCGTTGATCGCGCAGGGCACGGTGGAGGGCGTGGCACTCGATGAAGCGTGGGCGCGGCGCGAGCAGCGCATCGTGGTGCGAAGCCAGAACGCGCTGCCGGCCTATACGCGGGACTTTATCCGCTACGTTGCCGAATGGGGAACGCCCGAGGCCGCATAGCAGGCGGGGTATCGCAGCGTTCGAAACGCTCGAACAGGCCTTAGGAAATATCGACTATCCGGGCAGGAAGCACTGTTCCTATACTGGCTCGCCCGGGCCTGCGCGCCGTCCAGAACACTACCGCTTCCTGCCATGCAAACTCCTCCTCGCCCGCTCGATGGCATCACCGTCCTGGCGCTCGAGCACGCCATCGCCGCGCCCTTCGCCAGCCGCCAGCTCGCCGACCTCGGCGCACGTGTCATCAAGGTGGAACGCCCTGTCGTGGGCGATTTCGCGCGCGACTACGACCACACCGTGCATGGCCAGTCGTCCTTCTTCGTCTGGGCCAACCGCGGCAAGGAAAGCCTGGCGCTCGACCTGAAGAAGCCGGAGGCAAAGGCCGTGGTACGCAAGCTGCTTGCCGGGGCCGACATCTTTATCCAGAACCTGGCCCCCGGTGCGGCCCAGCGCATGGAGCTGGACTTCGCGTCATTGCATGAGGATTTTCCGCGCCTGATCGTTTGCGATATCTCCGGCTACGGCGACAGCGGCCCGTACCGCGACAAGAAGGCCTACGACCTGCTGATCCAGGCGGCGTCCGGCCTGATCTCGGTGACCGGCACCGACGGCGCACCGTCGCGCACCGGCATCTCGATCGCCGACATCGCCGCGGGCATGTATGCCTATACCGGCATCCTCTCGGCGCTGCTGCAGCGCGCCCGCACCGGCACCGGCTTGCGCGTCGAGGTCACCATGCTCGAGGCGCTCGGAGAATGGATGTCGTACCCGCTGAACTTCGCCCACTACGGCGGCACGCCGCCTGCGCGCAATGGCGTGGCGCACCCCGGCATCGCGCCTTATGGGCAGTACCAGACCGGCGACGGCGCCAGCGTGATCTTCGGGCTGCAGAACGAGCGTGAATGGCAGCGCTTCTGCGTGGAGGTGCTGGAAGACCCCGCGCTGGCCGCGAACGAGCGTTTCAGCTCAAACCTGCAGCGCGTCGCCAATCGTGCCGAGCTGGACCAGGAGATCGGCCGGCACCTGCGGGGCATGACTCGCGAGCAACTGGTCGACCGGCTCGATCGCGGTGGGATCGCCAATTCGCCGTTGAACGACATGCACGACCTTTGGCGCCATCCGCAGCTCGCCGCGCGCGATCGCTGGCGCGACGTGCGTACGCCGGGTGGCGTGGTGCAAGCAATGTTGCCGCCCGCGACGCTGTCGGGCGTGGCCGCATGCATGGGCGATGTGCCGTCCGTGGGCGAGCATTCCGTCGCCGTGCTGCGATCGATCGGGATGCCGGATGCCGAGATCGAGGCCCTGGCGGCGGCCGGCGCCATCTGAGGCGGCAGGCGCGCCTGCGGCAGCCGGAGCGGCAGCCTGCCCTCCTCCAACGCTCGTTGCCGCTTTACTTGGCGAACAACGACGACAGGTCGGCGAAGGCCTTGATCTCCAGCGCATTACCCGACGGGTCAAGGAAGAACATGGTGGCTTGCTCGCCAGGCTCGCCCTTGAAGCGGATATGGGGTTCGATGATGAACCTGACGCCTGCCGCCCGTAGCTTTTCGGCCATCGCCTCCCATTCGGGAATCGACAGCACGGCGCCGAAGTGCCGCACCGGCACCTGGTCGCCATCGACCGCGCTGGTCTTGCTGTGGCCGACTTCCTCCGGTGCCAGGTGCGCCACGATCTGGTGGCCGAAGAAATTGAAGTCGATCCAGTCCGGCGAGCTGCGCCCTTCGGGGCAGCCGAGCAGCTCGCCATAGAATGCGCGCGCCTCGGCAAGGTCGCGCACGGGGAAGGCAAGGTGGAAGGGAGGAATGCTGGGGGCGGCAGTGGTCATGGGCTCGGACTAAGTGAGGCTTAGGGGGCATGAATCGGGCGGCGGCTCCTGGCAACCCATTTGAAACCGCTGCGAAGCCGCCACCGTCCGCTTAGTCTAAGCATCGCCATTCACCATGAAAAGCGATATATTTTTGCCCTGAGCAACAAATATTTCGATCAGTCGCGATGCTGCGCGAACTCCAGACTTTCCTCGCGGTGGTCCGCCACGGCACCTTTGCCAACGCGGCCGCCCATATCGGGCTGACGCAATCGGCGGTCAGCGCGCAGATCCAGCGGCTGGAACAGGAGCTGGGCTTTGCGCTGTTCGACCGCACCGGCCGCGCGGCCGTGCTCAATGCCGATGGCCGCGAAACGCTGGCGGTGGCCGAAGAGCTGATGACGGTGTACGCCAGGCTCGGCCGCCATGCAGGCAGCCCGCGCAGCGGGCTGGTCCGCATCGGTGCGATCGCGTCGGTCCATGTCTCGTTCCTTGCCGATGCGCTGGCGAGCTTCCGGCATGAGATGCCGGGATACCGCGTCAAGCTGGCACCGGGCGTGTCGCTGAACCTGCTGGGCCAGGTGGATTCGGGCGAGATCGATATCGCGGTGATGATCAAGCCGCCTTTCGCGTTGCCTTCTGACCTGCAGTGGCGCTCGCTGCTGGCCGAACCGTTCGTGCTGCTGGCGCCTCGCGCCCACGGCAAGCGGCCATGGCGCGAGTTGCTGGAGAGCGAGCCGTTTATCCGCTATGACCGCGGCTCGTTCGGCGGGCGTGTGGTCGACCAGTTCCTGCGGCGTGCGCGCATCCCGGTAAGGGACGCAATCGAACTGGATGAGTTGCAGGGCATCGCGCAGTTGGTGCAGCGCGGCCTTGGCGTCGCACTGGTGCCGATCACCGGCACGACGCCATGGCCGAAAGGCGTGGTGCCGCTCAGCCTCGGCGATGACACCTTCCATCGCGAGATCGGGCTGGTGGAGCGCCCGCAGCATAGCCGCCAGGCGGCGGCCACGCTGCTGGCGCAACGCATCGCGCAGGCCGCGCAGAGCATGGCGCGGGCGCCGTCCTGACGCCGCGCTGCCGCGGCGCGGGCCACGTCACTCCACCGGCTTCAGCTCGATCAGCAGGTCCTTCGCCGCCACCCGGTCGCCCTGCTTCACGTGCACCACGGCGATCTCGCAGTCGCGCTCGGCGGCGAGATGGGTTTCCATCTTCATCGCTTCCAGCGCCAGCAGGGTCGTGCCCGCGGCCACGCGTTGCCCCGGCTGCACCGCCACGGTCACGATCGATCCCGGCATGGGCGCGGCGATATGCAGCGGGTTGTCGGGTTCGGCCACCGGCCTGCTATGGCGCGCGGCTGCCGCTTGCGCGGTGGTGCTGCGCTGCTCGACCAGCGCGGTGCGCGATTGCCCGTTCAGCTCGAACTGGACCTTGATGAGGCCCTCTTCGGCATCCGGGTGCGTGCCTTGGAGCGAAACCAGCAGTGTCTTGCCCGCGGCGATGTCGATGGCCACTTCTTCCTGCGGCTGCAGGCCGTACAGGAATGCCGGCGTCGGCACCACCGAGGTATCGCTGTAGTTGCGCACATGCGCGTGGTAGTCCACGGCCTGCTTCGGGTACATCAGGTACGACGCCAGCTGGCGATCGTCGAGCGGCTCCTCGCAGGCCGCTTCGGCGGCGGCACGTGCAGCATCGAGGTCGACTGGCGGGATCTGGTCGCCGGGCCGGTACGGCGTGGGCGGTTCGCCGCGCAGCACCTTGCGCGACAGCTCCGCAGGGAAGCCGTCGGGCGGGAAACCCAGTTCGCCCTTGAACAGCGACACCACCGATTCAGGAAAAGCGATTTCCTTGGCGGGATCGCACACGTCGGCTGCCGTCATGTCATTGGCCACCATCATGAGCGCCAGATCTCCGACCACCTTGGAAGTCGGCGTCACCTTGACGATATCGCCGAACATCTGGTTGACCTCGGCGTACGCCTGCGACACCTCGGTCCAGCGATGCTCGATGCCGAGCGAGCGCGCCTGCTCGCGCAGGTTGGTGTACTGGCCGCCGGGCATCTCGTGACGGTACACGTCGGCGGTGCCGGCGCGGATTTCCGACTCGAACGGCGCGTAGTAGCGGCGCACCCCTTCCCAGTACATCGACGCTTCATGCAGGCGTTCCAGGTTCAGGCCCGGATCGCGCTCGGTGCCGGCCAGCGCCGCGGCGATGCTCGACAGGTTGGGCTGCGAGGTCAGCCCGCTCATTGCATCGAGCGCGCCGTCCACCGCATCGCAGCCGGCCTCGATCGCGGCCAGCGCCGACGCGGCCGAGATGCCGCTGGTATCGTGCGTATGGAAATGCACCGGCAGCCCGGTCTCTTCCTTGAGCGCCTTGACCAGCGCAGCCGCCGCCTGCGGACGGCAGATGCCCGCCATGTCCTTGATGCCCAGCACATGCACGCCCGCCTGCTGCAGCTCGCGCGCGATGCCGACGTAGTACTTCAGGTCATACTTCGAGCGCTTCGGGTCGAACAGGTCGCCGGTGTAGCAGATCGCGCCTTCGCACAGCGCGCCGCTTTCGCGCACTGCATCGATCGCCACGCGCATGTTGCGCACCCAGTTCAGCGAATCGAACACGCGGAACACGTCAACGCCCGCGCTGGCCGCCTGGCGCACGAAGAAGCGCACCACGTTGTCCGCATAGTTGGTGTAGCCAACGGCATTGGAGCCGCGCAGCAGCATCTGGAACAGCACGTTGGGCACGCGCTCGCGCAATTGCTCCAGGCGCTGCCACGGGTCTTCCTTCAGGAAGCGCAGCGCCACGTCGAAGGTGGCGCCGCCCCAGCACTCCAGCGAGAACAGCTGCGACAGCTCGCGCGCATAGAACGGCGCGATCGGCAGCATGTCGGCGGTGCGCATGCGCGTGGCGAACAGCGACTGGTGCGCGTCGCGCATGGTGGTGTCGGTCAGCAGCACCTGCTTCTGCTCGAGCATCCAGCGCGAGAACTTCTCGGCGCCAAGCTCGCGCAGGCGGTCGCGCGTGCCGTAAGGCAGCGGCGTGCTGTTGTCGACGGCGGGCAGCACCGGCTGCGGTAGCGGCAACGGCGGCAGCGTCCGACCGGTCATTTCCGTGTGCCCGTTGACGCTGATCTCGCCCAGGTAGCGCAGCAGCTTGGTGGCGCGGTCCAGGCGCTTGGTAAATTCAAGCAGTTCCGGCGTCTTGTCGATAAAGCGCGTGGTGACATCGCCGGCGCGGAACGCGGGATGGTTGATGACGTTCTCGAGGAACTGCAGGTTCGAGGCCACGCCGCGGATGCGGAACTCGCGCAGCGCGCGGTCCATGCGCCGGATCGACTCGGGCGCAGTCGGCGCCCAGGTGGTGACCTTGACCAGCAGCGAATCGTAGTACGGCGTGATCACCGCGCCGCCATAGGCAGTGCCGGCATCCAGGCGCACGCCGAAGCCGGCGGCGCTGCGATACGCGGTGAGGCGGCCGTAGTCCGGCAGGAAGCCGTTCTCCGGATCCTCGGTCGTGATCCGGCACTGCAGCGCGTGGCCGTTCAGATGGATATCCTGCTGGACCGGCACGCCCGCGGCACGCACGACAATGTCGCCGTTGTCGTTGCGCGTGTTCTCGGTCATGCCGATATAGCCGCCTTCCGTGACCCGGATCTGCGCCTTGACGATATCGACCCCGGTGACCATCTCGGTGACCGTATGCTCGACCTGGATGCGCGGATTGACTTCGATGAAGTAGAACTGGCCGGAATCGGCGTCCATCAGGAACTCGACCGTGCCGGCATGGGAATACCCGACCGCGCGCATCAGCCGCATCGCCGCCTCGCACAGCTCGGCACGGCCGGCGTCGTCAAGGTACGGCGCGGGCGCACGCTCCACCACCTTCTGGTTGCGGCGCTGCACGGTACAGTCGCGCTCGTACAGATGGACCAGATTGCCATGCGTGTCGCCGAGCGCCTGCACTTCTACGTGGCGCGCGTTGCGCACCAGCTTCTCGACATAGACCTCGTCGTTGCCGAACGCGGCCAGCGCCTCGCGCCGCGCCGCGGCCAGCGAGCCTTCCAGGTCCTGCTCGCTCTCCAGGATGCGCATGCCGCGCCCGCCGCCGCCCCAGCTGGCCTTGAGCATCAGCGGATAGCCGATGCCCGCGGCCAGGCGCTTGCAGGCCTCCAGGTCGTGCGGCAGCGGATCGGTGGCCGGCATCACCGGCACGCCCGCCTCGATCGCGGCATTGCGCGCGGCCACCTTGTTGCCGAGCCGGCGCATGACCTCGGGCGAGGGGCCGATCCAGCGGATGCCGGCATCGATCACCGCCTGCGCGAAGTCTGGATTCTCCGACAGGAAGCCATAGCCCGGATGGATCGCATCGACCTTCGCATGGCGCGCGATGCGCAGGATGTCGTCGATATCGAGATAGGCTGCCAGCGGCTTCTTGCCCTCGCCGACCAGATAGCTCTCGTCTGCCTTGAAGCGATGGAGGGCGAGGCGGTCTTCCTTGGAATAGATCGCCACGGTCCGGATATTCATCTCGGCCGCGGCCCGCATCACGCGGATCGCGATCTCGGAACGGTTGGCAATCAGTAGGGATTTGATCGGGGCGTAGTTCATGGCGCGCACAAGGCAACTGAGACGCCGCGCGGTCGGCGCGGCGTCTCGGGTCATTCGAAGGGACAGCGCCACGGCAGGTGCCGTGGCCCGCGGCTAGTCGAGATGCGCAAACTGCGCAAACGGGGTGTGTGAATCCATCCAGTCGTCATGCCTGGCCACGGCCGCCCAGGCCCAGTTGGTGCGTTGGGGCGCTGGCTTGCCGCCGCAACGCGCTTCGTGGTGGTGGCCGGCACGTGGCTGGCTGGCGTCGGCGGCAAGCGCGCGGCTATCTCCGCCATTTGCGCCTGCTGCGTTGGTTCCGTAGTACATCGCGATGCATTCCTGTTCAAGACCAAGGGCGCCTGCCCTGCAACGCAATGCGAGCGTCGGGTCACGGCAGCTTTGCCGGCACGACGGCTGGACGTGCGGCGGCTCTGGGACCGCAAAAAGCGGGCCAACGCGAATTCCGTTGATTTGGCAAGATTCCCCGCTGCAAAACCGGCATACGGGTTTCAAAATTGAAATTCCGGATTTCATCGCTGCGCATAACCCTATCCCGGGCGGGGTTCGGCAACGCGAACCGGGCATGTCCGCGGCTGCCGATTTACAATACGCGGCGAAGTGGATCATTGCGTTCCCGTGATCCACCGCCGTGCCGGTAACCGCCGGCAGGCGCACATGTCCGGCCACCATCCCTCCCGGCGGCTTGCCCGCGGGCCCTGGCGTTTCCTCCGATGAGCAACCTCTACCAGCAATCCATCCTCTCCGTTCACCACTGGACCGACACGCTGTTCAGCTTCACCTGCACGCGCGACCCGGGTTTCCGCTTCGAAAACGGCCAGTTCGCCATGGTCGGCCTGGAAGTCAACGGCCGCCCGCTGCTGCGCGCCTACAGCATCGCCAGCGCCAACTATGAAGAAACCCTGGAATTCTTCAGCATCAAGGTGCCGGATGGCCCGCTGACGTCGCGCCTGCAGCACCTGCGCGAAGGTGACCAGATTTTTGTCGGCAAGAAGCCGACCGGCACCCTGCTCGTCGAAAACCTGCTGCCCGGCAAGACCCTGTGGCTGCTGGCCACCGGCACCGGCCTGGCCCCGTTCCTGTCGATCATCCGCGACCCCGAGGTGTATGCGCGCTACGACAAGATCGTGCTGACCCACACCTGCCGCTATGTCGACGAACTGGCCTACCAGCAACTGCTGAACGAGCACCTGCCCGAGCACGAGTACCTGGGCGAGATGGTGCGTGAAAAGCTGGTCTATTTCCCCACCGTCACGCGCGAAGACTTCCACACGCGCGGCCGCATCACTGAGCTGATCGAGTCGGGCGAACTGTTCGAGCGCCTGGGGGTACCCCCGTTCTCGACCGAGAACGACCGCCTGATGCTGTGCGGCAGCCCCGATATGCTCAAGGAAATCCGCGTGATGCTGGAGGAGCGTGGCTTTGAGGAAGGCAATATGAGCGAACCGGGCCATTTCGTACTGGAAAAAGCCTTCGTCGGCTAAGCGCCGGCGCCGCGCAGGCCAGGCCTGCAGCCTGCGGGACGCCGCGCCCGCAGGCGCCCCTCCTGTCTATTCGAAGCGCTCGGTGAGCACCATTGCCTCGACCTGGCGCTTATTCCAGAACAAATGATTGATCCGCGGCTGCAGCATCCGCAGCGCGGCATCCTCCACCGCGTTGAAATGCAGCGCTACCGCCGGGCGCGAGCCATCCCCCGGCAGGCGCTCGATCTCGTCGAACGCCGGGAAGCCATAGCGGATGAGGAAATCGCGGATCTCGTCGTCGGTGGTTTCCATGTCGACGTTCGAAAGCATCAGCACACTCATTGACGTCTCCTGAAGTCCTGGAGGCCCTTGCAGGCGTGTCCCTGAATTACGTTTATGGCAGGCAGGGCCAGAACGCAAATCGCGGCCTGGCGGCGTGCCACCGCTCTTCTTTGCCTTTTCCCGCCATGCAGGCCCGACCGCCGGCGCCAGCGCCAGCGCCAGCGCCACCGGATTCTGGCAATTCCGGGCATGACACGTATGATGGTTTTCGGGGCGGCCGGCCGGCTGCCTTGCAACCGGAGAGGGACAAGATGCCGATATCGACAAGATGGGTGGTGACCGGCCTGCTGGCACTGGGCAGTGCCACGGCCGCCCTGGCGCAGCAATCCCCGGGACCGGGCGCCGCCGGCGCCATCTCGGAAGCCGTGCAGGAAGGCACCAATCCCTACCGCCCGCCGTCGGCGCACACACCGGACCCCGACGAGGCCAGGCGCGCCAAATGCGAGGCACTGGAAGAGCAGTACAACACCTTGTCGAAGCAGCGCACATACCAGTCATCCGGGCCGGGCACGCAGACCGCGCAGGGCCGCACCATTCCCAAGATCGAACGCGACAAGACGCGCAAGCAGCTGCAGCAGGCGTATCGGGACAATTGTACGTAGCGGCGTACCGCGGGACTATTGGCCCAACAATGAGATCTAATGCGCACCTTGATGGATTGAGGTGTATGACCCCAACGGGACGATAGACATCGCCTTGCGGCAGGCGCCCGACTTGCGACCAGGTCGACTTGGCTGCGAGTCTGCGAGGCTGCGGGAATAGCCACTGTCGAGCTGGACTTCGGCCGGGACAGAAGCTGGGCGCGCTTGGACGTGGAGAGGTGCGGGCAAGGAAAGAACGCACGGCGACATCCGATGACTCATTGGGATGCCATGAACGTCTTCTGTGCCATCTCGGCATGCAGATGGGCGGAGCTCCGTAACACGCAAGACGCTGTCACGTCGCTCGTCAAGATGCGCTGTCGGAATGACGGACGCCCTGCAATGGAGTCGATGCTCCCGAGCAAGCCTCTGATGGACTGGCTGATGGGCCCAAAAAAAACAAAACCCCGGAAGACCGCGATCTTCCGGGGTTCGCCGCCATTGCTGGCGGAGACGGAGGGATTCCACCATCCCCAGTATTTATGCGGGTTCCGAGGCAGGTACACATGCCGTGTGCGGGCGCTCAGTGTATCACCTTCTGGCTTGCTCGCGCTCCCATGCGAGGGCGCTGCGTTGGGCCTGCTGGGCCTCTTCCATTGCCATGCGGAGGGGCAGGCGGACGGTAGCCGGCATGCCCTCGCTGTCAGCGTAGGCGGCTCGGGCCTCAGCCAAGGCCGCCGCAGCGTCAGCGGCTGTCCTGCGGGGTGCTGTGATGTACATTCAATCGTTCTCCACTCGATGGGCGATGGGGCGGGGTTCCGCTAGGCGCTGCAAGCGGGCCGTCGCGTCGGCCCTCCCTGCCGCGTTGTGCGCCTCCCGCTCGGCCTCGGTCATGGCGGCCCGCCGTTCCATGTATTCCCGGATAGCGTCTATCTGCTGCTGGGACCGGGCGGCGTTGGCCCGAGTTGCGGCGGGCCATCCGCGCTGTCGTCTGCGACGGGTCATAGCTCAGCCCTGAAAATAGCCGCGCCGCTTGGCTGCGCAGTAGACACGGATGGCATCCTCGGCACTGCCTACCTTGGACAGGGCCAGCAGACGCGCGGGCAGCTTCTCAGCATACGGGCCGCACAGCGCGGCAAAGACATGCACCGGCAAGTCGTACAGGCGCGCTGACTTCGCAGTGCCCCGCTCGCTGTACTCAACGTCAATCGGGCCGGAAAGCAGATGCCCTCCGTGCGCTGTGATGTCGCTGGACAGCTTCACGCGCAGAATGGCCGTACTCGCCGCCGTCTCGGCCTGCACAGCTTCGATCCGCTGTGCCTTGGCCGCTTGAGCTTCGGCAAGCTCAGCCTCGGCTGCGGCAAGGTCCTTGGCTGCCTGCTTGAGCCGCGCGTACTGGTCGGCCAGCGGGCGCAGTCCCGCTATGCGGGCATGGGCGGCTGCAATGACTTGATCGTGGTGGTTCGTGTTGATGCTGTCCATATGGACTCCTCTCGGTGTTTAGGTGGATGGGCCGAACAGGCGCGCCGGAGCTTCATAGAGCCCCGCAGCGCGCCGATCCGGCAGGCATGTAGGTTCGGATGGGCCGGGCCAATTCGGGGCTCCTGCGCCCCTCTATGGACCTCGCAGGGCATACGGCGCGCCGGCCTTATTCCCGCTTATTCCCCGTCGGCCGCGATGATTGCCGTGAAGGCCGGCTCCGTGTGCGAGCGCTGCGGGTCCTTGAAGGTTGCAACGGTGGACAGCCCTGCGGGGCTCATCTGATTCCGGGCAACAGCGCCGCGCACAGCGTTGGTGAGGCCGATAGCTGCGCTAGTCGTCATGCGCGCCGCGTCCGCATCGGAAACGCGGATGCCGTTCATGTGCAGATACGCCAGCGGGTTGCTGTGCGCGTCAATGCCGTTCGTCGTGTGGTCGTTGTAGCGGGCGCTACCGGTGTTGGGCTTCGGGTCGCGTGCGCCTCGGATCGGGGCTGCGCGGAAATGGTAACGGGCCATGTGAATCTCCCTGAAGGTTGCTAGACACTCCAGCCAGCCGCACGGGCGCAATGCTGGAGGTCGGGTTGAGTCTCGATCAGACGGAATAGCTGGGCCGGACTGAGCAGGTCACAGCGAATCCAGCCGTTAGCGGGGTGCCGCGCATCTCGGTAGTAGTCGATGCCGGCAGCATGTTTAAGCCCCCAACCGTTCCGCTCGAACACTGCGGCGGGAGCTTGCATTGCTGCACGGTGAGCAGCGTGGCCGTCCTTGCTTCGCAGCGCGGGAGGCATCACGCCTTGCCGCATCAGTGCCCAGTCGCCGGCATTGCGCCGGTACACGCAGTCCAGACAGCAGCCGTCGCGCGGACGGCGGCGGGTACTGCCGCAGGTAGCGCAGGGGTTGCCGCGAAAGAAGCGCTCCCCGGCGATGAAGGCGGCCCAGCGGTCGGGGTTGGATACCCGCGCCCGCAGTGCCTCAGCAAAGGCGGGATCAGCAAGCACGATGCCCCGTAGGGCTGGCGTTAGGAACTCAGCGCGGGGCTGCTGTCGATGCAGCACGAAGCGCGGGTCGTTCTTACTTGAGCGGGTCGCCATCGTCGGACAGGTCGAGGCCGATCATTGCGGCGGCTTCATCCTCCTCGGTGATCGGGGGATCGTCGCTGTCCGCTTGTTCCCTACCTTGCTCGGCTATGGGTGGGGAACATTTGCGGGACCGGGCGCGCTGTCGCTCTGCCTCCCTCAACGCTCGGCACTCGGCAAGGCTGGTCGGGATTGCAAACTCCTGTGACCCGCTCCGCTGGATCGGCACGGCATCGGTGGCAAAGGACAGCGCCTCTGCCGTGTCGTCGTCCGCCTGCTGGCGCTGTCGCTGGCTGGCGGCCTCCCCGGCTCGGGCTTGTGCTGCGGCGTACAGGCTGGTGAAGTCCTCCCAGCCGATACCTAACGAGGCTCTGCCTCAGACCGACGAGTAGTACGGGTGACTGCGGAGCGCTGAGGGGGTAAGGTGGCTCCGGTCGAGCCGGCTGGGACAAGCCCAGCGATGTACGAGCTCGAAGCTCAATGGGGTCCGAAGACCCCGTGGACGACCGGAGCCAGACATGACGGTACCACACAGTGTGTGCGATGTTCTACGCGACCACGTCGTGCTCGAAAGCGAGTGCATCGACCGGATGTACCTCAACGTGTACGTGCCGCAGTTGCAGCGCGTAGGCGGCGTGGTGTGGTACCTGCGCGGCCACCTCGGTCAGCGCTTTGCCTCGACGGCGACGGTGGCGCCCAAGAC
>NZ_AUFE01000078.1 GCF_000426345.1 Cupriavidus phytohabitans | reverse complement strand
CATCCGGCACAGCACAGGCTCAGGCGCGTAGCGCAGTCCGGGTGTGCTGCCGGTGGGCATCCCCGTGGCTTACGCGGATAGTTGGCACTGTGCAGCACAGAGCTGCAATGGCAGCAGCCCCTGTCCCGCGCCACCGTCATCAGGTCTTCGTCGATCCGGCGTAACAGGGCAAAAAACGCCGGCGTTTGTAGCAAGGCATGGCACACTGCTGAGGTCTCCTTCATTGCTCGACACAATAAAGGCGACATCTTCCCTCAGGCGCGTGCGTGCACGCTCCCTGAGGGAACCCCTCCAGCGTCCATCACCGTTCTTGCTCAAATCCCCGCGCTTTCGGCATCACGAAAGCTGCTTATGCACAGGCGATTCTGTAAGTGCGTGTATCGGGCCGTTCCATCCGTTTTGTGATCTAATTACCACAACACCGACATCGAGAGGCGCATTTGGCATCTCCTGCCGTGGCGGTGACGCTGCAAGGCAATCAATTTCGCCCCATCTCCGGCCGCTAGCAACATAGAGCGCTCTTGGCAAGAGGCGAGAGGCTAATTGCCGTGAACGTTACAGATGGCAAGACAAAATTACATGGGTCTTACAGGGTCGGCGGGATGCTCCGTTACAATTTGGCCCTGAGTCAAAAAAGTGGTCAATCATGCAAATCATTCCAGTCATTATCTCCGGTGGTGCAGGAACCCGTCTCTGGCCGGTTTCCAGAGAGGCATTCCCCAAGCCGCTGTTGAAGCTTGCTGACGGTGAAAGTCTGCTGCAGAAGACATTTAAGCGGGCCACTTTGTTTGATGAAGTGCCGGAGGTGGTAGTTGTGACCAACCGGGAAACCTTCTTCCTGACCCGGGACGAGTGCCAGGAGGTCAATGAGGAACGGATTCCGCTTGGCTTCGTTCTGGAACCGTTTGGCCGCAATACCGCAGGGGCCGTGGCTTCGGCGGCTTGCTGGGTTCGCGAGAATCATGGCGAGGATGCGGTAATGTTGGTGTTGCCGGCGGATCACCTCATCGAAGACTTGGACAAGTTCCGGGCTGCCGTCGAAGCAGCCGCTGCTGCGGCCTTGGAAGGGCGGATTGTCACTTTCGGCATTCGGCCCACTGCGCCGGAAACCGGCTACGGATACATTGAATTTGACTGCGAGCAAGGTCTGGATGGTGTTCATCCAGTCGTGCGTTTTGTGGAAAAGCCGAAGCTTGAGGTGGCTGAGGCACTGGTGGCTGGCGGGGCACATCTGTGGAATTCCGGGATGTTCTGCTTCTCTGTCCGAACCATTCTCAAGGATTTCAGCCGCTTCACGCCGGATTTGCTCCAGGCATGCGAGAGCAGCTTCGGTGCGGGTGCTAGCTCAACCGCAGACGGATGCCGTTCGCTTGAACTAGACGCGGCTCAGTTTAAGCGCGTCACCGATATTTCCATCGACTACGCAATCATGGAAAAATCCGATCGCGTGTCGGTTGTGCCTAGCGACATGGGTTGGAGCGATATCGGTTCCTGGCACTCCATTAGCGAACTGACGCCGCCAGATGCGCAGGGGAACCGGATTTACGGGGATGCTCTGCTGCATGACGTAAGCAACTGCTATATCAAGAGCGATGCGCGCGTGGTTGGCGCCGTGGGTGTTGATAACCTGATCATCGTCGACACTCCTGATGCGTTGCTGGTGGCCAATCGCGACTGCACGCAAGATGTCAAACACATCGTCGGGCAGCTGAAAAAGAACGGTCACGACAGTTATAAGATCCACAAAACTGCGCACCGTCCATGGGGCACATACACAGTGCTGGAGGAAAGTGACCGCTTCAAGATCAAGCGGATTGTGGTCAAGCCGGGCGCTCAGCTGTCGTTGCAGATGCATCATCACCGTAGTGAGCACTGGATTGTGGTAAGTGGCACCGCAGATGTGGTCAATGGTGAACAAGTCATCTCGCTGCAACCGAATCAGTCTACGTATATCCCGGCGGGACACAAGCATCGGTTGATCAATCCGGGGGTAATGGACCTCGTCCTGATCGAGGTCCAGTGCGGTGAATATCTGGGCGAAGACGACATCGTACGCTTCGAAGATTCATACGGCCGGGTGGTGTAGGCCAAGGGGCATTTTCGTGCGGTGCGGTGAGCGCTTGTCGTAACTATGACAAGCGCTCACCGAATCTGGTGCCGCTTATGCGCTTCATTCGCCGTCCTGATTACCAGCCACAGCCGAATCGATGGAAAGGCATCTCCCCCAACGGCTGTGCCCGACGGCGTCTAAACGTGGCTCGCCCCTGACCAAGGCTTCTGCGCAGGTGATCAGGCCGAATGCGCGGTGGGCCCACAAGTCCTAACTAGTAAGTCAATGACAATTACCTCGTACGCGCAGAATTTCGAAGACGTTTTGCTGTGGCGCGCGCTCAAACACGTGTCTAATGGCTTCTATGTTGACGTTGGTGCGAGTGACCCGGATATCGATTCAGTAACCAGGCTGTTTTATGAGCATGGCTGGTCTGGCATCAACATTGAGCCGGAGCAGGATAGCTGGCGACGGCTTTGTCAGGTACGACCGCGCGACATTAACATTGCCATTGCCGTCGGAGATTCAAAGGGGACGGTTCCGTTTTATTCTATTCCTGTGCGAGGGCTGTCAACGCTTGATTCGGCCGTTGCCGATGCTTATCGCGCCCGTGGCACGGACGTCTTTACGCAGCAGATCGATGTCGACACGCTTTCAAGTGTGCTTGACCGCTACGCAATGCGTCCAATCCATTTTCTCAAGATTGATGTAGAAGGCGCTGAGAGGGCCGTACTGAAGGGTCTCGATCTGGAGGTCTGGCGTCCCTGGGTACTGATCGTGGAGGCTACCAAGCCGAACAGTACCGAGCAAAATCATCAGCTTTGGGAGCCGATTATCCTGTCGGCCGGATATAACTTTGTATATTTCGACGGGCTAAATCGCTACTATGTTGCCAAGGAGCAGCATGATGCGCAATTCGCATTTGAAGTGCCTCCTAACGTATTCGACGATTTCGTTATTGATCGCATGGTCTCCATCGGCCGCGTCGAGGAGCGGCAGGCTGGTGTAGCGGAAAAAGGGGAGATGGCAAGACAAGGTGCACAGCGTCAAGCGGACCTTGTAAAGGCGGTTCGTCGCTATGAGGCCCTCTACACCGAACTCGAACAGTTGCGAACTGAGAACGGCAACTTGCGATCTAGCCTCGATGCTATGCATGCTAGTACGTCATGGCGTCTTACCAAGCCGCTGCGGGCGTCCGCAAAGGCGCTGCGTGCAGTCAAGCGGCCAAGAGCAAGTGCTTTTGCATTATTTAGACGCGTGACCAAAGCATTGGTGCTGGTCGTGCAGGCTCAGGCATGGTTGCGACCAATCCTCAGGTTGATCGCCAAGCGATTCCCGGGACTCTGGGATTGGTTGATGCGCCGCGTTCGTGCTGCTATAGCCACCGAGACGCTGGTAGTGCCATATCTCACCGAAGATGCGCAGATTTTTAAGGCTGCCCTCATCAATCGGCTGAAGACTGATTATAAGATCGTCGGGGAACCCTCCTGATGCGGCTTCTGGTTGACCTTCTTCCCTGCCAAACGACATCCCGTCTGCGTGGCATTGGCAGATATGCGCTGGCACTGACGCAGGCGCTTGTGCGCACCAATGGCGGGCATCAGTTTCATGCTTTGGCGGACGCCCAGTATGGCAAGTCGTGCGACGAACTGCGTACCATGCTGTCACCCATGCTTGAGACCGGACACTTCGCTAGTTATCGGCATAGCGGTGTGTCTGCGTCCATGGACGAGCGACTAGCTGCAAGCCTGGTAACCGGCGCCTATCGGGTTCTGTCCCCGGATGCGGTCCTGTGCCTGAGTCCATTCGAGGGCTGGGCGGAAAATGGCGTTGCGCCGGATCCGGGGATTCGTGTGGGTGCTAGCCTGCGTGCTGCAGTCCTGTACGATCTGATTCCGTGGCTCTTTCCTTCACAGTACCTGGATGCCTCGCCAACCTTCAAGAAATGGTATACGGCGCGCCTTCAGCATCTGAAAAGGTTCGATCTGCTGCTTGCAATCTCGGAGGCGACGCGGCGGGATGCCATAGAGCATCTCGGCATCGAGCCGGGTCGCATTGCCGTTATCGGCGGAGCCGTGGACGAACGGTTTCGCCCCCTCGCCAAGGGCGGGACACCTGGTGATGTCTCCCGGTTTGGTATTCAACGCCCCTTCGTGCTGTATACAGGCAACGCGGATTACCGCAAGAATCTGTCAGGCATGGTGCGCGCCTATGCGCGCATGCCCGAAGCATTGCGGCATACGCATCAGCTCGTAGTGAATCAAACGGGAGATCGCGGGGAGTTCTGGCATGAGGCGAAGGCGCTCGGCCTGCGCGATGGTGATATCGTTGTCACGGGCCATGTCGATGACGCCGAGCTGGTTGCGCTCTACCAGCAGTGCAAGGTCTTTGTATTCCCATCGCTTTATGAAGGCTTCGGCTTGCCGGTCCTGGAGGCAATGGCCTGTGGTGCGCCAGTCATTGCGGCTGACAATTCGTCGATCCCGGAAGTGGTGGGTCGAACCGATGTATTGTTTGACGCGAAAGATCCGGAGGCCATCGCTGTCACCCTGTCACGGGTGCTCTCCGATGAAGGTTTGCAGCAGGAGTTGCGGACCTTCGGCATCGCTCGCGCGGCTGAGTTCAGCTGGGATGCAACGGGCATGAAAGCCTGGCAGGCTATCGAGCACGCGAAGGAGATGCCCCGCGTCCGTGAGCAGTGTAGTGCGAGAGGAGTTGGAGATACCCGGCCGGCGGTTTCCATCATATCTGCTGACGCGGGCTGTTCCGGCAGCGACGAGCCAGGCGAGGGTAGCCAGCTTGCCGTTCAGCTTTCCGCGTTTGCGAATGTCGAGGTGCAAGCAGCGCAGCCCGGTCACAGTCTGTCGATCCACGCCGGATCGGCAGAAGGGACGGCCTTCGATGGCGCTTTGCGCAGTGGAACGGTCGTGTACTCAAGCCAGGATTCTGCACCTCCTGCCTGGCTGCTACGCGAGATGCGGACGAATCCGGGCGTACTGGTACTAGGCCCTTCCGGCCTGGCGGGCGCTTGCCTGGAGCCAGGGATCCGATCCCTGTTATTGCCGCCTTGCGATGAGAGTAATGGGGGAGAGCCAGCGGTCCTCGATGTGCTTGCTTCCACCTTGTCCGTCGTTACGCAGACTGAAGAGGCCGCAAACCAGGTGCGCCGGCTTCAAGCCGGCGGGTGGTGCCCGCCGATCACAGTTCTGGATTTGGTGGGTGGCAATGTCGAAGGCATTCAATCGCTTCTTGATAGCGCTTCATATCTTGCGCCTTCTCGCCTCGTGGATGAGGTCGCACAGTCATTGGAGGAATTGCCTTCGGACGAGTCGCTGCTCGACAGGATCTGCGCAAGTGCTGGCCATAACCTGAGGCTCAATCGGCATGGCCGGCTCCTGATCGATGTGACGCAATTGGCCAGGACTGATGCACGCAGTGGAATCCAGCGGGTGGTGCGCAATATCGTGCGTGAGCTGTGCCTCGGTGCGGATACGCCGCCGATCGAAGTTGTGCAGCTTGTCAACGGCAGGCTGGTTCGGGCTGCCGGTGTGGTCGCGTCGGTGTTCGATCGAAAGCGCGATGCATATGGGGACGCGGTTATCGATATCCATCCGGGTGATGTGCTGTTGATGCTCGATTCGTCCTGGGAACAGTATGAGCAGTTCCTGCCCGTATTCGAGGAGGTCAGGCAGTTTGGCGGGCGTATTGTGTCGGTTGTCTACGACCTGATCCCAATCCTGCACCCCGAGTACTGCAGTCCTGGCCTAGTTTCCGTTTTCAAGAACTGGCTGCGGTCGGCGGTGATGGAGAGCGATATGCTGATCTGCATTTCGCGAGCAGTGAAGACAACTCTGGCGGATCATCTTGCTGACGCGAAAGTACAGCCTCCGCGGCCGCTTCTGCTTGAGCATTGGAACCTTGGCGCCGATCTGGCAGTGCTAGAACAGGAATTGAGCATCAGGCCAGCGGTGCAGGCCATGGTCGATGACGTGTCTTCACCCCTCTTTCTTCTGGTGGGCACCATTGAGCCGCGCAAGGGGCACGGTTTTGTACTTGATGCCTTTGAGCAGATCTGGGCCGCCGGCGGCGACGCACGATTGTGCTTCGCGGGAAAGCAGGGGTGGCATGTGGAAGCCCTCGTATCGAGGATTCGCAACCATCCCATGAACGGGAAGAAGCTGTTTGTGATCGAGGCTTTTACCGACGCGGAGATCAATCGCTGCTACGAAAGCGCCACAGCGCTGATTGCCGCCTCCACGATTGAAGGCTACGGCTTGCCGATTGTGGAAGCCGCAATGCACCGGGTGCCAGTGCTGGCAAGCGACATCCCCGTGTTCCGCGAGGTCGGCGGCGAGGGTGCCATCTACTTTCAACTTGGCGTGCCTTCCTCGCTCGGAGAGGCGGTAAGTCGCATCACAGAGATGCCGGAGGACGAGCGTCGGGCGTTGGCGGGTAGAATTCGACCCATTACTTGGCGGGAGAGTGCGCGCCAGTTGGCTGGGAAGCTCTTTGGGCGGCTGGCGTGACGTCCATCCCGAATCGAGAACACTGAATGTCAACATTTCTTCAGGACTAGAACGATGAATCAACGTGTTGCTGTAATTACCGGGGTGACCGGTCAGGATGGTGCCTATCTCACCGAGCTTCTGCTGGAGAAGGGCTATACCGTCTACGGTACCTATCGCCGGACCAGCTCGGTCAACTTCTGGCGCATGGATGAACTAGGCATCACCGATCACCCCAACCTTCATCTGGTGGAGTTCGACCTCACTGACCTGAGCACGTGCATTCGCCTGCTGCAGACCAGTGGCGCCACGGAGGTCTACAACCTGGCTGCCCAGAGCTTCGTCGGGGTCTCATTCGAGCAGCCCGTGACCACGGCTGAAATTACCGGTGTCGGAGCGCTCAATTTGCTCGAGGCTATTCGCACCGTCAATCCGAAGATCCGCTTCTATCAGGCATCCACCTCCGAAATGTTCGGTAAGGTGCAGGCCATCCCGCAGATCGAGACGACGCCGTTCTACCCGCGCAGCCCGTATGGCGTGGCCAAGCTTTATGCCCACTGGATCACGGTGAATTACCGCGAGTCCTATGGGATCTTTGGTTCCAGCGGCATCCTGTTCAACCATGAATCGCCGTTGCGCGGGCGCGAGTTCGTGACGCGAAAGATCACGGACTCGGCAGCGAAAATCAAGCTGGGTAAGCTCGATGTCCTGGAACTGGGCAACCTGGATGCCAAGCGGGATTGGGGTTTCGCCAAGGAATATGTCGAAGGCATGTGGCGCATGCTGCAGGCTGACGAGCCGGACACCTTCGTGCTTGCCACCAACCGTACCGAAACCGTTCGCGATTTCGTGACGATGGCTTTCAAGGCCGTGGATGTGTCGCTCGAGTGGAAGGGCAGCGGGGAGGCTGAAATGGGTGTCGATACCGCGACGGGCAAGACCATCGTGCGCATCAATCCGAAGTTCTACCGGCCCGCTGAAGTTGACCTGCTGATTGGCAATCCGGCCAGAGCAAAGGAAAAGCTGGGCTGGCAACCGCAAACCACACTCGAGCAACTGTGCCAGATGATGGTCGAGGCAGATCTGCGGAGAAATCAGATTGGCTTCTCCTTCTAAGAAGGCGGTGCCACGCGCCTTGATTACTGGGGCGCGTGGATTTACCGGACACTATCTCAGCGAAACGCTGCGCCAGGCCGGCGTCGGCGTAATGGGGGCGTCCGTCCATCCGGACGTGGCTGCCACGGATGATATTCCGCTGGATGTTACCGACCTCGATCAGTGCCGCCGCGTCATCGATGAGCAGCGGCCAGATTATATTGCGCACCTTGCCGCCATCAGCTATGTCGCACATGCGGATGAGCTGGCGTTCTATCGCGTCAATGTCCTCGGCACGCTGAATCTGCTGCAGGCGTGTGCCGACGTTGGGCACCAGCCGGCGAAGATTCTCATCGCGAGCAGCGCCAATGTCTATGGCAATGCCTGTGAAGGCGTCATTGAAGAGAGCCAGCAGCCGCAGCCGGTCAATCACTACGCCGCCAGCAAAGTCGCGATGGAGTATATGGTCCGGACCTGGTTCGATCGTTTACCGATCATCGTGACCAGGCCGTTCAACTATACCGGTGTCGGCCAGGCAGAGCATTTCCTGGTGCCGAAGATCGTTTCGCATTTCAAGCGGGGCGAGCGTTCCATCGAGCTCGGCAACCTCGATGTAACACGCGATTTTTCCGATGTGCGCACAGTCGCCAGCATTTACGCTGCGCTGCTGGACGGCCCTGCATGCGGGGAGATGGTGAACGTCTGCAGTGGGCAACCGTTCAGCTTGCGAGACATCATCGCTGTCGTCGAGCAGCTCGCTGGCTATTCGATTGAAGTCCACGTCAATCCGGCTTTTGTACGACCCAATGAGGTGCGTATGCTGGTCGGATCCACCAGGAAGCTGGAGTCCCTGGTTCCTGGTCTGGAAAGACCGGCATTCGAAGAAACGCTGCGCTGGATGTACGCAGGATGAGGGAGCTGCGTGTCGGCATCAGTTCCCTGCCTATAGTGGGAGGTGCGCATGGTGGACGAATCGATGGGATCGGCGTCTACACCAGCGCGTTGGTGCGTGCGCTGCCCGGCTCCGGGTGCCAGCCGATTCCGTGCTTCTACTCGAACCGCTCGGCAGGCACGCTTGCCATGACCGCGGCCGTCACCTTTCCGCACCCATTCCTCGTGCAGGCGGCCATCAGCAGTCTGGGATTCCGGCTAAGGGTCGGGAGGCAGATCGATGTCTATCACGCCACGGATTTCCGTGCGGTACGTATGGATTGCCCGGTAGTCGCCACTCTCCATGATGCCGTTCCACTCAAGCATCCGGAATGGACCAGTCCAAGGTTGCGTGCACTGAAGAACTGGCAGATCAGGCAGGCTGGCCGCAATGCCGATCATGTGATTGCTCACGCGCGCGCTTCGATCGCGGACCTGGTCGAGTTCTTCGGCGTCGATGAAAGGAAGATCTCGGTAGTGCCCTGCGGCATTGATCGCCAGTGGCTGCAACCGGTCGATGCGCAGGAAGTCGTAAGCGTCGCATCGAAGTACGGGCTGGCGCCGGAATATTTCCTGTTTGTCGGGACGATTCAGCCGCGGAAAAATGTTGGCCGGATTCTGGCCGCTTATCTTGCCCTGCCAAGGCGAATTCGCGAAACGCGACAACTGGTCATCGTCGGCCGGGCTGGCTGGCGCTGCCAGGCGGAGATTGATGGGATCCGTGCCGCGCAGGCCCGCGGAGAGCGTGTCGTGTGGCTCGAGTCAGTGAAGAGTGAGCAGGAATTGAAGGCTATTTATACCGGTGCAGGCGTCTTTGTGTTTCCTTCACTGTATGAGGGATTTGGTATCCCGCTGCTGGAGGCCTTCGCTTGCGGCGTACCCGTGATTACTTCGACCAGTTCGTCCTTGCCAGAGGTTGCCGCCGGTGCGGCCGTGGAAGTCGACGCGTCCAGCGTGGCTGAACTTGTCGTAGCGATGGAGCGGCTGACCGAGGATCGGAACGTCCGCAGCACATGTATTGCCCTGGGCCGGGAGCGTGCGTTTCGCCTGTCGTGGGAGAATACGGCCAAGCTGACTGCCGAAGTTTACCGACGCGTCGCCTGAGAAGCCGGACCAACATGCGCGTATTGCACGTTTTTAAGACCTATTACCCTGACTCCTTCGGTGGCGTCGAGCAAGTGATTCGTCAAATCATCCTGTCGGCGCGCCCGCTGGGTGTGGAAGGTCGCGTCTTTACGCTGAGTAAATCGACACGTCAGGTGCGTCGGGTGCGTGACGGTGAGATCGAAGTCATTCAGGCGCCCACCAATCTCGATGTGGCATCAACCCCGTTTTCGTTGTCGGCGCTGAAGCCATTCAAGGATGCTTCGAAATGGGCGGATGTCATCCATTACCATTTCCCGTGGCCTTTTGGGGATATGCTCCATCTGCTTGGGCGCCCGCGTAGGCCTTCGCTGTTGACCTATCACTCGGACATAGTCCGGCAACGTACCCTTTTGCACTTTTATCGCCCACTGATGCGGCGCTTCATTGGAAGCATGGACGCGGTGGTGGCGACCTCTCCCAACTATGTCGAGACCAGTGAAACCCTGCAGGAGTTTCGTGACAAGGTTTCAGTGGTCCCGATCGGCTTGAACGAGGCCAGTTACCCGACCGTTAAATCAGAGCGCGTTGCCTATTGGAAGGACAGGGTGGGTAACCGCTTTTTCCTGTTTGTTGGCGTTATCCGTTATTACAAGGGCCTGCATATCTTGCTCAACGCCATACAAGGAGCTCCTTTTCATGTCGTTATTGTGGGGGCTGGACCGATAGAATTACAGCTGCGCAAGCAGGCTGAGTCGCTCGGGCTTGATAACGTCCATTTTCTCGGAGCATTGCCGGACGAGGATAAAATGGCGCTGCTGAGTCTCTGTCATGCAGTTGTATTCCCGTCACATTTGCGTTCGGAAGCTTATGGCGTGACCCTGCTGGAGGGGGCCATGAACAGCAAACCGTTGATTTCTTCCGAAATCGGAACTGGAAGCAGTTTCATCAATATCGATGGTGAAACGGGTCTGGTGGTGCCACCAGGCGATCCGGCTGCCTTCCGCAAGGCAATGGAGCGGTTATATGAAGATGATGCTCTCGCTGCCATCATGGGCGCTCAGGCCCGCCAGAGATTCGAGTCAGAATTTACGGCGGAGAAAATGGCTGCCTCCTACGTGGAGTTATATCGGCGCATCGTGCAGGTTGACGGGGCGATTTGCCGCCGGAAGTTCTGAATACGGTTGGCAAAGATGACTCACACCTTTGCCTGGATTAAAATTGCATTTTGTGACTAACTCGGTGTTTGTAATGCGCAATGGTTTGGCAGTTGCAGCGGTTTCTGACATAAGCGCGGCATCGCGGCGCCTTTCCCTGGTGGCAATGCTGGGATGGCAGGATGTTCGCCAACGCTATCGACGATCTGCGTTGGGGCCATTTTGGCTGACGCTCAGCATGGGTGTCATGATCGGCACTATTGGGATCGTTTTCGGGCAGATTTTTAAATCGCCCCTAGACGAATTCCTGCCCTATCTGGCGGCGGGCATGATTCTGTGGGCTTTCATTTCTTCCATTGTCACGGAAGGTTGTACTGGATTTATTGCCGCGGAAGGGATTATCAAGCAACTCCCGATCCCCTTGTTCGTTCACATTTTGCGCATGATCTGGCGGAATGTGCTGATTCTTGGCCACAATATCGTGATTCTGCCGCTGGTATTCCTGGCCGTGGGAAAGCCATTGAGCATCGTTGCTTTGCTAATTATCCCGGGCCTGTTTCTGGCGATCATCAATCTGACGTGGGTTGCCTTGATTCTGGCGATCCTGTGTGCCCGATATCGCGATTTGCCGCAAATGGTGGGTAGCGTTTTGCAGGTTGTTTTTTACCTGACGCCCATCATGTGGATGCCAAGCCATTTGCCGGAGCGAGCCAGTCTCTATCTGCTTGATTTGAATCCGATCTATCACGTGCTTGAAATTGTCCGCTCTCCGTTGCTGGGCCAAGTTCCGACCGCGCTGAACTGGAGCGTATCCCTTGCCATGGCGCTTTTGGGGTGGGGCGCAGCGATTCTGGTGTATGGACGTTACAAGCGCCGCATCGCCTATTGGCTCTGAATAAGGAAATTGAACAGTGGCTTCGATTGAATTCAAGGACGTCTGCGTCGATTTTCCTATTTACAACGCGAGTGGCAGATCATTGAAGAAGCGGCTGATCCAAGTCGCAACCGGTGGTCAATTGGGCGCGGATCAGCAGGGCCGGGTGGTGGTCCGGGCCTTGGAGGGGCTGTCCTTTACACTTCGCGATGGCGATCGGGTTGGCCTGCTCGGTCACAACGGGGCGGGGAAAAGCACGCTGCTTCGCCTGTTGAGCGGCGTCTATGAGCCATCCTCCGGAAACGCCAGGATCAAAGGCGAAATCGGATCGCTGATCGATATCTCGCTCGGAATCGATCCGGAAGCGACCGGCCGGGAAAATATCTATCTTCGTGGCGGCCTGCTGGGCATGACCAAGGCGCAGATCACCAGCCAGATCGAGAATATTATCGAATTCTCCGAATTGGGAGATTTCGTCGATATGCCGTTGCGTACCTATTCGACCGGTATGCATTTGCGGCTGGCATTTGCCGTGTCGACCATCGTGCGGCCGGAGATCCTGCTGATGGATGAGTGGCTTTCGGTCGGTGACGAGGGCTTCAAGCATAAGGCCGAAGAGCGCATGACGGAGTTGGTGCAGTCCACCAACATCCTTGTGATCGCCAGCCATTCACGTGATCTGGTGCTGCATACATGTAACCGTGTTATCTGGCTCGAACATGGTAAAGTCCGGATGGATGGGGATCCGCAATCGGTGGTTCCAGCCTATTTCGGAGCCTGAGTTCGTAATGAACGAGATACATCGCGACGGCGTGGATGTTTCGGCAGCCTTTCAGGTTGCGTCAAAGCGAATGAAAAATGGAAAACAGGCTGGCGGTGCGGCGTGCTCCAGCGCAGGCCGATATCACCATGACTCATGATCACGACACCGGGCAGGAAATTCCACAAGATGGAGTGACTACGTCCTGGATCAAGAAGGTGTTGCGGCCGGTCGCGCGGTTCGGATTTCGTCTGGCCAAGCCCTTGCTTCGGCCGATTGCATCAAGGATGGGGAGTTATCTGCTCGATGGCGTGCATCAGAATATTCTGCACGAAATCAGGCATGCGTCCACTATTACGGCGCAAGAAGGTCGTGCAACGAGGGGAGTTGCTCGAATCGTATGGGAAGTCACAGCAGGAGATTCGCAGAGCATTGGCTTCCACGCTCCAGGAATTACATGTACCGCCCGAACTGCACATGCAGTCCCAGCATCGCTTTCGGCAGCTATCTGATCCCGCCTCTCAGAGACTGCAGGATTGGATCGAGAACATTTATTCTCGTCTCGATCGAATTGAAGAATATAGCTATGCCACGGCGCGTCGCGTTGCCATACCTTGTAGCCAAGGGATGTTCTTGTAAAGACCGAGGCAGGTTTCATTCTGTTTGCCGCGAGCGACCATGCCTTCCCGCGGCCCTCGCGCCGAACGCTGCGCCGGCGCAGGAAGAAGAAGGGACGGCCGAGGTCGAGGTGGCGGGCCCCAGGCGCAAGAAGCGCGGTCGCAAGCCGCTCGATCCGGCACACAACACAAGAGTTGCCACCCCAACTGGGCGAGGACGGAAAATGATCGCGACGATCCGCCATGGACTGTAAATCGACTGCATCACCCTGATGGCTTTGACATTGTGCCACAGCTTTTATCGTCGGAAGTGTAATGCGGGAGATTCAGTCGATTTATCCCCGTTTCCTCCTTGGGGCTGTGCGGACGGGGCTGAACTCACTGGCGACTATGGTATTACAAACGAGCAGGCCAGAAATAATCATATTAATAACAGTTATCAAAGCAAGATCATACACTGGAATTTAATGTGATTAATGTCTAGACAAGCGTTTTTTGGGGCGGGGTTTGATTGTAGACTGGCATCAGGAGCTCATTATGAGTTATGAATTTTATCGCGCGTTTGAAGATCGACATCGTGGCTCCAGGACGCAGATAAAAGAGCGACAGAGATCGTATTTGCCATTTATTCGCCCATTGCTTACGTTTGGGTTTGACATAGTTGCTCTTGATTTAGGGTGTGGCCGTGGAGAGTGGTTGGAACTCCTGACTGAGGAGGGATTTCTCGCCAAAGGAGTCGACTTGGACGATGGCATGCTTGAGGCGTGCCATGTGTTGGGGCTAAATGCTCAAAAAGAGGACGCGCTGAGTGCATTGCGCTCAATACCCGACGAGTCCTTATCTGTGGTTTCGGCGTTTCACGTAGTGGAGCACCTGGATTTCGAGTGCCTTGCTGCACTAGTATCGGAGGCGTTTCGCGTGTTACGCCCGGGTGGGATTTTGATTCTTGAGACCCCCAACCCTGAAAACATTATTGTTGCGGGGTGTAATTTTTATTTAGATCCCAGTCATAAAAATCCGATCCCTCCAGAGCTTCTTGGATTCGTCGTTGAGTACTCTGGGTTTTCAAGGATAAAAAAAATACGATTGCAAGAATCGGAGATCCTGCGCGACCAGAATGTTGACGTTCATTTATTGGATGTATTGGGCGGCGTAAGCCCAGACTATGGCATAGTTGCTCAAAAAGTCTGTGATGGAGATCTGTCGAAATTATTTGACGATGCATTTAATGCAGATTATGGGCTGACCTTGGCAGTATTGGCGAGTCGATTCGAAAATCGGTTGACCAATCGAAATAATGAGTTCGAGGACCAACTTCAGAGCCTCGGCAAAAATGTTGCTCTACTGGATCGTCGTATCGAGAAGTTCGACCAGCATAACCAACAAGCTAGAGCGCATAGCCATCAAGTTGAATTACATTTCCAGCAAGTCGAATTGGACATACGGCAAGTTCGAAGCGAAATGCAACAGATTTCGACGCAATTGCAGGCGGTCTATTGCAGTACATCGTGGCGTATTACGGCACCGCTGCGGCGTGTAGCGACATTCGCGCGTAATGCAAAACGAGGGAGCAAAGAAAAAGCGCGACGGTTCTTGCAGCGGTGCGCGATATATGCCGACCGTCGGCCATTACTACGACGACTGGTCGGGCGAGCGCTGGATGTTGTTCCAAGCGTTAAACAACGCTTGATTCGCATTATTGTCGGTGCTCCCATACAATCGACGGCTGAGGTTCCGACGACCGACGTGCCGGTGACCGAGGTTCGTATGAACGTGGTTCCTGTTGAGGATGACGGGTTGACGCCCCGAGCCCGGAAATTCTACGTGGCATTGAAAGCTGCTCTGGAAAGTAGAGATAAGGGAAGACATTGATGCGTATTGTTTTCGACATGCAGGGGGCGCAGAGCCTTGCGTCGCGAAATCGAGGCATAGGCCGCTATACCTTGTCTATCGTCAAGGCTATGATTCGGCATCGCGGTGAGCATGAAATCCTCCTCGCATTGAATGGTTCGTTCGAAAGTGAGAACGCTTCCCTATGCGAAGAGTTTAGACATACGCTTGCGCGGAAAAACATTCGCATTTGGTCTCCACCGAAGTCGGTTGCTTACGTTGGCGAAGAAAATGGTTGGCGTCGCCGAGCAGCTGAGCTGACTTATGAAAGTTTTTTGCTAAGTCTGAAGCCGGACTTTATCTATATCACCAGTCTTTTCGAGGGTTTTGGCGACGAATCAGTAACGAGTATTCATGCTCTCCAAGAAAGCGTCCCGGTTGCCGTTACGCTTTTCGACTTGATTCCGTATATCTACCCCGATCCATACTTGGAAAATCCTTCTTTTAGGGCTTGGTACATGGAAAAGATCGAGCACCTGCGGCGGGCCGATCTGTGGTTGGCGATATCCGAATCTTCTCGTCAGGAGGGTATCAGATATTTGAATTTAGCAAATGAACAGTCAGTTAATATTTCCACCGGCGTGGATACATGGTTCCTACCCACGCGTATTGATTGCGAGCAGGAAGCGATTCTGCGCCGCAAATATGGATTATCCAAGCCTTTCGTGCTGTATACGGGTGGCATTGATCACCGTAAAAATGTCGAGGGACTGATTCGCGCCTTTTCACTTCTGCCGCAAGAGTTACGGCAGTCTCATCAACTGACGATCGTTTGTTCGATCCAGCCGGCTAGCCGCGAGGTGTTCGAGCGCTTGGCCAGGCAATTCGGTCTAGATGCACAGGATGTCGTATTTACGGATTTTGTGCCGGATGAGGAATTACTGTCTTTCTATAATTTGTGCCGACTATTCGTGTTTCCTTCGTGGCACGAGGGATTCGGATTGCCAGTATTGGAAGCAATGCGATGTGCTGCTCCAGTCATTGGTTCGAATACGTCGAGCGTGCCGGAAGTGATTGGCTGGAGCGAGGCGCTGTTCGATCCAAAATCTGATGGATCAATTGCCGAATGTATGCGGCGCGGCCTGACTGATGAGCAGTTCAGGCAGGAACTGGTGGTGCGCGCCGAGAACCAAGCACAAAAGTTCTCATGGGATGAAAGCGGTCGTCGTGCAATTAGTGCAATGGAGTCGCGGTATGAGGCTTGGTTGGAGCAGAAACGGACTGCATTAGGCCAAACATCGCGCCCCCGGTTGGCGTATGTATCACCTCTGCCGCCCTCTCGAACGGGAATTGCTGACTACAGTGCGCAGTTACTGCCTGCGCTTTCTGAGTTTTACGATATCGATGTTATCGTTGAAGATGGCATGGATGTTGACGTTCAATTCAAATACGGCGCCGTCAGAACATCGGAATTCTTGCTCCGAAATCCCGATGCATATGACAGTGTGCTGTACCACTTCGGCAATTCATCGTTTCATCGATACATGTTTCCGCTCCTCGAGGTCGTGCCTGGGGTAGTGGCGCTGCACGATTTTTTTCTTTCTGGGATTGCAGCCGAGATGGATACCCAAAGATGGCACCCTGGCTACTGGTCCACGGCGCTGTACGCGGGGCACGGTTATGCTGGTGTGAGAGACCGGCATCAGAAATCGGATACGGCAGATGTTGTGTGGGAATATCCGTGTAGTTTGGATGTGATTCAGAAGAGCCTGGGGCTTATCGTTCACTCGGAAAATGCGATACGATTGGCACGGCAATGGTACGGTGGGGATACGGCCGATTGGGTTCAGATACCTCTTGCGCGCAATACTGCGGTTGATTTTGATAAAGCCGACGCTCGCGCATCGTTAGGATTTGGGGAAAACGATTACTTGGTCTGTGCATTCGGCTTACTAGGTCCGACAAAATTGAATCACCGGTTGTTACAAGCATGGGCCGACTCGTCGCTGGCCCATAATTCTACGTGCCATCTAATTTTCGTTGGAGAAAATCAGCTCGGTCGTTACGGTGACGAACTGGTCAGTAGTATTCATGAACTGGGCGAGCGACCCAATGTCCGCATTACCGGTTGGGCAGACACCCAAACTTTCCATCGATATCTGGCTGCAGCAGACGTCGGTGTGCAATTGCGGACTCTTTCTAGAGGGGAGACTTCCGCAACGGTCCTAGATTGCATGAATTACGCAAAGGCGACGATCGTTAATGCGAACGGCAGCATGGCGGATCTGGATCCCGAGACCGTCTGGATGCTGCCAGACGAATTTTCCGATCACGAGCTAACGAACGCATTGGACACATTGTACTCAGACTCGAGCTTGCGCCAAAAAATGGGAGCGTTGGCACGAGAAACCATTTTGACTCATCACTCGCCGGATGTGTGCGCCGCACGATATCGGAATGCTATCGAATCTTTCTATCACCAGGCCAGCGCGAATACCGCTGTGTTAGCGCGCACAATTATTAGCCGTGTTGGTGAGGCGGACGACACTCACTTTCGGCAATTGGCGACGTCTACGGCGATGAACTTTGTACCGCGTAACAGCCGGCGGCAATTATTGGTAGATATTTCGGAACTTGTCCAACGCGACGCAAAAAGTGGAATTCAGCGAGTGGTTTGTAGTTTGCTGAAGGAGTGGCTGGAGCATCCGCCGGAAGGTTTCCGAGTGGAACCCGTTTATGCGACGACCGAGCAGGCCTACCGCTACGCTCGCAGCTTTACGATGAAGCTAATGGGTTTTGAAGACCATTGGTTGCAAGACGCACCGATTGATTATGGTCCCGGGGACATTTTCATCGGATTGGATCTACAGCCACAGATTGTTCCGGCGCAACGCGCGTTTTATCAGGATATGAAGTTACGTGGAGTAGAGGTCAAATTTGTTGTTTATGACCTGCTTTGTGTTCTTCAGCCGCAATACTTCGTTCCTGGCGCGACAGAAGGATTTGAGCGGTGGTTGAGCGTGGTGTTGGAAAGCGATGGCGCAATATGCATTTCGAAAGCGGTTGCGGGAGAGCTTGCTGATTGGATCAATCAGTGGGCTCCCGAACGGGCCCAATCTTTTGCGATTGATTGGTTTCATCTCGGCGCGGATATTGACAATCCGCTCGGATTGCCAGGAGTTCCGGGCGATGCCGGCTCGGCATTCAAGCCGTTGAGTGATATCCCGACTTTCTTAATGGTTGGCACATTGGAACCTCGGAAGGGGCACGCCCAGGTGCTGGCCGCTTTCGAGCAACTGTGGCGTGAGAACCAGAACGTCAACTTGGTTATTGTCGGTAAAAAGGGGTGGTTGGTTGAGAATCTGGCGGTCGCGCTGCGAACCCATGCTGAACAAGGGAAGCGTTTGTTTTGGCTGGAAAGTGTTACTGATGAATATTTGTCGCGTGTGTATGCTGCAAGCTCATGTTTGGTTGCCGCGTCCTATGGTGAGGGCTTTGGTTTGCCTCTAATTGAGGCGGCTCGGCACGGATTGCCAATTATCGCGCGAGACTTGCCGGTATTCCGCGAGGTGGCTGGAGAACACGCCTACTATTTTTCGGCCAATCAGGGAAGCGACTTGGCCGCTGCCATTAAGACATGGCTTGAGCTCAGGAAAAACGAGCAAGAGCCCTCTTCTCGGGAAATACCTTTTTTGACATGGACGCAGAGCGCGCAAAATTTCGCAAAATTTTTTACGCAAAAGAAAGTATGCGAAGGCCTTCCTCGGTGATTGCGTATTTCCGGCCGATCGTGACCAGTCATTCCGGATTATCGTGACCGCGGATTCCGGCATCGTGACTGGCATTTCCGGTTTATCGTGACCGGCCGTTCCGGCGATCGTGACCGGCTCGCCGGGGGCCATCTCACCTCTGACGTGGTGGCGCCCGGCTTGCATGATCCGGTTGGGGATGTTGCTTATTTTTCAACCCAGGCTGTGGATAACCTTCGTAAGCGTGGCCCCAGCACCGTCTGTTCATGAAGAGCCTTAGGCGGCAATCTGGTTCCCACCAGAATTTGGTGGGAACCATAAGAAATGGAAATCAAGGCGCGGGGTCGCCGACGAGGCTCCAAAAATTACACGAAGGCGTTCCGCACGCAGGTCGTGGCCGACACACGGGACCCGACGCGCTCACTGGCAGAAGTTGCACGAGCGCATGGCCTGAACGCGAATCTTGTGTCGAAGTGGCGGCGGGATCAGGAGCGGACCGCGGCGTCCGCATCCGAGCCGGCCGAACTATTCCTGCCCATAGAGATGGCATCGCCGCCGATGCCGGAGCCGATTGGATCGTCCGGGCTCGTCATCGAATGTCGGGGCGTGCGCGTGTG
>NZ_AUFE01000077.1 GCF_000426345.1 Cupriavidus phytohabitans | reverse complement strand
CGACAACATCATGCGCGAGCAGGCCGGCTTCCGCATGGGCCCGTTCGAGCTGATGGACCTGACCGGGCTGGACGTGTCGCACCCGGTGATGGAGTCGATCTACAACCAGTTCTACCAGGAGCCGCGCTACCGTCCGTCGCCGATCACCGCGATCCGCGCGGTCGGCGGGCTGATCGGCCGCAAGGCCGGTGCCGGCTTCTACCGCTATGCCGATGGCCAGAAGCAAGTGCCGGCCGCTGCGGTGGTGCCGAGTGTACGCCCGTCGAGCGTGTGGGTGAGCCACGACAGCGAGCGCGGCCACGCCATGGTGACGAAGCTGCTGGGAGCGCTGGGCGTGACTCCGGAAGGCGGCAACAAGCCGTCTGCCGATGCGCTGATCATTGTCACGCCGCTGGGCCTGGACGCCACCACCAGCGCGCTGCAGCAGGGCCTGGACCCGGTCCGCACCGTCGCCATCGACACGCTGCTGCCGTTCGAGGCCACCAGGCGCCGCACGCTGATGACCACGCCGGCCACCATTGCCGCCGCGCGTGACGCCGCGCATGGCCTCTTTGGCAGCGATGGCGTGCCGGTCACGCTGATCCGCGACTCGGCCGGCTTTGTCGCCCAGCGCGTGCTCTGCTGCATCATCAATATCGCCAGCGATATCGCGCAGCAGCGCATCGCCACGCCGGCGGACATCGACCTTGCCGTGAACCTCGGCCTCGGCTACCCGAATGGCCCGCTAGCGCTGGGCGACGCGGTCGGCCCGCACCTGGTGCTCGAGACGTTGCGCAACATGGAAGCGCTGACCGGCGACATGCGTTACCGCCCGAGCCCGTGGCTGTGGCGCCGTGCCGGCTTGGGGCTGTCGCTGCTGGCGGCGGAAGGATGACCCCTCTTGCCATTGCTGATCAGGCGCGCAGAACGCGCCCGGCGATCCGATCGTTACCGAGCCGCTGGCCTACCCGGAATACGTGCCGCATCCGCCAGGCTAAGACGCGCCCCATCTATAAGGACGGCTACCCACGGGGTAGCCCAGCTGAGTTACGGGCGCGCTGATGAGATGCCGTAGCGCCGCAACCGTGTCGCAATAGCCGAGTGGGAGGCGCCTAGTCGCTTGGCCAGGCGGCGGCTAGATGGAAAGTCCCGGTACAAACGCTGCAGCAGCTTCTTTTCGTAGTCGGCCAGTGCTGCCTCCAGGGTGGCAATCTCGTCGTCGGGATTCTGGCCGACCGGGCTCGCGGCGCGGGCGAGTTCCAGGTCTTCAGCGTGGATGATGGGCCGGTCGGCCATGGTCACCGCCCGGAATACCACGTTTTGCAGCTCCCGCACGTTGCCGACCCACGGACTTGCGAGAAGGGCGGCGCAGGCCGCCTGGGAGAGCCGCATCGCCGGACGGTTGGTCTGGGCGATGGCGCGGGCGAGAAAAAGATTGGCCAGGGGCAGGATGTCCCCTGGGCGGTCCCGCAGTGCCGGCATGTGGAGCGTCAGGACATTGAGGCGGAACAGCAAGTCCTGGCGAAAACGCCCGGCTTCCACCATGGCTTCCAGGGAGCGGTGCGTGGCGCTGATGATGCGGACATCGGCCTTGAGCTCCCGGTCGCCCCCCACCCGGCGGAAGCTGCCGTCGTTCAGAAAGCGCAGGAGCTTGGCCTGAAGGTAGAGCGACATCTCCCCCACCTCGTCGAGGAATACGGTTCCGCCGTCGGCGAGTTCGAGCAGGCCGGGCTTGCCCCCTTTCAGAGCGCCGGTGAAGGCTCCGGCTGCATAACCGAATAGCTCACTCTCCGCGAGATTCTCCGGCAGGGCGGCGCAGTTAAGGGCAAAGAAGGGCTGTGTCCTGCGATTGCTTCCTGCGTGGCAGGCGTGAGCGAGAAGCTCTTTGCCTGTGCCGGTTTCGCCGGTGATCAACAAGGGGGCATCCACCGGAGCCATGCGCGCCGCACGCTGCTTGAGTTGCTCGATCTCCGGCGAATTGCCGACGATGGCTTCAAAGCCCCCGGCCTCATAGTTGACGAGGGCGCTCATGCGCTCGCCGATACGGCTTGGGGCATGGAGGGTCAGCACCGCGCCAGCGACGAGGCCGCCGGCCTCATGCAGTGGCATCGTCTCCAACATGTAGGGGACCCCGTCAATCTCCACTTCTCGCACCGGCAGCTGGTAGCCGCCACTGATCAGTGCGTCAAGAAGCGTGGGGTCACCAATCAGATCCTGCATGGCCATCTTCAGCAATTCGTCCTCACTCATGCCGCTTGCGTGGACCGCTGCGCCATTCGCAAGTACCACCCGGCCCTCGGCCTCGACTGCGAACATGGGATCGGCCTGAGAAGCCAGCAGCGCCTCAAGATAGAGCTGGCGCCGGGCGCCCGGCAGCATCGCAACAACGCTGACCGACAGGACGTCCGCCACCTCCAGCAAGCAATCGCGAAGCTGCTTGAGTCCCTCCTTATCGAGCGCGGGTGCCTCAATGAAGATGTGGGGCGGATCCACCTCCACCGCCGTAACGTTGAGAGATCGTTCGGCAAGCTTGGCGAGGACTTCCTGGGCGATTCCGACTCGGTCGGCGAACTGAACATCGATGCGCATAGCACGTGTATTGGTTTGAATACACCGTACTGTATCGGATACAAAATGCTTGATGTCACTGTTTTAAAAGATATTTTTGCTATCCCGAGATCACCTCCTGATCGCTCGTCGTATTGAAATCAATACAGACGAATATGATGTATGCAGCATAAAAAAATGTAACCATTTGATTTTAAATGGTTTTTTTGTGGCATGGGTTTTGCGAGCCATCAATCGGATGGCCCTCTTGCTGGGTCGAGATCGGATCAATCTAGGGAGCAGCGCTATGCGCGTTCTAATCATGGGCAGTGGTGTCATTGGGACCACCATGGCCTATTACATCGCCCGCGACGGTCATCAGGTCACCGTGGTCGACCGCCAGCCCGGGCCGGCCCTTGAAACCAGCTACGCCAATGCGGGCGAAGTTTCACCCGGTTATTCGGCGCCCTGGGCCGGGCCGGGGGTACCAGTCAAGGCCATCAAATGGATGCTGATGCAACATAGTCCATTGGTCGTCAAGCCTATGCTCGATCCTGCCATGTGGAGCTGGTGCTTCTCGATGCTACGAAACTGCACTGAGACGCGCTACCAGCTCAACAAGAGCCGCATGGTGCGCCTTGCCGAATACAGCCGCGACTGCTTACGCCGCTTGCGCCAGGAAACCGGCATTGCCTACGACGAGCGGGCGCAGGGGACCCTTCAGTTGTTCCGTACCCAGAAGCAACTCGACGGCATCGGCAAGGACGTGGAGATTCTCAAAGGCTACGGGGTTCCCTTCCAGATTCTGGACCGTGACGGCTACCTCAAATACGAGCCGGCATTGGCGGCCGTGAAGGAGAAGTTCGTCGGCGCGCTGCGGTTGCCCGGCGATGAGACCGGCGACTGCTTCAAGTTCACCCAGCGTTTGGCGAAGATGGCTGCTGACCTGGGCGCTGACTTCCGTTTCGATAGCACCATTCATGGCATCGAATCGGATGGCACGCGCATTACCGGCGTGCGCACCAGCCAAGGAGTGCTGAGTGCGGACCAATACATCCTTGCCCTGGGTAGCTATTCCACCAAATTGCTCAAGCCTGTCGGAATCGATATTCCCGTTTATCCGGTCAAGGGATACTCGATTACTGTGCCAATTGCCGACGCCGCGATGGCGCCGGAGTCCACAATCATGGACGAAACCCACAAGGTCGCCGTCACCCGCCTGGGCGATCGCATTCGGGTGGGCGGCACCGCCCAGCTTTCCGGCTTTGACCTGAGTCTGGCCGCCGCTCGCCGCCGGACTCTCGAGTTCGTTGTGGCAGATCTCTTTCCCCGCGGAGGAGACCTCAAGCATGCAGAGTTCTGGACGGGTCTGCGCCCCATGACCCCCGACGGCACGCCGATCATTGGCAAGACTTCACACCCGAACCTGTACCTCAGCACCGGTCACGGGACGCTTGGCTGGACCATGGCGGCGGGCACCGGTCGGGTGATCGCCGACCTGGTCAGCGGCAGGCTCCCCGAAATCCCCGTCAACGATCTGAGCGTGGCGCGCTACGCCTGATCGCCCCTTTCCCCCGAAACATCCTATCGCTAACAAGGAGGCAGCAAGATGCAGGTCATTTCCAGCCGCGAAGCGCCGCGAGCCATCGGACCATACTCTCAGGCCATCGCCAGTGACGACTGGATATTCACGTCCGGGCAGATTCCGCTGACGGCTAGCGGCGCCAACGTAGTCGGAAGCATCAAGGACCAGACAGAACAGGTATTAAACAACCTGGAGGCCGTTCTGATTGAAGCTGGCAGTTCCTTGGCCGGCGTCGTTTCGGTGACCGTATTCATGACCGACCTCGGAGAATTCGCCGAGATGAATGAGGTTTTCGCGCAGCGCTTTGGCCTGCACCGTCCGGCACGAACCACCATTCAGGTCGCCGCGCTGCCTGTTGGGGCCCGCGTTGAAATCAACGCAGTCGCCCGCCGCCAAGCATGACGCCTTTCCCGCCCCGCCGGCCTTGATGGTGGGCGCAGCCAAGACACATTTACATAACACAGACAAACGCAGCACGGGTAAGCCGTGAGGAGACAATAGTCATGTCCAGAATCGACACCATGCTCGCCGAAGAGCGCCGCCACGAGGAGCAAGATCTCCGCCGCGGCTTGAAAAGCCGGCACATTCAGATGATTGCCTTGGGTGGGGCAATCGGCGTCGGGCTTTTTCTTGGCGCCGGGCGCGCCATCAGCATCGCCGGGCCCGGCCTGATACTCAGCTACGCCATCGGCGGCATCGTGATCTTTTTCATCATGCGCGCGCTCGGCGAGCTGTTGATGTACCGACCGGTGGCGGGATCCTTCGCCTCCTACGCGGAGGAATTCGTCGGACCGTTCGCCGGGTTTGCTACGGGATGGTCCTACTGGTTCATGTGGATCACCATCGGAATGGCCGAAATTACGGCGGTCGCCGTCTACGTGCATTACTGGTTTCCAGACATTCCGCAGTGGATCCCGGCGCTTGCCACCCTGTTGGTACTCTATTTCGCTAATCGGATTGCAGTAGCTGTCTTTGGCGAGTTGGAGTTCTGGTTCGCGCTCATCAAGATCGTGATGCTTGTCGCCATGATCGGAATCGGCCTGGCGATTCTCCTCTTTGGGGCCACGCCCCTGGGTGCCAGCGCCACCGTTACGCATTTGTGGGCAAACCAAGGCTTCATGCCATTTGGCGTGCTCGGTGTCGCACTCACGCTCCCGATGGTGATGTTCGCGTTCCAGGGCGTGGAACTGATCGGCGTCACCGCGGGCGAGGCGCAAAATCCTGAGAACGTACTGCCCCAAGCCACCAACAGCGTGGTATGGCGCATCTTGATCTTCTACATTGGAGCGCTGCTGGTGATGATGTCCCTGGTGCCATGGACCGAACTGAAGCCCGGCGTCAGCCCCTTCGTGTTCCTGTTCGAGAAAATGGGCATCCCCGGCGCCGCGAGCGTGGTCAACTTCGTCGTAATCACCGCCGCCGCGTCCTCCTGCAACAGCGGCATCTTTAGCACCGGGCGCATGCTTTACACACTCGCCCAGTTCCGTCAGGCGCCCAAGGCCTTTGCCCGAGTCAACGCCAATCACGTTCCGGCCACGGCCATCACCTTCTCCGCGATCCTGATGGGCGTGGGGGTAGTACTCAACTATGTGGTGCCGGAGAAGGCCTTCGTCTGGATCACCAGCATCTCCTTGGTGAGCGCGTTGTGGACGTGGTCGATCATCATGATCGCCCACCTCGGCTATCGGAAAGCCGTGGCCGCGGGGCAGGCAAAGGCAGTGGGTTTCCGGATGCCGGGCGCGCCGGTGGCAAACTGGCTGGTGTTGGCCTTCATGCTTGCCGTTTCGGCATCGCTCGCCCTCGCGCCCGAAACCCGTGTGGCCGTATACGTTGCTCCGATCTGGTTTGCATTGCTGGGCATCGGCTACCGGTTCGCGGGAGGCACGAATTCGTCCTTGGTCCCCGCCACGGCCAACAAGGCTCCCTAACACTGTCTACGGCTCGGCCCCGTCGGCCCCAAGACTCCGGGGCGTGTCACCGCGCCCCGGGGGCAGAAGGGGTGAGCCATGTCCGCTGAACTTCCACGTCGCACACAATGAAAGAGGTCCTTTTCAACCCCAACGACATTCTGATGCTCTTGCAAGCCGCGTAGTTGAGGTCGGAGGGAGGAACGCCAGCGATCTGGAGACCGCGCGGTCTCCCGCCCGCCAAGGTGCTGCAGGGGTTCTGGCAGGCAGTTTGGCTGTTAGAGGCTGGCACGCGGCCGCGTGCTCGCTGTCGGGAATCCTGAGTTCGGCGAATCTCAATGCGGCCGGCGGTTCAACTCTCTGCCGGTGTAACGCGGGCGGCTGTCCGCTTCCCGAGGGAACGCCGGATTTTGGGCGAGCATCATCCCCCCCTGATTACCTTTCGTTTGGCGTCCCTCCAGGCAATGCCAGTAGATCCCTGCGCCCGTCCAGATGCCAGCACGCGCCAATGCTGGGTGAAGACCTCAAACGAAAAAAGAACAGCCCGCTGCAAGAGCGGGCCGAAATCCCTTCGGTGAAAGGGAGGAGACAGGGTGACTATAAACCCTAATAACAAAGCCTTGCAGAGCATGGCATGAGCCGTCGGGCAATCGCCATGCCCATAGTTTCATGATAGTGAACCTATGGGCATGGTCGATGCTAGCTACAGGCGATAAACGGTAAGACCTCGCCCGTTGCCTAACTGGTCGTCTCATTGCGAACCTGCGCCGCCGTTCGAACCTTGACCGCTACAATGTCCGTTTCCGGAAGTACAGCCGTCGCTCGTCCATCGAGCTTGCGGGCGGGCAATTGGTTTAGGAACGTCGTTCATTTATTAGCCCTGCGACAGTTGTGTAGCGGTTCTTCGCAGAATCTTCCGACATGGAATCAGGCGACCTCGACGATCAGTTCGATTTCCAGGCAGGCACCGAGCGGCAACTGCGACACGCCGAACGCGCTGCGCGCGTGCTGGCCGCGCGTGCCAAACACCGCGGCGAGCAGATCGCTGGCGCCATTGGTCACGAGGTGCTGCTCGGTGAAGTCCGCTGTCGAATGGACGAGGCTGGTGAGCTTGACGACCCGCACGATCGAATCGAGATCGCCGGTGGCGGCGTGCAGCGTCGCGAGCAAGTCGATGGCAACCAGGCGGGCCGCCGCGACACCGTCGGCGGTGCGCAGATCGTCGCCAAAGCGGCCGGTCCGAACCTGCCCATCGACGCGGGAGAGATGGCCGGACACGTGGATCAGCTTGCCGGACCGCACGCTTGGCACATAGGCCGCCGCCGGGGCCGAAGCCGTGGGCAGTTCGATACCAAGCTGCGCAAGCTTGTCGTAGATTCGTGGCGCCGGCGCGAACGCAGGACCGTTCGGTTTCAGGCGCATGCCGGGCTTGAGATGCCGCCATCGCAGGTCCGCCGGATCGGCGATGAACGGACCGGGCGCACGCACCACGAAAATGTCTTCCGCGATCGCGGCGAAGTCGGCGCGGAAATGCACCGAGCTCTTGTTCACGAGAATCTTCATCCCCGCCGGTTCGATGCCGACCGCGCGGTACATGTTGCGGTCGAGCAGCTGTGCCTTGGTCGAGCTGACGGCAACGAGCACGCCGTCGAGCCGCAGCCGCGCCATTGGTCCCATGTCGGCAGCCTTGCCATGCATCATCGGTCCGCCGTAGACGAACTTGCCATCGGACAGTGCCTCCACCTCGAAGGTCGCCCGCAGCGGGGCATCTTCGCTCACCTGTGGGCAGCCGCCAAGCGCGATATCGATCCCCGCGCCAACTCCAGCCCGGTGCGCGGCCTCGGCCGCGGCGGGATCGCAGATGATCCCGATCGCGGCGTCCTGCGCGCCGGCCTTGAGTAGCGCACGCAGCATGCCCATGGTGTTGCCATCGCCGCCGACGCCCGGGTTGTCCTGCGTGTCCGCAAGGATCACTGGCCGCGATGATCTGTTCGAGCGAGCTGTACGGCAGGTCGCTGCGCGTCATCACGACGAGCGGGTGGTTCGAGACCGGCGCCAGCAGGGCCAGCTCCTCCGACTTGTACCTGGCGCTGGCGAGCGCCAGCGGCGTCAGGATTGCCTCGTTGGGCGAGCCCATGATCAGCGTGTAGCCGTCGGCCGGTCGGCTCAGCAGCCGCTGCACTGCCAGCGCGCCGCCGGCGCCGGGCAGATTCTCGATGACCACGGGCTGGCCGAGCGCCTTGGCCATCGCCGGTTGCATGGCCCGCGCCAGAACATCAGCGGGCCCCCCCGGAGGGAATGCAACCAGCATCGATATCGGCTTGGAGGGAAAGGTGTCGGCAGCGGATGCTGGTGCGCTGGTCAGCGTCAATCCCAGGATGGCGGCACTCAGTGTCATCCAGCGTTTGACGGGGGATAATTCTCGGTCTTGCATGTCGTCCTCCACTTTCTTAGATCTTCTCGCACACATGCGAGAACCTGTTGCGAGGGGGATTGTTGGCTGGAATATTCGTTCGAGGAACAGCAATCTTTGCACGAGATCGTTGCCCTGCGGGCAACGCGGAGGTCTTCAGCCGCAACAGATGATATCCGCGGGCTTCTGGAGCCCTGGCCAACACGTCAAGGTCCGGCGGGCCTACCCGGAAGGTCAACGAGACATCGAGCGTCGCGCGTCCGGGCAGCTTGACTTCGAGACGATGCAGCAGCGACATCGACAACATGCACAGCATCGCCAGCAGCAGTGCCGCGGCGTAGAACTCGACTCCGAGCAGCACGCCCACGGCCGAGGCGGCCGAGATGGAGGCCGCGGTGGTCAGGCCGCTGATGCTCAGGCCGTCCTTCATGATGACGCCCGCATACAGGAAACCGACTCCTGTCACCACGCCCTGCACGCCCCGTGTAGGGTCGGTGCTGTGCTCCGCGACACCGCCAAACCAGCGCATAGCCGACGAAGACGGTCAGCGCAGTCGACGCCATGCACACGAGCCCGTAGGTCCGCATGCCCGCGGCGCGGCCGTTGTATGAGCTGCGATCAGCAGGCGACGTCGCGCTGCTTGCTTAGCACAGGCAACGCGCGTGCTCCAGCTGCGAAGGGCGGCGTCGCGATCAGTTGGTAGGGCAGAATCGTACTGAGTCGTGGCCACAGCCCGCTCCAACCGCGCGCGCCGGCGCTGCCTCGGGTTGAACGGACGGTCTCCGGTCGGGCACCAACAGACGGTCGCGTTCGACGGCCCCCCGCATTGGGCTCAGGGACGGTGTGCGAGAATACGCCGCGGCCAAAAGCGGGACTCGCTCCGGTCGCGACAACACAATGCGGAGACGAGATTGTCCAAAGAGCTACTGGTCGGCCTGGTAACGATGATACTGGCAACCTCGGCGCTGGCCGGCGAGCGCTACATAGAAGTCTGGAACCCGCCGGAGGCGCGCCGTTCGGCCGCGAAACCCCCAAAGCCATCGGCACACAAACCGAAGAAAAGTCGTGTGGGTCCTCTTGCAACCGGCCGGACGCGTCGAGTGGCGGAAGTATCAACGTTACGGCCGGCCACAGCGGCAAGGCCGGGCAAGCCGACGCATCAACGGCTGAGTTTTAATCGGTTTCTAGGCACGAAAAGTAAATAGCTCTTATTACAGTTAGCCGTAATCGTTCTCAGTTATGGGATTCGGGCTTTTTTCGCCTGTCCTCCGCCAGCATGGGCAGTTGCTCTGAGAAGGGATGGCTAATATGGCGTTATACGTTCGGAACGCGAGTGGCGAATCAACGCAACAGGAGGAGATGCCCGCAAAAACTAGCATTTAACATAACACCAGATCAGCGCTTCTTTGCTGTCCAGGCAAAGTTGAAATGTCCGGGCGCCAGCAAAGATAAAATGTCCGGTCAGGCTTCAACTTGCTTGGTCAGTTTTCCGGGTTTCCCGTAAGGCGGTGGTGCTGGCCTGACACGATTGAATCTAGCTCAGGGTGAAGCTGTCATGCCGGCGGAGCGGATTTGAATTCCAGTAGCAAGCTGGGTTCAGTTCTCGGTGCCGTTAAGCGGCCACGGCTGCTGCTGTAAGCGTTGCAGAGCTTCCAACATATCGTTCTGGCCCAGGGACCGCTGGGACTTCTTGCCGGGCGGCCGTCCACGCTTGCGGGGAACTCCCTCCGTTCCTGGCACGGATAGTGACCGCGTATTGTCGCGCTTCTCCTGAACGTATTGCGCTATCTGCAACACAGCTCCGAGCCGCTTGTTGTCCACAATCGCGCCCTGATCGATCTCCGATAGCCGGTCGTAGATGGTATAGGGCAGGGCAGCGCCGTTCGCGCGTGGCTCGATCCTGCCGTCCGGATAGTGATAGACATCGATATAGCGACCGGCCAGTTTCCGATGCTCGGGTGTATCCGCCAGCAGATAGAGGATTTTGTCGTACTGGATCGTCAGGCTTTTGGATACGCAGCGCGGTTCGCGCCAGGTGAAGATCAGTTTCAGGTTCTCGTCTGGACGCAGTGGCCGATGGGCGTTGTGGTCATTGCGCGGCGCCTTGGCGAATCGTGCGTTGTAGTCTGCGATGAATTCGGGCATGAAGGCGTTGGCGGCCTCCATAGTGCTGACGCCACGCAACCGCAGTTCCTTGACCAAGCGGTCCTGCAGGGTCTGGTGGGCCCGTTCGACGCGGCCCTTGGCTTGGCTGCTGTTGGCGCAGATGCCCTCAATGTTCAGCTCAAATAGGGCCCGGGCAAACTGGGTATGTCCGTCGCCGCCGGCCGCGTTCGGCTTGTTGACGCGGAATACGCTCGCCTTGTCGCTGTAAAACGCCACCGGCTTGCCGTGGCGCTCCATCCAGATAGGCACGCGTCGCCGCAAAGTATGTGAACGTGGATTCCGAATGAGTGAAGCGCAGTTCCATGATCCGGCTGGTGGCATCGTCGACATAGACCAGCAGCGTGCAGGCTGGCGCGCGCTCCTCAAACCAGCGGTGATCGCTGCCGTCAATCTGGATCAGTTCGCCATAGCAGGCGCGCCGGTTACGAGGCTGGTAGACCTTCGGCGGGCGCTGTTTGCGTGGCACCCACAGTCCGGCCACCGTCATCAGCCGGCGAATCGTTTCCTTGGACAGCGTCAGCCCATGACGCTCGCGCAGCTTCTCGGCGGCCAGGGTCGGGCCAAAGTCGGCGTAATGCTCGCGGATCAGGTCAAGCGCTGCGGCCTCACGATCGGCCGATAGGCGGTTGTTGGCGGGCCGGCCGCGCTTGCGGGAGACCAGTCCAGACGGTCCTTCCTGCCGATAGCGCTCCAGCAACCGCCGGAACTGCCGGTCGGTGATCTGCAACCGTTCTGCGGCCACGCCGGGTCGCAACTGACCATCCACGACCGCCTGGACGGTCTTGAGCCTGTCTAACTCTCGCATGCTTACTGTAATGACGTCGGATTTAGCCATCGCCTGGCGTTCTCTCTGCATTCAACCGGGCAGGCTGAATACCATGAAGAGCGCCTCAGGCGGACATTTCTGCTTTGCTAAAACCGGACATTACCGCTTTGCTGCTACAAATTCGTTGCGCATAATTAGTTTTATGTTAAATTGGTATGCAATATAACAATGTGGGCGAGGATCGGCGGCCTGACGGAACTGCTTCAGCGCCAGCCCGGGATCGGTGAACTGCGCCTGCTCCGCCCTGCCCTGGCAGCCCGGTGCGGACGCCCGATCGCGCTACTGACGCCACCGCACGCCCCGCAAACGCTGGCGCTCGCCAGCTGGGCATCCCGCCGGAACAACTGCTCTGGGTCGACGCCGAGCGCACGGCCGACGCCCTGTGGGCCGCCGAGCAGATGCTGCGCGCGGGTACTTGTGGCGTCCTCATCCTCTGGCAGTCGCACCTGCGCAACGACGCCCTGCGGCGGCTGCACCTGGCCGCTGGGCGCGTTGACGCGCGGTATGCGACACGTCTGGTCCCGTTACGGACTTTCATACTTGAAAGCCTGTCACGCTACCAACACCTGGAGGACCCATGAGCAAGCGCTTTTGAATGCGCTGGCACGGGGGCCCAAAGTCAGCAAAAGTCTCGCTTCCGACTAACAATGATGCAGCGAACGCTTAGGCGTCCGATGTGGGCTCTGGGCGCTTGCGGATCCAATCGGCAAATGCCTCGTCTTCGATCCGATAATCTCCCATAGCCAGTCGGGTAATAACCGTTGCAGCCAACAACCGTCGTAACGCGTGACCGGTAGTGTTCCGAGTGGCAGGCTTACCTAACATGATGCCCAACTTTTCCAATGTGGCACTGGAGTGCAGGTCCGATTCGCCTCGTGCCAGCAGGTACAAGATGGCGCGGTCAGCAGGCTTCATTTCGCGCCACTGGGTAAGCGAATGCTCGTCCGAGAATACTGAGGACTTTGTGTAAGCCAGCGCAGCGGCTTCGCCTTGGGGTTGATAGAGCATGTACCGTTCGATGAACCGCTTGAAGAACTCGGGGGTGCGGTGCAATTCGTCAAAGGCGTGTCTGCCCTGCTCAAGGGTCAGCTTTTGGCGCGCCATGCTGTTCAGGAGCTCGACTGTGAAAGCAACGAACTCGTCCCCTAACAAGGGAAAGGGCTCCAGAGGTGCCCAGTTGTAGAAAGGCTCCGAGGCCCGGGCGAACATGGCGCGAAGGGTGGTCTCAGAGCTACCGGCAAAGATGACTTTGACACGATCCTTCCGGATATCAAGCGCTGCGCGGAGCGCGTGGGCGAAATCGCTGTGATCCGCCCCGGCCAGAACCTGCGCTTCGTCAATCACGAGAAGCAGCGGCTTCTTGGCGCGATCAATCCGCTTTAATACTTCATGGAGTGCCACAGTCCGATCTACGCCTGGCTTTCCTAACTCGGCCTCCAACGACCCCTCTATCGCACCGGCAAGTTTTGCGCTGGCCTTCACTTTCTTAACCGGTGTGCGTAGCTTGGAGAGGAGCGCGGCCGCTCCTTTGGGCTCCAGGGTTTCAGTAAGTGCCGTAACAAGGGCCGTTTCAGGCGAGGTACGGTTATCCCATAGGTTCGTGTACGCTGTCAGGTAGCCTTTGGTAACAGCCTCTGGCATCAGGTCTCGTCGCAGGAACTCAGTCTTGCCCATCCGCCGTCGAGCGAACAGCCCGCGCGCCGCGGAAAGTTTCAAGTCAAACGCTTGCAAATAGGCCTTCGCAAGGTCTGGGCGGGCAAAGTGCCAAGGATCCGGCAGGTTCTCATTTGCTCTCATGAATTTCGAGAATTCTCAAAATCTTTGAGAACTTATGATACAACGAGGACAGCCACTCGCATAGGGTGTTTCCCAACTGTCCAGTGTCGCTCGCTCTGGTAGGCCGCCATCGCCCTGGACGGGCACGCCTGGCGCGCAGCACTCCTCAGGCAAGCATTGCGGCACTAGTATCAATCTCAACGGCGCGATCTTCGTCGCGTTCGAGCCTTTTTTGCATTGCTCTGAACCGGAGAAGCAAAGTGCCAAACGTAACGTCCGACGGTGTATCGATCCACTACGAGGTCAAGGGGCAAGGCTCGCCAGTGCTCCTTCTGGCGGGGCTTGCGGGACTGGGCGCATCTTGGGGCCCACAGATCGATCTGTTCGCCGCGCATCACCAAGTGATTGTTCCTGATCACCGCGGCACTGGCGCGTCCGAGCATACCTCGCGCGACATGACGATTACGCAACACGCGCGAGACATGGCTCGGGTCATCGAGGCGGTCGGTTGCGGTCCGGTCCACGTGGTCGGCTCTTCGACCGGGGGCGCCATCGCGCAGTTGCTGGCGATCAATCACCGCGAACTATTGCGGAGCGCGACCATTGTCTCTTCGATTGCACGCGCGGACGCGTTCTACCGCCGCCAGTTCCAAATGCGGCGACGTATGCTGACCGACTCCGGCCTGCGCGCGTCCACCGAGGCCAACTCGCTATTCCTCTTCGACCCGAGATTCACGCGCGAGCACCCCGAGCTGGTGCAGGCGTGGGTGAACACGACAGCGGCGGGCACATTCGAACCGGAGATCGGCTTTGCCCGGATCAACATGATCGTGGAGCACGACGCCTTCGATGATCTTCCGTCGATCTTGACGCCGACGCTGGTGTTGGTTGGCGAGCGCGACTTCTGCGCCCCACCGTACTTCTCAGCGGAACTTGCAGCGCGGATTCCAGGCGCCGAGTTTGCCATTCTGGACGGTGGTCACTTCATCTTCATTGAGAAGCCTGAGCTACTGCACGAAACCGTAGAGGCCTTCGTCGCCAAGCACGAACGATGACCAGCTTGGCGCTCTAACGCAAGGCCGGCGCCTGTCAAAAAGCCGGTGCGAACTGGCCCTTATCTTGCCAAGAACCTGTGGCTGGCTGGTTCGGTCGCGTACCCATCCGCGAATGACCGTGACGGGTCGCGAACGGAAATTCGAACAACTGCGTGGCAGCTTTCGCCTTACTCCTCCGCCAGGGTGGACCTTTCCACCGAGCACCCAGTCGGAGGCGGGTCATGGCATAGCATCCTCATCGGAACGCTATGTTGACCAATACACCGTGCATGACGAAGGCGGAACAACCAGGCGCGAAGCTACTCGTAACGAATACGAAAGAAGTCGGCTTGTACGCGATTCAGTCTTGCGTCGCGCAGGCGGGGCCTGTGAGCACTGTAAACAGCGGGGCTTCCTACTCCCTTCTGGAGCACTGTTTCTAGAAACGCATCACGACATTCCGCTAAGCGAAGATGGGCGCGATAACGAGCGGAACGTTGTTGCACTCTGTCCCAATGATCACCGAGAGGCGCACTATGGGTCGAAAGCCAGTGAGTTGAGAAAGGCGATGCTGGAGCGCCTCGCTCTTGTGTATCCGGCATGACGGGTCGGCAAGAGCCAGTGCCAGGCAAGAGCACCGATAACCAGGTCGCACTTCGAGGTAGGGATGAAAGATCACGAATTGTGTGCAAGGGGCGCCTGCGGAGCAGTCCGGCTAATTCGCGCTTCAGCAAACTGGCGGCCCGGTGCCACCTTCCGGCAGAAACCAATGGGAGAGCCTGCCGCACTCGGAGAACGGCATCCTCGGCAGCATCCACGGGCAGTACATCGCCGCCGCGCTGGGCACTCTAGGCCACGCCACGCGCCGTCGCGTCTCGGCGGAAGAAGCGCGCGGCACAGGGGCCTCACACATTACTTCGGGTCGGCGTACTGGGCTAAAGCTGAAGAGCCCCCTACTAATTAGAGGGATGTGAAAAAGTCAGCGCGTATGTGAGCATTGCCTCGCCGGCACTGCGAGCACCCGGCACCGCTCCAAGCCCTCGACCACTCCGGCCGGGGGCTTTTTTCTTTTCGGACCGTGCCTGACCGACAACGGTTCGGTCGTAGAGCCCGCCGGTTGAGTATCCGGAAGAATATCCCAGCTGGGAAGATGCGATCCGCGCAGGCGCCGATCAGGCGAAGCGGGAAAGGTCGAACTGCTGATCCACGGCAGCGACGGGTAGATCCGAGAGCGAAACTCTCCTACGGAAACCGGCCGCGCGACATCCCGGGTGGATGGCATGGCCAGCCGGCTGTCGGCGGCCTCGTGAAGCCGATCTGCTGTGCGAACGAAAGACCATCCCGCGCGACGCCGGCTGCCACGACGAGTTCGGTAATCCGAATGGGGGGATGCGTGCAAATGACACCCATGTGTCGATATTAGGACAGGTCTACGAAATACTGTGAGCGCCACAGCCCCTCGACCAATCGGCTAGGGGCCTCTTATTTACTTGTCGGACGGCGCCTGATACCGGCGCGATTCCTTCTGGACTATCACTCCTACCCGGCAATGGCTCTAAATCTCCGCAATTTCCAAATCAGCCATCACTCTCTCCGGGGTAAGGATTGAACTGCAGGCTTCCTGCGCAACCAGATTCCTGGGCCGCAAACAGCTTTTAAATCGCGCCGCCGGCCCAGGCCGGTAGTCAATGCGCAGATCCTTGATGCGCGTCGTGTTCGGATGAACTGTAAGGTGCCGGGCTTTGCAAGGTCGTAACGCGCCCAGTTCGACCGAAAGAATGTTGCTTTGTGCGTGACGACTTGTGTGAGCAGGCCGAAGTCGGTTGCGGCCTGCTTCCCTTCCTCGGTGTCGAACAGCATGGCGAAGTCGTAATAGTGCCGCGAAAAATACTGTGGCGTCGGCGTCTCCATTGGGCGGTGTGCTTCCGCATGCAATGCGGTGGCCTTTTCCCAAAAAGTGCGCCGCGCTGACAGGACGGTCCCCGGACAGGTGGAGTCTTCGAAGAAGCTGGGAGCGTTGCCGTGGAGAAATTTAACTGTGGCGCTTACGTCACATGTCGCGACTTAAAATGCAGCATTCTGCGCAAATTAAGCGAGATGGCAGGATTTCAATCATGGCTTCCAATTCAAAATCCGCCACTCCCCGGCCCTCCCAATTAGCGCGGAAAGGCACCCGATTTTTGTACAGGTGACCACTGTATAAATATACAGTAGACTGTGAGCAGGAGCCATCATGCTGACAGTCGCCCCCGAATCCATCCATCCATCGCTCTGGCTCGCCTCGCAGCTAGCCCGCGGCTACGCGCGCGCCGTGTCGACGGGACATCCCTCGCTGGACCGCGAATTGCCCGGTGGCGGCTGGCCGATCGGCGGCCTGACGGAACTGCTCCAGCGCCAGCCCGGGATCGGTGAACTGCGCCTGCTCCGCCCTGCCCTGGCAGCCCGGTGCGGACGCCCGATCGCGCTGCTGACGCCACCGCACGCCCCGCAAACGCTGGCGCTCGCCAGCTGGGGCATCCCGCCGGAACAACTGCTCTGGGTCGACGCCGAGCGCACGGCCGACGCCCTGTGGGCCGCCGAGCAGATGCTGCGCGCGGGTACTTGTGGCGTCCTCATCCTCTGGCAGTCGCACCTGCGCAACGACGCCCTGCGGCGGCTGCACCTGGCTGCTCAATCGTCGGACACCTTGTTCTTCGTCGTGCGCCCAAGCGCCTGCGCACGGGACGCCTCGCCCGCGCCGTTGCGACTGGCGTTGGAGCCGGCGGCCAGCGGCGTCCGGGTCCAGTTCGTGAAGCGCCGCGGGCCACAGCAGGAGTCGCCATTGCTTCTGACGCTGGAACCCTCCCCCATTTTGCTGTACCGCCATGCTGCGCCTCTGGATCTGCCTGCGCCTGCCGTGCCTGCCGCTCGAAGTCTTTCGTCCGAGCTGGTCCACTGAGCTGGCCGTCGCTGTCATCGAGCGCGAACGCGTGCACCTGGCCTCGCCATTGGCGGTCAGTGCCGGCGTCAAGCTGCAGATGCGCCGCGGCGGCGTGCAGACCATCGCGCCCCAGACCATTCTGTACGAGCGGGACGCCTGCGCCGAGGCAGCGGCGCAGGCGCGGGTCACCATGGCGATGCTGCAGTATTCGCCGAACGTGGTGGCGGCCGACGAAGCCGCTGTCATGATCGACGTCAGCACCACGCTTCGGCTCTTTGGCGGGCCGCGCAAGCTACGCGGCCGGATGCGGGCAACCGTCCAAGCGATGGGGTTCAGCGCCGTCGCGGGCTGCGCGCCAACGGCACAGGGCGCGTGGCTGCTGGCCCGCGCCGGCGGCGGCACTTCCCTGAGGATGCCTTCGCTGCAGCGTCGGATCGCTGGCTTGCCGGTAGACGTTCTACCCGAGGCGCGCCCGTTCACCGAATGGCTCGATGGCCTCGGCTGCCGCACCCTGGGCGACCTACGCCGGCTGCCGCGCGCCGGCCTGCAGCGGCGATGCGGCTGCGACATCGTCGCGGCCGTGGACCGGGCGCACGGCGAAGCCCCGGAAATCTTCACCTGGGCCGAGGCGCCGCCCGCCTTTGATGCCGCGGTGGACCTGCCGGACCGGATGGAGAGCGCCGAGGCAGCCCTGTTGTATGTTCGCGGGCTCCTGGTGCAGCTGGTGGGCTGGCTGACCGCGAGGCACCTGGCGATCCGCCGCTTTGGCGTCGAACTGCGCCATGAGCGCGGCCGCGCCGCCGTTGCGCCGACGAAGCTCGAAATCGCGCTCGCCGAGCCCAACTGGCATGAAGAGCATCTCGTGCGCCTGGTGAAGGAGCGGCTGGCCCGCCTCACCGTTGAGGCCCCGATGATCGCGGTGGCGGTGTCCGCGCTCGAAACCGAGCCGGTCGCACCGCCCAGTGATTCGCCTTTTCCCGAGCCCGGCGGCACGCCCGCTGACCATGCACGCCTGCTGGAGTTGCTGGTCGCGCGTCTGGGCGCCGATCACGTGCGTCTGCCCTGCCTGCAGGCCGACTACCGGCCCGAGGTGGCCAACGGCTGGCAACCGGCGACCGAGAAGCCGGTGCGGTCGCCACTGCCGGCGGCCCTGCCCCGCCCGACCTGGCTGCTCGGCAAGCCGGTACCGCTGCTTGAGCGCGACCACCGGCCGTTCTATGGCTCGCCGCTGCATCTGGTCTCGCCGCCAGAGCGCATCGAAGCGGGATGGTGGGGCGGTGAGCTGGTCACGCGCGACTACTACGTGGCCGAGGCGCGCGACCACACCTGCTACTGGATCTTCCAGGAACGCATGGGCAGCCGCGAGGGCGACGCGGCGCGCTGGTACCTGCACGGCCTCTTCGGCTAATCGAGATGGAAGCGATCACCGGCGCAGGCCTGCCCGCCTATGCGGAGCTGCATTGCCTGTCGAATTTCACCTTCTTGTCCGGTGCCTCCCGCCCCGAAGAACTGGCCGAGCGCGCCGCCCAGCTGGGCTATCACGCGCTGGCCATCACCGACGAATGCTCGCTCGCCGGCATCGTGCGGGCGCATATCGAGGCGAAGAAGGCCGGCGTTCGGCTGGTGGTCGGCGCTTCGTTCCACCTGCAGAACGCCGACGGCTCGCCCGCCCTGTCCTTCGTGGCGCTGGCCCGCAACCGCGAGGGCTACGGCAATCTGTGTGAGCTGATCACGCTCGCGCGCATGCGGGCAGCCAAGGGCTCGTACGTACTGACGCCGCGCGACCTGGCCATGCCGGAAGCGCCGCACCAGCATTTGAAGGGCTTGCCCGACTGCCTGGTGGTCTTCACGCCAGACTACAACACTCCAGTCGAAAGACTCGAGGCCCAGGCCGCCTGGGTCAGCGCCACCTTTGCCGGGCGGGCCTGGATGGGGTTGAGCCTGCTCTATCGGCCGATGGATGACATGCACCGCGGCAACGTCGAAGCGGCCGCGGCCCGGCACCACCTGCGCCTCGTCGCCATTGGCCACGTCAACCTGCACGTGCGTTCGCGCAAGCCCTTGCACGACGTGTTGACCGCGGTCCGGATCGGGCGCCCGGTGTCGGCCTGCGGCTACCACCTCGCCCCCAACGCCGAGCAGCACCTGCGCTCGCGGCTGCGCCTGGCCAACATCTATCCCCACCGCTACCTGACCGAATCGGTACACATCGCCAATCTATGCCAATTCTCGCTGGACGAACTGCGCTACGAATATCCCGACGAACTGGTGCCGGACGGCGTCACGCCGGCGGAATACCTGCGCT
>NZ_AUFE01000076.1 GCF_000426345.1 Cupriavidus phytohabitans | reverse complement strand
CACAGTTGGCCGCGAGGCAGGACTTCGGCGCCAAAATCCTCAGCGACAACTTGCACGCCCTATGCTGCCTCAGCGCCGCGCAGGAACATGAGATTGACTCGGACCGTCGTATCAACCGAACCTTCGCCATCACGGCTCTCAAACCTGTCCTGTCAGCGGCGCTGCTCGGCTTGCGCTGGGCCAAGGCTGCCCTGAATGAGACCTTGGCTTTGATCGCAACACGTGCCCATCGCGTGCGACCGGATCGCAACAAACCTCGTCCGCCTCGCCCAAAGCCTCATCGACATGCCGCTTATAAGGCTTGTTGATGCTTACAGTAACTTGGGTGGATTGGATAAGCGGGGGGTACGTGTCCAGTATCGCGGCCATGAGAACATCGCGGTCAACTCGCCTGCGGCGCTTGTCGCTGGGTCGGCAACGGAAGTTGCCCGTCGGTCCACCAGAGCTCGGCCCCGCGCCACAGTGCGAATTGCCGAGAACGGCCAAGGGATAGGGGTAGGAAACGGCGAGCGCCGTCCCTCCCTGCGGTTTTCCCGCGACGGGCTCTCCAGTAGTTGTTTCCACATCGGGATTGGCGCGCCAATTGATGAGCCTCGTGCAGGTAGAGGTTCGCCAACAGAGGGCTGATAACCGCCCCTGGGGACTCCCAGAAGTCGGCCTCCAACGCGTCATGTCTTCCAGATGTCTTGAGAAAGGACTGGATGAGCTTCAGAACTCGGCCGTCCGCGATTCGCCCGGCCACTCTCGCGAGAAGGGGCAGGTGTGTGTCCCGCACGCGGGGTACACCCCCAGGGCGGTGTGGTCAGTCCGATCCTGATGAATCTGTTCATGCATTACGTGTTCGACAGTTGGATGCGGCGGACTCACCCGCACTGTCCTTTCGCGCGTTACGCCGATGATGCGGTGGTTCACTGCCGCAGCTTGGCGCAGGCCGAAGCGGTGATGCGGGCTATCGCGCCCCGGCTGGAAGAGTGCCGGCTGACGATGCATCCGGAGAAATCGCGGATTGTGTACTGCAAGGACAGCAACCGTACTGGCACTTATCCAAACGTGCAGTTTACGTTTCTGGGCTTTACGTTCAGGCCCAGGGACGCATCGAGCAAATACAAGCGGCGATTTACCAGTTTCCTGCGGGCGGTGAGCAACGATGCGTTGAACCGGATGAGGACGACGGTGCGGGGCTGGCAAAGTCAGGAAGGTCGCCCCCGTCTTGGCGCGGTCTCTATCTGTCTTTCGCCGCTCACCCAGCCCTCATAAGCACAGGCAGCCCATCCACAACCAGCCGGACCTGCCCACGCCCCGCATGAATTAACTGCACGGGCAGATTCTTCTCCCCCAACCGCCGCCGAAGCAGCAGCATCCGCGTTTCGAGGTTGTCCTTGATCTCTGGTAGCCGCAGCGCCTCCGCCAGTCGGATCTCGCGGTTGCTGAAGGCGTTCCGGCCTTCGTTGATGTAGACGCCCAGCATATAGGCCAGCAGGCGTCCCGCAACGCCCTTGATGACGTAGGCGTTGTCGATGAAGACGCTATCGTCAATAGCGTGGTGCGTCACGTGGATGACGCGATCACCTGGCTGTCCGGGCACCGCCCGGAGCGCTGACGGGCGGGCATCCGGGACCAGCGCTTCGCAGAGCGCCAGAGCCAGTGCGCACTGGCTGGCGATCATTTCAAGTGTCGTTTCATGTGCCGTGCGAAAGGCGATCCGCTCCGGGCTTTCCACAAACAACACGCCGCGCAGCGTGTCCTGAGCCATGATAGGGACGGCCATCTGACTCATGGCGTCGGGCAGGCTGGGCAGCCCAATGATGCGGGTGCGGTTTTCGTCGGCGGGGCTGGTGGCTTCGATCGCGTCGCCCAGCCGCCGAACCCGGCTCAGGTCATTGACTTTCACCGGGCGCCGGGTGATGGCGGCGATGCCAATTAGTCCCTCGTCGAACGCCACTTCGGAACCGGCGCCGGAGCGGCCGTAGCCGCGGCTGACCACGGTGGTAAGCAGGCGGCGGATAGGATCGCTCTGCAGCACGATGGCATGCGGGAATCCTAATTGCGCGCAGCCATCGAGCATTGCACCCATTACGCCTTCCGTATCGCCTTGTGCGCTGATGGTTTTCATCACCTGGCCGAGGACGGCAAGATCGGGCGCCGGCGATGCGTCGCCTGCATGATCCGTCCCCGCGGGGGAAACCACAGGTTCGATCTTATCGACGCGGAACACGTCGATGGCCTTGAGGCGCATGATGCCAGCCATGCCGACTTGGGCGCTACTGGCCCGCAATTGGTCTGCCACGCGCTTGAACAGCGGCCCTTCGTCGCGGGACGAAACCCAGGTGATATCCAGCTTGTACTGACCGCCGTGGCGAGCGCTGACCAGTAGCAGGGAGGCATGCGGATTGGCGCGGATATTGGCGGCTGTCTTGGCGAAGAACTGGTTGGAGATGGCGATATGCGCGTCGTCCACCATCACCACATGCGACAGGTAGGAGATATTGGGCGTGCCGTCGGCCGCAGTTGTGGCGATGATCGAGGGGATTACGCCTTCGAAGCAGTCGTCGAGGTCGCGCAGTGGCATCATCCCCCACCCCTTTCCGTGGGCGAGTCGGCGGCGTTGCCTGCCTTTGGCCCGGGGGTCTGGATGTAGGCCTCGCGCACGTGCAGTCGTGCGACCGTCAGCTCCCTATCCGCCAGCCACGGCGAGACCAGCTCGAACGGGAGACCGAGGCCGCCGAACAAGGCATAGATATCAGCCCGGTAACGCCGGGAGAGTTCCAGGTCTGCCGGGTCACCGGCGCGGAGCTGGGTGGAGCCTTTCAATTGATAGGAGACATAGTCCGCAGGGCGAGCGAAGGTAATGGCGGCCTGCCCGTTGGCGGCCATGTTGGCTATCGCTTCCGGCCATTGCCAGGCAGACACGATAACCTCGACGGTTTCCTTGTTGACAGCGCGACCACCGACGGCGCGGGCTATCGAGGGGCGATTGGCCTGATTTCGCGTGCCGATGATGATCATCACCGGGCTCGCTATAAAGTCGAGGATCTCGTCTGACAGCCGCATATTGCCCCAGATTGTCTTCGCTTCGGAAACCGTTAGGAGTAACTTAGGAAGTACGGCCAGCCGCTTAGCGACCTTTTAGCGACGCTATTTTGTGTGGCAGATTATAACGTTGGGACCATCGACAAAAGGATAGTCCCACCATGCAACATCCGAAAAACAGGCAGGTTGCCATCATCGGCGCCGGCCCGGGCGGCTTGGTCTCGGCTCGCTGGCTGCTGCAGCACGGCTTTGAGCCGATCCTGTTCGAGGCCGGCGACCGGCTCGGCGGTCAATGGAACTTGTGCAGCGCGGCCAGCGCGACCTGGCCCGGCATGCGCACAAACACCAGCCGAGTCATGTCGGCCTTCTCCGACCTGGACCATGCCACAGATGTTGCGACGTATCCGCGCCAGGACCAGATGCTTGCCTATCTGGAGCGCTATGCAGCCCGCTTCGATTTACTGCGCTGCATCCGCTTCGGTACGCGTGTCGAGCGCCTCGAGGCGGCGGAGGGTGACTGCTGGCGGCTACGTTCGCGCAGTGCGGGCAGAATGCACGAAGAGAGCTTTAGACAGGTGATCGTGGCTACAGGCGCGCAAGCCGTGCCGCTACTGCCTGATATTCCTGGCATGGCGAACTTTACCGGCGCGCTCGGTATCGCACATACCGCGCGTTACAAGGGTGCTGAGCCTTACCGAGGCTGTTCTGTGCTGGTGGCCGGCTGTTCGATTAGCGCCCTGGAAATCGCCTCTGATCTCGCTTTTGGCGGAGCAAATGTCACCGCAGCCTACCGCCGCCAGCGTTATATCGTCCCTAAGCTGATTGCAGGCGTGCCGGCCGAACATGTGTTGTTCCACCGCGCGGCGGCGCTGGCGGGCGAGGCGCTACCTGCCGAGGCGCTAGCGGAGGGCCTGAAGGCGGCCGTGCTTCGGGCCGGCGGCGCGCCCGACCAGTTTGGGGCGCCGGTGCCCGATGCCAATGTGTTCGCGGCGGGCATCTCCCAGTCACAGGGCTTCCTGCCGGCTGTCGCTGAAGGCCGGGTTACCGTGCGCCCCTGGATCGACCGCATCGACGGGGGCACCGCGCACTTTACCGACGGCACTGTCGCAACGCCCGATGCGATTCTCTTCGGAACCGGCTATGGCCTGTCAGTGCCGTGGTTGGCGCCAGACATTGCACGGACGCTGAACTACGACGGCAGGGGGCTAGACCTGCACGCCCATACCTTTCATCCGGACCTCCGGGGACTAGCCTTTGTCGGCCTCTACAACCTGGTCGGCCCCTATCTGCCGGTGCTCGAACTGCAGGCCCGTTGGATTGCCTACACGCTGGCCGGCCTGACACCCATGCCGTCGCCGGTACAGATGGCGCAGGGGCTGGCGGCGTGCCGGGCGATGCGGCAGCGCGGGCAGCAGCCAGTGCTACATGATCTTGCGGTTTCGCTGGCGCGCCAGATCGGCGTGGAGCCCGATCTGGCGCGCTGGTCCGAGCTTGAACGCGCGCTGTTGTTCGGCCCCCTCTCGCCGGTCTCGTTCCGCTTGCAAGGCCCAGACCGCCTGAACGATGCGCCGGCCCGGTCGCTGGCAGCCGCTCAGGCATTCGGGGCAATACGCAGCCCGGCGTTTACGCCGGAGGAGCTGCGGTTGCGCAGCTTGATCGGCAGCCCGGAAGCCGTCGTCGCCTGAACCGCGCCTTGCGTCGCCAGCCATTCCAGTCGCCCACGCACGCTGTACGTCCGGGCTGCGAGGGGCCCGGCGCGGCGAACCGTGAAGGGAGCCGTCCCATTGCCGCATCTGGCGCTGTCAGGCGCCTTTCTCCGCGACGAACTCCGGCCGATGATGAACACGGCAAAGGGCAGGCCAGCGATCGCCAAAGCTTGCCGCGGCTCGCAGGAACTCCGCGAGTTTGGGTATGACCCCGTGAGCTGATGGGCAGGGCTCGTACCCGCGATTGATTTTGACCACCACCGTGGATGGCGGGCAGTAAAAGCGCTAACGTAGCGTCTCCCGCAATGCAACCCGCAGAAACTCCCGCAAACTTTGCATCTGCGGGTCCGCTCCGGCGTCGAGCCGCCAGATCAATCCGACATCCATGGACGGCACCCTGTCAGTGAGGCTGCGCCGCAGGATGCGCTGCCCTTCCAGCGACCAGGGCCGATAGACGAGATCGGACAGGATAGACACGCCGCGCCCCGACGCCACCAGGCTGCGCACGGCCTCGATCGAACAGCTTTGCAGCCGCACGCTGGGCGCGAGCCCGTACTGCCCCCAGTACTTGATCACGGTGGCGATATGCTCGTCCATGTCGAGCAGGATGTAGTCGTGCCGCGCCACGTCAGACAGTCTGATCTCCTCCAGCTGCATCAGCGGATGGTCCGGATGTCCCCAAAGCTGGCGCGCCGAGCGCAGCAGCGTTTCGCAGCCGACGTGATCCATTTCGGGCAGGTTGGAAACCAGCAGCAAGGCCAGGTCGAGCTTGCCGGCCTGGATATGCGCCTCGATATCGCCGCGCGGTCGCTCCAGGATTTGCAGTTCCAGCCCGGGAAACTTTTGCTCCAGGGCAGGCAACAGCTTAGGCAGGACGTACGCCGTAATCGTCTCGGTGACCCCAAGGCGGACGACGCCGGTCAGCGCCGCGGGCGTAACTGCTGCCGCGGTGACTGCCTCGCGCACGGCCACGTCGATCTGCTGCGCATGACGCAGGAAGCGGATGCCCGCGGCTGTCAGCTTTACCCCCGCGGCGTGCCGGGAGAACAGCGTTGCGCCGACTGCGTCCTCCAGCGTCTTGAGCGATGCCGTCATCGAGGACTGCGAAACGTTGCAGCGCTGTGCAGCCCGCGACACCTGCCCGGTCTCGGCAATCGCAACGAAGTGCTGTATTTGCTTGAGTGTTGGCAGCATCGATTTTTCCGATATTGCAATGTCAAAACTATGAATTAGCTATAACGCCTCATGCTAGCTAGCATCCAGCTCGAAGACAAGTTGCTGGGATCTGGCGATGAGCGAAGTAGAAAAGAAGGGGTTTTGCACGTTGTGTCGTTCGCGCTGCGGCACGATCAACGTTGTCGACGGCGAAACGTTGGTCGCAGTCCGTCCCGACAACGACCACCCCACCGGCAAGGCGATGTGCCTGAAGGGCAAGGCCGCCCCGGAGCTGGTGCATAGCGCCGATCGGGTCCTGTACCCCATGCGCAGGACCACCCCGAAAGGCGCGGACGATCCGGGCTGGGTGCGCATTTCCTGGGACGAGGCGCTCGACGAAATCGCCGCGCGCCTGCTGCGCACCCGCGCCACGCGCGGTGCCGAGTCCGTAGCGTTCGCGGTGACGACGCCCAGCGGTACCCCGCTGTCGGACAGCATCGACTGGATCGAGCGCTTTATCCGCCTCTATGGCAGCCCGAACATTTGCTACGCCACCGAGATCTGCAACTGGCACAAGGACTTCGCGCATGCCTTCACCTTCGGCTGCGGCATGCCGACGGCGGACTACCGCAATGCCGGACTGATTCTGCTGTGGGGCCACAACCCGACCAATACGTGGCTGGCGCAGGCAGAGGCGATCGGAGCCGGCCGAGCGGCTGGGGCCAGACTCATCGTGGTGGACCCGCGACAGACGGCCTTGGCGGATGACGCCGACCAGTGGCTGCGCGTCAAGCCCGGCAGCGATGCCGCGCTGGCCATGGCGCTTGCCAACCTGCTGATCGAAGCCAACGCCTTCGATATCGATTTTGTCAGGCACTGGACCAATGGCCCGTTGCTCGTGCGCCAGGACAATGGTGCCTTTCTGCGCGGGGGCGACATCGGCCTGGCGGATGCCGACAGCCTGCTGGTCTGGGACGCGCGCCAGCGCATGGCGGTGCCGGCCGGCAAGGCCGTCGATGACGCGAGGCACATCGCGCTGCGCGGCACCTTTGCCACCCCGCTGATGGGCGGCGGCAAAGGGGAAACCCTGCTGTGCCGGCCGGCCTTCGATCTGTATGCGGCGGAATGCGCACGCTATCCGGCCGAGCGCGCGGCCGCGCTGACGTGGATCGCCGAGGGCGATATCCGCCATGCGGCAAGCCTGATCGGCGCGGCCGGGCGCATTGCCTATCACGCCTGGTCCGGCGTGGGCCAGCATGAGAACGCCACGCAGACGGAGCGCGCCATTGCCTGCCTGTATGCGCTGACGGGCAGCTTCGACCGCAGCGGCGGCAACCGTGTCTATCGCAAGCCGCCGTTCAACGCGGTAAGTCGGTTCGACCTGCTGAGCCCAGAGCAGGCGCGCAAGGCGCTGGGGCTGGATTCGCGCCCGCTCGGTCCGCCGGCGCAAGGCTGGGTCACCGCACGGGACCTCTACCGCGCGATTACCGACAAGGCGCCTTATGCGGTCACGTCGCTGATTGCCTTCGGGACCAATCCGCTGTTGTCGCAGCCCGATGTGGCCAACGCAGAGCAGGCGCTGCGCGAACTCGAGTTCTACGTGCACTGCGACCTGTTCGAGAACCCGAGTGCCAGGTACGCGGACATCCTGCTGCCGGTGAACACGCCGTGGGAACGCGAGGGCCTGCGGATCGGTTTCGAGGTGTCCGCCGCGGCGGAGCAGCTCGTGCAGTTGCGCCAGCGCATGGTCACGCCGCGCGGCGAAGCGCGCTCGGACAACGACATCGTGTTCGCACTGGCCGCGCGCATCGGGCTCGGCGACGCCTTCTTCGGCGGCAGCCTGGAAGCCGGCTGGAACCACATGCTGGCGCCAATGGGGCTGACTGTGGCTGAGCTGCGCCAGACTCCGGAAGGGGTACGCGTTCCGGTCGAGGACGTTGAGATGAAGTACGCCACCAGCACAGACGGTCGGCCATTCAATACGCCGACCGGGCTGGTCGAGTTCTACTCGGAGCACCTGCTGCGACATAACTATCCACCGCTGCCCGGCTTGCCAGAATCGGCATGGAGCGACGCAGCACAGGAGAGCGGATCGTTTCCCTATCTGATGACGTCGGCAAAGAACGGGTACTACTGCCACAGCCAGCAGCGCAGCGTGGCGTCCTTGCGTCGCAAGGCAATGCTGCCGCAGCTCGATATTTCCGGCGAGCTTGCCGCCGTCAAGGATATCCGCACGGGAGATCCCGTCAGGGTGTCCACGCCGGCGGGCAGCGCCCGATTTACCGCGCGCGTCCAGCCGGGGCTGCATCCCGCCGTGCTGGTCGGCGAGTATGGCTGGTGGCAAGGGTGCGATGCCATGGGTCAGCAGCCGACCGCCGCGCTCGGCACGGACAGCGCGAACTTTAACGCGCTGATCGATGCGACCCGCCAGGACCCGATCAGCGGCTCCTCGCCGCTGCGATCGTGCCGCTGCAACGTGGAACGCGACCCTGCGTTCGATATATGGCGCAGGCATTGGGACGGATATCGCCCATTCCGCATCGTCGCGCTGCGCAAGGAAGCCGCCGACGTGACCGCGGTGCACATGGAGCCTGCTGACGGCGGCACGCTGCCGGACTACCTGCCAGGCCAGCACGTGACCCTCAGGTTCTTTGTCGGCCCCGGCAGGCTGGAAGTGGTCCGCTCGTACTCGCTGACCGGACCCGCGGCCGTCACGGACCGCCGCAGCTATGCGATCGCCGTGCGGCATGCGCGGACCCGGCTCGCCAGCGGCGAGGTAGTGTCCGGTGTCGCCTCGACCTTCATCAACACGCAACTGGCGGTCGGCGACACCGTCGAGTTGCGCGCGCCGTCAGGCACATTCGTGATGCCGACGCGTACGGCAAGACCGCTGGTCCTGCTTGCCGGCGGCATCGGCATCACGCCGTTCATCAACCTGCTGGAATCGCTCGTCGATCGACAGGAACCGCCCCGAATGCTGCTGCTGTATGCGAACCAGAACGGCACCACGCACGCCTTCAGGGACCGGCTACGCGAACTGGAAGGACTGATCCCTGCGCTCACGATGATCAATTTCTATGACGCTCCCGCGGATGACGACATCCCCGGCCGCGACTTCCAGGTGCAAGGGCGCGTCTCCGCGGCGGCCGTGCCGGATGCGCTGCTGGCCTCGCGTCCGCTGGTCTACATGTGCGGGCCAGACGCCATGATGACGGCGTTTGCCGCCGGGCTGGCCGCCAGGGGTCTGCCGCGCTTCGATATCCAGAAGGAGATTTTCCGCTCGCCGGCGACGCCGCGGATCGAGCCCGGGCAGGCCTTCCAGGTCCGGTTCCGAAAGTCGGACACCACCCACGTGTGGCGCTCGGAGCATGGTCCCCTGCTTGGCTTCGCCGAGGCGCTGAGCATTCGGCTGCCCAGCGGCTGCCGCGTCGGCCAGTGCGAGAGCTGTGCCGTCCGGATTGCATCCGGGTCCGTACACCACTTGCATGGCGAGGCACCCGATGACCCGGGCGTTTGCCTGGCGTGCCAGGCGGTGCCGACAAGCGATCTCGTCATTGACGCATGAATCGCTATTCCCATTCCTTTGAAGAGCTATCGCCATGCTGAACATCGATGCGCCCACCACGCGGGCGTCCCTGCCGTTCGACCGCCTTGTCACAGTCCTGAAGGATGCCTTCGCATCTGGCTGCGAGGTGCCGCTGCGGCACAACCATACGGTCACCGCTGCGCCGGACGAGCCGGGCACGCTGTTGCTGATGCCGGCGTGGAATGCGGCGAGCGGGTACATGGGCGTCAAGACCGTGTGCGTCTATCCCGGTAACCACCGGCGCAAACTGCCGGGGCTTTACTCTACCTACATCTTGTACCGTGCGGAGACAGGCAAGCCGCTGGCGTTGATCGACGGCAATGAGATTACTTCCCGGCGCACAGCCGCGGCGTCGGCGCTCGCTGCGTCCTTCCTGAGCCGCAAAGACGCCAGTTCGATGCTGGTGCTAGGCGCCGGGCGGGTGGCCAGCCTGCTTCCGTATGCCTATCGCGCAGTCCGCCAGGTGCGGCGCGTCGGCGTATGGGATATCGATATGGACCAGGCCCGTCGGCTGGTCGCACACCTGTGTGCCGACGGCTTCGAAGCCCACGTGGTCGAGCGGCTCAATGCCGACAGCTGTGCTGCGGATATCGTCAGCGCGGCAACACTGTCCACCGAGCCGCTGATCCGCAGGGAATATCTCCGTCCCGGCACCCACGTCGACCTGATCGGGGGCTTCACGCCCGCCATGCGGGAGGCCGATGACGCGTGCTTTGACGGCACCTCGGTGTTTGTCGATACGGACGAAGCCGTAGGCAAGGCCGGCGACCTGCTGTCGCCCATCACCAACGGCGTGATCGCCCCCGAAGACATCCGCAGCGATCTGGCCGGCCTGTGCCGGGCCGGGCATGCGGGCCGGTGTTCGGCGCAGGAGATCACGGTGTTCAAGGCGGTGGGGACCGCGCTGGAAGACCTGGCCGCGGCCGCCATGTGTTTCGAAGCCGTGGCGAACCATTAGAACGATGAAGGAAACTGCCAAGGAGTTCAGGATGAAAGAGACGACAAGCATGGCATTTGCGGATGCCGGAAATCGACAGCAAGGCGGGCTGGAACGCCTGGCGATACGCGTGACCGACTGGTCCGAGCGCTGGTTCCCCGACTCGTATATTTTTGCGGCCATCGCCGTGGTGGTAGTGGCGTTGGGCGCCGTGATGGTGGGCGCACCGGCGCCAGCCGTGGCGAAAGCATTTGGCGACGGCTTCTGGAGCCTGATCCCGTTCACCATGCAGATGGCCGTGGTCGCGATCGCCGGCTACGTGGTAGCGGTGTCGCCGCCGGCAGCCCTGCTGATCGAACGCCTGGCAGCCCTGCCGCGCACGGCGCGCGGGGCCGTCGCTTTCGTGGCAATGGTGAGCCTGTCGACGTCGCTGCTCAACTGGGCGATCAGCCTGATCTTCAGTGGCTTGCTGGTGCGCGCCATTGCCAGGCGCCGCGGCTTCCGTGTCGACTACAGGGCAGCCAGCGCGGCAGCCTACCTCGGCATGGGGGCTACCTGGGCATTGGGGCTAAGTTCCTCCGCCGCGCAACTGCAGGCCAATCCCGCCAGCCTGCCCAAATCGCTGTTGGATATCACCGGGGTCATCCCGTTCTCCGACACGATCTTTCTCTGGCAATCCATGGCGATGACCGCCGTGTTGATCATCGTGTCCCTGGCGGTGGCGTACTTCTCGGCCCCGACCGAGGCGCGTGCCCGCACCGCGGCCGATATGGGGGTTGACCTGAACGATGCCGATGAAGTTGTGGCGCGGCCATCCCGGCCGGGCGAATGGCTGGAATACAGTCCGATCCTGACGCTGATTCTGGTCGCCATGGGCGCGAGCTGGCTATACCAGGAGTTTTCCGCAAAGGATCCGATCCTCGCCATCTCCAACCTGAATACCTACAACTTCCTGTTCCTGCTGCTCGGCATGCTGCTGAACTGGCGCCCGAAGCGCTTCCTGCGCGCCGTCGCGAGGTCAGTGCCATCCACGGCCGGCGTCCTGATTCAGTTCCCGCTGTATGGAGGCATCGCCTATATCCTGACCAAGGCAACAGGCGGCGACGGCGCCACGCTGTCGCACCATCTGGCGTCAGCCTTTGTCTCGATGGCGACCACGGAGTCGTTCTCTGCGGTCATGGGCGTGTATTCCGCTGTGCTCGGCTTCTTCGTGCCGTCCGGCGGCGGCAAGTGGATCATCGAGGCGCCTTATGTGATGCAGGCCGCCAACGAGCTGAAGGTTCACCTTGGGTGGGCGGTGCAGGTTTACAACGCCGCTGAAGCGCTGCCGAACCTGATCAATCCTTTCTGGATGCTGCCGTTGCTCGGTGTGCTCGGCATCCGGGCCAAGGACGTGGTCGGCTTTACCTTCACCCAGTTGCTGGTGCATACGCCGCTGGTGCTGTTCATGTTATGGGCCTTCGCTACGACCCTTTCCTACCGTCCTCCGGTATTGCCCTGAGACCCCGCCACAAGCGAGGCCTGCGAGAGTCTTCGTAAGCGCTTATACTATCTCCGTCTCCTCCCTTTTCTCCTCAAGGGATTCGTGCCCGCCATTGCAGCGGGCTTTATTTTGCCTGTACTCCAAGGCGCCGATTACAGGTGAGTCAAGGTCGTCAAACGGAAACAATGTCCGCTCCTCTAGTGACAAGGGACTTTGGCCCGCCAACGACGCACCTCACTTTCATCGGCCGAGCGGCTGTCCCGGCTTATCTGATTGAGAATGGTGAGCAGCGTCCTTTGTAGGCAGCACAGATCTTTGCCACCTTCGTTAGAAGGGCGGAAGCACCCTCGCTTCACCTTGGGCTGGCCGGCCCGCCTGGGGAGCACGTTCGCGTCCTTCAGCCCTTTAATGGAGGCCACCGGGCCTTCAGCAGGCAGCAAGGGGATTTGTGGGTCGGCAACCAATCCCTTGCGCACGGCACTCCGGGCCACGGTTATGGACTAGGTGAAGGCGCTGAAGGCCGGCGTCGTGATTGACGATGTCGCCCACCAAAATCTCAGTCCATCGGGACCGTCTGGTACGGCCCAACGTAGAGACAGCGTCTGTTGGTTTTCCACCCACATCACGGTAGTCGAATCGTCGCCTATCGCTCCGCGTGGGCCCAATCCGGTGGCGACGTACGCACACCAAGACACTGGCACGCGCCATGCAATACGACTAGTGAGCAAGGGACACGGAAACCGCGACATCCAATGCTTACTAACTCGACCTGAGCAAAGGAGCTTCATCATGACTACCCAGACCAACCAACGCGCGACCATTGTCATTCATGACCTGCCGGCCATCGAAGTCCTGGATAGCCTCGAAATGTCCGCCATCAAGGGCGGCCAGATCGACCAGCGCCTCGCAGACTACATCCAGAACGTCTATCAGTACACGCATGACTGGGCAGGCGGGGCCCGCCCAGTACCGAAGTACTGACGGCAGCGCCTTGCCGGCCGACTTCTTGCCATCGTGCGTTGGTCGGCCGGCATCCTATTGGCGATGTCGGCGCCGGCAGCGCCTATCAGCAAATGTGCATCAGCCCGGCGGGGTGATGCCGCCGTAGCCCATGCGCGGTCCTTCGGCGGCTACTCCGTAGCTTTTTGTTTTCGAGTCGCCCTTGGTGACCGGCCTGGTTTCTGGCGGCTCCTATCCTGTCAACGGACATGAATCTCAGCGCTGTTAAATGACAGAGAAGGCTCGTCTTGAGCCCCACACCCACCCGCATTGGTGAGAGGCCTCGCTTCTTACCTCGATTTGCCAAGACAAGCCCCAAATCTCAGCGAATCTTGAACAACCGGTCCATCGACCATGCACCACCACCGCGAGCGATTAGAAGCAGCATCAATCCTGCCCACGTCAGATGGGTGGGCCACGCATCAGGATAGACGAAGATCTCTATGACCGCCGTCATGCACAGCAAGGCAAATGCCGCTGGCCGGGTCAGCAGTCCCAGCACAAGCAAGACCGGGAACAGATGTTCGGCATAGGTTGCGAGATGTGCTGCCAGCTCGGGCGGCACCAGCGGCAGTCGATACTCGCTCTCGAACAGCGCAAAGGTACTGTCCTTGATCGTCAGCAAGCCGGTCACTTTGGTCCGCCCTGACAGGAAAAATACCGATGCGATCGCCACACGTGCAATCAGCGCCAGCACATCATCGTTGATCCAACGCGCCGCACATTGCGTCAGGTTTGTCCATGCGCCCCCGCTGGCGCCGGTGTGGTTCGTGACTTGGGCCCTGTCTGTCATGGCTGCTCTCCGGCGATGATTGAGGCAAAGGCACCCGCAGCAATGAGCGAGGCCAGCGTTTGGGCGATGTCGATGCCAGCCTCGGCCATTGCGGCGGATTCGGCGGCGATCTGCAGCGCCTTGCCTTCACCGCAGGCGTCAAGGAACGCGCACATGCCTTGGCCTGCCGCTTGCCAGCACACGCTGCCGGACACGCGAACCAGCAATGCCCCCTCGCCCACCCAGGCCATATCCCCGGCAGGTACCTGACCAGTACGGTTGGCCTGCCAGATCGAGAACGCCGGATGCGCGCCGGACCAGCGCCAGCGCAGCGAGGCGCGGGGCCGCAGCCTCGCGCGGAGCAACGTCTCACCGGCCAGTGTGCTGAAGGCGCCGGTGTCGAGCGCTTCATCGTCGGCGGCAAGGTGGGCTTCGGTCCACAGTCGGTCAAGCCGCGCGACGTCGGCAAGGTAAGGCAGCTCGGCAGCCGGCGGAAACGTCTGCAGGAAGTCGGCAAAGCCAGCGCCGTACTCGATCAGGCATGCACTGCGTGGCGGTTCGGCACGGGCATGGATCAAGGCAGCCGACCGGAACCAGTCTTCGCCAACCAGTCGGACGACGGCCGGATAGTTTGCCGTCAATGCATCCACGCAGGCCTTGAGCACCGTATTGCGGTAGACCTGAAATCCGGGTTGGCGTGTCAGCACTGGTAGCAGCAGATCCGCCCCATCCTCTGCGTAGAGCGCATTCAGGAAGTCTTGCTCGAAGCTCATGCGTGGGCTGCCTCCCTGCCGAGCAGCGCGGCCGCGTGCGCACGCTCCGCCAGCAATTCATCGAACGACGGAATGTTTCCATCCCGCTCAATCAGCGTCGGGCGTGGGCCGATGCGGTCTATCAATCTCAGGTAGAGCGACCAGACTTCCGGCGCGACCGGTGCATCGTGCGAATCGACCCATAGCGGCTGACTGGCAGTACGGTCAATCGCATGTCCGGCCAGATGGATCTCGCGCACGGCGTCCGCCGGCAATTGATCGAGATACCAGGCGGCGTCATAGCCAAGGTTGCTGGCGCTGACGTGAACATTGTTGACATCCACCAGCAAGCCGCAGCCTGTGCGGCGCACCAGCTCCACAAGGAAATCCGTCTCGTTCCACGTATGCGCATCGAAGTGCAGGTAGTGGGATGGATTCTCGATGGCTATCTCATCGTTCAGCGCATCCTGCGCCAGTGCAATATTGGCGGCCACCCGCACCAGCCGCTCGGTGGTGCGGGCCACCGGCAGCAGATCGGGGTAGTAACGGCCGTTGAGCGTCGACCATGCCAGGTGTTCGGACATGCGTACGGGATCGACGCGGCGGATCAGTTCGCGCAGGCGGGCAAGATGCTCGCGATCCGGCCGAGCATCGCCCGCCAGCGATAGCGACACCCCGTGCAAGGCTACTGGATGCCGTTCCCGGATGGCATCGAGCCAGGCCAGGCGCGGCCCGCCCGCCATCAGGTAGTTCTCGGGGTGGACCTCGAACCAGAGGCCGGGCGCGGTACATCGCAAGGCCTCGCCGAAGTGTTGCGGCTTGAGGCCCAGGCCGGCCCTGTCGAGCAACGCCTTCGCACGCTGATGCTGGCCGGATTGCAGGGCGACCAGGCGGCTTATCACAGCTTCCTTATGGAACTGACCGGGCACCTGCGGGCCTTCGTCCGCCGACGGCTCAATGGCATGCCGGATGAAGTGGAAGATGTGGTGCAGGAAACGTTGCTTGCCGTGCATAACGCCCGCCACACCTATCGGGCCGAACAGCCGCTGACGGCATGGGTCTACGCCATCGCGCGATACATGCTGCTTGACTTCTTGCGGGGCCGCTCGCGCCACACCGCACGACTTGAGCCGCTCGACGATTTCATGGACATTCTTGCCGATTGCGCAGCGGTACCGACCCACGACGCACGGCTGGATGTGGACGGGCTGCTCGAACAACTGCCCGACAAGCAGCGCCTGCCGATCGTTCATGTGAAGCTGCAAGGACTTTCGGTTGCGGAGACTGCAAGGCTGACTGGCCTGTCCGAATCGGCGGTCAAGGTCGGCATCCATCGCGGCTTGAAGGCACTGGCCGCAAAAGCAAGGATTCTTACATCATGAAGACCGACGATCTGGTCACGCTGCTCGCCAGCGGCATCAAACCTATTGACCGGCATGTCGCGCTGAAAACGTTCATCCTGGCCCTGGCGCTTGGCGGCGCAGGTGCCCTGCTGTTGCTGGCCATCGTGTTCGGCTTGCGGCCCGACATCCTGCAGGTTCTGGTGCTGCCAATCTTCTGGATCAAGGTGGCATTCCCGCTGGGGATGGCTGTCGCGGCCACGCACGTACTGCGACGGCTGATGGTCCCGGGGGCGACGATTGGCGTGCGTTGGGCCGCGCCTACCCTGCCCGTGCTGGCCGCATGGGCCGGCGCACTGGTTATCCTTGTCAATGCCCCCGAGGCGGGGCAGGCCAGCCTGATACTGGGCCGGACATGGCGAACCTGCCCGCTCAGTATCGCGTTGCTATCGCTGCCGCTTTTTGTCTCGGTCCATTGGGCGGCACGCCAAATGGCCCCGACGCACCTGCGAGCGGCAGGCGCAATGGCCGGTCTGCTCGCAGGCGCCACCGCGACCATCGTCTATTGCCTGCATTGCCCGGAAATGGAGGTCCCGTTCTGGGCGGTCTGGTACCTGGCGGGGATGCTAATTCCGACGGTGCTGGGTGGCCTGCTCGGCCCGCGAATCTTGCGGTGGTAGTGTCGCTCCTCGGGATCAGCACGTGTTTGGCTGGGCCATCGTTTCTCATGGACTCACCCGTTAGCCGGTGGCGGAGCGCCGCGCTTTCGGTAGCTCGGGATATTGGCGCCAGACCCATCATGTCATAAAGAATTCACTTTCAAAATTTCCATGTTTCCATTATTGTCGAAACATGGAAACTGGTCACGCACTTGAAGCGCTTGCCGCGCTCGCTCATCCGATCCGCCTGTTTGTGTTCAGGCTGCTGGTCCAGGCCGGTCCGCAGGGGCTACCGGCCGGCCGGATTGCTGAACTGATGGAAGTCCCCGCATCTTCGCTCTCCTTCCACCTCAAGGAATTGCACCGCGCAGGCCTGCTTTCCAGCCGCCAGGACGGACGTTCCATCATCTATATGGCTCGGTTCGAGACCATGAACGCATTGCTGGGTTACCTCACGGAGAACTGCTGCAGCGGCAATCCGTGCTCTCCTGTGTCCAACTGCCCCGTCGCCTCCGAGCCGAAATCATGAAACGCTTCCACGTCCACGTCAGCGTCGCCGACCTGACCGCGAGCATCCGTTATTACTCGGCTCTCTTCGCCGCCGAACCCATTGTCGTGAAAGACGACTACGCGAAATGGATGCTGGAGGATCCTCGCGTGAACTTCGCGATTTCGGCGCGCGGTGCGGAGACGGGCGTCGACCATCTCGGGTTTCAAACAGACGATGCGAGCGAGTTGGCCGAGTTGAAGCAGCGCGCCGAAGCCGCCGACATGGCGCTGCTCGACGAGGGCGAAACCACCTGCTGCTATGCGCGAAGCGAGAAGTACTGGGTCACGGATCCGCAAGGCATAGCGTGGGAACACTTTCACACCCTCGGCAATGTGCCGGTGTACGGCGAGTCCCGGATAATCGACGCCCCTGGTCAGGAATCGGCATGTTGCGCGCCTCGCGCGCCGAAGGGCAAACCGATCGGTATTGCCGTCAACTCCGAGTCGTCCTGCTGCTAAGGGGTGCGCCATGAGCGATAGAACCTACAACGTGCTGTTTATCTGCACCGGCAATTCCGCACGATCGATTCTCTCGGAAGGACTGATGAACCTTCTCGGCAAGGGTCGCTTCCGCGCCTACTCTGCAGGCAGCCATCCGACGGGAGTCGTCAACCGCCTTGCACTGGCGGTTCTGGCCCGCCACGGCGTTGACTCGGCGGACCTGCGCAGCAAGAACTGGGACGAATTCTCGCAGGACGGTGCGCCCCAACTCGATTTCGTCTTCACGGTGTGTGACAAGGCGGCGGGTGAGGTCTGCCCCGTGTGGCCCGGCCAGCCCATCACAGCGCATTGGGGCGTCCCTGATCCGGCTGCCTGCGTGGGTACGGAAGCCCAAAAACTGCAGGCTATCAACGACGCAGCCATTACGCTCAAGCGCCGTATCGAATTGTTCCTGTCATTGCCTCTTCCTAAGCTGGACGCTGTCGCGCTTAAGAAGGCTGTCCAGGACATCGGAACGCGCTGACTCGTTTTCTGAGCCGCATTCATTCTTGATTTCACCGCGCCCCATGACGACAAACGTATTGATCCTCTGTACCCATAATTCGGCCCGCAGCGTGCTGAGCGAGGGAATGCTGAACCATCTGGCCAGCCAATTCGGCCGAGACGTACGCGCCTATAGTGCCGGAAGTTCCCCCAGCGGACGGATCAACCCATTTGCCATCGAGGCGCTTGGTAACGCTGGCGTCGATGTCAGCGGTTATCGCAGCAAGAGCTGGGATGAGTTCACCGGCGAGGGTGCGCCCGAGATGCGCGTCGTCATTACGGTCTGTGACAGCGCGGCGGCCGAGGCATGCCCCTACTGGCCGGGAAGCCCGGTCAAGGTGCATTGGGGGTATGCCGATCCCTCCAATGCGCCGGGTGGTGATGAAGGGAAGCGCCAGGCCTTCGAGCTAACCCGGCAGGCCATCGGCTATCGGATGATGCAACTTTTGATGCTACCGCTGGATTCGATGAGCAACGCCGAGTTGCAGGAACACCTTGACCGTATCGCCAAGAGTTGAGCGCCATGATTGATTTGCGCAACAGATTGGCCGCCGAAACGCTTGGAACAGCCTTGCTGCTCGCCGTCGTCATTGGCTCGGGAATCATGGCCGAGCGACTTGCAGGCGGCAATGTCGCCGTGGCGCTGCTGGCCAATACGGCGGCAACCGTCGGTGGCCTCTACATCCTGATCGAAGTGTTCGGCCCGATCAGTGGCGCCCATTTCAACCCGGTGGTCAGTTCGGTCATGGTGGCGCAAGGAGAACTGCCTGGCGCCGCGCTGGTTCCATATATCGCCGCACAGCTTGTCGGCGCGGTACTCGGAGCATGGTTGGCTCATGCCATGTTCGACATGACAATCCTGCAGTTCTCCGCCAAGGTGCGTAGTGGCCCCGGGCAATGGATTGCAGAGACGGTCGCAACTGCAGGTCTCCTGCTGGTTATCCTGCGCGCCCCGAACGGTCGGGCCTCCGCCATGGTCGCTGCGTGTATCGGTGCTGCCTACTGGTTCACCGCTTCCACGTCGTTCGCCAATCCGGCGGCGGCATTTGGGCGGATGTTCAGCGACAGCTTCGCTGGTATTGCGCCGGGCAGCGTACCGGGATTCGTGCTGGCTCAATGCGCAGGGGCCGCGATCGGACTCATGCTGCACCGGCTGCTCGAGCCACGCCATGCGCGCCATGGCCATCCGAATGTCATCGAGTCTTCCGGCGAGCATCAAGTCGATTGATTCTGAGAACACCATGTCTGTCACCATCAGGCCGGAGGGTCGAATGACCACGGACTTGCCCAATCTCGTTCCGGCAGTGCTCGACACGCCCGACTTGAAGAAGCTGGAGCCGCCACGGATCAGCACGCATCCGCCGCGCATCTTGCTGCTCTATGGTTCGCTGCGCGAGTCATCCTACAGCCGCCTGCTCGTGCACGAAGCTGAACGCATACTGCAGCACTTCGGCGCGGAAACCCGCGTGTTCGATCCACATGGCCTGCCAATGTGCGACAGCGTCCCGGCGGATCATCCCAAGGAGGTGGAACTGCGCAAGCTCTCGGAGTGGTCTGAAGGCCAGGTGTGGTGCAGCCCCGAGCGGCACGGAACGCTGACTGCAGTCTTCAAGAACCAGATCGACTGGTTACCTCTCGAGATAGGCAGCATTCGGCCGACACAGGGACGCACACTCGCCGTGATGCAAGTCTGCGGTGGCTCCCAATCCTTCAACGCGGTCAATGCACTGCGCGTGCTTGGTCGCTGGATGCGCATGGTGACAATCCCGAACCAGTCGT
>NZ_AUFE01000075.1 GCF_000426345.1 Cupriavidus phytohabitans | reverse complement strand
GTAAGACTAGCAGGCCGCTGAAATACCTCCAGCGAACGTCAGCGTCACGAGAGGCTGACGCGTTAATCGGAAGACTCCACCCAAGCCCGGATTGATGCGCGGCGCTGACACCTTCACTGAGATCCTGTTCACCATGCGGCGGCTGGATGATTTCGTGCCGAAGTCCCACCCGCTGCGCTCGATCCGCACCATGGCCAACCAGGTGCTGGTGAAGATGGACCGGTTGTTCGCGCAGATGTACGAGGCCGATATCCAGGGTGGCCAGCCCAGCGTCGCGCCGGAGAAGTTACTGCGGGCCATGCTGCTGCAGGTTCTCTACAGCATTCGTTCCGAACGTCAGCTCATGGAGCAGACCCACTACAACTTGCTGTTTCGCTGGTTCATTGGCCTGGCGATGGATGCTGCGGTCTGGGTGCCCACCGTCTTCAGCAAGAACCGCGAACGGCTGCTCAAGCATGATGCGGTGATCGCGTTCTTCAACGAGGTGCTGGCCATTGCGCAGAGGAAGGACTGGCTGTCGGGCGAGCACTTCAGCGTCGACGGCACGCTGATTCAGGCGTGGGCCGGCCACAAGAGCTTTGTACGCAAGGATAGCGGCGATAAAGACGATAACGACGGCGCTGACTTCAAGGGTCGCAAGTGCAGCAACGAGACGCACGAGTCCAAGACCGATCCCGATGCCAAGCTGTACCGCAAAGGCAAGACCGCCAGCGAGCTGCGCTACATGGGCCACACTCTGAGCGACAACCGCCACGGCCTGGTGGTGAGCGCCATGGTGACCAATGCGGACGGACACGCCGAACGCGAGGCCGCGAAGGTCATGCTCAACGATGCCAGGCAGGTAACCGAAGACCCAAATGTGGAAGTGACCGTCGGCGCCGACAAGGGCTACGACGCGCAGGAGTTCATCCAGGCCTGCCTGGAAATGAAGGTGACTCCCCACGTGGCATAGAACACCTCGGGGCGGCGCTCGGCCGTTCCTGACGCCATTGCTTGCAGCGCCGGTTATGCGGTCTCGCAACAAAAGCGCAAGCTGATCGAACAAGGCTTTGGTTGGATCAAGACCGTGGGGCGCATGCGTCAGGTGATGGTGCGCGGACTCAAGAAGGTCGACCAGATGTTTGTGCTAAGCATGGCCGCCTACAACCTCGTGCGCATGCGCTCGCTGGGACAAATCCGTCCGCAGTTGCAGTAATCGCGGTAATCAGGGCGGAAATGGGCGTCAAAAAGCGGAAAAAGTCGCGGCAATGATGCCGAGCTTCCGGATTGTGAAAAACCGCGCCCCCCCCAGCCCTATCGGGGGAAGCCGCACCTCTTCCGTGGTGAGTACTTCAGCAGCCTGCTAGACGGACATGATGCTCTTTGCTCTCTAGCGGGTCCGTCAAGACGGGTTCACATCTTGAGACTCAATTAGCGCAGACAGTATGCCGTCGGCCGAACTCTGCCGGTAGGGTTGTCCCATACCGTTATCCCTCGGTAATGCGCCGAACGCTCTTGATTCGAGCATGCAAGAACTAAAATTTGAACCATTCCATCAAATGCAAACGGACCCCGGAGCGAAGGAGCCGGGGTCTGCAGGGCAGCCTTACCGTCAGGCAGCGGTCTGGTATCGGCTGGCCGCGATGGTTTCCGACTCGTTCAAGGAGTCCTGTAGAACAAAGTCGAAACGCACGCGGGTGAACGACCCCGTCACGCCGAGCGACGCATATTCCGTGGAACGTTCCACCTTCTCCAACGACACGATCAAACCGTCGCGCGTGGCAAACGCGAAATCGTCGTCCAGGAAGGTGTCGCCGGGGATATTGACCTGCGTTGTCAGCGCCCGCTTGCTCAGGCCCGAGACCAGGAAGTGGATATGGGCGGGGCGGTTGCCATGCCGGCCCAGCAGGTCGAACAGCTCGGATACGGGGCTATTCGGCGGAATCGCATAGCCCGGCGGCAGGAAGCTGCGGAAGCGGTAGTTGCCTTCGGCGTCGGTCTCGATGCGGCGGCGCAGGTTGTAGTCCGGCTGACTCGGGTCGAAGTGCGAGTACCGGCCCTGCTCGTTGCAATGCCAGACATCGACCACCGCATGCGGCACGGGCTTGCCGTCCAGTCCGAGCACGCGGCCCTCCATGACCAGCGTCTCGCCCTTGCCTTCATTGCCTTCATCGAGCCGCACTTCGCGCTGGGACAGCGGCGCGCCGGCCACGTAAAGCGGACCTTCGATCGCGCGCGGCGTGCCCAGCGCCCGCGCTTTCGCCTCGTCGGCCTCCTCCTCGAGAATGTCGAGCAGGCGGTCAAAGCCCAGTCCGGCGGTGATCAGGCCGACCATGTCGGCCTGGCCCAGGCGGGTCAGCCACTTCATGGCAGACCAGAATTCGTTTGGCGTGACCTCGAACTCTTCGATGGTCCGGAACAGGTCGGCAACGACGCGGGCGGTAATGGCGCGCACGCGCTCATCGCCTGCGCTGACCTGGCTGGCATTGACCAGCGCGAGAAGTTCGGAAGGGGTGTATTCAGCCATGGCGCATGGTCTCCTTTGGTGTTGGGACTAAGTGTTGGGACTACGTGTTGGAATTTGCGGCTTGTTGCGGGACATCGGCCAGCACGGCGCCGCCGGCGGCATTGCCTTGGCCGGCGACGGCCGATGCGGACCGGCCGTGATCGATCATCATCACAGCCAGCGCGGCGACCAGCCCGGGCACGGCAATCGCCATGAAGTTCAGTTCGAGCTGCAGCTTCATGGCAACCAGTAGGCCGATCACAATCGGCGCGAGGATGGCGCCGCCGCGGCCCATGCCAAGGGTCCAGCCGATGCCGGTGGCACGGATGCGGTCGGGATAGAACTGGCCCGCATAGGCACAGCCGACGATCTGCGTGCCGATGGTGGAGGCACCGGCTACGCCCACCAGCAGATACAGCCAGCCGGTCGGCAGCGGATGCCCAAGCAGCGTGATCGACGCAGCGGCGAGCACGTACATGCCGAGCAGCACGTACTTGATATGGAACCGGTCCGCGAGCCAGCCGCCGCCGATGGCGCCGATCATGCCGCCCAGGTTGAGCACCAGCACAAAGGTCAGCGCGGAGCCGAGGCTGTAGCCGGCGTTGGCCATCAGCTTGGTCAACCAGGAACTGAGCGCATACACCATGAACAGGCACATGAAGCAGGACAGCCAGAACATCAGCGTGCTGCGCGCGCGCCCCTGCTGGAACAGCTGGCGAATCGGCGCCGCCTCCGCGGCATCGGCACCCATGACCACAAAGCGGTCGCCGGGCTCCGGCCGGTAGCCCGGGTCGATACGGCTGGCCAGGCGCTTGAGTTCCTCGGTGCGCCCGTGCCGGATCAGGAACGAAACGGACTCCGGCATCGATTTCAGGATCAGCGGGATCAGCAGCACTGGCAAGCCCGCGGCGATAAACACCGACTGCCAGCCATAGCTCTCGATCAGGCCCTTGCCCAGCACCGCCGCCAGCATGCCGCCGACCGAGTAGCCGCTGAACATCAGCGTCACCATGGTGCTGCGCACGCGCCGCGGTGCGTATTCGGTCATCTGCGCTATCACGTTCGGCATGACACCGCCGATGCCGATGCCGGCCAGGAAGCGCGCCGCGCCGAACAGCAGCGGGTCGCTGCAAAGGCCCGCGGCGGCCGTGAATACGCTGAACAGCGCGATGCAAAGCGCAATGGCCCAGCGCCGGCCGATCTTGTCGGCGACCGGGCCCAGCAGCAGATTGCCGAACATCATGCCGAACAGTGCCGTACTGACCAGCAAACCCGCCTGCCCCGGCGCGATCGCCAGTTCCTTCATGATGGACGGCAACGCGATGCCGGCCACGGCCAGGTCATAGCCGTCGCAGATGATGATCAGCGCGCACCAGCCCAGCACGCCGTAGTGGAAGCCACTGAGCCGGGCCTCGCCGGCCATCCTGTGAATGTCGATGTTCCGCACGTTCTCCTCCGTTTCTGTATGTCTTGATTGCGTCTGCACGGGATGGGCCTTACTGCCCGAAATCCGTGGTCAGAGCTTTGCCAGCGACACGGCGGGGTCGGCCAGGTCCTGCGCGCTGACCGGCGTCCGCCTTTCGATCAGCCGGCGGGCAAAACGCAGCTGACGCGCCGCATTGCCGCCCAGCGCGGCCATCACCCGCTCGCCTTCCAGGTAAAAAAACACGAAGCTGCCGGCCGCCGGGTCGCCGCGCACCACCACCTGGTGTTGTGCCGACGGCACGCCGTAGATCTGGAGGTTGGTGCCGTGCTGATCCGACCAGAACCACGGCAGCGGGTCGTAATCGACATCGCGCCCGAGCGCCGACCTGGCGGCCGCGATCCCCTGGTCCTGCGCGTTCTGCCACGACTCCAGCCGCAGCCTGCGTCCTGCCCAGCTGTTGCGCGCAACGGCCACGTCACCGGCAGCGAAGATGTCGGGGTCGGAGGTGCGGCATTGCGCGTCGACGAGTACGCCGCCTTCGCAGTCCAGTCCCGCGGCGCGGGCCAGTTCGTCGTTGGGGACCAGGCCGATGCCGACCACCGCGGTATCGCAGTCGATGGTCCTGCCATCGCCCAGCATGACTTCCAGCGGGCCTTGCGCATTACGCGCGAAGCCCGCCACCGCCGCGCCCAGCAGCACGTCGACGCCTTGGGCGATATGCATGCCGTGCAGATGCGCTGACAGCGCCTCGGGCACACTGCGCTCGCACAGCCTGCCCATCGTCTCGATCACGGTCACCGCGGCGCCCCGCTTGCGGGCGGTTGCCGCCACTTCGAGCCCGATCCAGCCGCCGCCCACGACCACGACGCGCGCACCAGTCCGCAGCAGCGGACCCAGCCGCTGCGCGTCGGCGATGGTGCGCAGCGTATGCACGCCACGCAGGGTGTTCCCCGGCACATCCAGCTCGCGCGCCCTGCCGCCGGTGCAGAGGATCAGCTTGTCATAGTGGATGGCGCGGCCGTCGGCGAGGATCACGCGGCGGTCCGCGCGCTCGATCCGCGTCACCGGCGCCTTGGCCAGCCATTCGATCAACAAGGCGGTCAGCGCCGCGGCATCGAGGATGTGCAGGCTTTCGGGAGCCGTTTCACCGGAAAGCACCACCTTGGACAGCGGCGGGCGCTCATAGGGCGGATGGATTTCGTCGCCGATCAGCAGCACGCGCCCTGCGAAGCCCTCCTCGCGCAGCGTGCGCGCGGCCCAGGCGCCGGCCTGGCCGGCACCGATGATGACAATGGTCGATTGGTCGGTATGCATGTTTGTCGGCTGCCTTCAGGACAACGCCACCACCGGCGGCAGCACCTGGATGTGCACGCGCCCCTCTTTCACCTGCAGCGGATAGGTCTGCACCGGCGTCACGCAGGGCGCCTTGCGCGCCTCGCCGGTGCGCAGGTCGAACAGGCCCTGGTGCAGCGGACACTCGACGCAACCGTCCTCGACAAAGCCTTCGGACAGCGGCACGCGCTCATGCGTGCACAGGTCATGCAACGCAAACAGCTCGTCGCCGACGCGGAATACCGCGATCGATATCCCGGCCGCCTCGACCGCGCGCGGTTCGTCTTCGATGAACTCGTCGGCGCCGCCGACATCGTGCCAATGGCTCATTGGAGTTGCTCCTAGATAGGCGTGGCCAGCAGGGTCTGGACCCGGGACGTGTCGTAGATGACCCGTTTCTCGCGGTAGCACCATGCGCCGTTTCGCTTCACGACGGTGTCGCGGTAGACGCCGGCCTGGTACACGATGGAATCGCCTGCCGCACCGGTGTTGACGACGATATAGCTCGACACCGTGCGGACCTCGTCCGCGGTCACCGATTCGATCACCAGCCCGCCCAGCGCATGCCGGTAGCCGTGGGCTTCATAGATGCTGGCATGACGCAGTGCGACGACGCGGTCGCGCATCATCTTCTGGTTGCGGCAATGGATGATGGGCGCGGGCAGCCCGCGATCCGCGTTCTCGCGCGAGATGATGGTGTACGTGCCGTCCTCGGTGAAGAAGGTCGGCCAGGTCTCGAGCAGGTCGTTGTCGATGGCGTGCACGTAGCGGCTTTGCAGCGCGCTCAGTTCCAGCCAGAGCTGCATGTTGTTGTCCATTTCAGTACCCCATTGCACGCTGATAGCCGGCCCAGAAGCGGCGGATCAGATTTTCCGTGATATTGCTGTTGGTCTGCTCGGGCGCATCGAGGCCCATGCCCATGTATGACGTCTTGTCACCGTCGCGTACGGTGCCGCGCTGCACCAGTTCGGTCGCCTCGGTGTCCTCCATCGAGATGTAGCCGGCCGGACCCACCAGGTTGGCCTGCAGCAGGCGCAGCTCGCGCAGCTCCGGCGTATCGTCTTCGTAGCCGAAAAAGTGGAACACCAGCTCGAAGTTGTTCGGACCCTTTGGCAGCAGCTGGCGCGCGACCAGCGTGTTGTGGATCTGCTGGATGACCAGTTGCGGGAAGATCGGCTGGATGTGGTTGGTGCAGTCTTCCTCGAACTCCGATACCTGCCCCAGCACGTACGGGTCCTCCAGCTCGAAGCCGTCCTGCATCGAGCGGATCTTCTGGTCGGTGTAGGCCGCGGCGGTGTTGGTGTCCACCTTCGGCTTGGTGACGGTGATCAGGCTGTGCAGGCCATGCGCCGCATCCGGGATCGAGCGCGCGCTCATGCCCACGCGGAAGATATTGAACGTGGTGTGGAACAGGTGCAGCAGGCTCGCGTGGTACGGGTCCTTGACGTTCTCGAAGTAGAGCTTCCAGTTCGACTTCGAGTACTGGCGCGTGCACCCCAGGTAGACGATGGGCTTGTGGAACACGCGGTCCACCCACGGACGCATCTCGGGGCCGATGTAGTCGGCCAGCGGCGGCGCCTCGTCGCTGAAGGTCGCAAACAGCAAGCCCTGGTACTCCGCCACGCGCAGCTTCTGCAGCCCGTGCTGCGACGGATCGAAGGCCTTGGCCATGCCGGTAAGCATGATGGCGCCCTGCTTCTGGCCGCGGCGGAACGGCACGCCCTGCAGGTCGCCCTCGCACGAGTAGTTCCACTGGTGGTAGACGCAGGTATGCGAAGCCGCGTTGCCATGCTTCTCGCGGCATACCATCGCGCCGCGGTGCGCGCAGCGATTGACCCAGCAGGCAAAGCCGCTGGCCGTGCGCGTCACCACCACGGGCGTGTCGCCGACAAATGTGCTCTTGAAGTCGTTGAGATTGGGAATCTCGCAGGCCAGCGCCACGAAGCTCCAGTGCGGGCCGCGATAGATGCGCTCCTGCTCGCGTTCATACACCTCCTGCGAACTGAAGACGCTGTAGGGAACGCATGAGCCATCGGGCTGGGGGAATGACACCTGCCGGCTGCCGGCGTGCGCGGCGATTTGGGGGGAGTCTGACATCACTGTCTCCGCGAATGTTGTGGTCTGGGATGGACGCAGTGTAGGTAGCCGCTGCGCCGCCCCACTATCCGGAATTGGTGAAGTTTCCGCGTGTCCCGATCCGCTTCTGGCGGCCGTCCCGCTCGCTATCCGAAAACGGAAGCCAATCCGTCGCCGGCCATCCGATTCACGCAGGTGTGGCGTGCATGGTGCCTCGCCGCGCTACCCATGCCACCGACGCTATGGCAAGATGAAATGCGAATGAAAGGGGCGACCGACCCCTGCAGACCAATCCGGGTCTTCAAGGCGCTTCGAGCGCAATGGCGCAAAAAAGCCGGGAACGCTGCAAGGCCGGAACAGGGGACAGACAATGCCACTTTCACCACGAACGCCCGCCCTCGCCGCGCTCTACAGCAACCCGGTATTTCAATCGGATGTGCGGGTAGAAGCGCATGACCAGGTCGCCCAGGAACTCACCGATCACGAACTGCGCTGGAAATCCGGCGCGCCCGACGCAGCCCTGTTCAAGGGCGAACTCGACCGTCTCAGAATCTATGCGCTGCGCTACGGTCCCGAGGTGTCGGTGTCCGCGCGGCCGTTCGAGCAGTTTTCCCTCGTGCATACCTCGCTCGGCGCAGGCGCAGAGATCGAGTGTGACGGGCAACGGCTGTGGGTCGCTGAAGGCCGCACGGCCGTACTCTCTCCCAGGGAACGGATCCGCCTGCGCTGGAGTCCCGGCAGCCAGCAACTGATCGTGCGGGTCCCGAACAGCCTGCTCCTTGAAGCCGGCGGCCTGGAAGCCGACAGCCGCCCGTTGCTCACGTCCGGATTCCTGCTGCCGCGCGCGCTCGAATCGCAGTGGGACCTGATCGCCCATTCGCTGCTGAATGTGCTCTCGTGCGCGGACAACGGCTCCGTCCATGCCAACTGGGTAGGACATCTCGAGCGCAATCTCGCGCTGTTCCTGCTGCTGCACCAGCCGACGGGTGACACACCGCTGCCCACGCCGCTACAGGCCGCACTGCACAGCCCTTCGGCACCCGAACCCGCGGCCGGCGGCACACGCAGGATCGATGCGCTGGTTGCCTACATCGAGTCGCACCTGAGCGCACCGGTCTCGCTCGAAGACCTTGCGCGTGCCGCGGGCACCAGCGGCCGTACGCTGAACGCACTGTGCCACCGCCATTTCGGCATCTCGCCGATGGAACTGCTGCGCAATGCGCGTCTCGACGCGGTGCGCTTGCGCCTGTTCCTCGATCCTTCGGCGAGCGTCACCGAGACTGCGCTCGAGTTCGGCTTCGGCCACCTTGGCCGCTTTGCCGGCTACTACGCGGCGCGTTTCAACGAGTTGCCCAGCGATACGCAGAGGCGGCAGTCGTAGCTGATTGCGGAACGTCCGGACACGTTCCAGCACTGCAACATGGTTTTCGATCCGAGATGGTCTGCGCGGCCTTAGAACGTTGCATCATGTGACGGTCACCAACGCAGTTCCGCCAACTTCGAAAGGACAGAAAACTATGCAGCATGTCACTCACGTTTCCGATACGCCCTGGATTTCGCACCAGATCGAGGGATCCAAGGGATTTGAATTCGTCTTCAATATCTTGGGCGTGGAGTACACCGACGCATACTCAATGGATATCGTCCGGGTCGCGCAAGGCGGCTACTCACCGCAGCACATCGACCCCGACAACCACGCCTTCTTTATTGTCACCGGCGAAGCGGATATCGACATTGCAGACGCGTCCCATCATGCACGGGCCGGCGCGGTCGTGCGCATTCCCAGAGGCGTCGTGCATGCGGTCCGCAATGCCGGCGACAGCGAGCTGGTGCTGCTGACGATCTATGACCCGCCGCGAGTACGCAAATCAAAGGATGGGGTGGTACTGCCCGTGGATCACGTCGAGGCAAGCTAGCCGGTGGCTACAGGCACTACTTCGCTGAAAGACAAAAGGGACAGGCGTCAGCCCGTCCCCCTCCCTTCAGATGCAAAGCGGTACATCAAGACATGGATTCCCCCGATGTCGCAGTTGCAGGAGTTGGCTTGTCCGAGTGCACGATACTTTCCCAGCGCTCCGCCCGATGCGACCCGTCGCAATAAGGCTTGCACGCAGATTTCCCGCAGCGGCACAGCGAGAAGATTCCCTTGTGGGGATAGTGCACCCCGGCAGCATCGACGAGCTCGAACTCTCCGGTGACATGGAGAGGGCCCGAATTCATGACACGGATCTTAGCAGTCGGCATTGAATTCTCCGGAAGCTTGCATCGCCCTTAATGGTTGGCGTCTTCCGCGGGGGCACGCGGACAACTGTTGAAACCGGCCTCGGCGTGGGACGCATCGCAGAACGGCGGGCGCCTGGTATGGCCGCAACGGCAAAGCAGGCACATTTTCCGTCGACGAAACGGCGCGCCGGCTTCGTCCACCATTTCGAAGTCGCCGGAAACTTCCAGTGGTCCATCGTCTTGCAGCGTAATCGTGGTGATCATGTTTCAATGCTCATGCAGGGGATGCCAGGGTCTCAGGTAGCGCCGATGGTGTGCAGGCTGTCCGGATGGACCACGTCGACCTTGCCGCCAAGCGCGTGAAACTCGCCGCGGCTGCAAACCAGCGGCCGGTCATCGGTGCGCCGGATCCTGAGCGCTTCGCCAACCAGGATGGTGTGGTCGCCGCCGTCATAGGCTGCCCAGCGCCTGCACACAAACCAGCCCATGGTGCCGGCCAGGACCGGGGCCTCCGCCTCCCATTCGTAGGGCGGTGCCCACTTCTCGCTCATGCGGTTGGCGAAATAGTGGCCGTGAAACGCCTGGCGCTCGCCCAGGATATTGATGGCATAGGGACGATCGCCGCTCAGCAGCGCATGCGACCTGGCCGTCTTAGCAATACTCACCGCGACGAGTTGCGGCGCGACCGAAACAGCGGCGAAGGAGCTTGCCGTCATGGCGTGCATGCCGCCCTTTCCGTCGGCCATGGACACGACGGTCACGCCGGTCGTAAACGCTCGCAATCCCTTGCGGAATTCTTCCGGATCAATGTGTAGCTTTTGAATCACAGCCCCTCCTTGTTTATGTCCAGTTCAAGATCCTGTGCCTATCGTCGCAAGCCACGATTAGCTCGACAAGCCGGGGCAATGGAAAGCGACGTTCCATCGCAGGAACAGCCGGGAACACCTTCCGCGACCGTGGGCCATGCGTCATGGCAAACACCGGTTGACGCTCTGAATCGACGCCGGTATAGACACAAGAGCCACTACCACAACGGTGTGACCGCTATTGGAATGGAGCTGGCAGCCCACCGTAGCGGAAGCGCCACTGACATCTACATAGCGCCCCTCATTCAAGATGGAATTGGTCGACATCAGAGTATTTGCAAAGATCAGTGAGCTGATGAGTCTCAGCGCGGCGGCCAATGTGCTGGGTATGCCGAAGTCATCGGTCAGCCGCAGTCTCACGCGACTGGAAACACACCTCGGGGTTGCACTGCTGTATCGCTCCAATCGAAAGCTTGCGTTGACCGAGACAGGCCTGCTGTTCACCGAGGACGCACGCCGCATCCTCTCCGACATCGAAGAGGCCGAGCAGAAGGTTGGACTGATCCGGCACACCCCAAAGGGACTATTGCGCGTCAGTGCGCCTGTCACGCCAGGTCAATGGATGATTGCGCCCCTGATTGCCGACTACCTCGCACGCTATCCGGAGATGAATGTGTCATTGACGCTGACGAGCAGCAAGGTCGAACCCATGGCGGAAGAGATCGACGTCGTCATCCGCACGGGCGCCCTCGAGGACAGCCGTCTCGCTGCTAGGCGCCTGGGAAGGGTGGCATTGAAGCTGGCGGCAACGCCGGCCTATCTGCGCGCCAATGGCACACCTGAAGTGCCGGCCGATCTGGCGCGGCATATGCTGGTGGATATCTTTGCGGGCGCGGTCGAATGGCGGATGTACAGGGGCCCGGAGGAAGTCGAGACCGTTAACGTGCATATGCGCTTCTCGGCTAATGACACGAGTACCCTGCGCACGGTGGTGCTGAATGACGTCGGAATCGGCTGGCTTCCCGATTATCTGTGCCGGGCCGATCTCGAAGCCGGCACGCTGGTGCACGTGCTGCCGAAGTGGGGGCGCGGCAACCGCGATATCCATGCGGTGTTCCCACGGCATAGAACCGTGACCCCGAAGGTGCGGTCGTTTGTCGATTTCCTGTGCGAGCGGCTTGATGGCTTTACCGCTGACACCGATCGTCGGCCTTCCGAGTAAGCGCGACCGGCCGCCCTTCAGTCTAGGCTAATTCCGCGCGTCCGGATCAGGAATTTCCAGCGCGTGACATCGTCCTGCACCGTTCTGGCGAACGCTTCAGGCGTCGAAGCGACGACTTCCATGAACTGTGTGCGAAGCATTTCGCGCGTCCCAGGCTGGGATAGCGCCTGCGCGATCGCGCTTCGCAATCGTTTGACGATGGCAGGTGACGTGCCGGCAGGCGCGATGATGCCCATCCAGGAATCCGCTTCGATGCCGGGCATACCGAGTTCCCTCAGCGTCGGCACATCGGCCAGCACCGTGGAGCGCTTTGCCGAAGCAATCGCAAGCGCGCGAAGCTTGCCGGCTTGCACCTGCGCCGCAACCGCCTGCTCGGGAAGGCAGGCCATATCGACCTCGCCGCTGATCACCGCCAGGATGGCCTGAGGCGTGCCGGCGTAGGGTACCCGCGTCATCTTCGTACCGCTCTGCTGGGCGACGAGCTCCATGCACAGCCGGTTGATCGATCCTGCACCGATGGCTGCGTACGTATATTTTTCCGGATCCTTCTCAAGCGTGGAGATCAATTGCCCCATATCCTTCGCGTTCAATGTGCTACGCACAACAAGCACATTGGCCTGCGTGACCGCAAGCGTCACCAGGGCCAGGTCCTTCGCCGGGTCATACGGCAGTCGGTTTTGCAGCAGCGTGTCGGCCCCCATCGGACCAGGAGGCGTGATGCCGACCGTATAACCGTCGGGAGACGCCTTTGCCACGACATTTACGGCGACCGCCCCGCCGGCACCGGGCTTGTTGTCTATCGCCACGGTCGCGCCCATGCCCGTCCGCAGCGCGTCGGCGAGAATCCGCGCGAAAACATCCGGCGTCGAGCCCGCCGTGGAAGGCACGACGAGCTTGATCGGCCGGCTCGGCCAGTCCTCGGCGTGCGCCATCATGCAACCGCACAGCGCCACAATGGCACCTGTGGCTTTCCAGGCCTGGACGAGTCTCCCATGCTTGCTCATCGCATCTCCAGCTTCGTTATTCCGCGCGCTCGTGAGTGCCACTGTGTCGAATCAGCTTGTCTTGCGGCGCCGCGGTGGATCATAAATGGTGAGGAACACCAGCGAGTTTTCGCCGTGATTGCGCAGTTCATGCAGCGACCCCGGCGGGACCTTGACGATATCGCCGTGTTGAAAACAAAAAGTCTGGCCGTCAATGATCACTTGGCCAACCCCCTCAAGGATGACAAAGGCGTGCCTGCCCAGGTCCGTGTGGGCTTCCGAGTATCCGCCGGGCGCCACGCGCATCAGATCAACGCTGTAGGCCTGGGTCAGCTCGTCGCCAACGATGGTGGGCTTCAGTTCATAGCCTTGCACGCCAGTGGCTTCAAAGGCCTTCCAGGCGAAGGATTCGGCCGAAAGAACCTCAGCTTCCGATAGCTGCCGTGCCGACTGCAACTCACCGGCACCAGCGCGGGGCTCCGGGGCGGGATCGCAAATGGTGAGAAGCCACAACGGGGACGCGCCGGAGTTGCGCAATTCAATTGCAACGCCGCACGGCACCTTGACGAGAGAACCGCGGGATATCTCGCGTCCCGCTCCAGCGCACAAAGCCACGCCCTCCCCGTCCATCACAAAATATGCCTGGTTACGCACGCTCGCGCGTGCGGGAATGCTGCCGCCGGGCTCGATGCGGGCAAGCCCCAGCGAGTACGCGTCGGTGTACTCGGGACCGATCAGTCCGGTGCTGATCGCGTGGCCTGCCGCCGCCGTGGCGGGAGACCAGTACCAGTTTGACGTTGCTGTGATGACATTCATGGAGTCGGACTCAGAAGACATGCTTGATGCCAAGACCACCCGCGGTCGAACGTGGATTGCCTGCACCAACAGAGTTAGCCGGTTGCTGCACACCACCGCTGCCCAATGCATACATGGAGCCGTTCCGGTTATCGATGGTGCCAATGGAACCATACAGGATCGTACGCTTTGACAGGGAATACTCGCCGCCTAATGCGAACCACGTCGCATTCCTGCTGCCAGGATCCACCTGATAGTTCGAGCGGTCGTTGACCCTGACAACTTGTGCGATCGCGGTAAACCGCCCGATCGGAACCCGGACGCCCAGATTAGTCAACCTGAACTCGCTCACCGTCGCGCCGGTAGTACGGGACAAGGCTCCGGTGCAACTGATACAGGAGTTCTTTTCGTCGGTAAATCCAAGATAGATCTTGACAAGCTTCATATCGTAACTTCCACCAAGGGAATACGATGTGATCTGGCCCGTTGCACCAGTGCCGCTATCCTGCCGCCCCCAGGCGACATTCAGATCCCACGGTCCCTCTAGATAGCGAGCCGAAGCCCCATAGGTATTGCCGAGCTGGGGTGATTTCTCGCCCGGCGAAAACAATACCGAGAACGACACCGCCTTCCACTCTTCGGGTGAGTAGTACTTGATGGCGTTGTCGGCACGCGCCGAAACCACCTGAGGAATCACTTGCTGCGTCGCGGTGGCACCGCTGCGGCTGAGAGAAATCAGACCGCCACTGCCCATCCAGTAAAACGCATCGACAAAGGAGTTTGTCAGAGAAACCGGCGTTGGCTGCCGGCCCAGCAGCAGGCTACCGGCGCCGCGCATTACCAGACCAACCGCCGCCTCACGGCCAAACAACCGTCCGCCCTGCGCCGCCTGGCCGTCGTCCGCGCCAAATCCTCCAACGAGCCGGAAAGTTGCGCTGAGCCCCTGGCCCAGATCCTCTTTCGCGTCAATACCCCAACGGCTGCCGGCGGAACCACCGGAAATCATCCGGGCCTTCGTGCCTTTTCCGGCACCGCTGATTTCGATGCCCGCGTCGACGACCCCGAAGACGCGGGCCGCCGGCGCTGCGTGTGCCTCATTGACGCAGAGCGCGGCTGCGAACAGCGAATACCGAAAAACCACTCTTGTGCTAATTTTTCTCAAAACTGTCTCCCCATTTATTCGATTAGTTATATTTATTAACCGCAACGGATTCGCCATAGCGACTAGGTACCGACAACCTCCTTTGGTCATGCCTCTTTATGCATGAGCAAAGTCTAAACTCCGCCTGATTCCCCGGCCAAGACAGTACCGTGGTTCTCCATGTTCCCGTTCAGGAACGATATTTCGAGTTTTCCCTTATTGCCTTGAATATCCAGCCACTCATCATCGCGTCCAGACTGCTGCGCAAGTCCATGTCGCTCACGTTGAGGCAAGTAATCGGAACTCAGGAGGGGAAATTAATGGCGAACCACATGCAGTCCGCACCGACTCAAGGTTGCGTATGGCTTTCCCCGATGTCAGACCAGCCGCATCGCGGTCCGGGCAGCGCGGCACTGAGACCCCAGACTGCCGCCTCGAGTCTCCATGCTCCACGACTTCGCCCGAGGTTTGGATGCGCCGATATCCAGTTGGGAGAAATCTAGGGTCGGCGAGATGTACCTCATTATCAAAGATATGCCGCCTTGTATCCCAGTTTGGAATATCAGCGGGCTGCGCGATCCGATCCCGCGGCATTGACTTCCAAACATCGCTCAGTGTCCATCACGCCGCCCGAAACGAGATGGCTTTCGTGTAAGTGAACTCACGCATCCCGTCAATGCCAAACTCGCGTCCGTACCCTGAGCGGCGGATGCCCCCGAATGGCGGCGCACTTAGCATCGCCCCCGCGCCACCATTGATGGACACCCCGCCCGTGCGAATTTGCAAGGCAAGCTCGTATGCACGGCCCGCATCGGCGGAATAGACGCCGCCGCTCAGACCGAAGCGGCTATCGTTGGCGATCGCTATCGCCTCGTCATCGGTATCGAACCCGAGGACCGCGCCAACTGGGCCAAATACCTCTTCCTGTGCGATCCTGCAGTCGGGACGAACATCGTCGAACAAAGTCGGCTGAAAGAAGAAGCCTTTCTCAAGATCACGCGGGCGCTCTCCCCCTGCCGCCAGCCGCGCACCTTCGGCGCTCGCAATGGCGACATACTCCTCGGCGCGTGCGCGCTGGGCGCCACGAATCAGAGGGCCCATCTGTACCGCCGGATCGGCGGGATTGCCAATCTTCAAGGCGCGCGCCATGGCAGCCACGCGCTCGACATACTTCGACCTAACCGAGTTGTGGACAATATGCCGCGTGAGCAGTTGACAGCCCTGCCCACAATGTGCCGTAAAACCTTGCAAGCCCGCGCGAGCGGCTGCATCCAGATCTGCATCCGCACGTACGATCATCGCGGACTTCCCCCCCAGTTCGAGAACCACGCGCTTGAGCGTGCCCGCCGTCTGGCGCTGAATGGCTTCGCCAACCACGTCAGAACCTGTAAAGCTGACCATGTCGACACGCGCATCGGTGGTCAGTACCTCGCCGACATCCTTTCCGCCGGTCACGATATTCAGGACACCCGGCGGGAGTCCCGCTTCCTCTGCGATCTCACCGAGCAGCAGTGCCAGCATCGGCGTGTAGGGTGAAGGTTTCAGCACCACAGTGCAGCCCACCGCCAGGGCTGGTATGACCTTGCCAAGATTCAGGAAGAAGGGCACGTTGTAAGGCGTGATGGCAACTACAACGCCCACGGGCTCACGCACCACGGCCGCGGTGCCGAGCGCCTTGCCGCCACCAGGCGTCGCGTTGATTTCTGGCACCACGCCGGTGACAGCATCCTGCTCGCACTGGTCGATCATATACTGCGCGTGCTTGACTGGCACGGCGAACTGGAGAGTTTGCGACAGGGCGACCGTAGCACCGGCCTCCGCGACAATCAGCGCGCAGATTTCCTCGCGCCGGTCACGCACGAGGTCAAGGAAGCACTGCAGCTTCGCCCGCCGCTCAAACGCCCTCTGCTTCGGCCATGGCCCGCGGTCGAATGCGTGCCTTGCTGCGGCAACGGCATCCCGGGCATCCTTGATGCTGCCGACCGCCGCATGGTGGATGATTTCCTCGGTGGCCGGATTGATAATCCCCTCTGCGTCGGAAGTCTCGCGCCACTCGCCTCCGATGAAAAGCGAGCGAGGATGCTTCAGTATTGGCATGGAAATGCTCCTTGTTGGCAATCAGGATTCCGGACGGGTCAACTGAACAGTTCATGGTGCCAGGATTTTTTCGGCCGCGATTTCGCCGATCAGCACGCACGGCGCCATCGTGTTTCCCGTAGTGATGTCTGGCATGACAGATCCGTCGGCGATGCGGAGGTTCGAGATGCCGTACACCCTTAGGTTGCCATCAACGACTGACATCGAATCTCGACCCATCTTCGCAGTACAGCTGGCATGGCCATAGGACGTCACGCCGTTGCGGATAAACCCCTCAAGTTCGGCACCGTAGACCGACGCGGGTAGGACTTCTCGTTGCGCAAACGGCCGCATGGCGGGCGCGTTGCCAATCTCACGGCATAGCTCCGTCGCAAACTTCAGGACCCGCAGTTCCTCAGCATCCCCAAGCGGGTTCCAGTCGAGCTCGATGGCATCGGTCGGCTTCGTGGAGCGCAGCTTGAGACGACCGCGACTTCGTGGTCGGATGATGGATGGGGACAGCGACCAGGTGTTAGGCGAGGATGAGGAAAGGTGCCGTTCCGTCAGATGGGGAACCTCGATCAGGAACGGCTGGATATCGGGAGCACGTAAGCAGCTGTCGCTGCGCCAGAAGAAGGTGGCCTCGGCCTTGTTGTTGTTTGGCGCAATGGGCTGCAGCGATTCCCAAAGACAGGTGGCAACCAGGGTGTGGTCCTGGAAATTCCGTCCGACCCCGGGCAGATGTGCCTCCACAGGGATGCCAAGTCGCTTCAACTCGGCTTCGTCGCCGATGCCCGACAGCATCAGCGTGCGCGGTGTATTGAAGGCACCCATAGAAAGAACGATCTCACGCGACGCGCGAACGGTGTGCATCGTCCCGCCATACTCGAACTCGACGCCCACTGCCGCCCCGTTCGATATGGTCACGCGCCGGACCGTCGCCGCAGTAAGCACCGTCAGGTTAGGCTGGTCCATGACGGGATACAGATAACTTTTCACCATATTCCAGCGCCGCCCATCCTTCACGATCAGATAGGCGAGCGCAGCCCCGCCGCCGCCCTCCATCATGACGCCGTTGTGATCATCGAAGGTTGGAATGCCGACCGCGGCCGCTGCTTCGAGCATGGCGGGGGCCAACGGGCACGGATCCTGGGCGGGCTGCACCCAGACGGGCCCGCCCGTACCCCGGCGTTCAGGGTCCGGCCTGCCGTGCCAGTCTTCCGCCTTCCGATAGCTACGCAATGCGTTGGCGTAGTTCCAGGCGTCATCATCAACAGCATGCGCCCAGGCATCGAAATCAGCCTGATGACCCCTGGCCCATACCATCGTATTGATACTGCTTCCGCCGCCTAGCACTTTGCCCATCAGCTGATGAATCCGCCGCCCATAGAGTTTCGGCTCGGGATTTCCGCTGAATTGCCAGAACAGTTCCCGAAACCGCGAAACCGGGTAGGAACTCGCGAACAGAATGCTGGGCAAGTCGTCGGTCCCGCCCGCCTCCAGCAGGAGCACCGACACCTGCGGATTCTCGGCCAGCCGCCCAGCCACCACGCAGCCCGACGATCCTGAGCCACAGACAATGTAGTCGTAGCGGTCGCGAAGGTTGGCGCGTTGCATGCTCAGGTTCCGCCCGATGGCTATGGCCTTGTCGGCCAGCTCCCCGGCCTCGGCGGCTGAGGCAGCGCCGAGAGAAGCCGATGCTGCTGCAAACTGCTCCCGGGTCACGGCACCGCGAATTGCCATTGCCTCCAGTTCGTCCACTGCTGCTTCTCGCCTGCCATATGGTTCTGTTTTCAAGGCCGTTCCCTCCTCCTGGCCGGAGGGTCGCCTCCGGTGTTCGACATACTGATTTCGCGTCAGCGTTCCGGCTCTGTACCGTGCGGGGTGCTCGCCATCATCGCCCGAAAAGTTGGATCATGGCGGACCAAACCGGAAAGACGGTGTTCCGGAAATGAAACGGCAGGAGTCGAGGAAGGACCTCTTCTTACGTGGCTCGCTGCACTTGATCCTGGAGAAAGTGGCGCGTGGCATTCGCGCGCGCTGTCCCAGGGACGCCGACGAGGAAGAGTTCTTGGCAATATCAAGAGCCGCTCGGGTCGTGCCAATCAGTTCCTATCGAATATCCTCCAACACTGACAGCCTTACTCACCATGGGTCAGAAAGCCGAATGCTCGGTGCGCCAGATCGCGCCTTCTTACATGGCGATTACGTTCCGTCCGACTCGCATGCGCCCGCGTACTCGATCCAGTTGGGCAGATGACTTTGACGACTGACCACCCGGCTAGGGCCCTTTGATAGCTGAGGTAGTTGAGCGACACCGCCTCATGCGAGAACAGCATAAACTCGGCATTGATGTTCTAGAGCGTGCTGTCGCGCGCGGGTCTGTTAGAACCTTTGTGTTTAGGGCATAGCCTGTCGCCAGGGCGCATGTCGCGCCACCATCGGTGGGTGCGCAGCGAAGTAGCGCTCGCTCGCCTGCATCAGGCGCGATGCTTCGCGCGGGAAGCACGATTTCCCGATCATGGCGGCCAGCTGGAATACGTTGGCCTCACGCGGATCAAGCGGCGATGCCTGGCGTTCGCGCGCAACGGTCGCGCAGCTCAGCAGCGCAGCTTCGACGTCCCGGGAACGCATGACGGATCTTCCGATGGATGGCCTCAACTGACGCCAGCCAATGTGCTCCGGGTCTCAGACACACGCGCCTTATCCCTGAAGAATTGTTTGACGTCGCCTTGAGATCGTCCAAAGCCCAATTTTTTCAAGCCGCCCCGCACCTTCGTGTGAGCGGCTCGGCAAAGGGAGCGCCTTGCTCGCAAGTGAACCGCCCCGGGTTTAGTGGGAGGCTCCACTCTTTGAGAGAATGGAGCCCATGAGCAAGCAAACCAAGTTTTCCCCCGGGATCCGAGAGCGGGCCGTACGTCTGGATCGAGAGCAGCTCAGCGAGCATCCGTCGCTGTGGGCGGCAGTCGAATCCATCGCACCGATGATCGGTTGCACGAGCCAGACGCTGTTGGGGTGGGTCAAGCAAGAGCAAGTCGAGAACGGCGAACGCGATGGCGTGACCACGTCCGAGCGTGAACGCATCAAGGCGTTGGAGCGCGAGGTAAAGGAATTGCGCCGTGCCAACGAGATCCTGAAGCTGGCGAGCTCATTTTTCGACCAGGCGGAGCTCGACCGCCGGCTCAAGTCCTGAAGGCCTTCGTCGATGAGCATCGAGATGCCTTCGGGGTCGAGCCGATCTGCAAGGTCTTGCAGATTGCTCCGTCGGGCTATCGGCGCCATGCTGCGCAGCTTCGCGATCCATCGCGGCGCTCTGCGCGAGCCAAACGCGATGAGTGGCTTCGGCCCGAGATCAAGCGAGTCTGGCAGTCCAACATGGAGGTCTACGGGGCCGACAAAGTTTGGAAGCAGATGAACCGCGAAGGCATTGCGATGGCACGCTGTACTGTCGAGAGGCTAATGAAGCAGCAGAGTTTGCGCGGCGTGATTCGCGGCAAGCGGGTTCGCACGACGACTCCAGATGCGAGAGCAGCGCGCCCGCCGGACCTGGTCAACCGTCAGTTCAGGGCTGAGCGGCCGAACCAGCTCTGGGTTTCGGATTTCACCTACGTTTCGACGTGGCAGAGCTGGCTGTATGTGGCGTTTGTGATCGATGTGTTCGCCCGGCGCATCGTCGGTTGGCGGGTTAGTTCGTCGATGACCACGGACTTCGTTCTGGACGCCTTGGAACAGGCGCTTTACGCGCGCCAGCCCGACAACGATGGGACGCTCATTCACCATTCTGACAGGGGATCGCAATACGTCAGCATTCGCTATAGCGAGCGCTTGGCCGAGGCGGCCATCGAACCGTCGGTCGGTAGCCGGGGCGACAGCTACGACAACGCCTTGGCTGAGACGATCAACGGCCTGTACAAGCCTGAGTTAATCCATCGTCGCACCGCCTGGAAGACGCGTGAATCCGTTGAACTGGCCAGCCTGGTTCAACCATCATCGGCTAATGGAACCCCTTGGCCATATCCCGCCCGCCGAAGCTGAGGCAAACTACTATAGGCAGCTTCAAATCCCTGCCGCTGAACCGCTATTAACTTAAACCAACCAGCCTCCACGGTTCCCGGGGCGGTTCAGTATTTCTACCGGTGACGCCGTATTCCGACGTCAGGCGTGAGGCACGGGTAAGTGTAAGTATCCTAGCGAGTTCCTCCGCACTGCGTGACCGGGCGCTCCGCTTCTGTCCTGTCGGAGCCAGTCGCTCCGACAGGATTCGTAGTTTGCCGGCTGGTGGTGACGGCGCAGCCCGCTTGTCTACCCCGGTGTTGAACCGCTTGCGCAGCTTTACGCTTCCGGAATCAGGAATTTATCGCGATTTTTGCCAAGCCAGGCCGGCGCACGACCAATCCACCCAAGTTACTGTAAGCATCAACAAGCCTTATAAGCGGCATGTCGATGAGGCTTTGGGCGAGGCGGACGAGGTTTGTTGCGATCCGGTCGCACGCGATGGGCACGTGTTGCGATCAAAGCCAAGGTCTCATTCAGGGCAGCCTTGGCCCAGCGCAAGCCGAGCAGCGCCGCTGACAGGACAGGTTTGAGAGCCGTGATGGCGAAGGTTCGGTTGATACGACGGTCCGAGTCAATCTCATGTTCCTGCGCGGCGCTGAGGCAGCATAGGGCGTGCAAGTTGTCGCTGAGGATTTTGGCGCCGAAGTCCTGCCTCG
>NZ_AUFE01000074.1 GCF_000426345.1 Cupriavidus phytohabitans | reverse complement strand
TGCGCCTGCATGGCCTCATCGAGCGCGTGCCCAAGACCCACCGCTATCGGCTCACCAACCTGGGGCTGCAGACGGCACTCTTCTACACGCGCGTCTATTCCCGCATCTTACGGCCCGGCCTTGCATTGGTCAGCCCTCAGGCGCCTGCGGCCTCGCCAGCATCCTTGCAGCGCAGCTTCCGCACCGCCGAGCAGGCCGTCAACACATGGTGCGATCAGGTCAAAATCGCCGCGTAGAAAAACTTGACTCAATCACTACGCAATCAATTCAGTCAAGGAATCTAGCTAGCCGCCGCACGCGGCACGCCTCGCTCCCGGAATTGCGCTGCCGTCCCGCCATGGCGGGACGGCGGGGGAGCGTTCGCGCCGCGCGCAAGAACAGGACGACGGCAGACGGGAGATCCAAACGGGGGGAAGTCATCCATTGCCAACCAGGGAAAGGGAGAAAAGCCATGATTCAAGTCAGACCATATCGGGGACCAGATCGGGGACTCTATCGGCGGCAAGTGCGCCACGCCTGCATCGGTAGCGCGCTAGCCTTGCTGTCAGCCGCGGCCGACGCATCGGTGACGCTGTACGGCCGCATCGATACCGATATCGAATACCAGAAGGGGCCGGACGGCTCGGCCACGCAGATGGTCGACAACGCATCGCGCTGGGGCATGCGTGGCAGCGAAGACCTCGGCGGCGGACTGCGCGCCGCGTTCGGCCTGGAGCAGGGATTTGCCGCCGACAGCGGCGTGGCCACCAACCCGCAGTTCCGCAATGCCTTCGTCGGGCTGCAGGGCGGCTTTGGCGCGATTGCGCTGGGCCGGCTGGATTCCGCCACCATCGTCGGTTCGCCGATCTATTCGCAGGTGACGCAGAACGTAGACTTTGCCATCCACGATGCCGGCGCCACCGCGATCGGCACCAAGGTGCTGAACGCGCGCAACCGCGTGTCCAATGCGCTCGGCTACATGACGCCCGACTTTGGCGGCTTTTCCGTGCGGGCGCGCGTGAACCTGGCCGGTCCTGATCCGGCCACGCCCAACGCCAGCTCTCCGGTGAAGGCGGAGGACAATTTCCGCCAGTACGACATCGGCCTGAACTATGCGGCAGGCAAGTTTGCGGCGGGCCTGGGCTATTCGCGCGATGCCAAGACCGGCGGGCTGGTTGCCAACGACTTCCGCGACAAGGTGCAGGCGGTGGCGTCCTATGACTTCACCGTGGTCAACGTCTACGGGCTCTACGGGCGCGACCGCTACGCCGGCACCGCCACGACGCGCACCGACGTGCCGTACTGGCTGGTCGGCTTCACCGTGCCGTACGGCGCGCACAGCGTGACCGTCAACTACATGGAGCGCGCGGTGCAGCGCGATCCGCAGGGCCGCCTGAAGAAAGTGCAGGCCGCCTATGGCTACCGCCTCAGCAAGCGCACCATGCCCTATGTCTTCTTCGATCGAGAGGACCCGAACTCGCACAAGGACGGCGATACCGTGACCACGGCCGGCATCGGCATCCAGCACAAATTCTGAGCATGACATTTCCCTATACGCTGACCGAACCGGCTGGCGCGGCATTGCCGCTGATGGTCGATTCTCCGCACAGCGGGCAAGCCCGCGCCGGCAGCCTGCCGGCCGGGCTGCCGCTGGCGGCTTCGCCCGAAGCCCTGCTGACCGGCTGGGACGCCTATGTCGACGAGCTGTTCGAGCATGCGCCCGCGGTGGGCGGCACGCTGCTGTGCGCGGAGTTTCCGCGCTGGCTGGTGGACGTGAACCGTGCCCGCGACGATATCGACCCGGCGCTGGTCGACGGCGCCATGCCGTTCGCGCTACGGCCGAGCGACAAGGCCGGCCGCGGCATGGGCGTGCTGCGCCGGCTGGCGCTGCCGGGCGTGCCGGTCTACGGCGCGCCGCTGTCGCCCGCCATGGCCGAGCATCTGCTGAAGACGTACTACGATCCCTACCATGCCGCGCTCGCCGGCGGGATGGCGGCGCACCATGCGCGCTTCGGCGCGGTGTGGCATCTCGACTGTCATTCGATGAAATCGCGCGGCAATGCCATGAACGTGGACCATGGCTCGGAGCGGCCGGATTTTGTCATCAGCAACCGCGACGGCACCACCTGTCCGGATGCGTTTGTCGAGCTGGTCGGGCAATGCCTGCGTGGCTTTGGCTACCAGGTCGGCATCAACTGGCCGTACAAGGGCGCGGAACTGGTGACAGCGTATTCGGATCCGGCGCGCGGGCGCTACAGCCTGCAGATCGAGATCAACCGCGCGCTGTACCTGGACGAGGCCCGCTTCGTGCCGCATGACGGGTTCGCCAGGCTGCGTGGCCACCTCGACCAGCTGCTCGAGCGCGTGGCGGACCATATCCGCGCGGAGCTGGCGCGCGGCGCATGAGCGTGTTCAGAGCACCTTGCCCGGGTTCATCAGCTCCAGCGGGTCCAGCGCGCCCTTGATCGCGCGCATCAACGCCAGCTCGACCTCGCTCTTGTAGTGCTGCAGTGCCTCGCGCTTGAGCTGGCCCACGCCATGCTCGGCCGAGATCGAGCCGCAGTGCGAGCGCACGCTGTCGTGCACGATGCGGTTGACCTGGTCCTGGTTGGCCAGGAAGGCGTCATGGTCGACGCCGTCCGGCGGCGAGACGTTGTAGTGCAGGTTGCCATCGCCGAGATGGCCGAAGGTCACCATGCGCGCGCCTGGGAAGGCGTTCTGCAGCAGCGCGTCGGTGGTCTCGATGAAGTCGGCCACGCGCGAGACCGGCACGGCGATATCGTGCTTGATGTTCTTGCCGTCCTCGACCTGCGCCAGCGGGATATGCTCGCGCAGGTTCCAGAAATCGCGCGACTGCTGCACCGATTCGGCCACCACGGCGTCAATCGCCACGCCGGCGTCGAAGGCGGCGTTCATCAGCGATTCGAAGATGCCGCGCGCGTGGGCTTCGCCCTCGCTGTCGGACAGCTCCATCAGCACCAGCTGCGGGTGGATGTCGGCGAATGGATAGCGCAGCTGGGGGTAGTGCTGCGTCACCAGCGCCATGCAGCGCGCCGACATCAGCTCGAAGCCGGTCAGCATTGCACCCGCATACGACTGCGCGATCGCCAGCAGCGCCAGCGCGGCGCGCGGGCTCTGCACCGCGGCCAGCGCGGTGACCGAGGCGCGCGGCAGCGGGAACAGCTTCATCACGGCGGCGGTGATGATGCCGAGCGTGCCTTCGGCGCCGATATACAGGTCGCGCAGGTCGTAACCGGTATTGTCCTTGCGCAGGCCGCGCAGGCCATGCCAGGTGTCGCCCGTCGGCGTCACTACCTCCAGCCCCAGGCACAGCTCGCGCGTATTGCCATAGCGCAGCACCGCGGTGCCGCCGGCATTGGTCGACAGGTTGCCGCCGATGGTGCAGCTGCCCTCGGCCGCCAGGCTCAGCGGAAACAGCCGGCCGTGCTCGCGCGCCACGTCCTGCACGTGCTGCAGCACCACGCCCGCTTCGACGGTAATGGTGTTGTTGAGCGGATCGACCTCGCGGATGCGGTTGAGCCGCTGCAGCGACAGTACCACCGCATCGCGCCCGGCCGCCGGCGTGGCGCCGCCGCACAGGCCGGTATTGCCGCCCTGCGGCACCACCGCCACCTTGTGCGCGTGGCAGGCATGGACCGCGGCGGCGACTTCCTCGGTGGTGCCGGGACGCAGCACGGCCAGCGCCTCGCCGCTATAGCGCTTGCGCCAGTCGGTCAGGTAGGGGGCCTTGTCGGCGGCCCCGGTCAGCACGTGCTGCGGGCCCAGCGCGGCGCGGCACAGGGCGAGGAAGGAGTCTTGGGACGAGGTCATGGGCGGAGAATCGATTGCATGGGGAGCGCCGGCTCAGCGCTTTCGCGGCGCTGCCTTGGCCGCCGCGCGGGCGCGGCGCTTGTACGGCCGCAGGTACAGGATGGTACTGGTGAAGAACACCAGCGTCAGCGCCACCTCCACCCAGGCCAGCGTCGCCGAGAAGCCGCGATCGCTGGTGGCGCGCACGATGCCCTCGGTGAAGAACAGCAGGATCAGCATCGACGACCACTGCATGGTATAGCGGTTGCGCGTCAGCACGCCGCGCAGCGGCAGCAGCAGCGGCAGGAACTTGATGATCAGCCACGAGCCGCCCGGGCGCAGCGGCGCCAGGAACCATTCCCAGGCGATGCACAGCGCCATCAGCGCCACCAGGCTGCCCGCGCTGATCCGGTGCAGCCAGGGGCTGTGCAGCGCGCTGTCGCTGTCGGCGGGCGTGTTCATGCGTGCGCCCCGGACAGGCGCAGCGCGGCTTGCGCCAGGCGCCGGCCCATCGCCATCGCCAGCGCCGATTCGTCGTCGGTGATGGGGCCGCGGTTGTCGACATAGGCATGGTGGCTGGGGCCGTACGGCGTGCCGCCCGACGTGGTCGTCATCAGGCCCTTCTCGGAATAGGGCAGGCCCATGATCAGCATGCCGTGGTGCAGCAGCGGCAGCATCATCGACAGCAGCGTGGTCTCCTGGCCACCGTGCAGGGTGCCGGTGGCGGTGAACACGCAGGCGGGCTTGCCGGTCAGCGCGCCCGACAGCCACTGGGCCACGGTGCCGTCCAGGAAATACTTGACCGGCGCGGCCATGTTGCCGAAGCGCGTGGGGCTGCCCAGCGCCAGGCCGGCGCATTCTTCCAGGTCGCGCAGCTCCGCGTAAGGCGGGCCGTCGGCGGGGATGTCGGGGGCGGTGGCCTCGCACACGGTCGAGACCGGCGGCACGGTGCGCAGGCGCGCCTGGGCGCCGGGGACGCTGTCGATGCCATGCGCGATCAGTTCGGCGAGTTTGCGGGTGCTGCCGTGGCGGCTGTAATACAGGACGAGGATGTCGGTCATGGAGCGGGATGGCCGGCGCTGCCGGAAGGGGGCGGCGGGTGCCGCAGGCAATGCGCGTATTATAGAAGTGCCCCCGCGCGCGCTCCCCGCGAAGCGCCGCTTCCGCATCCCGGCAGTTGCCTGTCCACTTGCCGGCCGCTGCCATCGTTCAAACCGACCCATCTATCCAGGGAGATTGCTGACGCATGCTTGGTACCCGCGCCGCCCGTCTGCGCAGGGAATGGAACCTGCAGAAGGTCCGCGCACTGGCGCGCTATGTCGCGCGCCGCGCCGGCGAGGACCGGCTGCCGCAGGTGTCCGCGAGCCTGACATTTACCACTGTGCTGGCCGTGGTACCGGTGCTGACGGTCGCGTTCGCGCTGCTGGCCGCTTTCCCGGTGTTCCGCGACTTCCGCAATGCCATCGAGGCGTTCCTGTTCCAGAACCTGATTCCCGGCAACGTCAGCGAATCGATCTCGCGCTACATCGGCCAGTTCGCCAAGAGCGCGCGCGGGCTGACGGCGATGGGCCTGGGCGGGCTGATGGTGACGTCGGTGCTGACCATGCTGACGGTGGAGGACGCGCTCAACGCGATCTGGCGCGTCAAGCAGCGCCGCCCCCTGGCGCAGCGTGTGCTGGTGTTCTGGGCGGTGCTGACCTTCGGGCCGGTGCTGATCGGCGCGAGCCTGTCGATCAGCTCGTACCTGATCTCGATCTCGGCGGGCTACGTCGGCACCATGCCGGTGGGGATCGGCCTGCTGGTCAGCGCGACGCCGGTGGTGCTGTCGGCGCTGGCCTTTGCCTTCCTGTACACCGCGGTGCCCAATGCCTACGTGGAGTGGCGCGATGCCATCGTCGCCGGCGTGGTGGCCGCGATCGCGTTCGAGTTCGCCAAGCGCGGCTTCGGCTATTTCATCACGCATATCCCGGCCTATACGGCGGTCTACGGCACCTTTGCGGCGCTGCCGATCTTCCTGCTGTGGATCTACCTGAGCTGGCTGGTGACGCTGCTGGGCGCGACCATCGCCGCCAACCTGCCGGTGATCCGGCAGGGCTACTGGCGCCGCCGCACCTTTGCCGGCAGCGAGTTCTTCGATGCGCTGGGCGTGCTGCTGCTGCTCTACCGCGCCCGCGACGAGGTGCCGCGCAGCGTGGGGGAGCTCGACCTGGGACGCAAGCTGCGCGTGGAAGCGGATTACCTGGCGGGGCTGCTCGGCAAGCTGAAAACCATGCACCTGGTCGGGCGGCTGCAGCAGGAGCGCGGACAGGCACACTGGGCCTTGCTGTGCGATCCGTCGCAGGTGACGCTGCGCATGCTGCACGACCGGCTGGTGCTGAACCTGCCGCGACTGTCGCGCACCGCGCTGGCGCAGCACCTGCGTGGCGCGGAGTCGCTCAGGTCGGTGCTGGACAATCCGCGTCTGGATCAGACGCTGGAGGCGGTCTTCAACCAGCACCCATCCGGCCCGCCACCCGCGGCGGACGACGCCCCGCCGCAGCGGCGCACGCTGGAAGTGGTGCCGCCGGGCTGGCACGGGCAGGTATAGCAGCCGACGGTTAGCGGCCGATGGGTAGCGGCCGACAGTTAGCGACCGACGGCCAAGTTGTCTTAGAACGGGATCTTGCCGCGCCAGATATCGGCGTACATGACCCAGTCGCCCATCAGGCTGTAGAGCGGATGGCGGAAGGTCGCCGGCCGGTTTTTCTCGAAGCCGAAATGGCCGACCCAGGCGAAGGCATAGCCGGCGACCACGGCACCCAGCAGCCACCATGCATTGCCGGTCACCACCAGCGCCGCCAGGCACAGCAACGCCACGGTCGAACCGATGAAATGCAGCCGCCGGCAGGTGCGGTTCTGGTGCTCGCTCAGGTAGTAGGGGTAGAAGGCCGCGAAGTTCTCGAACTCGCGCGCTCGGGCGTGGGCCATGGCTGTCTCCGGCAGGTCTTGTTTTGTGCAGTGTAGACCTTCTGCTCCCATGGAAGGAGGATGGCTGCCGGCACGGACGGCCAGCCATCCGGGGCAGCATCAGCCGGCCGCCACCACCTTGCGCGCAAAGCCAGCCAGCGCGTCCAGCACTTCGTCCGGGCGCTCGCCCATCAGCGCATGGCCGCACGGCACCGACACCACGCTGGCCTTCGCCATCTTGCCGGCCAGCGCCTGCGCCGCCCTGGGCGAGGTCATCATGTCCTTGCTGCCGGTGATGAACAGCGCCGGGCAGGCCGCAGCGGCGGCGGCTTCCTCGCCGTGCGCGTAGGCATTGCAGGCGGAGAAGTCGTTGTGGAACACATGTGCCTGCGGGTTGTTGCGCGATACGCGCTCCATCAGCCGCTGGCTGCCGCCGTGCATCCAGGCGCCGGGACCCGGCGACGAGGGCTTGTTGGCCAGGCTCGAATGCGACCAGTCGTTGACCATGGCGATGGCCTCGCTCTCGCGGTTCAGCGACGCATCGAGCAGCGCATCGGAAACCTTCATCGGGTAGGCGGTGGCCAGCAGGGCGATGCCGCGCACCGCCTGCGGATGCCGCGCCGCGCATTCCAGCGCGATCAGCGAACCCATGCTGTGGCCGAACACGAAGGCCGGTGCCTTGACGCCGGCGGCGGCCACCAGCGCCATCACCCAGTCCGCCATGGCCTCGACAGTGGCCAGCGGCGCGCCCTGGCTGCGGTTATGGCCGGGCAGGTCCACCGCCAGCACCGAGAAGCCGTGGTTGGCGAACCAGCGCGTCTGCAGCACCCACACGCTGTGGTCGTTCTGCGCGCCATGGACGAACACGGCGCAGGGCAGGGCGGGATCGAAGGGTTTGCCGCCGGTATAGGCGTAGGCCGGCTGGCCTGCAAGGTTCAGTTCCATCAGGCCTGACCTCCCTTGCTCATGGTCTTCTCGGCGGACTTCAGGCCGCGCTTGAGGTCGTCGATCAGGTCGTCCGGGTCTTCCAGGCCGATCGACAGGCGGATCGTGCCCTCGGCGATGCCGGCCGACTGCAGCGCCGCCGCATCCATGCGGAAGTGCGTGGTCGAGGCCGGGTGGATCACCAGCGAGCGCGCATCGCCGACGTTGGCCAGGTGCGAAAACAGCGACATGCTTTCGATGAAGCGCTGGCCCGCCAGGCGGTTGCCCTTCAGGTTGAAGCTGAACACCGCGCCGCAGCCGCGCGGGAGCAGGCGCTTGGCCAGCTCGTAGTCGGGGTGCGATTCCAGCTCGGGGTAGGACACCGACTCCACCATCGGGTGCGAAGCCAGGAACTGCACCACCTTGCGGGTATTGTCGACGTGGCGGCTCATGCGCAGCGGCAGCGTCTCCACGCCTTGCAGCAGCTGCCACGCGGCCATCGGGTTCATGCAGGCGCCGAAGTCGCGCAGGCCTTCGCGGCGCGCGCGCAGCAGGAAGGGCGCCACCGTGCTTTCCTCGGTGAACACCATGTTGTGGAAGCCCTCGTAGGGCTCGGACAGCTCGGGGAAGCGGCCCGACTTCTCGAAATCGAAAGTGCCGCCCTCCACCAGTACGCCGCCGATGGTGGTGCCATGGCCGCCCAGGAACTTGGTCGCCGAGTGGTAGAGCAGGCCGGCACCGAGATCGAACGGGCGCAGCAGGTAGGGCGTGGTGAAGGTCGAGTCGACCAGCAGCGGGATGCCGTGGTCCTGGCCGAGCTGCGCCAGCGTGGGGATATCCAGCACGTCGAGCCCCGGATTGCCCAGCGTCTCGCCGAACAGCAGCCTGGTATTGGGGCGGATCGCGGCGCGCCAGGCGTCGATGTCGCGCGCCTTGACGAAGGTGGTCTCGATGCCGAAGCGGCGCAGCGTGTAGTGCAGCAGGTTGTGCGAGCCGCCGTACAGCGCCGACGACGCCACCACGTGCGAGCCGGCTCCCATCAACGTGGCCACGGCCAGGTGCAGCGCGGCCTGGCCCGAGGCGGTGGCGATCGCGCCGGCGCCGTTCTCCAGCGCGGCGATGCGCTCTTCCAGCACGGCCACGGTCGGGTTGGAGATGCGCGAATAGACGTGGCCCGCTCGTTCCATGTTGAACAGCGACGCCGCGTGCTCGCTGTCGCGGAACACGAAGGAGGTGGTCAGGTGGATGGGGGTGGCGCGCGCCCCCGTGGCGGGGTCGGGCGCGGCGCCGGCGTGCAGCGCCAGCGTATCGAAGCGGGTTCCGGACATGGTCGGTCAGGTGTGGTTATCTCCGGCCAGCATCGTAGCATCGTGCGCACGCCCACGCTGGCTGATCACCCGCAAACCGGCCTCCTGCTTTACTTTGCCGGCTGGTTTGGGCTAGGATCGTTCGCACGGGCATCTCTGCCCGCACATCCCGGAACAGATAACGAAGCGACCGGCATCGCCCCGCGATGCGTTCGGCGCAAATCAGCACAGCAAAGTACAAGGCAGTGGAGACCAAAATGAAAGTCAGCGACATCCTGCAGATCAAGGGCAATACGCTCTACACCGTGACGCCTGACACTTCCTTGCTGGTCGCCGTCAACACCATGGCCGAGCGGGATATCGGCTCGCTGGTGGTGATGGAATACGGCGACCTGGTTGGCATGCTGACTTTCCGCGAGATCATCGAGACCCTGGCCCGCAACGGGGGCACCCTTGGCACCACCAGCATCCGCAAGGTGATGGACGATGCCCCGTTGACCTGCACCATGGAAACCGACGTCAATGAAGTTCGCCGGATGATGCTTGAGCGTCACACCCGCTACCTGCCGATCCTCGACAACCGCACGCTGATGGGCGTGATTTCCTTCTACGATGTTGCCAAGGCGGTGGTCGAGGACCAGAGCTTCGAGAACAAGATGCTCAAGGCCTATATCCGCGACTGGCCGGAAGAGCGGGCCTGAACGCCCGGCCTGCGCTCGCCCAGGCGGCGGCGCAGCCCATCCTGCAGCTCCCCCTTCGGAAATTTGTTGCGACTGGCGCCGCGCGGCCGCGTGGTGGTGGCATGATGGCGGCCGGTTTCCGGCTCCGGCAAACTAGCCGGCGTTTCCATTTCCGCGGCGGCCCCAGCGGGCCGACCGGTCATTCATGAGCCAACACAGCCAGTTCCGACTGCTCGGTGCGCGCCGCTTCGCCCCCTTTTTCTGGACCCAGTTCCTGGGGGCGATGAACGACAACGTCTTCAAGGTCGCCTTTACCTCGCTGGTGACCTACCACACCGCGCTGTTCGAAGGCGTGGACGCGCGCAGCGCCGCTTTCCTGATCTCGGCCATCTTTATCGCGCCGTTCGTGTTGTTCTCCGCCACCAGCGGGCAGGTCGCCGACAAGATGGAGAAGTCGCGCCTGATCCGGCTGGTGAAGTCGCTGGAAATCGCCATCATGGTGCTGGGCCTGGCGGGTTTTGCCTGGCATAGCGCGCCGCTGCTCTACGCCGGCACGTTCCTGATGGGGCTGCATTCGACGCTGTTCGGGCCGGTCAAGTTCGCCTACCTGCCGCAGCACCTGGATGAAAGCGAACTGGTCGGCGGCAACGGACTGGTCGAGATGGGCACCTTCGTCGCGATCCTGATCGGAACGCTGGTCGGCGGCGAGTTGGCGGGATTGCAGCAGGGCGGCACGGTTGTGGGGCCGCTGTATGTAGGCGCCGTCTGCGTGGCGATCGCCGTGGCCGGGCGCTTGGTGTCGGGCGGGATCCCGGTGTCGCCGGCGCCGCAGCCCGAGCTGCGCATCAACTGGAACCCATTTTCCGAGACCTGGCGCAACCTGGTGCTGGCGCGCGGCAATCGCACGGTATTCCTGAGCCTGCTCGGGATTTCGTGGCTGTGGTTCCTCGGCGCGACCTTCCTGACCTCCTTCTTCAGCTATGCCAAGGATGTGCTGGGCGGCGACCAGAACGTGGTCACGCTGCTGCTGGCGGTGTTCTCGCTGGGCATTGGCACCGGCTCGCTGCTGTGCGAGCGGCTGTCCGGGCGCCATGTCGAGATCGGTCTGGTGCCGTTCGGCTCGATCGGCATGACGGTGTTTGCCATCGACCTGTACTTTGCCAGCCACGGACAGCCGCCGGCCGCGCTCACCGGCATCGACGGCTTCCTGGCCGAGGCGCGGCACTGGCGCGTGCTGGCCGACCTGTTCCTGCTGGCGATGTTCGGCGGCTTCTACAGCGTGCCGCTGTACGCGCTGATCCAGAGCCGCAGCGCGCCTACGCACCGCGCGCGCATCATCGCCGCCAACAACATCCTGAACAGCTTCTTCATGATCGCGGCGTCGCTGCTGGGCGTGGCGATGGCGCTGGCCGGCTACAGCATCCCGCAGCTGTACCTGGTGGTGGGGCTGCTCAATGCGGTGGTGGCGGTCTATATCTACTCGCTGGTGCCGGAATTCCTGCTGCGCTTTATCGCCTGGGGCCTGGTGCATACGTTGTACCGGCTGCGCCGCGTGAACGCCGAGCGCATTCCAGCCGATGGGCCCGCCGTGCTGGTCTGCAACCATGTCAGCTTTGCCGACGCGGTGGTGCTGATGGCATGCAGCCCGCGCCCGGTGCGCTTCGTGATGGACTACCGCATCTTCGGCGTGCCTCTGCTGTCGTGGTTCTTCCGCCAGGCCCGCGCGATCCCGATCGCGCCCGCGCACGAAAACCCCGACATGCTCAAGCGCGCGTATGACAGCGTGGCGCAGGCGCTGGAGGAGGGCGACCTGGTCTGCATCTTCCCGGAGGGCAAGATCACCGCCACCGGCGAGATCAACCCGTTCCGCCAGGGCGTGCAGCAGATCATCCGCCGCACGCCGGTGCCGGTGGTGCCGATGGCGCTGCGCGGGCTGTGGGGCAGCTTCTTCTCGCGCAAGGACGCGCCGGCGATGTCGCGGCCGTTCCGCCGCGGCATCCTGAGCCGGCTGGAACTGGTAGTGGGCGAGCCGGTGCCGCCGGAGGCGGCCACGCCCGAAGGGCTGCAGCAGATGGTGCAGGCCCTGCGCGGCGACTGGCGCTGAACGCATGTTCTTCTCCGCGGAGCCCGAGCCACGATGATCACGCTCTATACCTTCGGCCCGGCCTTTGGGCTGCCTGACGCCAGCCCGTTCGTCACCAAGGCCGAGATGCTGCTCAAGCTTGCCGGCCTGCCGTACCACGCCCGCCGCGGCAGCCTGCGGCGCGCGCCCAAGGGCAAGCTGCCGTACCTGGATGACATGGGCCGCATCGTGGCGGACTCGACCATGATCCGCTGGCATATCGAGAAGACTTACCACATCGACTTCGACGCCGGCCTGAGCCCGGCCGAGCGCGGCATCGCCTGGGCCGCCGAGAAGCTGATGGAAGACCACCTGTACTGGGCGGTGGCGCGGGTGCGCTGGCTCGACCAGGCCAATTTCGACCGCGGCCCGGCGCAGTTCTTTCGCGGCGTGCCGGCTCCGGTGCGCGGGCTGGCCGAGCGGCTGGTGCGCTACAAGGTCAGGAAGACGCTGTGGGGGCAGGGCCTGGGCCGGCACAGCGAGGAAGAACTGGTCGCGCTGGCCACCAAGGGCGTGACCTCCATCGCCGATATCCTGGGCGAAAAGCGCTACCTGATGGGCGACAAGCCATGCGGCGCCGACGCCACGCTGTTCGCCTTTGCCGGCAGCCTGCTGTGCCCGGTGTTCGACACGCCGATTCGCACCGCGGCGGAAGGGCATGCCAACCTGGTGGCCTATATGGACCGGATGCGGGCGGAGTTCTACCCCGAATTCGCTCCGGAAAGCGCGCCAGCCTGAGCCAGCCGGGCCGCCCGCGGGCGGGCAATGGCCTTACAATGGAGGCCGTCCCCAATTCCTGTGCGGTTTCCATCATGTCCGGCAACACCCTTGGCCTGCTCTTCACTGTCACCACCTTCGGCGAATCGCACGGCCCCGCCATCGGCGCGGTGGTGGATGGCTGCCCGCCGGGCATGGCGCTGAGCGAAGCCGATATCCAGGGCGACCTGGACCGCCGCAAGCCCGGCACCTCGCGCCATGTCACCCAGCGCAAGGAACCCGACCAGGTGGAGATCCTGTCCGGCGTGTTCGAAGGCAAGACCACCGGCACGCCGATCTGCCTGCTGATCCGCAATACCGACCAGCGCAGCAAGGACTACGGCAATATCGTCGAGACCTTCCGCCCGGGCCACGCCGACTACACCTACTGGCAGAAGTACGGCATCCGCGACTATCGCGGCGGCGGCCGGTCGTCGGCTCGCCTGACGGCGCCGGTGGTGGCCGCTGCGGCGGTGGCCAAGAAATGGCTGCGCGAGCAGTACGGCACCGAGATCCGGGGCTACATGTCGCAGCTCGGCGAGATCGCGGTGCCGTTCGCCGACTGGTCGCATGTGCCCGAGAATCCGTTCTTCGCGCCCAACGCCGACATCATTCCCGAGCTGGAAACCTACATGGACGCGCTGCGCCGCGACGGCGATTCGGTCGGCGCGCGCATCGAGGTGGTGGCCAGCAACGTGCCGGTCGGACTGGGCGAGCCGCTGTTCGACCGCCTCGACGCCGACATCGCGCACGCGATGATGGGCATCAATGCGGTCAAGGGCGTGGAAATCGGCGCCGGCTTCGACAGCGTGTCCCAGCGCGGCAGCGTGCATGGCGACGAGCTGACCTCCGAGGGCTTCCGCACCAACAATTCGGGCGGCGTGCTGGGCGGCATCTCCACCGGACAGGATGTCACCGTGTCGCTGGCGATCAAGCCGACGTCCTCGATCCGCACGCCGCGCGAGTCGATCGACAAGGCCGGCAATGCCGCCACGGTCGAGACCTTCGGCCGCCACGACCCGTGCGTCGGCATCCGCGCCACGCCGATCGCCGAGGCCATGCTCGCGCTGGTGCTGATGGACCACGCGCTGCGCCACCGCGCGCAATGCGGCGACGTCAGGACCGACACGCCGCAGATTCCGGCGCAGGCACCGGCGCAGGCCGGCCAGACGCGCTGAGTTGACTCCGCTGCCTGGGGCGGGCGGGGCCACTGGCACCGCTCGCCCGGACTACGCCCGCTTCGGGCTTTTCTATCTGGGCTACTACGGCTACGTCGGCGTCATCTCGCCGTACGTGAGCCTGTATTTCGCCGATCGCGGTTTCAATCCCGTGCAGATCGGCGTGCTGATGGCCAGCTTCCAGGTCAGCCGCATCGTCGGACCCTACCTGTGGGGCTGGCTCTCCGACGTGATGCACACGCGCGTGCGCGTCCTGCGCGTGAGCGCGTTCACCTCGCTGCTGGCGTTCCTGATGCTGCCCGGCGTGGGCAGCTACGGCGGCATGATGGCGATGATGCTGACGCTGAGCCTGCTTACCAGCGCGATGTCGCCGCTGGGCGATGCCCTCACCATCTCCACGCTGCGCCGCCATGGCGCCTTCGACCATAGCTATGGCCGCATCCGCATGTTCGGCTCGGTCGGCTTTATCGGCGCGGTGCTGGCCGGCGGGGCGCTGTTCGAGGCGGTCGGCATGCGCGCGTTCCCGTGGGTGGCCAGCGGCTTGCTGGCGATCCTGGCGGGCGTGGTGCTGACCATGCGCGATGCCACCGACGACGGGCCGCGCCTGCCCGCGCCGCGCGCGCTGCCGCTGCTGCGCCGGCCGGACGTGGCATGGTTCCTGGCGTCGGCCTTCCTGATGATGTTCGCGCACGCCGCGCTGTACGTGTTCTATTCGCTGTGGCTGGAGAAGCTCGGCTACGGCAAGTTCGCCATCGGGGTGATGTGGACCATCGGCGTGGTCGCCGAAATCGTCTTCTTCTATTACCAGGGCCTGTTGTTCGCGCGTTTCGCGCTGCGCACCATCCTGGCGGGCACTTTCGTGCTGGCGGCGGTCCGCTTCGGCCTGACCGGCTACTTCGCGCAGTTTGCCTGGCTGATGGCGCTGGTGCAGGTGCTGCACGCGGCCACCTTCGCCGCGCACCACAGCGCCAGCCTGAAGCGGCTGCAGGCATGGTTTGCCGGCCCGTTGCAGGGGCGCGGGCAGGCGCTGTACACGGGGATTTCCTACGGCGTCGGCGGCACGCTCGGCGGGCTGGTGATGGGCTGGACCTGGAATGCGCTGGCGCCGGAACACACCTTCGGGCTGGCCGCCGTGGCCGCGGCGGCTGGTGCCTTCTGCGCGGCGATGAGCTTCCGCGCGGAAGGTGCGGCAGGCGGCGATGCGCTTCAGGCCAGCGCGGCGCAGACGCGCTCGGCGATCGCCAGCGACGAGGTCAACCCCGGCGACTCGATGCCGAACAGGTGAACCAGCCCCGGCACGCCGTGCACGGCGGGGCCGTCGATGCGGAAGTCCGCCGCCACTTCGCGCGGGCCGCTGATCTTGGGGCGGATGCCCGCATAGCCCGGCTGCAGCGAGTTATCGGCCAGTCCCGGCCAGTAGCGCCGCACTTCGTCATAGAAGCTGTCGGCATCGGACGGGTCGACGCTGTACTCGATGTCGTCGATCCAGCGCACATTGGGGCCGAAGCGTGCCTGGCCACCCAGGTCCAGCGTCAGGTGCACGCCCAGGCCAGCGGCCTCTGGCACCGGATAGATCAGCCGCGAGAACGGGGCGCGCCCGGCCAGCGTGAAATAGCAGCCCTTGGCATAGTACTGCGGCGGGATATGGGCCTCGGGCATGCCATCGAGGCGGCGCGCCAGTTCCGGCGCGGTCAGGCCGGCCGAGTTCACCACCGTACGCGCCAGCAGCGTGGTGGCGCCGCCATCCTCGCTGCCCACTTCCAGCCGAATCCCGTCCGCCGTGACCGCGCCGCCCAGCACCGGCGACTGCACGGCCAGCATCGCACCTGCGTTCTCGGCATCGCCCAGCAGCGCGGTCATCAGGCCGTGGCTGTCGACAATGCCGGTGGAGGGCGACAGCAGTGCGGCATGGCATTGCAGCTGCGGTTCCAGTGCCTGCGCTTCGTCGCGCGAGAGCAGCCGCAGGTCGCCGACGCCGTTGGCCGCGGCCTTGGCGCGGATGCCGTCGAGTGTGGCCACTTGCGCCTCGCTGGTGGCGACGATCAGCTTGCCGCAGCGCTGGTGCTCGACGTGGTGCGTGGCGCAGTAGTCGTACAGCATGGCCTTGCCGCGCACGCACAACTCTGCCTTCAGCGAACCGGCGGGGTAGTAGATGCCGGCGTGGATGACTTCGCTGTTGCGAGCGCTGGTGATGGTGCCGAAGGCGTTCTCGGTTTCCAGGATGATCACCTCGCGGCCTTGCAGGGCGAGGGCGCGCGCGGCCGCCAGTCCTACGACACCAGCGCCGATGACGACGCAGTCCACCTTTTCCATGCTCGTTTCCTTGTTGCTGTGGTTTGTTGCCGTGCTGGTTATGCAGTGCTGGTCGATGTGTGCGGGATTCAGCCCGCCAGGCCCAGCCGCGCGGCCGCCGCGGACAGGTGCCGTTGCGCGGCCTCGCGCGCCGCGGGGGCATTGCCGGCGGCGATGGCGTCGGCCAGCGCCGTGTGTTCGGTGTCGGCGGCACGCGGAGCGCCGGTGGCGGCGCCGAGCCGCGCGGTGTTCTCCCAGGCCCGCTGCCGTGCCGCCAGCATCTGCTGGCTGACGAAATCGGTGAGGCCGGTGAAGCAGGGGTTGTGCGCGGCTTCGGCGATGGCGTGGTGGAAGGCCATGTCGGCCGCGGCCGACATGGCCATGTCGCCATGGCCGTCGGCCTGCGCCTGCATGGTCGCGAGTGCGGCGCGGATCGCGTCGACGTCGGCCGTGGTGCGGCGCTCGGCCGCCATCTCGGCGCAGGCGGTTTCGACCACGCGGCGCAACTCGAAAAGCTGCGCCAGCGTGGGCCCGCCGTCCGGCGCGCTCGCCACGCGCCAGGCCTGGCCGCCCGGGGTTTCCGAAACAAAGGCGCCAGAGCCCTTGCGCGTGACCAGTACGCCATCGGCCTTGAGTTGGGCAATAGCCTCGCGCACGATCGGCCGGCTCACGCCGAAGGTGTCGGCCAGGCTTGCTTCGGCGGGCAGGCGTGCGCCCGCGGCGTAGCGGCCGGCGAGGATGTCGTCGTGCAAGGACTGGGCAATGCGGCTGGCCAGCGAGGCCGGGCGGTGCAGGGTCATGGCTGGATATGTCAGGCTGTCAGACAGCTTTATGCGATTGTGGTGCCGAAGTTGTCGCGCGTCAAGCCTTCCGCAGAGGGCGGGTGCTACATATGACGGCCTAGGCCCATCGGCATCCGCTCAACTTCTGCTGCTTTTTGGCCGATAAAACCCTGATACAGGTGGCGGATACTGCCCGGCAGCTCCGCCGTGGGTTTGCCATGCCCCACGCGCGGCGACAAACGCGGGGGCCCTCTGCAAACAGCCATGATCCAGCTCACTCCCAACGATCTTCCGGTCGGACACCCGCTGCCCTGGTCGCTGCTTGACGGCGAAGGCAACCTGGTGCTCGGCAGCGGCAGCATCATCCCCGATGCGCGCGACCTCGCGCTGGTGTTCCGCCATGGCGTGGTCTGCCGCGCCGGCAATAGCGATGACACCGACGACACAGACGATGCCTGCACGCGCACGGCGCCCGGGCCGTTCGGCCTGCAGGTCGGCACGCTGCTCCACGTCAAGCATGAAGGCGACTCCGCACGCGCCGCCGCGAGCCGCCTGATCGGCTTTATCGATCAGGGGCTGTTCGTGACCTGGCCGCAACTGGGCGGGCGCGACCTGCCGCTGCAGGCGGGCGCCACCGTGCTGCTGCGCGGCTTTTCGGGCCAGGCGATCCACAGCTTTACCTCGACCATCACCGCGGTCTGCCGCAGTCCGTTCCGCTACCTGGTGCTGTCGGCGCCGACCAACCTGCACGCAACCCCGGTCCGCAAGGCGGCGCGCGTGCCGACGCGGCTGGCGGCATACCTGACCCGGCCCCCGGAGGACGACGATGGCGATCATGCCGTGGCCGTGGCCGTCGCGGTGCGGGCGGGTACGGCCCGGCTGGCGCTGCTGTCCGACCTCAGCACCGGTGGTGCGCTGGTACAGACCACCGCGCCTTCGCCCGCCCCGGGCAGCCGCGTGCGGCTGCGCTTCCAGCTGCGGGCCGCCTCGTTCGACAGCGAAGTCATGGTCGACGGCTGGGTCCGGGTGGCGCCGGGTGCAGCGAGCCAGGACGATACCGATTTCCCGGCCTTCGGTGTGGCCTTCGACGTGCTGGCAGAGCGCGAGATGACGCTGCTGCAGTGCTACATCTACGAACAGCTGCTGTCCACGACGCGACTGCCGCTGTAGCCGGCGGCCGCAAGAAATAAAAAACGGCACCGGGGAAACCGGTGCCGCTCCATGCGCCAGGCGCTTGCGCGCCCGGGGGCCTTACATGCCGACGTAGTTCGGACCGCCGCCGCCTTCCGGCGTGACCCACACGATGTTCTGTGTCGGATCCTTGATATCGCAGGTCTTGCAGTGCACGCAGTTCTGCGCGTTGATCTGCAGCCGTTCCTTGCCCGAGGTCTCGTCCTGCACGAACTCGTACACACCCGCCGGGCAGTAGCGCGACTCGGGGCCGGCGTACTTGTCCCAGTTGATGCTGACCGGCACGCTGGCGTCCTTCAGCGTCAGGTGCGCCGGCTGGTTTTCCTCGTGGTTGGTGTTGCTGATGAACACCGAGCTGAGGCGGTCGAAGGTCAGCTTGCCGTCCGGCTTCGGGTAGACGATCTTCTCGCACTCGGCCGCCGGCTTCAGGTACACATGGTCCGGCTTGACGCGGTGGATGGTCCAGGGCGGGTTGCGGATGCCCAGCTTGGGCAGCAGCCATTGCTCGATGCCGGTCATCAGCGTCGCGGTGGTGCGGCCCTTCTTGAACCACTGCTTGAAGTTCTTGGCCTGCAGCAGCTCCTTGTACAGCCAGCTTTGCTCGAACGCGGCGGGGTAGGCGGTCAGCTCGTCGTGCTGGCGGCCGCCCTGCAGCGCGTCATAGGCGGCCTCGGCGGCCAGCATGCCGGTCTTGATCGCGGCGTGGCTGCCCTTGATGCGCGAGGCGTTCAGGTAGCCGGCATCGCAGCCGACCAGCGCGCCGCCCGGGAACACGGTCTTGGGCAGCGACAGCAGGCCGCCGGCGGTGATGGCGCGCGCGCCGTACGACAGGCGCTTGCCGCCCTCGAAGTACTGGCGGATTTCCGGGTGCGTCTTGAAGCGCTGGAATTCCTCGAACGGCGACAGCCAAGGGTTGGTGTAGTCCAGGCCGACCACAAAGCCGACCGCGACCTTGTTGTCTTCCATGTGGTACAGGAACGAGCCGCCATAGGTGGCCGGGTCCAGCGGCCAGCCGGCGGTGTGCACCACCAGGCCGGGCTTGTGCTTGGCCGGGTCGATTTCCCACAGTTCCTTCAGGCCGATGCCGTAGCTCTGCGGATCCTTGCCGGCATCCAGGCCGAACTTGTCGATCAGCTGCCTGCCCAGGTGGCCGCGCGCGCCTTCGGCGAAGATGGTGTACTTGGCATGCAGTTCCATGCCGAGCTGGAAGTTGTCGGTGGGCTCGCCTTCCTTGCTGATGCCCATGTTGCCGGTGGCCACGCCCTTGACCGAGCCGTCTTCGTTGTACAGCACCTCGGCGGCGGGGAAGCCCGGGAAGATCTCGACGCCCAGCGCCTCGGCCTGCTGGCCCAGCCAGCGCACGAGGTTCGACAGGCTGACGATGTAGTTGCCGTGGTTGTGGAAGCACTCGGGCAGCAGCGCGGGCGGCGTGCCCTTCGAGCCCGACTCGTTCAGGAACAGGAACTTGTCTTCGGTGACCGGCTGGTTCAGCGGCGCGCCCAGCTCTTGCCAGTTCGGGATCAGCTCGTTGAGGGCGCGCGGATCCATGATGGCGCCCGACAGGATATGCGCGCCGGGTTCGGAACCCTTTTCCAGCACGCATACGTTGACGTCGCTGCCTTTCTCCTGCGCGAGTTGCTTCAGGCGGATGGCCGTGGCCAGGCCGGCGGGGCCGCCGCCAACGACGACCACGTCGTATTCCATGGCTTCACGCGGGCCGAACTGCTCCAGGAGCTGTTGCTGATCCATTGTCTCTAACCCTCTATTTCTTTGCTGCTAGCTATGCAATTGTGGGAAGTGCGGTGACCGTTCTGCTCGAACTTGCGCCGGCGGGGCATGGCAAGGGATTTTGACGGCTGTTTGCGGCCGATAGCCGGCCGGATCGCTCGTTTTCCCTCTTTCGCTTTGCAGGCCAAGTTCTTAGAATCTCCGGCATTGTCCGGGACTCGCCACCCACAGGCAAGGATTTTTTTGGAACGGTCGTTCTTTTTTTCGATATGCTGCCTTCCGCACCCGAAGAGGCTGGAAGGGCGCCCGCACAAGAGGTCATCATGGGTTTGTCGATCAATCTGGAAGGCAAGGTAGCGCTGGTCACCGGCGCCTCGAGCGGGCTCGGCTCGCGTTTCGCGACGGTGCTGGCCGCCGCCGGGGCCAAGGTTGTGCTGGCCTCGCGCCGCACCGAGCGGCTCAAGGAACTGCGCGCGGCGATCGAGGCCGAGGGTGGCAGCGCGCACGTGGTGCGGCTGGACGTCACCGATCCGGACAGTATCCGCGCCGCCGTGGCGCATGCGGAAACCGAAGCCGGCTCGATCGACATCCTGGTCAACAATTCGGGCGTGTCGACGACGCAGAAGCTGACCGATGTGACCCCGGACGATTTCGATTTTGTCTTCGACACCAATACGCGCGGCGCCTTCTTCGTCGCGCAGGAAGTCGCCAAGCGCATGATTGCCCGGGCCAAGGGCGCCGAGAAGAACGGCAGTCCGCTGCCGCAGGCGCGCATCGTCAATGTCGCGTCGGTGGCCGGCCTGAAGGTGCTGTCGCAAATCGGCATCTATTGCATGAGCAAGGCGTCGGTGGTGCACATGACCAAGGCCATGGCGCTTGAATGGGCGCGCCACGGCATCAATACCAATGCGATCTGTCCCGGCTATATCGATACCGAGATCAACCACCACCACTGGGATTCGGACGCTGGCCAGAAACTGATCCAGATGCTGCCGCGCAAGCGCCTGGGCAAGCCCGACGATCTCGACGGCCTGCTGTTGCTGCTGGCGTCCGACCAGTCGCAATTCATCAACGGCGCCGTGATCACCGCCGACGACGGCATGGTCTGAGCCCGGCCGCCGGCGCCGCGCCGCCGGCTTTCCACCGCTCCCGCCCGCGCGCCACAAGCGTGCGGCGGAGCATCGCCAATGGCCACCCCAGGGCTTATCCGGTCCCCTTGGGGCGGGCTTTCGAGCGCGGCTTCCAGTTACCGATAAAAGAAAGTTGATGCGCGGTGTGCCAGTCTTGGCATAATCCGCCATGTCTTTAGACTAAGTCTTTACATAGTCGGACCTGAAAAATTCAGTCTGAGAGCTCAGCGTGACTGAAAGGCGGAGGATTCTGGGCCCTCATCAAACGACTGCGGCATGTGGGCTGAGTCGATTGGCGGCATCGGTGGCGAACCGGGCCATCCCTGTGAGCAAAGCTAAGACGAAAAAAAGCCCGCGGATACCGAGGCGGGCAATGGCCCGCAGCAGCCAACGGAGATTGAAGCCTGCGGCACAGAGGATCGGATGGACAGTGTCACCGATTTCGCCTTTCAACCAGTTCCGGCGCATGCCGTGATCCGCTTTGACATGACCGATGACAGGCTCGACTGCCTGGCGACGTTTGAGCATTCTGCGCTGGCGGCGATTCATGG